>JAITLV010000312.1 GCA_031277685.1 Sphingobacterium sp. | reverse complement strand
AATGCCTTGTCGATCATCCGTTTGATTAAGCGGATAATCCAGGATCCGATCAGATAAATAAGTAAAGCGGAAATTACAGCAGTAATAATACGGGGCGCCCAAGCAATGGCAGAGGAAATGAAATTATTCCAATGCTGCTGAACATCGTTCAATTCTAAATTGTTCATAGCAGTATTTATTTTATTAAAAATGTAAGGTTTAGAAACAAAAAGAGTATTATGTTGCTTTTATTCCAATTTAAAGCACATTAAATTACATTTTCTCTAATTTAAACAACTGAGCGGTAGAATTGTTCGGATGAAAATCAAACAATATAGTCTTGTATTATTCCGTATATGGAATCTGTGACAAGAAAAATAAACAAGAAAGACGCCGCAGTTTGCTAGATAAAATCATAAATCCCATTTTTCCAGCCCAGTATTTTGGTGGAATCCGCATCAAGCCAGTTTTTCAGCAGCGTTGCATATACTTTTCGAAAATCTTCCGTGTACTGGAGATCCCCTTCATTGAGCTGAGTCAGGTCGGGCAAGGCATTGAGCAGCCCCTGTTTTTTTAGGCCTCCGGATAGAAAGAAAAGTTGGTTGGCCGTACCATGGTCAGTGCCATTGCTAGCATTCTGGGCCACCCTGCGGCCAAACTCCGAAAAGGTCATCAGCATGACATGCTGAAAAAGGCCATTTTTCTTGAGGTCGTCCACAAACGCCTCCATGGCATCGTTGATGGTGTGGAATAGACTCTCCTGCCGCTGCCGCTGATTGATATGCGTATCAAAACTGCCGATCTGCAGATAGTATACCTGTGTATTGATATCCGATTTAATCAACGACGATACCGTCTTCAGATCCTTTCCAAGCACCGAATCGGGGTATGCTGCTGCGGTCTTCCTGGCTTTACTCTGTTCAAAAATATAGTCGGCATTGTTGATCGTATCGCCCAGTGTCTGATACAGATAGGCGACTGTCTCCTCTTCATGCTGATGCTTATGTTCCTGATAGAGTGTATTAAAGTACTCTTCACGACTGGTCTGATAAAGCTTCTTGGGGTCTTTAAACGCGAACGCTTTTTTCTGTTTTCCCTTGAGGGCAAGGCTCAGCATATCATTCACTTCCAGAGCTTGTGTCGGATGACCGCAGTCGTAACAGGCCTGATCGAGGTAGCGGCCTATCCAGCCGCTCTCCAGGTATTCGTCGCTTCGACTCGCACTATGCCATATATCCATGCTGCGGAAATGCGATTTATTGGGCTCGGGATAACCGACATTGTTGAGTACAGCCAGTTCGCCACGATCATAAAGTGTCTTGAAAAAAGGTAAAGCCGGATGAATACCTGCTTCATCTGTGAGCGTTAGTGCATTATCGACCGCAATCGTCTGCCTTTCCCGAAAATAGATATCATTGCGCATCGGAACAATAGTATTCAGCCCATCATTGCCGCCACTAAGCTGCAAGATGACCAACACCTTATGTCCCCTTTCCAGCGGTTCGGGCAAGGACATGGCTTTTAAGAAATTGGGCAGCAGTAGAGATGCTGTTGCGAGTGAACCTGCTTTGAGAAATTGGCGTCTTTTGATGATCATGGCTTCCTATTTACGATTAACAGAGTTGATATTCGGGGATACTCATTACTTCAATAATAGTCCTACGGCGGCTTCCCCCAGCGTAGCTATCGCGTAGTGTTTTACCAAAGGAAGGTTGCTGCAGCAGCAAGAGCTCAAAGGGATCCCGATCTGCAAATGCAGCCTCGACCCCATCCCAGTCAATGGATATTTTGGGATTTTTGTAGGCTTTAGCCAGCGCCCGCGACTGCTTCAGCCCCATATCGAGGTCGTCGTCATTCTGTGCATCAAGGTCCAGCGGCCGCAGGCCGGTCCATATCTGTGGTATCTGCATCCGGAGCAACAAGGTAGAGCTGTCGATCCAGGCTTTTCCAGATGGCCATCCCGCCACATTCGGCGGATACAGGAGCATCTGCCCCAGCAGCTTTTGATAAACAATCAGGTTTTCGGGATTCGCTATCTCCATGGGCAGCATGCGCATGATACCGGCCATGAGTTCCACCGGTGACTTTATTTTGTTGCCTACATTTTTAGAGTCGTAAAACCAGGCTGCCGTAAATACTCGGTCTAGCAACCGCCTGATATCATATCCTGAATCGAAGAAATCCTTACTCAGCGTGTCGACGATTTTCTGATCCACTTGTTCGTTGACCAGAAAACGGTAGAGTTTATCGGTGATAAATCGGGCCGTAGCGGGTTGCTCCAAGATAATATCCAAGATAGCATTGCCGTCGAAATTTCCGGTTCTCCCCAAAAATGTTTTCCTGCCGGAGTCATGAAACTTTTTACGTTCCAGGAACTGGGCATCCTTGTCATACGACCAGCCCGTAAATGCGCGCGCAGCTTCCCTGACATCCGATTCCGTATAGTTGCCACGTCCCATCGTGAAGAGCTCCATCACTTCCCGGGCAAAGTTTTCATTGGGATGGCCTTTTTTATTCTGTTGATTGTTGAGGAAATTGAGCATAGCCGGAGCTTTGGAAACGGCAAACAGCAGATCCCGGAAATTTCCGAGTGCATTTTTCCTGATTTCGTTGAGGATATGAGCGCTAAAATTGGAGTTGATAACCCGGCTTGCAAAATGACCATGCCAAAAAAAAGCCATCTTCTCCCGGAGCTGATCTTCGCTATGCACCATTTCATTCAAGAAATTAAGGTTGATTTCAATATTACGCTTTCGGTTGAGCTGCTGCACCTGCTTTTTGTCTGCGGCATTCAACTTGGAAAGCGCAGTATAGTCGAGATCGGTCTGCTCCGTATTGAAACTGATCGGATGAAATTTCTGTTCCTGGGCATATTGCTTCCAGAGTACTGCGGTAGACTGCTGTTCAAAAGCCGGAATCTGCTTTAGGCTCATCCCAAATCCGGCGCGATTTGCCAGGTGCATATTTTTTTTAAAATCGGACATCATCCTGTTTCCTTTTATACCTAAATAACGAATTATTTATAAATGTTTGCTTACAGGAAGATTCGATTTAACAAACATTAAGCTAAATTAACAAAGTGACTACCAAGACAATACTTTCCAACTCCGATTTTTTTCATTAAATTTAATCACATATAGGCACGCAGAGCCCTTTGTTGACGTTGCATACCTGTTTCACAAGCTACAATCATCAGTTGATAAACCTTTAAAACGAAATATAAGATGGCAAAATTAATCAACGTTTGGATTTCAGTATTCATGCTGCTCGTTTTTGTGCAATGCCTAGGAATTCAAAATGAGCCATCCGAAAACTTCGACTGGTTATTGGGAAAATGGCAACGTACCAATGAAGCCAAAGATAAACGGACTTTTGAATATTGGCAGAAAATCAAAGACACTGAATATGCAGGTTTTGCTTTTACCCTACAAAACCTGGATACCATCCATCAGGAAAAAATGCAATTATTAAAATCCGATAGCGACTGGAATTTATTGGTTAAAACTCCCGATGAGAAAGATTTTATCGCATTTGAGATAACCATGCTAAAAGACGGCCTGTTCGAGTGTAATAATGATTCGCTGCCCTTTCCTAAAAAAATCACTTACTGGCGTGAAGGTGAAAAGTTGAAGGCCAATGTCGCTGGCGACAGTCTCCAGATTCCCTTCGAATTTAGTAGGATTTCAAAATAAACAGGTCTCATTTTTCCTTGTTAATCACAACAAAAAATGCCTGCGCTAGCGTAAAGTCACAATTTGGCAGCATAACGTCAAAATTTAGTTAATCATTGGTCGAGCCATTTCTTAAATTCCGCCACTTTGTTTTTGCTGATCAGGATAGGCGTTGTACTTTGCGGTTTTGTTTGAATACGAAGCTGATTGCGACCGTATATCCATATACTTTCAATGGCATTGACATTGATAACATACTGCCGGTTGGCCCTGTAAAAGATCCGGTTGTCCAGCTCTTTTATCAAATCGTCCAGACTACTGTTGACGGTATACTCCTTCCCTTCAAAGGTAAGCACCGTAACGATGCTTTCGTTCAAAACAATATAGGCAATGTCCGCTGTATCAATCCTTATAATCTCGTCTTTCACGTAGGTTATCAGTCGTTTTCTGTTTTTTTCCTCTAGGGAAACTGTAGGTACATCAGGCTTCTGTCTTAACTCCAGCTGTTTATTCAGTATGGTAAGGCTGTTAACCTCAGCATTTAGTCCTCCTATCTTCAAATCGATGGCAAGCTCATATTTACGGTAAAGCAATCGGATCAAGATGTAGCAGCCTGCGGTAATGAGCACGATCAAGACGATTGCACCTGTCAAAAACTGGCTATAAAGATTTTGCAGCTGTTTTTGCATCACGTCGATATTGGTATGGCTAGCCAGCATCCAGTCCGTTCCCTTGACGGGATATACGCTCACAATTTCGGAACTACGATTCATCTTCTCGGGAAATGCACGTATACCCGAGCTTTGTTGCCCTGATTCCAGTACCTGCTGAAAATGCTGCTCATTTGCAGTATTCGAAAAAGTAGAATTCCCCGCATCAATTCTCTTACCGACAAATGCCGGGTCGGGATGACATAATTCTATTCCCGCCCGATTATACATGCACACAAATTCACTTTGCACATCGGTATTTAATATGCTCTGCTGCAAATTGCCGATCACTTTCTGCATCGGTATACCAGCCTGCAGCTGCTGTTCCAATAACATACCCATTTCACGGATCTCACGTTGTCCCGACTGAATTTTCTGTTCGTTCAAGGTTTCTTTGGCCTGCGGATAGAAATAATGCAGAGTGGCCATGGTTGCCAGCGAGCATAGCAGCGTAATCACCGTAAAGGTGAGGATATATAATTTCGTTTTGTTCACCTTAAAAAATCAATAGGACTAAAATAGTGCTTTTAGGGCATTCATTCAAGCTAGATTATTCCCTTTTAGGGGCTATTTTTCCCCTCTCATCAACATGTCTATCGTCATATCGATTCACCAACGCTATGTTTGTGTAGATAAATCTTAATGGAACAATGAAAAAAATCAGATTCGTATTATTGTCTATCGCGGTCATTATTGCACTTATGCAACTCATCAGACCCAAACAGCCGAGCAATACCCCCAGCAGCGACCTGCCTGGCATCCCGCAGGAGGCAAATGCAATCCTCCGAAGCTCCTGCTTCGATTGCCATTCAAGCCAGACGAACCTACGCTGGTATGATCAACTGACACCGGTCAATTATCTCGTCAATGACCATATCACACGCGGCCGAAAGGCGTTGGATTTTTCAAACTGGGGCCAGCTCCCGCCAGCTATACAAAATACCAAGCTCTATTATTCACTCAATAAAATCCTATGGGGCCAGATGCCATTGCCCTCCTATTTGCTGGCACATCCACAGGCGGCACTGTCCGAAAAAGAGATCCATACCCTAAAGGATTTTGTGCGCAGCCGTAAGGCAGCCATTGGGATAGATACGATCAAAACGGACAAAATCAAACAGCAGTTTACCGATTTCGTCCAACAGAAAATGAGCCAGTCCAGTCGAACTGTACTGCCCGCACCAAATGACATTCGCTATATCCCCGACTACCGCAATTGGACTATCATCAGTATAACCGACCGTTTCGACAATGGCACGCTACGCATGATCTACGGCAATGACATCGCTATTAAGGCTATCCAGGCACACAGGACAAACCCCTGGCCCGATGGCACCATCCTCGCCAAGGCCGCGTGGAAGCAAGTCGCAAATGCAGATGGAAGCCTATCAACGGGCGATTTTGTGCAGGTCGAGTTTATGATCAAGAATGCGAAGCAGTATGCAGCGACATCAGGCTGGGGTTGGGCACGCTGGCGCGGTAACGATCTGAAACCCTATGGGGGCACAGCCCTATTTACAGCAGAATGCATTGCCTGTCACCAACCTGTCAAAGCAAATGACCTGGTCTTTACCAGACCCTTGGATCTAAAAAAATTAACTGTTAGAAATCACTAAGTCATGAAAAATACAAGCTATATCGTAGCAGTCCTGCTACTGACATTACTGGTGGGCTGCGCGCAACAGAACCCGGCCACGGATACCGCATTGGGGCTCAATGAGAGCGCCGCCATCCACGAACTGGCCGATCTACCCGAAAATCCGCTATTGCTCCACGGCATTACGAGCCGCATTCAATCCAAAGATGGTACCCTGTCCACGCTCTATGGCAATACCATCGCGTACGACCATGCCCATACAAAGGGAGCCGGCAACTACCCTGCCGGAGCGGTACTGTATTACGTCACCTGGCAATCGGAAGCCGACAAACAATGGTTTGGTGCCAATGTCCCAGCGTTGATCAAAACTGTCGAGCAAGTTAAGTTTACCAATGAAAACAAGGTACAGTATGCGCTATATAGGGGCAATAAACGCGAATCCGAAATCTCATCAAGCGAAATGCGAATCAACCTGATCAAAAACATGGAAATCGCCACTTTCGTGGAATAAAAGAGACACAGTACGCAGCGATAGCTACTCAAAATAACGTGTAAAAGAATCTTTTATAAAAAAGCCGCCTGGGTAGTCCCAGGCGGCTTTGTACGGTTTGAAACAGAACTATGGAAAAATAATCCAATGTTCAAAATGACAACAAATAATCCGATAGGTAAACGATAGGCCTATGCCCTATTTTTTCGAATAACCTTCCATGATGTTCTTTGTTTTCAGACTTTGGTATTTTACCGTTTCTGGAGCATCTGATTTTATTATTTGTTCACAGGCATCGTATATGGCGCGACGCTGATACGAAAGTGGGAACCAGCTCAGCGCTTCCAGCGCTGTTACACGTATATCCGCCGAGTTACTTTTATCCAGAACGGTCTCAATCAGCACCGGCACCATGCGGTGATAACGGTA
>JAITLV010000119.1 GCA_031277685.1 Sphingobacterium sp. | reverse complement strand
TTGTCCAAACCATACACGGCTACTGAACTCGTAAAAATGATCCTTTTTATCCCATTCGCTTCCATTGCGTTAAGGGTATTTTTCATCCCATTGACATTGACATCATAATATTTTGATACCGGAGTTACGTCATCCCGGTGCTCGGCGGCTAATAGGATAACGAGTTCAATTCCCGCAAGTCCCGCCACCAAAACACTGCAATCCAATACATTTCCAATATGTGTGATAGCAGGGTGTTTCACACTGGTTACTTTATCAATATTACGTATTTCATTATCCGGTTCTTGGATAAGCAGATCGATGAGTTTTGTCCCAACAAAACCCGATCCACCGATAACGGCTATTTTCATTTTGATTTAACTTTTTATAGGTTGATAAATAATTGTAGTTTGGTGATGACCTGTCTTTTTTCGAGCCTATTAAACCCCCAATGGAAAGCAATCCAAAATAAGAGGTCCATAAGAACGACAAGGTTATTACTGATGTAGCGCACTGTCAGCATATTAAATAGACAAAAGACAAGCGTCAGGATCAGAATAAAGATCAGCGCGCTATGCCGACTCAATCCGGCACGCAACAATTTATGATGCAAATGGTTCCGGTCGGGTTTGAAAACCGGCCTCCCTGTCTTCCAGCGAACAAACATGACACGGGCGACATCCATGATCGGAACAATCAGTGTAGAGAAAGCCACTACAATAGCTCCATCTGCAAACGGCTTTATAAAATGGTTATTCATGGCAAAACTGACAACCAAAAACGCGATCGAAAAACCAAGGGTCATGCTACCAGTATCTCCCATAAATATTCTTCTCCTTCTACGCGATGTACCAAATACGTTGAAGTAAAAAAATGGAATTAACACGCCGACGGTGATAAAAGCAAAAATTGCATGTAGCCATGCACCATAGGAGACAAAAAGACTACCTAAGACCAATAACCCAATGGTAACCACACCCGAGCATAATCCATCCAATCCATCGATAAGATTAATCGCATTAATGATCAACACCACCATAAAGACGGTCAATGGCATACCGACCCATGCTGGGAGACCTATGATAAAACCCAGTCCGTAAAGATCATTTATCCATACGCCACTTAAGGGCAACAGGCATCCCACCATAATCTGCGCGAAAAATTTCCATTTGTAGCTCACACCGATCAGATCATCACCTATACCTACCATAAATAAAATGACCAGACCACATACCAACAAAGCCATACTCGGTAGGATAATCCATGAGGCAACTTGCAGATCCACTTCACCAGTATTCAGTTTATAAATGCAGACCAACGCGATTACCAATACGCAGCATTGGATAGGTGCGAAGGCCACACCGCCCAGACGAGGGATAATATGTTTATGCAATTTTCGGGAATCAATAGGGTCAAACAGCCTCTTTTTATAAGAAATCAACAAAATATAAGGCATCATCCCCCAGCTCAAAAGCATAGCACAGAGAAAAGGTACCATGACCGTACACCATTTCATAATATCCAAACTGTTCATCTTAATCTATTCAATTAATGGGTATGATTGTTCACAGATGTATCCACTATACTATTTATCCAGCACCAATAAAAGGCTTTGAAAATCTATCCCTCTCTTCAGCAATTCATTGTTTTCACTTATCAGCAACATGGTTGGAAATGTTTCTATGGAAATAAATTCCCTTATCGCAGCCTCACCTTTGATATCGAACGCATTGATCCACTGTGCCGGGATTGTGTTTTTATAGGTATTCCAATGATTTAGATCTCCAACAGGGCAAATAGCGATCACACGCAAACCTTCCTTTTCCATTAAATTCGCCAATCGGGTATTTTTTTGCATTTCAGCGATCTGCTGCTGACTTTGCTTTCCTTCCGGATCATAAAAAATGAGCAGTTTATATTTCGCTTTGACGTCATTCAGGAGATGTCTCGCTCCTGCGATGTCAATAAACTCATAATTGGATAGTGTAACGTCAGCCAACTCATTTCGTGAGGTTTCATAGTTCACTTTACCCTGGCATGAAAGAAAGATCAATGCAAGAATATTCCACAGGTATTTCTCAAACGGCTTCATAACAAACGACTTCTCTTACTCGTGTGAAGAAATGATCCTCTTTATTTCGCTATCGTGATCACAGCACGGCTTAAACGGGGATCATCATAATACATATTATCAACCCCGCCTTCGTAGGTTAACTCCAATTGCGCCGGACTGACACGAAACTCTTCCACCAAAACATTATAAATTGCCTTGGCACGGTCACGACTCAGGCGATCATTAATTTCCTTAGTCCCCGTTCCTTTGTCAGCATATCCGGTCACTTTGTATACCACATTTTTATTTCCCGTCTTAATTACCTTGGCAAAGAATCCAAGGTTTACCCGAGCTTCGTTGCTGACAACACTTTTATTAATTGGGAAGGTAATCAATATGGGAGCAGCCAGGATTTTTTCTTCGACCTTGATATTTGTAATCGTTTTATCTCCTGCCGCCGCAAGCTGAGCTTTGAGAGCCTCATTGTCTTCCGACAGCCTGTTTACTTTATCGCGGAGACTATTTAAGACCTCATCACTGTAGGTGATAACCATTGTACTCGGTTTTTCCCAGCCCCGTCTTTTGAATTTATAGGTTAAACCCAGAAGCCCACTCAAACTGCCATCCTGACTACGGTTACCAGTCTCGCCATCGAATCGGTCATTAACCATGGCGCCACGAATATCAAGGGTCAGGTCCAAGGCGTCGCTCAAACGAAAGCTATTGAAAACACCAATATTCGCACTGACTTCTTTTTGTGAAGGCGCGTCGTTCGTTACCATCCATCCCAATCCGGCATAAGGACTGATTGAATAGAAGCGATCAGCCCTATAACCACTGAAAATATTTGATAGGTTGAATAATACATCACTATGAATATGAAAATAATTGAATTCCTGGTTGTACAGCCAATAACCATCCCAAGGTTTACCCGTATACTTTTCACCGGTAGAGTGGCTTCCGTTTTGCGTGACGCCCTTTATTTTAAAGCCATTCACTCCGGCACGGACACCGATCCCAGGGCTAAACCATTTTCCCAGATTGAATTCAAAATTGGGGGCCAGACGTTCAGATAATTTCATCTGTTTATTATGGTCACCAAAGTAGACCTGTGCCCCAGCGCCTACATTAATAAACCAGTTGTCCCAAAATCGGTTAGTCTTTACCTGGTAGCTATCACTTGATACGGTAACTGCGGTATCCCGCTTTACATCCATTTGCTGCGCCAGAGAAACCTTTGCTCCCGCAACAGCCAACATCATTAAAATTGTCTTTTTCAAAATCATTTCGGTCAAAATATAGTATTTAGTAAACTCGCTAATTCGCTGTCTTATTCCAAACAAATTTGGATAAAACAAACTGTCCACTCAATACATCCACGACCCAATCCCACTTTCCATTTTCAAAAAAAAAACCACTCTGGCTTAATATGAGCTAATAATATTGTCCCTGATGAAAAAAAATAGCGATTTTATAACGATTGAAGCAGTAGGCGGAAATTAGAATTTTTCCGGAATTAGACAATAAATTTCAGATAATAAAAACAAACATCTCCTACTGGTTAAATCAAATTACCAAATCATGTAGATTATCCACTACAGATCAGTATATTATTGATATTAATCAAATAAATTCATAAGTTAAAAAATTATCAGAATTCTTATTTTAGCCTGCATCACAGTTTTTGTCAAAGAATTTCAGAAAAGAGCATAGTAGGTTATATTATTCCATTAAAGAAAAAATAGACGATATTGAGGTATGACTTTCACACCTCAATATGGCAAGGAATCAGACTTGTTTCGTATGCATTGAACTTCAACTACACGTCATCTTTCAGCGCTAGATGAGTAAGATCTGCAAAGAACAATAAGGAGGTACAACAAATAAAAAAAAAGAAGATGATCTAAAATCCATTATCATAAAATGAGTTGCCGTGGAACCGCTATCTGCTACGCAAACGCTGAAAGTATTCAGAAGGGGAAATCCCTTTGACGGCCTTAAACACCGAGGAAAATTTGCTGATACTTGAAAATCCAGCTTTCTCCGCCAGGACAGAGAACTTCACCTTCAACAAATTCGGATCATGTTCGATACACTCAAGCAAGTATTTAACCCGGGCATGTTGCACGTAACTATTAAAATCCAGCCCGACATATTTATTGATAATATAAGAAGCATAGCGCTGGTTAGTCCCAAGCAGCGCGGCAACATCATGCAGGCTAATACTTGGTTTAAGGAAAAATAAGGAGGCTTGCGCCTGACCAAACTCCTGTAAAAGGCGCTCTTCCGTAATTTTACTGATTAACACATCTGCGCGTTTTGGTTCTTCCATGATGTGGCCAAACGGAGATTCACTATTTCCCACTTTGTCTCCGGCATCATTATCCGGACAATGTGCCGGTTCAACTAATTCACCTACTTGACATTTTTGATATTGATATTGTTTAGCGGCAATAAGCAACAATACAAAATTAACAATCAAGAGAGCTGCATTGATCAGAATAAATAGATTATAATAATTGCTTTCCATATCTATTTGTTGGCTATTAAGATGGCTTTTATTACCTCAGTAACGTGATATATGATAACAGTTATGAGATTTACTACATTAAATTTCCATAAAAAGTAATCATGATGAATGCCGTTTAGGTTTGTATAATCCAACTTGTAGCCGTTTATTTACAACATTTAGCCAAACAGCTACAAACACCAATAATCAACCGATCGGGAGCCAGGCCTGTTAGGTCAAAGTCCTAGCAAACCCGCCATATTTATCCATCTACTTGCTTTTGTTGATTTTCTCCATTTCAGATCCGCCGGCCTATCTAGGTTAAGTACAGTCCGGAAATATAAACACATTGATATTGGAAGGTAAGTGTGCCGTTAATAAGTCAGCGATTGGGCCAACCCCAAACGAGATCGAAATTATTTTCTTACATGTTTAAACTTATAAAATATTTGAATTATAAAAATTAAATTTAATGTAGTAAACATACTACACAGTTAAGTAATTGGCCATTTACTCAGGATATGATCGCTATCCAATACCTGAAATTTTATTTCTAATTTAAGAAAATATGGAATCCCAATAATTATTTACCATTGTTCTAAAAACGAGTATATTCCTTCCTTAAGCACAATTTCCCGTTCTTTTTCATTCGATTCTCGCATTTTTTTTTGAAAAAGGAAAGTCAGGTCTATCCGTTAATATAGTGCCGAGTTTGTTTGTTTTGCTCAATTTTGCTCTATATCAAAAACCAAGTTGCGGGTTTACTAAACAATTTTTTAAACAATACATTTCGGCACATACACCTTTAAGAGGTAAGCTGAACTCTTTGAAGCGAAGCGAAGCGTTTGGCCAATGCATGCAAATATTTTAATTAACGAATGAAGTCATCTAATTTTTTTAATATGAAAAGAACACGAAAACGCTTTCCGTATCAGGCTCCCAATGTCACGATACTAATTCTCGATATGGAGCATGGTATCGCGGCCACATCGACGGGCACAGTTTACCCTGGAAACTCCACCACACCCAATCAGCCCAAAGTGGAAGACTGGACCGACAAGGGATATCAAAATAAAGATTTTGATCTATAGCCAACGGTAATTTTTGAGTGTGATCTTGAAAAGATAAGAATGAGAATAAAAAAAACAAAGCATATGTTACTAAAGAATATAACCACGAAATTCATTTGTTTATTTATGGCATGGGGCATCGTCATGTGCATCACATCATGTTCATCAAAAGACGAACAGGTGCTCTCAGATAAAGGTGCTGTACTTAATGTCGGTGTGAAGGGGATTGAGGAAATAATTGTTGCAGGCACTTCAACACAGGGATCTATAAAATCATCCAGCAGAGAAAAGACCGCCGTGCTGAATCAGCCCATTATTTCCTTGGGTGATGTAGATGCGCTGGTCGATTTTGAAGAAGGATCAACGCTACAAACAGCGACCATTACCAACAATATTCAATCTACAGATACTGTTCAGACAGCTAAGGCAGCAAGCGGATCGAGAGCCGCTACCGCTTCCCTAATGGATACAGGTGTTAAATTTCGTCTTTTAATATACGATAACACCAATACGCAAATTTTCAATCAGGTAGCGACCTCGGGTGTGAATCCGCAGATCCAACTTGTTGCTTACAAAAACTATACATGGTACGCGTTTTCGCTCAATGAAAAGAACGGTACCGTTCCAAACATGGGCAGCAATGGCGTTATTGCCCGGTCAGGACTGGAAAATAAGGACGTTTTATATGCTTCAGGTTCGTTTAACGCCGTTGATGGGCCCAATTATCTGGATATTATCTTCAAACGGATGACAGCCAGAATGCAGGTCAAATTAAATGTCAGAGGCTTGTTTGGGACCATTGAAAATAACACCAGTATCACCCTTGTTAAGAACAGTACCAATACAACAGTACTCAAAATGGGGGATTTTAATGTACTAACCGGACAATTTACGCAGATAGTTGATGTCAACAAAGCCGTTTTGGGTCCGGATATGGTCGAAGAGAGCGGTAATCCGACAGGTACGGTTAAAGTCGCGAATTTTTACACCTTAAATACAGATGCGATCAATGCTAATAACTTTAAGATCAAATTTAATACGTTAAAAATCAATCTGGACGATACACGGATCCGTACTTTCGCCCCACCTTTATATCCTTATCCAGGAGCCTACACCCCTACCATAGGCTCCACATACGCACTGAATATACGCCTGATCGAATCTCCAGTCAAAGTAAAAGGTGTTTTGTGGGCACGGTCAAACCTCATTTATAACAGTTCACATGTGGACAGTTATAGATTAAAATCCAATCCTGGAGGTTCGACATCCGCAACCAAGGATACCGAGTTTTGGAACTGGAAATCATCAACTCCAAACAGCGCCACATCGAATGTTGATCCTTGTGTATCGGTATATCCGGCGGGAACCTGGCGAATGTCGACCAAAGCAGAATGGGAATCCATTGGACAGCCTGATGACAAACAAGAAGTATTGGGTTTATTTTGGGGGGCACAGTATGCTTATATCTGGCAGCGCGATAGTGATAATCCAGCAAATTCTGCTTACGATGACAACAATCTGGTTTTATCCTTTGGTGGCTACCGTACAACCGGTGGTTCGGTTTCGGGTAGTCCGGCGGGTATCGCATTGGGAGCCATTGCTGCCGGTGAGTGTCATTACTGGACATCAGATAACACAAATACAACCACGGCTTATGCGGTTAAATCGTCCTTTACACGATTTGCCTGGCTATTCTCCTGGGGAAGTGTTACCTATCCAAATCTCAACAAATCCGAAGGTCGAAATATCCGTTGCGTACGACAAATAGTGAATAATTGATATTTAGAATCAAATGCTATCTGCCGCAGACCGGTTGAGCTAGTACCCTGAGCCGGATCTCCATACCCAAGGTAAATATGGAGATCCGATTCCTCATGTAAGAATTACGAAAAAGAAATCATCAAATGGGAAATTCTAATTCAACAAAACCCGCATTCAAAGAAAGGCTTCAATTAGCTGTTTCGGGAATTATGCAAGGTTACTTATTATTGGAAGAAGCCGTGGATAAATATGACGTTCCACCGTCCAGTATTATTAAAGCATTGAAGAAAATACTGAAGCTAAAGAAAGCCGCATTGACAGCTCCCAATCAATACAAACTATCGCAGTAAAAAAATAAAAAAAAGACTGGTCCGGAAAAATACCGGGCCAGTCTTCAGAACTGTGGCTCATTACTGGTCTTCTAAGAAGAGGGAATATACCAACCTTTACCAGTTGATCAGTCGATTATCATCATCGACTTTATCCCAGGATTCCTGGGGATCGTTGGTCGTTGTTGCCGCCGAACCTGCGGCGATGCCCTGCTCCAGTTCTACTTCCACTGTTTCAATGCGCGGACTTATATAAATTTTTCGTGCTTTATTTTTCATGATCTGATCAAATTTTTATTGTTATTCCTGACTAATTTATTAGCATGTACTACGGACAGGCAATCTTTTTTCTACCGCTTCCTGCGCCAACCATTTTTGTCGCTCCCTGTACTACCTGCGTAATTTTCACTGTATTGGATATGGAGTTCCATGGCACAGTGTTGAAAG
Source organism: Sphingobacterium sp. (assembly GCA_031277685.1). GTDB lineage: Bacteria > Bacteroidota > Bacteroidia > Sphingobacteriales > Sphingobacteriaceae > Sphingobacterium. The sequence goes on along the minus strand of JAITLV010000119.1, from coordinate 274 downwards.
AGCCCTGTGTCAGCACCAAGGGATATAATTCTCCGCTGTTGCTTTTGCTGCCATACATGGACACCTCACCCGCCCGGCTGATGACTACGCGAACCACTGGATTTGCCGCAGTACCAGTCAAGTTGTAGACCTGAGGAACAGTACCGCCTGCGGTATTGGTTCCACCATAGAGACTTCCGTCCGCAAAACGTACATTCCGCGGTGCGATAGCGATGTTTGCTTCAAACTGAATCTCCTGTGTCGCCAATTTTTGGCCGTTTACTTCCATATTAAA
>JAITLV010000329.1 GCA_031277685.1 Sphingobacterium sp. | reverse complement strand
AATGGGATCTCCAAAGGAGAATAGACGCGGATCTTCTCTTTTCTGCAGCATATCTACAAAAGACTGCTCGAGCGATACTAAGGTTGAAACACTTAGGTGTCCAGCGGTAGGATAATAGTCCATTAAATCATTTTTATTCTTGACTCTCGCGCCAAACTCACCCAATTCTTTACTATAGCTTATTGTCTCTATACCGTCAATATCGCTCATGGTTAAAGGACGCAATAGAACTGTGTCGTTTTCAAGGATCAATTCAGATGAGAAAAAAGTCTCTAAAGTCATTTTTTGAAATTGTTTTATATCGGCTTGTGTACGGCTAAAATAGAGAAAATTTCGCATAACCATCTATTGGCACGTATCCACAGGCTTTGTTTATATGATTTCAAAATGGTCTTTCAGTTTATAATCGTGGCGATGATTTTTTATCACCATGGTTAAATACACTGATTGCTATGGCTAAGTAAAAGGACAGAGATCTGCTTGAATCGCAGACTATTTTTGACAGGTTGCTATAGCCCACTGACGATATGGATAGAAGTAAAACCGAGAATTGCAAATGGAGTGTTTCGGGAAATATAGATAACAGATCGGGAAATGCTGATATTTCCCGGTCACAATACGGCAGCTAACTTTGATAGGACAAACATAAAACATAATAGTTATGAAAGCGATCAGAGAAATCACACCTAGATTAATACCTTCTTTGTTATTTATAGGGACTGCTATAGGTATGGGGGGCTGCAAAAATGATGATGAAAAGCCTCCTATTCCTATGCAGACAAAAACCATTATGATTGAAAATGTGTTGGATGCAAAGCCATTGGTACAATCAGGCACATTTATGGGAACCGGTACCCCCCTGTCATTTTTCCAGGGGAGTCTGTCAAAATCGAATTTTATGCCGGTCCTGGACAAACGCTGGCCTTTGCAACGATGTATGGATGGAGCAATGACTTGTTTTTTGCGCCGGAAAATCCTGGAATCCAATTGTATAAAACAGATGGTAGTCCCATGACTGGAGATGTTTCCTCACAGATAAAATTGTGGGACAATGGAACACGTATAAATCAGGCTCCAGGTATGAGCGTTATGCATCCTGGTATAGCGGAGAGCACAACCAAGAATGTCATGGAAGTGAATGGTACAGATGCTCAGGGAAATAAGTATTTACCAGCTTCACAACTTATGAAAGCAAATTTGGCTTACAGTGGAGATTCAAAGTTTACACTGACAATTGAGAATAAGAGCAAGGGAACAGCTAACGAGACGCCTTTCAGTCCTGGTGTATGGACTGTGTCCTATGCCCCTGGAGGTGATATTCTTAGTAAAATGCCCGTATATAGCAAAGGGCAGCTGTCTGCAAATGGATTAACCAACTTGGCCGAAGCAGGGGATAATACTGCATTAAGTAGTTATCTGAAAGGAATGACAGGTATCTTTACACCTCTTTCTCCAGTACTGGTGGTGGTTTATTCGGGTAGCGATCATCCTTTTTTTAAAGTAGATGAAAAAGACCGAGGAAAAGGACTAAGTGAATTGGCCCAAATGGGGAATGCTGAGGTTCTGGCAAATTCACTTAAATCCGCTCCAGGAGTAAAAAGCGTTTATGTATTGAAGCAGTCTGCAACTACAGTACTTTTACCTAAGATCGGGGCTACTGTAGGAGGAATGGTGTCACAGCAACTTAATATAGTCAAGGGAGATAAAATTGCTATTGCTACGATGTATGGCCTGAGCAATGATTGGTTCTTTGCTACAAAAGGCGATGGAATAGATGCCTCTAAAAAAGGGGATGTATCGGATATGGTTACCTTATATGATAATGGTACCAAAAAGGATCAATATCCAGGTGCTAACATACGGATAGATCTGCCAGGTATGTCATTGACTGAAAGTAAGGCGATTATGGAAGTGCCGAATCCGAATGTTTTTACTACATTGCCACAGATTGTTAAAGTAACGCTGAATTAGTGCGCTCATAAGTGGGCGGTTGTCCCTAGTATTATGGAGAGGAGCGCCCATTATATATGCATTGGCGTATTGTTTTTAGGTTACAATCATCATAAGATACTGCTTTATGAAATTAACATTCATCAATGATAAAACGCAGGGTACTTTCCTTTTGGGGAATGATCAACACATGCTTAGCCATGAGGGGATATTGGAAGGTCGCACAATTAATTCAATTGTATTTAATTTTGGTAGAGATCAAGAGACTATCATTGACGGGGTGACCTATACTTTTCCCCAAAATACGGTGTTGCCTCTGATGGCCAACCAACATTTTTGTTTCACAGACCCAAGTCAACTAATGGGCTGGCAGTTCAATAGGGAATTTTATTGTATCGTCGATCATGATGCCGAAGTGGGCTGTGTTGGTTTTCTTTTTTATGGGATTGTTAATCCAATGTTTGTCAAGCTTTCTGCTGAGGACGTTATCACGATAAAACTGACGGAACAGTTTTGCCGAAATGATATGAAAGTTAAAGACCGCATGCAATATGAGATGTTGTGTACATTGCTGAAACGCATTATCATCGGTGTGACCCGATTAGCCAAGGATCAAAGCCCAAATAGCGATGTACTGACGGATGACAAACTGGATATTGTAAGGAGGTTCAATCTGCTATTGGAATGTAATTTTAACCGAACATGAAGTTCGTTTTTATGCAGGTGAGCTTAATAAATCCCCTAAAACCCTAACCAATCTCTTTTCATTGCTAAAGTTTCCTTCTCCCTCTAAAGTCATACAGAATAGGATTGTTTTGGAAGCGAAGCGTTACCTAAATTATACAGATAAATCAGCGAAAGAAATTGCCTATATGTTAGGGTTTGTCAGTCCGGCACATTTCAGCCGATTTTTTAAACAAAATTCGGGAACGAATATTTCTAATTTCCGCAAGTAGCATTTTTTAATAGAGAAAACAGTGCCCCCACATAAAAAAGGTTTTTAATAGCTATAATTTTAGATCACAATGGTTAAAGACCGTGATTTCTATGAGCATTATATCTTTACCTTTTCAATTTGTCTTTCCTGTATACTGTAGGAGTTACCCCAAAGTGTTTTCTAAAAAAGTCAATTAGATAGAAAGAAGAACATTGAAATAATCGAAGCTTGGTGCGTGGCTGAAAGATGATCTCCAGGCATTCTTCAGCTATGTGCCAACTTTTTAATTGTTTGGCAGGGAAACGCTCAGCATCCGAAGAATTGCTCCTCGATAATTTTCCTTTTAGGATTGCGAAAGTGAATCTTTTCAGACCATAGTAGAGCATTTTGTCTTTTTATGAGATGCTAATTTTATCTCACGTGGCGTCTTACCAAAATGCTTCTTGAACGCATGGGTAAAATGATGTGGATATTCATATCGACAATATCCAGCCACCTCTTTAATGCTGTATTCTCCACTTTTTAAAGCGTGAAAGGCCCATTCCATACGATGCTGGCAGACAAACTTTTTGACAGAACTGTTGAAATGTTGCCTAAATATACGCCCCAGTGTGGTTGGATTTGAATTGAAGTGCTTACAGAGCAGTTCAATATCGATCGGCTCATGCAGATGTTTGAGGATCCATTGTTTAATGAAGGAGGCTTTCTCTGCTCCTCTGACTTCCGGTGGCTGCCTATGCTGATCGGAAGTCATTTCGTAATAGTAGAGCAGCACGAGCAAGATAATTTCCCTTACTTTGATCTGAAAATAGGAGCGTGAAAGATTGGCTGGCATCGTGTTGTCTATAATTTCTTTGAGGCATTCCTTTACCTTAAAAGGAATCGGCTGTGCCTGTTCAAATAACTTAAAGCCTTTATCTTGGGCAACTGTCTTTTCAAATCGCTCCCTAATCAAAGGGCATACCAGCTCCAATGCGGAAAGAAAATCCAAGGGTAGCATCAGGTCGATACAGCGCCGGTCGACTGTATAATGAAGATCACCACGTACATAAGGCATGTAAAAAAGATTGAACTGCCCAGCTCCGATTTCAATTGGAAGATTACTATCCGACTCCGTGGCGGGGATATAAGAAGAATAACCTTCAAGCTCAAACTGAATCTTTAAGAGACCGTTTTTGTGCGTAGTGGGGTATACAAACGGCTTTTTCAGGTTTAACTCCCGATAAATCAAAATATAATCGCTATCCTTCCAGATCTGTTCCTTGATATCTGCATAACTGATGTCATCCATAATGATGCTCATGAAATCTTCCTGGAGCGTAATCAGCCGTTGCTCAAAGGTCGATGCGAAGCATAGATTCTCGTCTATCATGGTCAAAATTCGTTGATATAATACTCGTTTTCTCGTTGGTATTTCAACAAAAATACATTTTATTTTTGCAAAGTTATTTAGACTGATTAAAAATAACTACTGTAACTCGTTTAAAATAGGTAGGAACAGCCGATTTTGGAACGCAGTGTTTCAGCATCATTCATCATTAATCTACATACAGTTATATTATGAAAAACAATTACATCACTTTTCAATCGCTGGGAATAGTGATTTTATTCAGCCTTATTTTTCCATTGGCCGCGTTGGCACAACAGATGGGAAAAATTAGCGGTCAGGTCTTCACCACCGACAATAAACCCTTAGCCTATGCATCCGTTGTATTGCGCGACACACGTTTTGGTACTCGCGTGGATGAGCAGGGAAACTTTAAATTGGAAGCACCAGCCGGAAACTACACGTTAGTCATTACCTATGCTGGATATGCTGCCATTACCAAACCGCTTCGTATCGAAGCGGGAGCCAGTCAATCTATTGCCCCAATTATCATCGAATCAAAATATAACGAACTGCGGGAAGTCGTCGTTGAGGATATTCAGAAGAACAAGTTTGCCCGAAAGGAAACGGAGGATATCTCGCGTATGCCATTGGCCAATCTACAGAATGCGCAGGTGTATTCTGTCATTCCGAAAGAACTGATCCAGGAATTGGGTGCTACAGACTACAATACAGCCATGAGCCAAGTTGCCGGAGCTGTGGTGAGCAATGGGGTCAACGATAGTGGAAATCAGATTTTCATGCGTGGATTTAATGCCTATGTAACCATGAGGAACGGTTTGCCGAGCAATCCGCGTACAGCATCCGAGATATTCAATATTGAACGTGTGGAAGTGATAAAAGGTCCTTCAGCAACTTTATTCGGATCACAGGTGACTTCCTATGGTGGGGTGGTCAACAATGTGACCAAGAAACCTTTTGAATCTTTCCGGGGCGAGGTGGGCTACACAACGGGAAGCTGGGGAATGAACCGTATTACAGCGGATATCAACACGCCACTCAATAAAGACAGGACTGCCCTGGCACGTTTTAATGTGATGGGAAGTACGCAGGATGGTTTTCAGGATGCAGGAAAGCAAAAAGCCATGGGATTTGCAGGTAGCCTCCTTTTTAAACCCAATGAACGTACTACGGTCCGTTTTGACGCGGATATCTATGTTCCCGAAAAAACATTATTGGCTTACGTAAGAAATACCAACAAGCTGTCGTATGGAACGATGGATAAAGTTCCGCTCCCGTATGATCGCGCGATGTTGAGTGATGATATCACAACATCACGGGCGAACATGAACGTCGGGACAGAGCTGGAGTACCGCATTTCCGAAAACTGGGTGTCGCGTACTTCTTACCAATTCAATCAGAGTGGGGACAAAGAGTCTATTTTCTTTGTGCCAACTTATCTCAATGATAACCAGATTCAACGCCGTTACCGTATTTTTGATCGCTATAATCTGACTTACAATTCCTTGCAGCAAAATTTTACAGGGGATTACTATCTTGGTAAAGTAAAGAATACATTAGTTGCTGGATTAGATTACTCGTATTACAAGAGTACCGATCAGAGCATGTCTCCGGCATTTATTACCTATGATACCATCGGTATCACCGATGCGGCCTGGAAGCCGATCTCACGGGCTGATATCCAAAAATCCCGGGCAGCAAATAGTCCCGGTGATTCCTATAGTCGCTCCAGCTATAAAAATCTGAGTGCCTATCTTTCCAATGTAACCAATCTATCGGATCGCTTGTTTGTGATGCTAAGCCTGCGCCTGAACCACTATATCAATGGTGATTCCTATAGCTATACCCCCAATGTTAATCCGGCCAAGAGTACCGCGGTAACGACTGAGGGTTATAAGCAGACCAATGTATCGCCAAAAATCGGATTGGTATACCAGCCGATCAAAGGTCAACTGTCTGTATTTGCAAACTACATGAACAGTTTCACCAACCTGGCTTCTTCCCGTGGTTATGCCAATGAAGATCTAATTGGTGAGCCTGAAATGATGAACTGGAAACCAGAGCAGGCCAATCAATTTGAAGTGGGGGTAAAGGCCGAATTGTTTGGCGGAAAAGTCAATACCACGGTCAGTTATTATAACATTGAAGTGTCCAACATTCTCTGGACGGTTGTCGATGGCCTCAGTGTACAGAACGGAAAATCAAGAAGCCGCGGATTCGAATTTGATTTTATTGCCAACCCATTGCGCGGCTGGAACGTGATCCTTGGCTATGGTTACAATGATAATAAATACATCAAAAATACAGCTGCTACACAGGGAAAACGGATGATATGGACGCCTAAAAATGTCGCTAACGTATGGACATCGTACAAATTTCTTGATGGGCGGATCAAAGGATTTGGGATCGGTGCTGGGTTAAATCATGTTGATAAGGTTTACCTGGATCTGGATGAAGTATTTGCAACACCTGCCTATACGGTATTCGGTGCGACGGCATTTTATGATCAGCCCAAATATAGAATCGGATTAAAACTCAATAATCTGGGTAATATCCATTACTGGGATTTCTATGGAAAACCACAGAAGCCGACAGAAGTGCTGGCTAGTTTATCATTCAAATTCTAAACTGCAGATTTAAAGAAAAGAGAGATGGCAACGTATACCCCAAAATTGAAACCCAGACCTGCGGCGGTGGACCAGGTTCCCAAGCGAAAAGGAAAGACACTTTTCATGCGCTTTATTTCCTGGATACACCTTTGGCCGAGCATTGTCTCCGGTGTGATTCTGGTTTTTGTCTGTCTTACGGGCACGATCATTGTCTATGGCGACGAGATCATGGATATCTGTGCCGGTGATGCGCGTTTTGTCAAGGAAGTAAAAGCGCAAAAGGCAACGAGTGAAGAGCTGTTGACATCCATCAAAAAAGGAAGTCCTGATCTGGCTATTTCCGAACTTGTCTTTTTTAAGGATCCAAAGCGCTCTATACGCGCAAGGGTATTTGATGGAAAGAGCAAAAAATTGGCACATCTCTATATCGATCCCTATACTGCGGAGGTACTTAAGGTCGATACGACCATCTATTTCTTCTATATCACAGCACATCTGCATGCCAGCTTGCTGGCAGGTAAGGCCGGGGGATGGATCGTTGCCATTTCAACGATAATCTTTTTGATCAGCTCCATCACGGGACTGGTACTCTGGTGGCCCAATCGATGGAATAAGACCACCAAACAGGCCAGTTTTACGATCAAGTGGAAGGCAAAATTCAAAAGGCTGAATTATGATCTTCACAATGTATATGGATTTTATTCGTTGATTTTGTGTGTCATATTGAGTACCACAGGATTGCTACTGTTTTTTCATCCGCTGGGGGAACTGACTATAAAACTTGCCGGCGGATCAACAACTCATGTGGCGGAGAACCTCCCCAAAGCAATCAAAGGGAAGACGGAACTTGATATGGTGCCTTTTGTTGATCAACTTTTCGGTAACGAATACGCTGCCAAAAAAAATATCGGTATTTGGATTTACAGACTTGAAAAGTCTGGCGCCTATGTGTTTTCTGGCGGAACATCAGGTCTGAAGAGTACTGAAAATATGGATATAGCCGTTTTCGATAAGCATACAGGAGCCCGCATCACAGTGGCTGAACCAGATAACGTTCACGAGCAAGTGGAGAATTATGTTTGGCAACTCCACATGGGGCAATGGTGGGGACAATTTGGTAAGCTGTTTACCTTTTTAGCAGGGATAGTGGCGACATCTCTCCCTATTACAGGTTTTTTGATCTGGTGGGGTCGCAGAAAAAAGAAATTAAATTAATTAACGCTAGAAGGGCACCCCATAAAGGTGTCCTTTCGTTATCCCAAACACTTTAATCAAAATAAAAGCTGTTGGCTTTCTTCCTGTATGTCGTCGATACTGGATTGAGAGAAAATCTCCGAAAAAGGGTATGTATCCTATTATGACCACAAGACTGGACCCCAATAGTACAATATCCGAACACACTTACCTGCATCTATAAACCTTGCTCTTTCCTGTTTTTGCCCCGCGGGAAAGCTTTTTTGTTATTGGGAATAGATCATTACCCAGGCTGGCTGGGGTACAGTGGATGGTCGCCATTTCCTTTAGGTTTGCATTATCCAGTAGCGTCCTGTCGACATTGCCATTGAGCAGACCACCATTATAGCTTACTGTCCGAGATTATATACTGAATTGTAAACTTTAATATCCATCTTTTTTCCATTCTTTAAGGATACTATAAACGTAAGTTCCATCATTTGCTCCATAAGATTGGATGTTGTAATTTTTTAGAATTGTTGCCAACGTTTTTACAAGAATAATAAGTGCTATTTATAAGTGGTTTACGAATATCATTATACATATTTTTTCAATTATTTGAATTCATTCTAAATAGCTTTATCTTTGAAGACTGAAAATAGAGAAACGATGGCGAGCAAAACAAACATATCAATTCTTACGCTGGATGAGTCCAGTTTTGAAGAACTGTATCATGCGTATGCTCCCAAAATGTACCGTATCGCCTACAGTCAAGTAAATGATCAGGATATTGCCGGAAATATTGTTCATAATGTATTTCTTTCCATTTGGGAGCGACGTGATACATTGATTCTTGACAAGCCTGAGCATTTTCTTACCCATGCGACCAAACTCCAAATTATTAAAAACTTTAGAGATGCCGCTAACCAAAAGCAGCACCTCCAGAGTTCTCTACTGAGCTATAACGAGGCTGATTATAGTACACAACACGAAATTTACTATAATGATCTCTCCGATCGGATACAAACGCTTATCAATAAGCTGCCGCCCCAATGCCGACGAGTTTACATCATGCGTGATCAACAGGGATTGGATAATTCACAAATCGCTTTTCAGCTGGGTATATCGCTCAGTGCTGTTAAGCAGCATATCGGCAATGCACTTTCTTTCCTTCGTGCTAATTTGAATGATATAAGTTCTGAATAATTTTTTAACTGATATACAGGTTGTTGTGTTTTTTTTTGAAAAAGCACCTGTACTTTTAGCTGAGTTAAGGAACTGTTATTATAGAGTAACTTATTTAGACTTATTAAATTAATATAGGTTTGCTCGTATGTATTCATAATGAACATTACGGAAGAAGAAATAAAAAGGTATGCAAGCGGTCATTCCTCTTTGGAGGAAAAGAAACGCATCGAAACTTGGTTAAAAGAGAATGACCAGATAGTTGAGCCTGCACCAGGAGAAGGGGAGCAACTGCAGTCCGCTTGGAATAAGCTTTCGATTAACATGAAACAGCATGCACAACTTGTCGATACACCCATTAAAAGAGTTAATTATAGATTTTTATCTTCTATTGCAGCTATTGCGGCAAGTCTGGTCATCATTATTGGTGTAGGCTGGGTCACCTATCGGTATGTAACGTCGGTTCCAGTCCAAAACAATGCAGTCTTAAAAAAGGTACATACGGAAGCAGGACAACGTTTGACCGTAACATTATCTGATGGTTCTAGTATTATACTAAATGGGAAGAGTGAACTTGAATATCCTGAAAAATTTGATGGTCAACAACGGTTGGTGAAATTGCGGGGAGAGGGATTCTTTGATATTGCACATGACGAGCGTAGACCATTTATTGTCAATACCGACTCCTCTTTCACTCAGGTACTTGGAACGCGGTTTAATTTAAAGGCCTATGCTGATGACGCGCAAATCGTGATGACAGTAGAAAGAGGGAAAGTACGTTTTGGACGATATGATCAAAAAGATCAGGTGGTGCTGACAAAAGGCATGCAAGGAATAATGGACTTTCACAAGGCGGTACGAAGTAATCAAGTACTTCCAGAGGACGCCATGGACTGGACAGAAGACTCCTTTGTGATAAAGAATGAACCCTTGGCCAATGTCGCCAAGCGTTTAGAAAGACGTTATGCTGTTCAAGTTAATATTGACTCTCAGCAATTACGTTCGTTAACGGTGACTGGGACATTCAAAAATGCCAACCTAGAGGATATCATGAATAGTTTGGCGTTTAGTACGGGAATAAATTATACGATTAAAAATAAAACAATTACAATCAGAAAATAGATGAAGAAGTAAATGTAATTATAAAAAAACCGGTATGCTGTCGACCAAAACTACATACCGGACTATGAAAAAATCCGAACAGTATTTATCCATAATTTTCGCAAAATATGAAAATATTTTCAGCGCAGCAACCCTATGCTTTTTTGCTGCGCATAATTTCCTGCGCACTACTGTGTACTCTTTGCTTACCAACCTATACATCAGGCCAGCAAACTTCGCTTTTAGAGAAGAAAGTTACCATTGATTTCGATGATATTAAAATATCCCAGGCACTTCAACAGATTGAAAAACATGTGCAATGCACCTTTGTATACAGTCCTTTGCTTTTGAATGCGGATCGTAAGACCTCAAAAAAGTATAGAAATGAAAAGTTAGATCATCTTCTTACAGATTTATTTTCGGGTAAGAAGCTCAAGTTAAAACAAAACGGTAATCAGGTTTTTATCGGTTTGTTAAACGAAAAGAAACAACGGGTGTACGGGAGGATTATTTCAGCTGAGGGACCACTTACAGGTGTATCCGTTTCGCTTGGGACAATGCAGACCACTACAGATCACCACGGTCGATATAGTCTCTCTGCATTGGTAGACCAGGAATATGTGCTCCGTATCAGTAGTATAGGATATAGAACTATTAATCACCCCCTCTTCTTGAAGGAATCCTCGCCAATGCTTATTAACCTGGAATTACAGCCCGATCGGCAACTATTGGCACAGGTCGATGTTGCCGCCAAGACCGCTAGTCAGGTTGTCAAAGAAACAGGTTTTAATGTCAATGCGCTGGAACTTAGTAAATTCAATAATACCGCACGTGATGTAAACCAAATTTTGAATACCACAACGGGAGTTCGGATTCGGGAGTACGGTGGACTGGGATCGGATTTTAACTTTTCGCTGAACGGCCTTTCTGGTAAAGCAATACGTTTTTTTATCGATGGAATACCCATGGAAAACTTTGGTATTGGTATGAATTTTAATAATATTCCAGTTAATCTGGCCGATAGACTTGAAGTGTACAAGGGAGTAGTGCCTATCGAATTAGGTTCTGACGCACTGGGTGGCGGTATCAATATGGTCACCAATAAGGGGGCAAAGAGTTATCTTGATGCAAGCTATAGTATCGGATCCTTCAATACACATCGACTTTCGCTGAATGCACAATCTGTCAATGACACAACTGGACTATTGCTTAAGCTGACAGGATTTTATAATTATTCGGACAATGACTATTGGATGCATAGCAATCCAAAGTACGACGCTGCAATTTTAGTACCCGATGGTCCCGATCGTTTTGTAGAGAAGAGCGTTAAGCGTTTCCACGATCAGTATAAATCGGCAATGATACAAGGAGAGGTTGGCTATGTGAATCGGAAATGGGCAGATGCATTTGTTCTCGGTATGTTGTACAATAACCATTATAAGGAGTTTCAGACAGGTCAAAGCCAAAATATCGTTTATGGGAAAGTCAATCGTCATGGTGATTATTTTATGCCGAGCCTACGGTATAAAAAAGATAATTTGATTTTAAATGGATTAAATGTTTCCGCTTTTGCAAGTTATGCAGTGGATAAATATACTGTCGTGGATACGTCTAGTACAACCTATTGGTGGGATGGTTCAGTGCGTAGCAACCAAAATAACTACGGTGAATTTGGAGCCTCTATTAACAGATCCTATACAAATTACCAGAATTCATTTTTATTGACCCGCTTGAATCTGACCTACCGTTTAAATGACAATAACCAACTTGCATTCAATCAAAACTACAATGACGCTAGACAGAAATCCGATGAAGAACTGAGCCAAAAGGTGTTTAGTCCTTCTGGGCAATCCAAATCAGTGTCGGGCCTATCTTGGCAGAATAAAGCCTTTGGAAATGCGCTTCATACTACTGTTTTTGCAAAACTTTTTCATTTCAAGGTAGAGCTGGGAGAGGTGACAGGCGGGAAAAATCCGAGGCAGGCACAAAAACGGGCTTATGATAATTTTGGTTACGGTTTGGCAAGCCGCTACCGTATTAATGAAAATACAGGCGTAAAGTTTTCATATGAGCATGCCTATCGATTACCTGAGCTTGTTGAGGTCCTTGGAGACGGAGTAAATATTATTGCTAACCCAGATATTAAGCCTGAGAGTAGTCATAATTTAAACTTAAGCACAGATTACATTCACAAAGCGGGAGCGCATTTTTATAGTGTAGATATCGGTGGATTTTTTCGCAATGCTAAGGATTTCATCTATACCATACCAGCTGGTAACAATACCTCACAATTTCTAAATGAAGGTAAGGTGATTGTGTTTGGAGGCGAGGCGGAGCTACAATACAAATATGCACGGATTTTAGAATTTACATTAAACGCCAGTTATCAAAAATCCAGGCAGAATCAAAAATATGTCTATGGAACACAAACGCCTAGAGCCAACTATGGCAATATGATTCCTAATCAGCCCTGGCTATATGGTAATCTTTATCTGTCTGTAGGCAAAAGTGATTGGTTGGGAAAAGGTACAAGGTTGCAGTTTGATTGGTCAAGCCAATATTACCATAGTTTCTATCTCACCTGGGAAGCTTGGGGCAGTACGCAATCTTTAAATATAATTCCAACACAGCTGCTTAATCACGCTGGTATTACTTATTCTTTAAGAGATGGTCGTTACAATATTTCTGCCGAATGCAGAAATCTCGGGAATGAACTCGCTTATGATAATTTTCGTCTGCAAAAACCGGGACGCTCTTTCAATCTCAAACTACGCTATTTTATCCAATAATATTCACATTTAACATAATTAATTATCACATATGAACATGACCAAATTTACTATACTGGCGCTAGCTGCGCTTTTTATAGGCACTTCAGTCCAATCTTGTAAAAAAAGTAACACTACAGACAATCCTGATCCTGAACCCGAAACCGAAAAGACATTTGCTGTAGGTGGGCTTGTGATGGATCCAGAAGGAAATTATCTTTTTCAAAATAGTACGCTTTCCACAGGTGAAATTTCTTTTTTGGGAAAGGGTGCAAATGTAACTAGTCAGGAACCCGGATTCCTCGCCTTTATTGCAAAAGATGGTTATTATTATTCCTATAAATCTGCCGAAAATACTTTGAGTAAATACAGATATACCAATCAAAAATTGGAAACTGTAAAAGTAATACCTTTTGTTTTAGCAGAAGGCTACCGCTATAACCATCAGTGGATAGATAATACAAGTTTGTTGGTATACGGTTATCAAGGAGCTTATAAAATCCTAAACGTCGAAAGTATGACAGTGACCAAAGAAGGTAAGTTTGATCTTCCCTCAAAAGTGGGATTAACAGGACCTATCGTTGGATTTGCAGAAGTTAAAGATGGTAAAATGCATGTTGGATATTGGTATGGTGACGAAAAATATCCTGCCGCTGTAAAACCTGGCAAAACGAATTATGCGACAGGTACAGCCTATTTCGCAGTATTTGACTATCCAGCGATGAACAATTCGGTATATAGCGAAGACAATCGGTCGACGAGCCCAGGCAATGATCGAAATGGCGTATTGAAGACGTTTCGATACAATGATGACCTATACATTCTTACTTCTCCTTTTGAAATGGTTGCACAAAACTGGGATAAGCCACATGGTATCTATCGCATCAAAAAGGGAACTTCAGTAGTCGATCCAACATACTTCTTCAATCTCTCCGAAAATTTAAATGGTGACCCTGTATTAGGAGGTGGTTATGCCGGAAATGGAAAACTGTTGATTCGCAGAATACGTATGGATAAGGCGCTGACCTGGGGATCTTACGGATTTGGTAACGTACAGGAATTTCATGTGCTTGATATGGCTACAGGAGCACTGACCAAATTGGATTTGCCTTTGGCCAAAAGTCAACCTACAGCTCCGAATATCTTAGCGGATGAGGGAAAAGTTTATTTCCCGGTAAATACTAAGGATATTGATGGTAATTTTTACATCTATAACTATGATAGTGCAACTGGAAGGCTTGAGAGAGGAATCAAAGTAAATGATGTAGATGGTGTAAATGGTCTTTTTAGAACAAAATAAATAACATATGGTCGCTGTACTAAACTGATAGAAGGAGTATAGCGGCTATTTTATAAAATGTATGGCACAATCCAAGAAATCACTATTCAGAAGAGTCAGCAATTGGCTTCATCTTTGGCTGGGACTTATTTCGGGAATCGTAGTTTTTGTGGTTTGTTTTACCGCTGCAATATGGACTTTTAGGGATGAAATTGTACTTGTCTTTACACCTGGACAAAAAGTTGAGAAGATGGATCATCGGTTCCTAAAGCCATCTGAGTTAAAACGAGCCTCGGAGAAATTTGCGGAAGATATTGCGCCAAAAGGTCTGGGCAGGTTGTATACGGTGGATTACAGGGATAGGGATAAAAGTTGTGTGCTGAGTTATGGTCCCGATACAGATGGCGATTACCATGATCTGTATATGAACCCTTACAGCGGTGAACTGCTTTATCATCGGTTAAATGAGGATAAAATAACCAAATTTAATGATTTTCTTCGTGCAGGGCATCGTTTTTTTTGGCTGCCAAGGCCTTTTGGGAGCTATTTTGTAGGGACCAATTGCCTGTTATTTCTTATCACTTTAATTACTGGTTTTATTTGGTGGTATCCCACTAAATGGACCAAGTCGACGAAAGATAAAAGTTTCAAAATTAAATGGAAAGCGAATTGGAAACGTGTTAATATAGATCTTCACAACGTATTGGGCTTTTATACCATTATTATCACTATTATTTTAACAGTTACAGGAGTTGTATTCACTTTTCGATGGTTTGACGATGGTTATCACTGGTTGATTACAGGCGGTAAGGCCAGATTGCATCATCCGGAAAAGAGTGTTTCTGACACTACATTGCCCAATCCATCTTTTCGCTATCCTGATGATGAAATTTGGAGAACATTCATGCAGCATCAAAATGTGCGAATTAATTACCCCAAAGAAGCGAAAGATGTATATACCGTTTATCTCAACCCGACGACAGGGCATAATGATTTGACAACCTGGTATGAATTGGATCAAAACAATCTGGCAATAGTGGGAGAGTCTACTTTTGCAAAAATGTCAATAGGTCAAAAAATTTATCGCGCCAATTTTGATATCCATGTTGGTACTATTGGCGGAATGCCAACAAAAGTTTTGGCTTCTTTTGCATCTTTAGTGGGCGCTTCATTACCCGTTACAGGATGTATTATTTGGTATAATCGTAAGTGGGGTAAAAAGCGAAAACGTAATGTTCCAAAGTAAGGCTAAAAATAGCTGATTTTATATATTATGTCTAATAGCGAGGACCGCTAGGTTAAGCAGTATCTAAATGAATCCGTTGACCGTTGGGCATAAAGTCTTTTTCGTAAGCATTATATAGTGAATCCTTGATGAACCATTGGTGAATATAGGCCATTGGTTTTATAGTTTTAGCTACTTCATTAAAAGAGGAGTCATAGACAATTATAGCACCCAAAATTTCAGCATAGTCATCTTCAACGGTAGCATAGTCAAATGCTTGTTTTTGCGTTGTGAATGCTGGCTGTTTTTGATCGTTACTTTGACATGCTATGATGAAAAATAAAAACGGTATTAAGAAGTATACTTTCATAAAATAAAACAAATGGTTTAACAGATAATGCCAAAATGTTTAGTTTTCCATAGTACAATTTATAAAATTCATGTATTACGTTTTTATTTATGATAGTATTTAACAGACGATCAAATCAGAACTCGATTGATACTGGAAAAGTCTTTGGAGCAATGGATGGGTTTACGTGGACATGGATGCGAAAATAGAAACTTTAAAGTATCAATATGCTAAATAATAAAATTCGCTCCTTATGGGGCGGATTTTATTATCTTGTGCTATCAAAACCTTTATCGAAGTTATTATCCTAATTTTGGAGATAGTCGTTTCGAGAATAGATACGGCAATGATTAAACCAGTTATGATTTCTGTTCATATTAATTTAAAGTGCAATGAAAAAAAAGATCAGTACTCTTCTCTCACTCATTCTCATTTGTGGTTCATTTTCTATTTATGCGCAACAAGTAATTCCTGCTTCTAAATTTGAGATTCAGGGAAGACCTTTTGAAAATACCCCGAAATTTCACCGGGTAGACACATTAAAGTATAAAGAACTTCCTGCTGCCGTAAAGAAATTGTATACCCATGCTACGGGAATGTTTGTTACTTTTAAGAGTAATACCAGCAAATTATCCCTGAGATGGAAGACTGTCGATGCGGAACTGGGCAATAATTCAACACCGATTATGTCACGGGGATTTGATGTGTATGTAAGAGAAGCAGACGGCTGGCGCTTTGCGGGGGTGGCTCGTCCCGATCTCAAGAATGCAGAAAGTAAGGCTATATTGGTCGAAGATATGGCCAAAACCGAAAAAGAATTTCTTCTTTACTTTCCTTTGTATAAAGAATTATTGGATTTTGATGTGATTATTGATGAGAAAGCATCATTTTTAGCCACTAGGCAATTATTTAATAAAACGGTAGTGGTTTATGGATCTAGTATTGTCCATGGCGCTTCGGCTAGCCGTCCAGGCTTAGCGTATCCGGCTCAGTTAGGGCGTAGGTTGAATGCCAATGTGATCAACATGGGCGTTAGTGGCAACGCTCGTATGGAGCCTGCGGTAGCTGATATGCTGAGCGATATTGGTCCCATAGATTTGATTATCATGGATTGTGTTCCAAATAGCAGCCCAGAGGAGGTGAAAGAAAGAACCTTCAATTTCGTGGCGCGGCTTCGTAAATCTCATCCGAAGATACCCATATTACTCATAGAAAGTATCACACGTCAGATAGGTAACTATAATCTTAAATGGAGTGCCCGATTGGTTGAGCAAAATAAGAGTTTTAGGCAGCAATTTGAAAGACTACAGCAGGCAGGATATAAAGATTTATATTACTTACCAACTGATCATTTGATAGGTGATGATTCCGAAGGAACGGTGGATGGCACACACCCAACTGATGTAGGATTTGAAAGGATGCTAAAAATAATTGGCGCTAAAGTAGAGGCTATTCTTTAATACTGATTTTATAACTGCTAAGTATTGATTGACTTTTAATTATGTCGAATTCGGCATAATTAAAAAGTGGGTTATACATGCTTTCCTTTGGATGGCAGTGTGGCTGTTGTGGTAATTATCAAGGATTGTGTGTTTTTTGTTCGTTAATTTGTCTCGCTCATGAGGTGGATTGCCAGCATTGGGATCCCACTTGGTACTGTCTGCCTGGATGCATTCCGAATCGATCTTTTTAGTGTGATTCAAATTTAAAATTATAAAAGGAGATCATTAAAAAAATCTATTTTATATAAGCGCATCGGTAGCTGTTTATTTTTTATTTTAAATGCGTCTTGGATGCATATCGAAAATACGCTACTAGATATTATTCAGGAGCGTGTCAAAATGCCGTTATCGCTTATTCAACTGCTCATAAACATTATTTCATTTGTTAAAGTAATCAAAATGGGCTTCAAAATTAGAAGCGGGAGTTATAGACTTTTATAATTGCGACAGTTAATTTTTTAGATGCAATAAGTAGTATCTTAACAGCTCGGTATGGAGTATAAATAAATGTATCGATGAGCTCGAACGATCTTGATACGAAAGAATAGCTAAATTAAAGTCCAATCTTGTCATATGTAAAGCCTACTAAAATAAGAAATCTATAAATTTAATGATCAATTAAAATTAGAAGGATATGAGAAAAGTAATTGCAGCCTTTAATATGACACTAGATGCCTTGTGTGATCATACGTCTGGTATTCCCGATGAAGAGATACATAAACATTATACTGATCTATTAAATCAAGCAGATGTGATTTTATATGGGAGGATCACCTATCAGCTTATGGAATATTGGAAACCGTTTATAAACAATCCCTCAGGTGAAAAATCAATGGATGACTTCGCCTTGGCAATTGATAAAATTCCTAAGATTGTATTTTCTAATACACTGAAAAATATCGAATGGGAAAGTGCAAAGTTTGCAAGGAGAGAATTGAAAGAAGAAATTCTGAATTTAAAACGGCAACCAGGTGAAGATATTTTAGTGGGAAGCCGAAGTTTAATTATTCAATTAATGAAAATTAATCTGATTGACGAATTTCAATTATGTGTATATCCAGTTATTGTCGGAAGTGGCTTGTCGTTATTTGAAAACATAAATAACAGAATTATTCTCAGACTGTTAAAAACAAAAACTTTTGCCGGAGGATCAGTCATATTGTATTATCAACCAAGGATTGATGATTAATCTTGCGATTTACGTGCTGTGGTGTCAAAGATATTTCTAAAGAATATCCACAAATATCATATTCAGTTAAAAGAGAGTTAAAATTTATTCTATTTTCGCTTTTGAAATTTAATCCAAAATCTGAGTTAAATTGTATCCTTAAACCTATCCAGTTTTAAGCTGTTGTTTTTTTGATACTTACAGGCAAACCAACTTGGAGATTTCGGCGACCTAGCTAAAACTATTTAATGGCTTTATCAGTTTGTCGAATGTGTAACATGTATAGGAAGTTCCCCTCAGAATTTATATATTGCATCTATCAATTTTAAACCGCTATAATTTCGCAACATTATAAATCGTTAGCTATGCGTAGTATGAGTCTAGAGGATCTTTTTCTTTTGGTGAAAGAATCAAATGAAGGCGCATTTGACGAACTTTATCATCGTAGCTGGAAGAAGTTGTATGAAATCGCTTTTCGAAGGCTACAAGATGAAAATGTCGCAAAAGAAATTGTTCAAGATATATACATTGACTTATGGGAGAAACGTGATCGCAAAACGATTCAAGATATAGACCATTATCTTTGTCAAGCTGTACGTTTTAAAGTGATTGACAAGTTTAGAAAGGAGAAAAAGTATTTTGACGAACTGGAAACACTGGTCGAAAAGTTGAGTGACGGATCAACTGCAGATGAGCGATATATACAAGTTGAGCTCCAAACCATGCTCAACGGATGGATCGCACGTATGCCACACAAGCGTAGAGTCATATTCCAATTACGGTACAACGAAGATAAGACGGTCAAGGAGATCGCTAAATTGCTTGGAATATCTACCAAAACCGTTCAAAATCAATTGCTCAATACAACAAACACGTTAAAAGATCTGATACACAAAATTCTTTTCATGTTTTTTTAATTTTTTTTTGGGAATTACCAGGGGTGACAACGACATATAGGAAAGGGACCATTATAAACCATCTGATATGTCTGAAAGGAAACGTCATGTTCGTGCAGTTTTAAAAGATCTTCTCGATCGATATATTTCGGGGAGTGCGAATCATAAGGAGCAAAAGCTTGTCGAACATCTGTATGATGCCATGGACAGGGGCAAATCTGCGACTGAAGATCTAGCGCGTATCGGTGTAGAAATCAAAGCAGGGGTGCAGCAGCGCATTGAAAAACGTCGGGTATCTACATACCGTCTACATACGGCCTGGTACGCGGCCGCAAGTCTATTTGTCGTGCTGGGCATATATATATCTTATCGGCTTATCAACCATGACAATATTGCTGACGGCCCGCAACAGGTAAATCGCCAAAACCCATCTTTATTCGTCGGCAGTCAAGAACATTTTGATCTATTGGATACATTGCCTCCAGGCAGTCATTACACGACAATAAACGAAGAAAAAGTACTGGCACTTGGCACACTCGCGCAAACGGTCGGTAACAGTAAACTACGGATTGAGAATCCTTCACGACGTGTCTTTTCAGTTTTGTTGGACGACAGTACACAGGTGTGGCTCAACTATATGGCATCACTAGAGCTTGATCCCAACTTCAATAAGGGTAACCGCTCTGTACATGTTAGGGGAGAGGTTTTCTTTGATGTACATAAACAGTATGCTATGGGACGGAAAGTTCCCTTTTTGGTTCACTCTTCCTTACAGACCATTGAAGTTCTAGGTACCAAATTCAACGTTAATACCGCCAACGGCTTGGAGGAAAATGTCCTGTTGAGCGAAGGCAGTATCCGACTTACACACAATCACTTCGGCACCCAAGTGCTGATTAAGCCTGGTCAACAGGCTTTCATACAGAAAGATAAACCGAAGATTTTACTGATCCAGTCCAAGGATATCGAAAAAGCCAATGCTTGGCGAAAAGGCTTATTTTACTTCGACAATGAAAACTTTGCGGATGTCGTGCTTGAATTTGAACAGTGGTATGGAGCTGAGATTGATATCGAACCAGCGATCGCAAATCTTCCGATCACGGGTATGATCAGCAGATACGAAGATATTCGGGAAGTCCTAAATATCATTAAAATGACCAATAATATAAACTATTCAGAAAAGAAAGGAAAGATATATGTAACACAAGCAAATCCGTAAAAAAAATTAGGAATGCTGCTACATTCCTAATCGTGCCGTAAAGGCTTTGGATAATGATCAACTATTAATCAATTTTCAAATGTATAAATTACTTATGACATCCCGCAAACAAATTAAGTTTGCGCGAAACTTTTTATGCCTTTTTTTGGGCTGTCTTGTCTGGTTATTTAGTTCAGCCAGGCCATTCTTTGATATCCAAAAAAACATTACCCTAGATTTTAACAACCTGCCAGTAAAGCAGGTATTTAAAGAGCTAAATTCCAAAACAGGTTTAAAATTTATTTATTCGCCAAACGATATTGACGATTCCAAACGTATTTCGATGACGTTCAGAGATCAGCCGATAAAGGTGGTTCTGGATCGAATTTTTTCAACTTTAAAAGCCTCTTATACCGTAAACGACAATACGATCATTGTAAAGCGTTATGCTAGGCAGGCTACAGTACAGGAGGAGCGCGTGGCGGTCGGCCGTGTGGTCAACCATCGCCAGGTCGCCCTCGCCCGGGCGACCGTGAGCAGCGGCCAAGGTAAAAACACCACTTCTACCGATGAGGATGGTCAGTTTACACTCAAATTGGAACGCCAGGATAGTTATTTTACAGTGAGTTTGGTCGGCTATGTAAGTCAACGCGTAGCGCTTAAGGCAACCGGAGACTATACTGTAGTGCTTGCCGACAGCGTTAGCGCGCTGGATGAAGTAGTCGTTGTCGGTTTTGGTACACAGCGGCGAGCTTCTGTGGTAGGGGCAATCACGACTATTGAACCCAAACGATTGCAGGTTGGGACCTCCCGTTCGATGAGCAATAATCTTGCTGGACAATTGGCAGGCATCATCGCAGTACAGCGCTCTGGTGAACCGGGGTATGATAATTCGAATTTTTGGATACGTGGTATCAGCACCTTCGGGGGAAGCCGCAGTCCATTGATCCTTGTCGATGGAGTAGAACGTTCGTTGGACAATATGGATCCCGAAGAGATCGAGTCATTTTCGATCCTAAAAGATGCCGCAGCAAGTGCGGTCTATGGTGTTCGTGGTGCAAATGGTGTAATCCTGATCAACACCAAAAGGGGAAAGGTGGGAAAGCCCAATGTTTCTGCCCGTTTTGAGCAGGGCATCACATCACCCGTGCAGCTCCCTAAATTTGTTGGGGCTGCTGATTACCTTGAAGTCATGAACAGCATCCGGGAGGAACGGGGCGAACAGGGATTATATTCTAAAGAGCGAATCGAAAATATCCGGAACCAAACTGATCCAGATCTTTATCCAGATGTCAACTGGCTCGATGCTGTACTCCGCGATCGCGCTGGCAATTCAAGAGGTAATGTGAGCGTCAATGGAGGATCGGATATCCTGCGCTACTCCTTGGTTACCTCCTATTATCGCGAGGGTGGTTTGATCGAACGTGATGAGAAACAGGCATGGAACTCTTCCTCCCGTTTAAACCGTTATAATGTACGCTCCAATGTGGATATTAATGTCAGTCCGACCACACTCTTCCGGCTCAATATTGGCGGCTATCTGCAGGATCGGACCCGTGCGCCCCAAAGTGTGGATGACCTATTTCAGGAAGCATTTACGATTCCTCCATATGTACATCCCACCATTTATTCTTCAGGTGAGATACCACGTACGCCACAGCGCACAAATCCCTGGGCTTTGGCCACGCAAAGTGGCTACGAACGCATCAGTGCAAGCAAAATCGAATCCTTATTTGCTGTAGAGCAGGATCTTTCGTTTTGGCTCAAGGGATTAAAAGCAAGGGGGCTTTTCTCGTTTGATAGGTATTCAAACACGTCCGTCGTAAGAAGTAAAAGTCCGGATTATTATAATCCAGCCATCGGGAGGGACGAAAACGGAAAACTACAGCTTGTGATTGACAGCTATGGCCAAGAATTCTTAGGTTATGAAAAAAAATCAGACTGGGGCGATAAAAGCATGTACCTCGAAGGAGCCATCAACTATACCCAGTCTTTTGGCAATCACAATGTAGAAGGCATGTTCTTGTACAATCAGCGCAACTACGATAATGGGGATCTGTTGCCTTATCGGAATCAAGGGATAGCTAGTAGATTTTCCTACAACTATAACAATAGGTATATCGCTGAGTTCAACTTTGGCTATAATGGCTCCGAAAACTTTGCACCCGGCAAACGCTACGGTTTCTTTCCTTCCTTTGCCTTGGGTTGGTACATATCCGAAGAACCATTTATGCAACAGCTGAAAAGTACATTCTCCAAACTCAAACTTCGCGGTTCGTATGGACTTGTCGGTAACGATAAGCTTGATGGCCGTCGGTTCGCTTATATCACGACCATTAATGAGACCGGCGGTTACACCTGGGGCTTAAACAACGACTTTAAGCGTGCAGGCCGTATGGAAGGCGATCAGGGGAATAGCAACCTTACTTGGGAGACAGTCACCAAATCCAATATTGGTATCGAACTCGGTTTATGGCGAGCATTAGAATTTCAGCTTGATTTATTTAATGAGAATCGGGAGGATATTTTTATGCAGCGCCGCTCCATTCCCGGTTCCAGCGGTTTTACCAATGCACCATGGGCAAATTTTGGGCGCGTAAACAATAAAGGTGTAGATGTGTCACTTGAGTTGAACAAACAGCTGAATCCAAATTTTTTCCTTTCCGTACGTAGCACCTTTACCTATGCCCGTAATAAAATCCTAGAGCAAGATGAGCCTATTGCAGTGGTGGGCAGCGCACGTTCCTCTACCGGCAAGCCGATTGGACAGCTGTTTGGCTTTATTGATGAGGGACTGTTTACCGATGCTGATTTTTCAGATGTGTCCAATGGTACACTACGTCCCGATATCCCACGGCATACCTTCGGGCCGGTTCGTCCCGGCGATATCCGCTACCGTGACCTGAATAATGATGGAGTCGTCGATGCACTTGACAGAACAGCAATTGGTGGTACCGAAGATCCGCAGATCGTATTCGGTTTTGGCTCCAACCTGCGGTACAAGGCCATTGATTTCGGCTTCTTTTTCCAGGGAATTTCGCGGACCTACCGTATTATCGGTGGTTCTAATTTTATTCCCGGAAGTGCCAATGGTGCCATGGGAAATATGTTTGACAATGTTTCAGACAGATGGACCGTGAACAACCCCAGCCAGGATGTTTTTTACCCACGGCTGTCGGATTACCAAAGTGCCAATAACAATCTGGCGTCTACTTGGTGGTTGCGCGATATGAGTTTTGTTCGCTTGCGCAATGTTGAGGTAGGGTATAGCTTACCGTCACAATTGCTGGATCATCTTTCTATCCGAAATTTTAGGATATTCCTACGTGGAAATAATTTGTTAACAATCAGTGATTTTAAGCTTTGGGATCCCGAACTGGGTTCAAATAACGGCATGCGATACCCAATAATGAAATCGGTATCGATGGGTCTGGAGTTAAATTTTAAATAGCATTAACCAAATGATGAAGATGAAAATACAACATAAGATTACCCGGGTAATAGTACTGGCGGCTTTGGGTATCACCGTGGGGGCCTGTTCGAAATATCTTGACAAAAGCCCTGATGATCAGCTTACCCTTGAAATGATTTTTAAAGATAAGACCAGAACGGAAGATTGGCTGGCGGGTATATACAGCAACGTTCCCGATCCCTATTGGGGAAATACGCGGACATTGGGCTGGGATCCACTCTCTGATGATATGGCTCCATCTACCGGTTGGGAGCAGTTTGGCTGGTCAGTTATTGGTATGCAGACCGGGAACTGGAATCCGAGTACATCCTGGGACCCCAATTATTGGGTGGAACTTCCCAAACGTATCCGTTCGGCCTATATTTTCCTGGACAATGTTAAGCCCAACCCCGCGCAATTGGTGACCGAAGAAGAGGTCAACCTAATGAAGGGCGAAGCCCGCTTTATGATTGCCTATTATTATACACTTCTGCTCGAAACCTACGGTGCGATACCATTCCACTTGGGGTTGACAGATCCCAATGCGCCTGCCGAGGAACTGATGATTGGACAGGCGCCTTTTGATCAGGTGGTGCAATGGGCAGATAAAGAACTATTGGATTTATCGGAAGTTCTGCCAGCAAGGTATAGTGCGGCACAAAAGTATGGTCGGGTAACGTCCATTATGTGTCTGGCGGTCAGGGCGCGTCTTCTTTTATTTGCAGCAAGTCCATTGGTAAATGGAAATACCGCCTATGCCGGTTTTGCGAATAAAAAAGGTGAAGCGATATTTAATGCTACTTATACAGCAGATAAATGGAAATCCGCAGTGGCAGCGTCCAAGCTCCTGATCGAAAAGGCTGAGGCAGCCGGGCACAAATTGTATATAGAATATAACAGTGATGGTTCTGTTGATCCATTTCTATCCTATCAGAACATGTTATTCCGCAGGCCACAGGACGGCAACGAAGAGATTCTTTTTGCCCGGCCCGACTGTAATTTCGGGGAGTATGACCGCCATGCGCAGCCTAGGGGAACTGGTGGCAATGGGGGATTGGGGATTACGCAATCATTGGTCGATGCCTTCTTCATGGAGAATGGCAGAACCATCGATGATCCATTGTCCGGCTATCAGGAGAAAGGTTTTTCAAAAACTGCGGAAGTCAGAAATACGCGTTGGGCCGAGTCCCAGGGCAATGGCAAGGTTACATTAGAAGGAACCTATAATATGTATACCCATCGCGAACCGCGCTTCTATATTTCCGTATTATACAATGGAGCTTGGTATAGAAGGGAAAATCGCACCACTCAGTTTTACAGTGGCAACTGGGATGGAGGGCCCACTCATGATGCACCACAGAATGGTTATCTCATCCGGAAGAAAGTTCATCCGGACCATGACCCGCGCAATAACACAAATCCGTATCGGCCGGGTATACTTTATCGTTTGGGGGAGGCTTACCTGAATTATGCCGAAGCCCTCAACGAGACGGAACCCAATCATCCGGATATCTTGAAGTATGTCAATTTGATCCGTGTGCGTGGTGGAGTACCACAATATGGTGCCGGCCCAGATGCACTGCCCGTGCCAGCTTCACAAGAGGCGATGCGCAAGGCCATCCGGAATGAACGTCGTGTGGAGCTGAACAATGAGGGGATCCGTTACCGCGATATTCGACGCTGGAAGATCGGAGAGACCACACTGAATGGAAATTTTTATGGAATGAATTTTTCTGGAACTGAAAAGGACGATAATGAGGCTAATCCCAAGGCTTTTTTTAAACGTTCGGTCTATCAAAAGCGCATTTTTACTGCTAAAAACTATTGGTTTCCAGTCCCGCAAGCTGAAATAGACAAGAATCCAAACCTGGTACAGAATCCTGGATGGAACTAGCACGGAATATGATTTTTTTTGCGTAATATTAAGCCGCTTGGGGTTGTATCCTAAGCGGCTATTTTGTCCCAACTGTTGTCTTTTAATAATCGATATGACGAGAAATTCAACAAAGTTGTAAGCTGCTCATCCGACAGTATGTATGGAAAATTAGACTTGGCCATTTGATTATATTAATTCACTGGAACCAAAATTCTTCTTTAATTGAAAGTATGATATACACGAAACATAACCTTTGCTACCTTTTAACCCTGATGTTGTTTATTGGTATTGTGGCTGTAGGAAAGGCTCAGGTACTACCATTTTATAATATTACACCCTTGGAGGACGATGATTATTTTACAAAAACTGTTTTTTCATTCAATCCTACTTTTATGAAAAGCAATAAAGTAAAGCGTATTCTACTTCAGGCTGAAGAGAAGATTGGGATGAAATATATTTATGATTTTAACCCTGATGGCATGATCGTAGGTATGACGAGCATACGATATAATAACGAAAAACCAGATACCGCTTTTTATACCAGATACTCTTATAATTTAAATGGTCTCACAGATAAAAAAGCAAGAATAGATTATTCCAATGGCATTGTAAAAGTCAGCAGCTATCAATACCATAAGAATAACAAAGTTGATATCATCCGGACCTTCACATTGAATGCCCAAATGCCAAATAGGCCACAAAACAATGACTGGCAGGGAGAGCAAGTTCGTGGAGTGGATAAAATGATTTTAGAGGGCACTTTTCCGGACGAAAGCCTATGGAAGAAAATGACGGCGAATAATGATTTTTCTTCCTTGCACTATCGTTATTATACCGAAAACAAATTCGAGGCAGAAGAACGTACCGAATATTTCAATTTTAGTAAAAAGAATGGCAATCCAGATACTTGTTATCAAAAAAAGACGTATTACTATTTAAAAGGACACCCAGTAGTGTTGTTTTTACATCATGGCTGTGCCGTCGAGAAAACACCATCGGAATTGTACCAATTCAAGGAAGGGCTTTTATTACAACTGACCGATGCACCGTCTTCCCTTGATCCTAAAACCGAAAAGTATGCCTATGACCAAAACCGAAACCTGAAACTGATGGAAGATATTTGGAATGGGCGAAAAGTAAGCGAGCTGGAAATGCGTTACGATGAAAAAGGTTTTTTGATCTCAATACAGCGAAAGTCGGACCCTGCAAAGTCTCATTATTTTGAAGATCGTACTTTAAAGGCATCCTATAGTTTTTACTAACTCGGAGATTTCGGAAGCTTTGATCATATTATTTCGGAAATTACGGATCAATCAATTCTAACAAAAATGACCATTTTAAAAAAGCCTCTAGTGCGTTGAGATAACCTTTTTTTATATATTTACCTTATGTAAGCTGTGGAATAGGGCTCGCTTCAATACCAAGCTTGTCTTCATTTAATGATGTCCGCAAGATTACATTTGCAAAATATTTAAAGATGAGATTCAGAATTATTAGACCTATTTTATTTGTTGTTATCAGCAGTGCTGCATTGATGGCATGCCAGTCACCGTCAGTAAAAGATAAAATTGAAAATGACGATGTCATTGGATTCCGCTCTGACGATGAAGCAATGAATGCAGCCATCGCAAAGGCAAAAAACTCACTTGATCTATTTGTGCAAGCGTTTCAAAAACCGCAGGAAGGATATGAAAGTTTTGCCCTCAAATTAGCATATCATACACCTGATCAAAGTTTGGAGCACATTTGGATTGGTAATCTTATTTATCTAAATAACCAATTTACGGGGGTCGTTCATAATAGTCCAGTCTCAACGAAAGAGGTCGCTCTCGGTGACACCGTACTGATCGATAAACAAAAAATATCAGATTGGATGTATTTGGATAAAGGTGTATTGAGAGGAGGTTATACGATCCGTGCTATGCGTGATCAGCTGTCGGAACCAGAAAAAGAAGAATTTAATAAAACGATCGATTTTACGATAGAAGATTAGGTCTTAATTTCGCAGAATTACATTAAAAATACAGATTCGACAATGATCCTTTGTTAATTTTTCTAAATAAGCTAGTATAGAAACATGTTAAAAACTTAACCAATCTTGCCATGAACAATGAATTGTTGGAATCTCTGAAAAGTAAGCTAGCTTTAGAAGCATCTTTGGATAATGGACAGTTTGCTATTTATTCTGATTACAGAGAAAGGGATGATGTATACTTCATTAAAGCCAATAAAGAAGGACTGAAACTTTTTGCTTATCAGCTATTATGTGCCGCTAAAGATTTAGAGGACCAGGAGCAAAAGCAGGTATTTCAAAAGATTATTTTGGATGAGACTCCATGGGTGCTTAAAGATTCAGAAATTGTTTTGAAACATATTGAAGATCCTTCGATGATTAATGTCAGTGAAACAGAAATCACTCAATCGAGCTGGAAAGATCGATCTGTGACCATAGGCTGCTTTATCGTACTTGCTTTTTTGTTAATTTCTTTGGTTGTGGGGGTTTATACTATTATTGATTCTATTTAATAAAAGTTATATATACTTTTTCTTCACTTGTTGATGCGTTAGAATTTGCAGAAGTGACTTATAAAGCATTTCTTTTACCATACTCAGCCTTATTTAGGTCCACGGTTATATTCTTCATCTGTAACAGGTTTCAGCCATACCGTTTCTCCCTTTTCCCTACCCGTAATGGCGACTTGCACAAAAGCAGAGTCAGCACTCGCACCATGCCAGTGAGGAATGTCTGTTGGGCATTTTACAACTTCTCCTTTTCGGACGATTACTTTTTCTTTACCTTCTTCCTGGTAATACCCAACACCATCCAGAGCCAAGATAATCTGTCCCGCCGGATGGGAATGCCATTTGGTTCTCGCTCCCGGTTCAAAGGTTACACTGCCGACAGCATTCTGATTGATGGTGTCGGCAGTTACCAGATTATTTAACCACACCGTTCCTGTGAAGTTGTCATTTGTAATCCTTTCGCCTTTAGCAAAAATTGGATCGTGCGTCCTCTCTTCATCGAACTTTTCCCGTTTAATATGCTGGCTACATGAGACGGCCAACATGCCAGTTAAAAATAATAGTGCTGTATTTTTTAAATTCATGATTTTAAATTTTTAAGTATATTACTTCCTACTCGCTAATACCTCGTCTAATATTTTTTGTGCCTCTACAGCTTGTTTTTTGCCTACTGTAGATTCAATAATGCTTATAAACTGCTGTAATTGTCCTTCCGATAAACCAACATTCAAACAAATCGTCAAATGCGATTTCAGCATCGGCTCCACACCACCAAGGCTAGCCAGTATCGAGATGGTTACCAGTTCTCTCTCGGCGTAGGTAAGGACATCTCGCTCAAAAATATCCGCAAATAGATGTTCCTTTAAAAATATTTCAATAGTTGGCGCAAAAGCGGCATAACCTGTCTTTGGATCTTTTTCCGGTACGCCAGTAAGTTGTTCCAAAATAGCTTTGCCACGTTCATATTTTGGCTGGTCATTGTGAATAGGAGATGCATCAGCACCTGTAGGATCATTGATTCCTTTTGCCCTACGTTCCTCAAATACGGACATTAGAGTCTGCAATCCGCGTATACTGCGGGGAAAACCGGCATAGGCATAGAGGTGTATGATGCTTTCCTTGATCTGATTACTTGTCAATCCGGCATCAAGTCCTTTGTTGAGTGCGTCTTTTAGTTTTGTTAGGTCACCTTTGGCGGTGGTAGCCGCTATCGTGACAAGACCACTTTCTTTTTTACTTAATGGATCTGTTGTAGGAGTTTGGCTTGCATATAACATGTAGGAATGGCAAAATAAAATCAGTATAAATGCAATAATAAATTGTTGTTTTTTCATGATCATTTTATTATAGTAATCCTTTCTATTTTATCCTTTTAGGAACAGTAGGTCCAGTGATCGTCTTTTTCATGAAGATCACCTGCTCAGTGCTTATTACTTTCCGGGAGTAAGTAGCTTCGTGAAAGACAGCGAACCAAGTTTCCAAGTGCCGTTTTGTTTGACGTAGACTTCTGTCACCATAAAGGGATTGGTGACCTCGTTGCCACCAACGACAGCCAGCAGGTCGATCCTATTGAGTAGGATGGCCGTGTTGTCTATGATATTGACGGACACTTCACGGATATCCGCCTTTTTATACCAAATGCCGCCACTTTTTATGACGTCCAGTTCCCTTTGTTTTCCCCAGGAGCCGCCCATATGTACGAACATAGATTTTTCATGAAAAAGACTGTCCAATGGGCCGACATTTTTGTCGGCCATCCATTGCCACTTATCTTTTGAAAGTTTGATGATTTCCGTCTCAGTTGCCGATTGCGCAACTGAGACCTGAATTCCGGATAGGACCAAAAATAGGCCGAGCAATAATTTTCTCATAATAAAAGTATATTGAATTTTTTATTGAAGATTCTGGTGATAAAACTCAACCAATTTATTTACAGCTTTTGCCACGTATTCCTTTTTCCAGTAAGTTTCAATGTGCGTAGCTCCATCGAGCAAAAAGAGCTCTTTATTTTTTGCATTTTTTGCCTTTGGAAAAGCCTCATCGGTCATATATTTGGTATCCGCTTTGCTTCCAGCCATCATCAACAAGGGTTGGTCGATCAGCTCGATACCATCGGTTGCATCCCATGTCATCAGATCCATCAAGCTGCTGGTGGTATATAAAAATGTTGAATTCGGATGGGCGTGTGTCCGATAATAATATTCAAACCCTTGCCGATAGAGATCGGTAGAAGTTTTGGCTATCTCTTCATCGGTTATGCTGGCTACACCAGAATACTTGATTTCACCGCCTGCAGCTTCCTGGGCCCGTGCATCTGATGCCTGTTTCAACCGTTGCTCGATGGTATTCAGCTGGGAATTTTGAAAGCCATTTCGTCTCACTTCACCGGAATTGAACATACTCAGTGTAGCGACAGCTTTTAACCGTTTATCAGACTGTGCTGCTTTGAGGGTATATCCACCGCCGCCACAGATCCCAAGTGCACCGACACGAGCCGGATCTACACCAGCGTAACCAGCGATATAATCTGCCATGCCATGAATATCCTCCGTTCTGAATTGGGGTTTGTCGGTATGACGGGGTTCGCCACCGCTGGCTCCCTGATAGGAGGCATCTGCAGCAATGGTAATGTAGCCCGCTTCTGCCAGTAGCTGTGCATAAAGACCAGCAGTCTGTTCTTTGATCCCGCCGTTGGGATGTGCTACTATGATAGCAGCATATTTTTTTGAAGGGTCATAATTCGCTGGTGTATATACATTGGCAGCGATAGCTATGCCGTTTAGCTTATAGCTCACAGGATGTATATTCACTTTTCCCTTTAGATTTTCTTTTATAGCATCACCGTATACAAGCCCAAATGGATTTTTTGATTTGTCTTGTGCTTCGGCGATAATTCCCGTAGCCACAAACAGGACTACGATGATATACTTGAGCTGTTTCATTAATTGTAATTTTATGCTTCTCACTTCTTATTATTTTGTAAATCCAAGTTTTGCAAGCCATTCGACAACTTGTACCGTAACTTGTTTTTCTTTTTCACCCGCTATCACAAAGAAGATTCCGTCCCGTTCTACACCAGCTTTAGTGGTAAATCCTTCCAATATTTTGCTCTCGGAGCAAAGTTGTTTTACGGTGTCGAAGCTGCTCCCAATGCCATATCCAGCATTTGTATTAAAAGGGATGACCGTCTTTCCTGCCAGATTATACTGTTTTAGGAAACTTTTCATTGGCTGTGGGAGCTGCATCCCCCAGGTTGGAAAACCCACAAAGACGATGTCGTATTTTTCCATGCTGTCTATTTTCGTTTTCAGAGGTGGTAGATAACCTGTTCTATTTTCTTCGGCAACCTGATCGACCGTGGTTTGATACTGTGCAGGATAAGGCTTTTTGAGTTCAAGACCAACCAGATCACCGCCTACCTGCCGATGGATGATCTCAGCTACAGCTTGGGTGTTTTTTGTTCGAGACAGGTAAACGATCAAAACTTTCTGATCCTTTAAGGAGTCAGTACCTGTTATCGGGGGATCTTTGTCTCCCAATGTAGTTTCCTCTGCTCCCGAACAGGACGTTACAGCGAACAGCAGGCAGAGTAGCAGACAATATAAAGATCTAGTTTTCATTTGTATCGTTTTGATTTATACAAAGTTCCTCAAAACAGCTTTCTTTTTTAGTAGACCGATTACGGATAATACTACCATTTTTACTTATCCAGGCCTTTCTGCTTTAACCATTTGGACAATTCATCCGCGACTTGCAAATTGTTGAGGTCCGAAAAAGGAAAATGGGTATTTCCCATGATTCCAGCTTCCGGGAGATGGACGACCGTTGCATCTCCACCATGTTTATTGATTGTTGCGGCCCATAGTCTGGCCATTTCAAGTCCCGAGCGCCAGTGGTCTTTGTTCCATGTAGTGGTCGGTTCTTTGGCAATATTATCGCCATAGTAGATGACAATAGGAATCTGGGTCAGCTTTTTGAAATCCGATAGGGGGATGGTGCTCCCTTTGAGTTCGCCAAACAGCCCCGACGATTTTATGGGAGCTGGAAGTTCACCCTCCGGAAATACAAATCCGCTGTACGGTTCGTATGCGACTACTGCCTTGACTTTATTATTTTTGATGGCAGTCAACCAGCCCGGGCCACCGCCTTGAGAGTGGGTAACCAATATTCCGGCACTTATCTTATCAAAGAGACTGGATACCGCTGCGGTAATCACAGTTGCGTCGAAAGTACCCGTATTGGGTGTCATCTGTCTATAAAACTGCTCTAATGCTATACTATCTTTTGGAAACTGAACATTCGGGAAATAGTTGGGGTAATTGCCCATACGAAATTGTGTAAACCAGAACTGCTCATCTGCCGTGGGCTTGATCGTTGCTTCCACCATACTTTTCCCAGCTTCGCCACGTCGCGGTTGGTCGATCAGGTACACTGAGAATTTCCGACGGAGGAAAATATTCTGAAAGCCTTCTCTACCATCTGCTGTTGTCTCCCATGTTTTTTTTGACTGGCCTGCGCCATGCAGAAATACCAACGGATACTCGCGGGCTTTTACAGGTTTTTGATAGAAAACATAGGCATGATCGCCATGGAATGTCTGGCCTTGAGGTTTCAGGGCATCATTTACATGAAAGCTACCAGCTTCAGTATTGACAGTGCCACCGACCGCGAAACTGCCTTGTTCAGCAATGAGCAAGGGCTTTTGTTTTTTCTGGGCATGCACCGCCGTAGATAAAATAAATAGGGCAGCAGTGGCTGTAATATATTGTGTTATTCTGTTCAATCGCATAGCTTGTTTTTTTATTTACCGACTCTGTTCTGTAAAGCAGCAGGATATCGTTCGCCCTGGATGGTAATCGCTGAAGCTGCTAGGTTGATCTGTTGTATCTCCTTGGTATCTAGTTGAACGGCGATAGCGCCCATATTTTCCTTGAGGCGATGTAGTTTAGTCGTTCCCGGGATTGGAGCGATCCATGGTTTCTGAGCAAGCAGCCATGCTAAAGCGACTTGCGCTGGAGTGGCATCTTTTTCACTTGCTATCGTTTTCAGGAGGTCTACAAGAGCCTGATTCGCTTTCCGGTTTTCTTCCGAGAAGCGTGGTACGATGTTCCGGAAATCTGTCGGGTCAAATTTTGTCGTCTCGTTTATTGCTCCCGTCAGGAAACCTTTTCCCAAGGGGCTAAAGGGTACAAATCCGATCCCGAGCTCTCCCAATGTGGGGATGATCTCATTTTCAGGTTCACGGTAAAACAACGAGTATTCGCTCTGCAATGCCGCCAGGGGCTGCTCTGCATGTGCCCTGCGGATAG
Organism: Sphingobacterium sp.; assembly: GCA_031277685.1. Classification (GTDB taxonomy): domain Bacteria; phylum Bacteroidota; class Bacteroidia; order Sphingobacteriales; family Sphingobacteriaceae; genus Sphingobacterium. Next base: position 5,311 of record JAITLV010000329.1, on the reverse strand, counting down.
TTTCAGTTCCCGCTTCGGAGAGCCCCCAGTGTTTTACTTTCCCTTCGGCAATCAGATCGCGGATAGTTCCGGCAACCTCCTCAATCGGTATGTTGGGGTCAGTGCGGTGCTGATAGAACAGATCGATCCGGTCCGTACGCAGGCGTTGGAGTGAAGCTTCGGCAACTTTTCTGATTCTGGCAGGACTGCTGTCCAAGCCTTTTTTTGAATCGCCATCCTCGAAACCAAACTTGGTCGCAATCACCACATCGTCTCTGAAGGGCGCCAACGCTTCGCCCAGCAGGCTTTCATTTGTAAAAGGACCATAACATTCAGCCGTATCGAAAAAGGTTATTCCAGATTCAAAGGCCGAACGGATCAATTGAATTGCCTCTTTTTGGTCCGTAGCCGGGCCATAGCCAAAACTCAAACCCATACAGCCCAATCCAAGTGCGGACACTTCCAGTCCACTATTTCCTAATATTCTTTTTTCCATTTCAGTATCAATTTAACGTTTTAGATATCAAGTTTTCTTTCACTCAACGATCTGACCATCTTGGGGTCGCGGTGATCAAAAAATAGACTTTTTCCAGCGTCCAGGGATTTTATGGCATCCATTTCCTTCTCTGTCAGTTCGAAATCGAATAGCTGGAAATTTTCGGCTATTCTTTCCTTACGGACAGATTTGGGAATAGCAATGATGTCCCGCTGTGCAAGCCATCGGAGAATGACCTGTGCAACAGTCTTATTGTAATTTTTCCCTATTGACCTAAGAACCTCATTTTGGAAAATATCATTTTTCCCCTCTGCAAAAGGACCCCAGGATTGAGTCTGGATATTATTTTCTTCTAGGAAAGCTTGATTTTGAATTTGCTGATGAAAAGGATGTGTTTCTATCTGGTTGACAGCCGGAGTAAAGCCACTATTGATAATAAGGTCCATCACTCTGTCCGGCTGAAAATTAGCAACTCCAATAGCCCTGATTTTTCCTTCTTCATAAAGTTCCTGCATGGCTTTCCACGATCCAAAGATATCGCCATAAGGTTGGTGGATCAGATATAGATCGAGATAGTCCAGTTGCAGTCTTTCCAATGAGCGGTGAAATGCGGCTTTGGTTTTCTCATATCCCGTATCCTGTACCCAAAGTTTGGTCGTAATAAATAATTCCTCACGCTGGATAGCACAATTTTTTATCGCTTTGCCTACCGCTTCCTCATTCAGATAAGAGGCTGCGGTATCAATTAGCCGGTATCCAGTTTCGACAGCGTCAATGACAGCACGCTCACATTCCAAGGTCTCTTTGATCTGGAAAACACCAAAGCCAAGGATAGGCATTTCAATTCCGTTATTTAGTTTTACTTTATACATAATGAAAATCGTTTACGTAGTATACAATCCAATGATTACAAAGTTCGGTTTTGCGGGTTAAGGTTTTGGTAGACGGATTACGGATAGTTATACCATTATTACAGATTCAATAAATTATTGGATTCCAGTTTTGTAAATTTGTTTCATAGCATTCAGGCAAATGGAAGAGATCATCAATTTTAAGAGTATTCGAGAATACAATAATTTCAATAAGAATGAAACATTGCATCCTTTGGTCAGTGTTGTCGATTTGAGCAAAGCTGACCCGCGTAAATTATCAAAGCTCAGGTACGAATTCTATACGGTATTTTTTAAAGAAATAAAATGCGGAGATCTCCGGTATGGCCTTAAGAATTATGACTATGAAGAGGGAACATTGATATTTTTGGCTCCAGGGCAGGTCATCGGGGAGAATGGTACTGAGTTTTACCAACCCCAGGGGACGGCTTTAGTATTTCATCCAGAGCTGCTGTATGGCACCTCTTTGGCCAGGGAAATTGCCAACTATACGTTCTTTTCCTATTCGGCTAGCGAGGCACTTCATCTTTCCGAGCAGGAGAGGAAGGTCATTATGGACTGCCTCAGCAAGATAAAGCATGAACTAGTACATAGCATCGACAAGCATACCAAAAAGCTTATTGTCTCCAATATCGAGCTTTTTTTGGATTATTGCCAACGGTTTTATGACCGGCAATTTATAACGCGCGAGAATGCTAATAAAGGAATTATAGAGAAATTCGAGGAAAACCTGAATGCTTATTTTCAGTCAGACGAACCACAACAAAATGGCCTGCCCACGGTAGCCTACTTTGCAGAGCAATTATTTCTTTCAGCCAACTATTTTGGTGACCTTGTCAAGAAGGAAACTGGGAAGACCGCCCAGGAATATATTCAGAATAAGCTAATCGAGATTGCTAAGGAAAAAATATTTGATTCGGACAAGACCATTAATGAAATTGCTTTTGAACTTGGGTTTAAATATCCACAGCATTTTAGTCGGTTGTTTAAAAATAGAGTAGGGTATACACCCAATGCGTATAGAAATGTCAATTTAAATTAGTGTCCAGAATAGCAGTTAACATTTGGAATGCGATAATATGCTGCAGCCACCAGCACCCATAGCTGCGACAAATGACTGCGGTGTCAATTGTGCGTACAGATGAAATTTAATACGATATATTCAAGTTTTTCAATAATTTAGAGATGAGTAAAAGACGCGCATTACTATCTGTTTGTCACCTTCAAATCCCTAAAAAATCCTTCCGTTCCGATATCCACAAAAAGACCTATAGCCCCAGTTTTATCAGGACCCATTTTGAGATCATTGACAATAAGATTGGGTTCTTTGGCATCATTAATAAATAACTTGGCTGTTTGACCCCTTACCTCGATTTTTAATTTGATCCACTCATTTGGTGCAATAGCGGCATAAGATTCATATTGTCCAGCTGCTGTCGCTCTTGAATCCGTAAATTTAAAATTTGGATAGGAAAAGTATTGAACAGTCCGGTTTCTTCTCAGCTGATCGCCGGCAATGCTATTCAAAGGGCGTACGTAGATACTTTCAAATCGCGAATTGTCTTCATTGATACGAAAGGCAAGTCCAATAAAACCTCTGGCGTGAGGCGGTGCATCTGGGGTTAGTCGTGATAACACTTTTACCGCTATGATACCATCTTTGAAGTTCAGATCATTTATCCTGACAAAGGTCGCTTCATCATCAGCAAATACTTTTGGTGATTTGATTACGCTAATGGCTCTTTTACCATTGATACTCTTTATGGACATGGTCGTCTGTACAGCTGTAAGCTGACTTTCCTCAAGTTTTATTTTTTGAGCACATGCAATGTTTAGGTTGAGCCCTATAAATAAAACAATCGCAAAAAAAATAGTATAACTTCCGTTGTGTTGCCTAACTTTCTTCATCTGATATTTCTGGATTATTAACTTTTACAAAGGTACCTTGTTCAGAATTTCATGTTCTATGAACAATATTAATAAATATCCTTAAACTAGTTTAAGGGTTGAACTTAAATCATTCCAAAGGGGGCCTTTTGTTTTTCTAAGCTCAGTAACGAAAATAAGTTTTGGGTACTGATACGTTTAGATCAATCTCCTTTATTTTTGTTTTATCATTCAGGCAATTTCTTTCTTATCCAACACAGTTCGCAATGCTTTGTATATTCCTAAAAGCAGTATGATCAGGCAAGTCAGAGTTAGACCAAGATATTGCACTACCCAACCGATAAGAATTGCGACAATATGGATCTTGCCGTTCTCCGGTCTGAAGATATTCCCAGTGAAAAGGTAAAAGGCAAAGATCATGAACAGGCTCAACCAGATCAGTGCATAAACGTAGTGCAGCGGATTTTTACTGAATCGGTAATTTTTCAACATAGTCATCTTTAATTTAAATTTAAATATATAGAGATTTACGTCTTGTTTATGAAGATATTTACAATTCGCTTGAGGAGAGTTATGAATCGTTGGGTCTTCCTAACTTTATTATCCAAATATATTTAGAGCATGTTCATTTATGAACATGAGTTGTTCGGTTTTGAACATGCTCTAAATATATCTTATCTTTAATTAGTTTATTATAAGGTTTTTATATTTTTGGTTAACGAATTGGTTGCGTAAAATAAGTTGTTCTTGTTTAACTGCCGTGCGAAGAGATAACATTAAAACTGCATTATAGCGCCTCAAAAAGAATAAAGGCTCACTGTAATCGACAGTATAAGATTGGTAATAAGGATGGGAGGGATGTTTCACCGAAAATTCAGATTAAGTGATTCTTTGATCATGGCCTAAGACCCGAAATACATAAAAATGAAAATCAAACTAAATTATAAGTTTTACTGTCTTCTTATTTTATTTCTGTTCTCAGTCCAGTACTTACCTGCCCAGGCTATTCGTTCCGATTACGATTATTTTATGAAGGAGTTTCAAAGATTTTTTAATGAAAAAAAATCAGATGAGATTTACGGACGATCGTCTGCCATCTATCAAGCTAAAATTTCAAAAGAAAAGTTTTCGCTGGGAATGCGGAAGTTTGTGGCAAATGTGGGATTAATGCAACATTTTTCTTTTGTTGATTCAACCACCAGCGGATATAATTATACCATTAAATTTGAAAACTCAGACCAATTATTTTCTGTGCTGCTTGATCATGAGAAACAGGTTATAAGGATGAATTTTAAGGAATTGCCATTTTTTATAGAAGATAAGAATTTCAAAGTAGCGAGCAATAATCCATTAAAAGACTCCATAGATTTACTGGTGGAAAAATTCGTCAGGCCGTATATTCAAAAGGGCGCTACCGCGGCCATTATGTTGGCAGTAATTGACGGAAAGCAGCAAAGAAAATATAGTTATGGAACTATTACAAAGACTGATAAGCAGCTTCCAGACGCTTCCAAAAGTATTTTTGAGATTGGTTCAGTTACAAAAATTTTTACCTCACTTTTATTGGCAAAAGAAGTCGCTGGTGGCAATATGCGATTAGCGGATCCGATCAGTAAATATCTGCCCGATTCTATTCCTCGTTTAGCATGGCGTGGTCATCCAATTTCACTTATGCAATTATCAAATCATACCGCTGGATTTCCGCGTCTCCCGGAGAATATTTTTACGGCTAATACCGTTCTGGCAGATCCATATAGTCATTACAAGGTTGATTCACTCTTCCATTTTCTGAGAAAATATAAAGTTTCATCTCAGACAGGAGTCAAGTTTTCTTATTCAAATTTAGGCGCGGGTGTATTAGGTGTAGCATTAGAACGCCATAATGACAAAAGTTTTGGACAATTGGTCATTGACAATATCTGCTTGCCCTTAGGAATGAAATCTTTGAAAACCGATAGATAATATGCTGCGGCTTCCTGCGCGTTGCTGTCAAACCAAAGGTTTGGAATTATCTTTTGCATAGCTTTATATTTTTTGGTTATTTTTTTCTTTTTCAGTA
>JAITLV010000147.1 GCA_031277685.1 Sphingobacterium sp. | reverse complement strand
CTTTGAGATTACCTGAACATCTGCACGATAGGCTTCTACAAAATTTGATGGTATTTTTGCTTTCGCCTTAGGATTCCATTTAAATTCGTAGCCAGTTATTTTACCATCCGCTTCTTCTACGTAATCAATTTCTTGCTGCTGTTTAGTGCGCCAAAAGTACTTATTAATAAAACGCCGGCTATAACTGTTATGTTTTAAGCGTTCTGAAATCAAAAAGTTCTCCCAAAGGGCCCCCACATCATCTCTTAATTCAATTGGATTAAAGTTTTGTATCACAGCATTGCGGATTCCGTTGTCATAAAAATATATCTTTCGATTTGTCTTTATTTCATTACGCAGGTTTCGGCTAAAGGATGTCAGGGGAAATATAATGTAAGAAATTTCCAAGAGATGGATATAATTAGACACGGTGTTTTTATCAACTCCTGTCAGCTGGGCAATTTCATTATAACTAACTTCAGATCCGATTTGAAAAGCCAAAGCTTGAAGGATTTTTTCGAGAACTTCTGGCTTTTTTATATTCGCCAAGGCTAAAATATCCCGATATAAATAACTTTGAGAAATCTCATTGAGGACTTCCCGCTCTTCACCGCGGCTAGTTATCGATTCTGGGTAAAATCCATAAACCAATCTAGTTTCCAAATCGCCTGCAGCATTAAGAAAACCAGTATTATTCTCATATTCGGCATAGGAAATAGGAAATAGATTGAACTCTCTCTTACGTCCTGTCAATGGTTCATGTGTATGCGTTTTCAGCTCAAGAGCCGAGGATCCGCTTAGAATAAGCTGCACATCTTTAAATTGATCGTGTATAATTTTTGCCGTTAAACCAATATTTTCGATGCGCTGTGCTTCATCAATAAATACCACTTTAGCTTGACCAATAATTGTTTCAATCTCTTTTGTATTAGGGTTATTTAGATAAGTCCTTATCAAGGGATCATCTCCATCCAAAAACAAATAATCGTCACCAGAGAGTATCTCTTTGATGAGTGTAGTTTTACCTACTTGCCGCGGACCAATTAATAGGATAGTTTTTCCTTTAAAAAGTGCTTGCTCCAAATTATTTTTGATTAATCGCTCTATCATAACCCATTTTATATTCACCAAAAGTAATGCTTTTTAGTGAGTATATTCACCAAAAAGCATTACTTTTGGTGAATTGAAATTTTATAAGACTTTTTTATAAAATATAATATTGCTTTAAATGCGATTGAATCCACAAAAAATCCATCAGTTGAAGTCTTTAAGAATTCCGCCAAACATTTATCGAAAGTGTAACAGCGAAATGGAAATTTATTTTTAAAAGATTTCAGTTCAGCAGCTGCTTGCACAAGTTGAATAGAAAGCATATTACAAACTAGTAGTCCCAACTATAATTATGTCAAATAATTTGCAAATAATCGGAATTATTCCGGTTATTATACAAATATTTAACAAAATGGAGATTAACCAGTCGTTAGAAAATTACGCAGAAACAACTATTACACGACAAATAGATTTGTTCATTCAGCCAATTTATATATAACGGAAACGTCCTCGGCTTTTTTTATAAAATTAAAAATGGCTGACCAATTATTTTTTCCAAAAAATCAACTATCAGAAATCACTGAATTCAACGTTTTCCTGCAGCAACTTTGCCAGCGCCTTCAAATAGACTATCGGGAAGAACTAAACTGGCAATGGGCATAGCCATAACATCCCGCACGCTTTAAGCCAAAGCGCGAATATCTTTAACCTCCAATATATTCTTAACACCATCGCTTTCCACTGCATGTATCATCGCCCTTCCGACCTCATGCAAGGATAGTACTGCCGAAGGGGCAAAAAACTTAATGATTTTGGCCACAAAAGCAAAAGGATTGGCATGCTTTTGCCCTGCAACAGTCGTCATTGCCCCCGGTCTAAAGTTATACTCCTTTTTGAACGGTAATTTGGCCAGATCATTCTCTGTCTTTCCCTTAACCCTAGCCCACATCACCTTGCCTTGCTCCGTACTATCGGTGCTTCCGCCGGATACATAAATAAAACTGATCTCCGGATTAATTTCCAGCAGGGACTTTGCAAAAGCCAGTGTCGTATCATACGTAATATAACGGTACTTGTCTTCTTTCATTCCCACAGAACTCACACCTGCACAGTAAAAGCAGGCATCATATCCTGCAATCGCATCTCTAAATAGCGAAAGTTTAGTAAAGTCTTCAACCAAAAGTTCCTTCAATTTAGGATGTTGAATGGCCGCTGTACGACGCGAAATGCTCAGCACAGCTGTTACCTTTTCGTTTTGGAGGCATTCCAGCAAAACACCTTCGCCAACCATTCCGGTGGCTCCTGTTATGATTACTTTCATATTTTATCCTGGCTCCTTTGGAGCCTTTAGTTATACAAGTATTATTCTCGTCGTACGCTTTACACAACTACATGGTTAGATCCGCCGCAATCGCTCTTCTTCCAAGTCGAGTTGATATAACTGCGAACGAACAATCCCCTCATCAATGGTCGACTCACAGTTTAGCTTCTGAAGATACTCCCGTTGCACATCCAAAAGCTCCATAAATATCACTTTCGTTTTTTCGTTCATCCAGGAATCATCTGCCGCATTCACCTTTTCCTCCCAATGTCTCAAAATACGGTCCATAACATCGCGATTGTGCAGCTCTTTCTCATGTTTATCTTTTAGAAATTGGTAAACATGATGTTTTAACCCTTGCTTCATGCGAGTACGGACCTGCTCTTCAGGCTCTTCTTCAAAAGTTTCAAATAGTCTGGTTCTTTTGATCAAGTAGGGTAAGGTAAGCCCTTGTATCAAGAGCGTGGATAAGATCACCACAAAGGTGATAAATAAGATCAGGTTTCGCTGCGGAACAGCCACACCGTTCATAACGACAGGAATGGACAATGCTGCTGCCAGTGATACAACCCCGCGCATGCCAGTCCAGCCCAACAAAAGGGGCATTAGAAAACGCTGTTTAGGGGACCTTGACCTTGGAGCAACAGCAGGGCGGAAAATTAAGGTAGCAATCATAGCCGCATACGAGCTGATGATACGGGCAAGAATTAATACTGCCGTTACCAAAAGACCATACCCGATGGCTTCACGCAGTGAAGTTCCATTGGATCGCAGACCGTCAACAATCTCCGGAAGATCTAATCCAATAATAAAAAATACAATACCATTTAGAATAAATACAAAGCTCTCCCAGACACTCAGACCCCGCACCCGACTCGTACTATTGAGAAACGTCAACCGCTGACCGGACATCAAAAGACCTCCAGCAACAACAGCCAACACACCTGAACTATGGAATTGCTCTGCAATCCAATACATAAAGTAGGGTTCAATCAAGGTAAGTGCAATGTCCGACGGTGCATCAGTCGGTAGACGTTTGTGTGCCTGTATAAAGAACCAACCCAATAACAGGCCAATACCCACACCACCGACAAGCATCCAGATAAAGGATACCGCAGCTTGTCCCCATACAAATTGCCCTGTCCCAACGGCAATAAGGGCAAAACGGACAATGATCAAGGAAGAAGCATCATTTAATAGACTTTCGCCTTCCAAGATAGCAGAAGTGGCTTTGGGAACTTTTACAAATTTCATAATCGCCCCCGTACTGACGGCATCCGGCGGTGATACTATGCCCCCCAGCAGAAAACCCAGCGCTAATGTAAACCCCGGTATATAATAATTGGCAACTACGGCAACGGAAAGTGCGGTAAAGAATACAACCAAGAAAGCAAAACTCCCTATAATGCGCCACCATTTCTTCATCTCCTTAAACGAAATAGACCAAGAGGCCTCACAGAGCAGTGGTGGTAGAAAAATGAGGAAGATGACATCCGGATCAATTGTCACTACGGGCAAAGTGGGAATAAAACTGATCAATAGCCCCGCCAGAACCAAGAGAATGGGATAGGCTATCCGTAGTTTGGTGGCCCACATTTCGATCAATACGATGATCGCGATCATCGCGATAAATAACGGAAACAAGCTATGCATACGAGTTCATAATTTATGGATCCAGAGATATCTTTTTCCTAGTGTAAAGATCTCAAATGGAAATTAAAAAAACTCATGGTCATCTTATTTTTTTCTGTACCCTTATTTTAACAACACTCTGTACCTAAACAGCATCCTGTACCCTTCTTAAA
>JAITLV010000067.1 GCA_031277685.1 Sphingobacterium sp. | reverse complement strand
GATGGTCTGATGGATCAAAATGCACTTGACGCACTGAAGACAATCGGTACATTATACAAAAATAAACCCAACTACAGTGCATTACCAAGTTACCAGGCACCTATAGTCGATCACAATATTGCCAAACAAGTGCCTTCATACAGTAGCTGGAGTGATGACATGAACATTATGGATTTTGCCAACGACGATAACTTTGGTAGTGCCTGGGTCTCCAATCCGGCAGTCAAAGGTGAAGTATGGTATGAATTGGATTTTGAACGTAGTAAAGCCTTCAATAGTGTTGTTATTACGGAGGGAAAAGACAATCCTTCACAGTATAACTTATCCTATCTGAAAGATGGTAAATGGCATCCTATCGCGGTTACAGCGGTACAACAGGGCCGCATCAAGATCTTTCGCTTTGAGGAAGTACTGGGACAAAAATTACGTTTCAGCATTAAACCTGAAAAAGGCCATGCGGTCGTAAACGAAATTGGCGTTTATCAAGAAAGACGTTAACAAGCCAAAAAACTTTCATCTGACTGAACGATATACCCTTAGTAATAAAAACGGCTCCTTGCTTTGCAAGGAGCCGTTTTTATTGGGACTAATAAGTTAAATGCCTATTTACTCCAACCTGGGTTTTGTGTCAGATTTCCATTCAGCACAATCGCTGCAGACGGAATTGGGTAAAGGTATTGCTTGTTGTTGTCATCCCAAGTACGCTTCACCGCTTTAAACCATTCCAGATGATTGTCCGAAGTCATTGTCTGGAAATTGGTACTTTTACCCCCTATAGCCACCTTGGCTACTCCTGCAGGAACAGTTATCGAAGGAGCTGATTTACTTCCATCATAGAACACAACATCTGGAGTTCCATTGTGGTCGATATCAATCAACTTATCTAAAGCAGGGATGTAAATTCCCGTCCAAGGTAAATTTGCCATAAGCGGTCCAAGTTTCCATCGCTTCAAATCATTGAAACGGAAACCCTCCAGAGCTAATTCCACCTGTCTTTCACGACGTATTTCTAAAAGCACGGGGCTATTGACTTCGGGGAAGAATGTATTTTTTAAGTAGGTATCCACTTTGGTTGGCAGTGTATTCGTTCCACTAGTTATTCCAGCCCTTGAACGTAATGCTCCAATAGTTTTCGACCAATCCGCATCATTGAAAGTACCTAGTTCCTGTTTCGCTTCAGCATAGTTTAATAATATTTCCGCATAACGCATTAAAGGAACTGCATTGGTATTGTAACCACCATTGTCGTAATAGGGATCGTCTAAAGTATACTTAATCGGTTGATATCCTGTATAGGTAAAACTTGCAAAATTTGGGGGAGCAGGTTGTCCATTACGGGAATATCCTGGCGTCCGGATTAACTGCGCCAAGCGCAGGTCGCGATTTTGACACTCCTCATAGAATTCCTCAGTCTGAAAGTTCGGTCTATCCGTATAAGGAGTACCGTCAACATTCAAAAAACTATTGATAAAAGGCCTTACCAAACTTAAACGTGGACCGTAGGTTGCTGATGTCCACCACCAGTTGGCGTCGTTCAAAAGCGCAAGATCTTTACTGAAAGTTACGGCCAACATGACCTCTTTTGTCACTGGCGTATTACTGGTAAACAACTGTCGCTGTGATGTTTTAGGGTCTGCGGAGATATTAAGCCCATAAGGACCATTTTCCATTAAAATCTTGCCAGCGTCTACCGCCATCTGGAAGAATACTTCCGGCTGTGTAGCCAAATTGAGCTTTTGGTATTTACGAAATGTTCCTTCGAACAGCGCGATTCGGGTCTTCAAACCAAGTGCTGTCCATTTATTAACCGTACTACCGTCGCCCGCCGTATTTGTGATATTGGCGTAAGCAAAGTCCAGATCTTCCATGATGTGTTTCATGACCACTTCGCGCGAATCCCGTGGTGCTTTAAGGATATCCGTCTCATCAACAGCCAAAGGGTGATCTACCCATGGTACATCGCCAAAACGAACTACCTTCTCATAATAGAACCAAGCTCTGAAAAAGCGGGCTAAGCCGATATAGTTATTTTTGATAGCATCGCTCAATTTGGGACTATTACATTTAGCTATCAATTGGTTGGTATTACGCAGGGTAGTCCAAGACCACCCCGAACTGATCTCAGCACTGTAAGCGCCGCCGACCATAAAATCATTGAGACTATTTACAGCCGAATAGTCAGCCATAGCGTCCCCCTTATAAGCGTCACTACCAGAGGTAATATTCCGATAGAATGAGTTGCTGTAATTTTTTAATCCACTTTCGCTACCAAAGATATCCTCCTCGGTGGCACCTGCCTTCGGCAGCTCGTTTAGTTCACAGGAGGAGAACAAAAGCGCAACAATAGGTATATAAAATAATTTTTTCATGATAATAAAAAACTATAAGCCAATAGATAAATTAAAACTAACACTCTTCATAATCGGATAGTTAAATCCGTCGCCAGAACCCGTTCCGATCTCCGGATCAGATTTGCCCAGATTACCGACATCGAGATCCTTCGTTTTTTTGTAAAGAGGCGACCAGGTCCATAAGTTTTCGCCCGAGAGTCCAGCCCGAAGACTACTGATTTTTAACCTATTGGTTACGGATTTAGGAAAACTATAACCGATCTGTATATTTTTCATCCGTATATAGGCGACGTTCTGCAGATATCTCGTCTGTGGCGTTGTTTTGATAGATTCATTGTACCCAGCATAGCGAGGAAAATAACCGTTTGGATTGTCTTCAGTCCAATAATTGTTGAGGTGCCATTCCGGCAAGTTGTTGTAAGGTCGATTGTATTGTCCCCAAAAAATAGATTCATTGCTCGGGTACCAATTCTGCTTACCCACCCCCTGGAAGAAAGACGAGAAATAAATACCTTGCCAATCCAGATTAAGGTTAAAACTATAGATATATCGTGGATCGGCATTACCGATTACAGTTCTGTCACCATGGCTATAAATCGTATTATTTCCATAATCGATTACACCATCACCATTTAGATCCGCAAAACGCACGTCACCTGGATATATTGTACCATTGTTTGACGATTTGATCAATTTTTGTTTTGCAGCACCATCAATTTCCGCCTGATTCTGAAATAAACCCTGCGTTACATAGCCCCATATTTCGCCGATTCGCTGACCTTCATAATACGATCCATCTTTGATTAAACCCTCTTTATTTTCGTAACGGTCTATATTGGATCTATAATCAGCCAAAGTACCCCTTACGGACCAATTGAAAGGACTTCCGTTCAGATCGAATCTATCCTTATAAGTCAGGCTCACTTCAAAACCTTTTGTGGTCATGTCAGCATAGTTTCCTTTCGGCGACTCCGCACCAAAGATATCAGGCAAAGCTACACCTAAGGTATACATATTTAAGGTCTTGCGTTGATAGATATCGCCCGTAAAAGTCAGTCTTCCATTTAAAGACGATAGATCAAGACCTAAGTTTGCCGTGCGCGCTGTTTCCCAAGTTAAGTTATCCGGAATCACCTTAGGCACCGAGGTATACGCGGGCTTCTGTCCATTCAATACCCGATCCATAATCTTGATCTCGTAAATATCCAAATAGGAATACGGATCGACATTACCATTACCCAATGAGCCATAGGATGCTCTTAGCTTCAGATCAGAAAGTGCTCTTTTGTCCACCTGGAAGAATGGCTCTTCAGAAATACGCCAGCCCACGGATGCGGAAGGGAACAGTCCCCATCGTTGGTTTGTCGGAAATTTAGACGAACCATCGTAGCGGCCATTGAATTCAAAAAGGTAACGGTCCTTGAAAATATAATTGGCACGCATAAATACCCCGACATTACGGTACTTGTTATATCCCGCTGTCGCTGTGGTATTCTGTCCTACTGCCAGGTTGATATTTTCAACATCATCATTAAGTAGACCTGTTTTGGTAATATAGGTTGAATTGTAGGTACGCTGCTCATAATTGTATCCGAGCAAACCTTTAAAATAATGATCGCCTATTGTGCGTTCATATTCACTGTAGAGATTTCCAAACAAGTAACGGTAGCGTTGGTCTACTTGATAAATATTGTCGTTCATACTTGTTTCTAACCGCAACATTTTTCCCTCCTGTGTGCTATACGGAACAGGCACACGGACTCTTACCGAATTAAAATCACGATTTCTAAAAGTCAGATCCCCTTTAACGCGGAACGTATTGTTGAAAAACTTAGTCTCGAAAGAAGTTGTGTTGCGGAGATCCTGATTAGCCGTATTCGTACCATTCTTACCATAGATAAAATCCCCTACTGTATAGGCTGCAGAGAAGCTCATAGATCCATCAGGGTTAAAGATCGGCGAAGAAGGGTGCCCCTCATCGGCAATATTGCGCCAGATATTTCCACCTTCACCAGCAGTCGATGGGTCTCTATATTTGGCATAATTAAAATCGATGTTATTGCTTATCCGTAACCAGTCGGTTACCTGAAGTCCCGCTTTTGCACGTGTATTATAGGTCTTATATTTATCACTGTTATAGCGGTATAGGCCGTTGTAGTCATAAGCACGTCCAGAAATATAGTAATCCATTTTTTCTGAATTACCACTGATGGACAGGTTGTGATCTTGGACAAACGTATTATCCTTGATCAACGTACCGTAATAATCTTCATTACCGTAGTATACATAATTACCCTTATCGTCTACTGTGACCTGTTCGGTAATGCCCTGTTCTTTTCTTCTCTTAAATTCTTCCAGCCAATCTGTTGTAAAGATCTGTGTCTTGTTGAGCTTGCTCGGAATGGAAGAATAATTGTTCCAGGCATTATAGGCTGTAAAGAAATGCGAAGCATATTCGTAACCATCTGTCACAAATTTAGGTAAAGCGACAGGTTTCTGAAAAGAGCCACTTCCAGCGTAGTTGATCGAAGTTTTTCCTGACTTGGCACGTTTTGTTGTGACCAAAACTACCCCGAAGGTACCGCGGGAGCCGTAAATCGCAGATGAAGCAGCATCCTTGAGTGTCGTTACACTTTCAATATCATTGGGGTTGATCGCCGAAAGATCACCCTCGACTCCATCGATAAGCACAAGCGCACTTCCCCCCTGACCAATGGAAGTTGTCCCACGGATATTGAAGCTTGGCGCCCGATTGGGCTTACCATCGGCTGGAGTTACATTTAAGTTGGGAATGACGCCTTGGAGCATCTGGCTTGCATTACCCAGTACGCGTCCCTCAAAAGCTTCTGACCCCACCTGGTCTACCGCACCGGTAAGATTCACTTTTTTCTGCGTACCATAACCGACGACCACAACTTCCTCCAGTTCGGTATCTTTGGATTCCATGATGATATCGATCTGCCCTCCCGTCACGCTGACGATCTTTTCACTGTAGCCTATCCCTGTCAATTTGAGTCTTTGCCCTATAGTGGCTTCGATCGTGAACTGCCCCGCTACATTTGTTGAGGTTGTTTTTTGGCTGGTTAAATTGGTAATGGTAATTCCCGACAAGGTTGTTCCGATTTTGTCTTTTACCACCCCTTTCACGGTAGATTGAACTGCAATACTGTGCACCTCTTGATTCAATTTGACATAATCATGCTCTACATTAGCCCAAGTGGGATATGAGAGACCCAATGCCATACTGATTAGTAATGTTTTTTGCATTTTTAGTCTGGTTTAGAATTTTGCATCAAAGTTGATGCTTTGACTTGGTTTATAATTTACCGTAATGTTAACAAATATTTAATTAATAACAACAACATTACTTCCTAAACAGGTTTAGCACACCATTAAATAATCAAAATTTATCTTTTAGATAACATAAATCATAAAAACAAGTATTGAGACACCCGAACGTTAATCTATTCAATTCAAAAACCTCAAATCTCATTTTTAGCATCCAGAAATACGTTCATTGACCGCCAAGGGATTATGCAATAGCCATTGTTTAGTACATTTTTTCTTTCCCTGTTTTTCTTAAACTAGTTCAACGTGCAATAACATATATCCCCCTAACTTTGATTGCATGCGATAATCCCATGGAAATGATCCATGATAAACTGAAAAGATGTCGCATTAAATAACAATAAAATACATATTTATGAAACCATCACCTGCACTATTATCTCCGACCAATCATGCCTTGGTCCTCATTGACTTCGAAGGTCAAATGGCTTTTGCCACAAAGAGTATCACCATGGAAGAGTTGCGAACAAACGTCGCTATTCTTTGTGGAGCTTCCAAAATTTTCAGCGTTCCTACCATTGTTACAACGGTTGCCGAAGAAAGTTTCTCTGGTCCGGTATTTCCGGAAATTGAGGAAGTCTATCCGCAGGCAAGCAATACCTATATTGACCGTACGAGCATGAATACCTGGGAAGACGAAGGTGCTTATCGTACCATCACCGGCACTGGAAAACAGAAGCTGGTTTTAGCTGGCTTATGGACAAGTGTTTGTATCGTTGGTCCGGCACTCTCTGCATTGGCCGAACATTACGAAGTATACGTCATCACGGATGCCTGTGGTGACATCAGTCACGAAGCCCACGAACGTGCCATCCAACGCATGATTCAGGCTGGTGTGCATCCCATTACTTCCATTCAATACCTTTTGGAGCTACAACGGGATTGGGCACGTGAAGAAACCTA
>JAITLV010000035.1 GCA_031277685.1 Sphingobacterium sp. | reverse complement strand
TATTTTGACCGATGATAAGTCCCGAAATATTGTTATTTTGCAAACTGAAAGTATTAAATAAATATTAAGTCAAAACTATCATATTTTTTAATGAGTAAAAATAAAAGTTCAGAATTGTCGCAACGTCTATCAGAAATTATCGTTCACGGTATGCAAGAGAAGAAAGCAAACGAGATTGTTCGCTTGGATTTAAGGGATCTTCACAGTTCTGTTTCTGATTATTTTGTGATTTGTCATGCCGACTCTAACATTCAGGTAAATGCGATTGCAAAGAGTGTAGAGGAGGAAGTCTATAAGGCTTTTGGTCAAGAACCCCAATATAAAGAAGGACAATCAAACGGAGAATGGTTGATTTTGGATTTTGTGGATGTGGTTGTACATATCTTTAAGACCGAAAAAAGAGCGCATTATGGTATCGAGGATCTGTGGGGCGATGCACAGATTCAGCATTTCCAGAGCGCCTAGTAATAGCCTCAATACACTAATTTATACAGAATATATAATTACGATATAATGAAAAAAATCCCAAGTAGTAAGGTAAGCCCAAAACCGCCGAAATTCAATTTTGTGTGGCTGATGATTGCCATGTTTTTAGGTTTTTTTGCCTTGCAATATGTTTTTGGAGAAAGCCCGGCTAAGGAAATTAGCTATAGTGATTTTGAAACACGCATGTTAAAAACCGGAGCTGTTGAGCGTCTGGAAGCATATAAGAAAAATGATCTTGTAGAGGTAGAAGTCTATCTAAAAAAAGGCTGGAAAGATAATCCTAGTTTTAAAGATGTAACTAAAAGCCATGATCCGATTCCAAGTCTTGCTGGTCAAGAGGAAACGGGGCCGCAATATGTTTTCAAAGATGCTTCGGCAGAGGTTCTGGAGAAAAAGTTAGCGGCATCGCAAGCCGAATTGACTCCAGGAACACCTAAAGTACAATTAAAATATGCTGACCGTTCTAATCCTTGGGCGAGTTGGTTTGTGACATTTATGTTGCCGTTATTGGTCTTGGCTGCAATCTGGATTTTCTTGATGCGCCGTATGGGCGGTGGAGCAGGTGGCGGCGGCGGAGCGATTTTTAATATCGGTAAATCCAAAGCACAATTATTTGATAAAGAATCGCAGATCAATATTACATTTAATGATGTGGCTGGTCTAGAGGAGGCAAAACAAGAGGTAATGGAAATTGTGGACTTCTTGAAAAATCCACGTAAATACACCAATTTAGGCGGTAAAATCCCAAAAGGAGCTTTACTTGTAGGCCCTCCGGGAACTGGTAAAACCTTGTTGGCCAAAGCTGTTGCTGGTGAAGCACAAGTGCCTTTTTTCTCGCTATCCGGTTCGGACTTTGTGGAGATGTTTGTTGGTGTAGGTGCTTCGCGTGTCCGCGATTTGTTTAAGCAGGCTAAAGAGAAAGCACCTTGTATTATCTTTATCGATGAGATTGATGCGATCGGCCGTGCGCGGGGTAAAAACTCAATGATGGGTGGTAATGATGAACGTGAGAATACACTGAACCAGTTGTTGGTAGAAATGGATGGTTTTGGTACGGATTCTGGCGTAATTATTTTAGCTGCAACTAACCGTATTGACGTATTGGATTCCGCACTATTGCGTCCAGGACGTTTCGACCGTCAGATTTCTATCGATAAACCAGATTTGATAGGTCGCGAACATATTTTTAAAGTACACTTAAAACCGTTGAAGTTATCAGCAGAGGTAGATGCAAAAAAACTATCTGCGCAGACTCCGGGTTTTGCAGGAGCAGAGATTGCTAACGTATGTAATGAAGCAGCATTGATCGCTGCACGTAAAAATAAGCCTGAAATTGATATGCAGGACTTTCAGGATGCAGTGGATCGTGTGATCGGAGGTCTCGAGAAAAAGAATAAAATCATCTCTCCTGAAGAGAAACGTATTGTTGCTTACCACGAAGCAGGACACGCTATTGCAGGTTGGTTTTTAGAACATGCAGATCCATTGGTAAAAGTTTCTATTGTTCCCCGTGGCGTCGCGGCCTTAGGCTATGCGCAATATCTTCCTCGTGAACAGTTCTTATATACAACAGAACAGTTGATTGACAGTTTGTGTATGACTATGGGTGGACGTGTTGCAGAGGATATTACTTTCGGAAGAATTTCTACGGGAGCTCAAAATGACCTCGAACGTATTACGCAGCTTTCATATGCTATGATTGCTATCTATGGTATGAATGATAAAGTAGGGAATGTATCTTTCCGTGATAGCTCGGAAGCTTCTTTCCAAAAGCCATACTCTGACAAAACGGCAGAGCTTATTGATGCAGAAGTGCGCAATTTGATTACTGATGTCTATGCACGGACAAAACAATTATTATTGGATAACCGTGAGGGTCTGATTAAAATTGCTGAGAAACTGTTGGAAAAAGAAATTCTTTTCCAATCGGATCTTGAAGAAATATTAGGTAAGCGTCCTTTTGAAACTAAGACCACCTATGACGAGTTCGTTAATGGTGCTGATGGTGGAGGTGTGCCGCAAACTGATTTGCCATTGGATGTTCATCCAGATGAAGCTACTTCAAACGATGAACAGCGATTGGATAACTCATCAAGTAGTTTAAACTAATTTAGATTTTACAGCGCTAGACAGACTCTAGCGCTGTATTTATATTGTTATTGAGCCATGAACGTAAAGAACGCGACAGCGAAGGAGATAATGTTAAAACGCATACGTCAGGCATTGCTTCAAAAAAACGATAATCCGCACCCTAATTTTAAAGAAACACCCCTTTACAAAGAAGAGGATGAATTGGTGGATCTTGTTTTTGTTCGTGAACTAACAGCAGCAGGGGGTAAATTTCTCTATTGCGATGGTGAGATTGGGCTTATTGAGAACCTGATTACATTAACGGAACTCAACAATATAAAAAATATCTACGCCTGGGAGCAGGGGATCCAAAATCTATTGAGCCCCTATGGTTTTCCTTTTTTCAAAACAGAGAAAGACTTCGAATCTGCCAATGCAAGCATTACTTCGTGTGAAGCATTGATTGCGCGCAATGGTAGTATTATGGTGAGCAATGCAAATGCTTCCGGACGTCGTCTGAGTATCTATCCACCGATACACATTGTTATCGCTAAAGCGTCTCAGTTGGTTTGGGATGTAAAAGATGCCTTGGCTTACATGCAGAAGCGTTACGGGCAAGAAATTCCAACAATGATCTCAACGATTACAGGCCCATCACGGACAGCTGATATTGAGAAAAGACTGGTACTCGGTGCTCATGGACCCAAAGAACTTTATGTTTTACTTTTAGAAGATCGTTTCTAATCATGCTGACTTTTTACTTACAACAAACTCCCGTAGCAAGTGTTATTTTCTTTTTTACGCTTGTAACGAGTATATATACTTTCTCTCATGAGCAGCTTTATGGTAAATTAATGCTCCACCCTTACAGTATCGCCCGTAAACAACGCTTATATACGATACTGACCAGTGGTTTCATCCATAAAGACTGGGGGCACCTACTGTTCAACATGATCACTTTTTATTATTTTGCGTTTGGATTGGAGCAGATGTTGGCACAGGCGAGTCCATATGGACACCTTCTCTTTGCGGTCATTTATTTGGGTAGTTTGA
The DNA here is from genome assembly GCA_031277685.1 of Sphingobacterium sp. Taxonomy (GTDB): domain Bacteria; phylum Bacteroidota; class Bacteroidia; order Sphingobacteriales; family Sphingobacteriaceae; genus Sphingobacterium. The sequence goes on along the minus strand of JAITLV010000035.1, from coordinate 18,091 downwards.
TACTCAGTGATATTCCAACAATTATCCAGCAAAAAAATAATTATGGCTATCACAGCTTGGGTGCGTCAGGAGCAATCTGCGCTGTTTTATTTAGTTATATTCTCTTTAATCCGAAGATGACTATCGGTGTGATGATGATCATCCCAATGCCCGCTTATTTATTTGCCTTCTTGTTTTTGGGGTATTGTATCTGGGCCTCCAAAAAAGCACAGGACGGGATTAATCATGATGCGCATTTCTTTGGTGCATTGTCCGGGTTGATCTTGACGATTATCTGTTTCCCCTGGGTGATTAAACATTGTTTGGCGCAATTCTAGAATTTTCCACCCCAAGTTTCCCGATCCAAATTCCTATACTGGATTGCTTCAGCAAGATGATGGTTTTCTATGGTAGGGCTATCTTCCATGTCCGCAATGGTGCGGGCAACTTTTAGTATCCGATCATAAGCCCTTGCGGAGAGATTCAGCCGGTCAATTGCTGTCTTAAGTAGTTTCTTCTGAGGTTCGCCAATCTGACAGATATCTCTGGTTAGTTTAGTGCTCATCTGTGCATTGCAATGGATAGTGGGATAATGCTCGAATCGCTGTTTTTGAATCTGTCTGGTCTGGATGACGCGATTTCGGACCGTCAGGCTATTTTCGGTAGGGTGAGAGGTGCTCAGCTCTTCAAACTGTACGGGTGTCACTTCAACATGAAGGTCGATCCGATCCAGTAAAGGCCCTGATATTTTACTTAAATAACGTTGGACAGTATTGGTGCCACAGATACATTCCTTTTCGGGATGATTGAAGTATCCACAAGGACAAGGATTCATTGCGGCAATCAACATAAAACTTGCGGGGTAATCAATCGTTAATTTTGCTCGCGATATGGTGACGCTTCGGGATTCCAAGGGTTGTCGCATGACCTCCAGGACACTTCGCTTAAATTCCGGAAGCTCATCCAGAAATAGTACTCCATGATGTGATAACGAAATTTCACCAGGCTGTGGATTGGAGCCACCGCCGACCATGGCTACATCGGAAATGGTATGATGCGGTGCTCGAAACGGTCGGATAGTTAATAAAGCATCTTTGGCCTTGAGGTTGCCCGAGACCGAATGGATTTTGGTTGTTTCAAGCGATTCTGTCATGTTGAGCGGTGGCAGGATCGTGGGGAGTCTTTTTGCCAGCATGGTCTTTCCGGCTCCTGGAGGGCCTATGAGAATGACATTATGTCCTCCAGCGGCCGCAATCTCTAATGCTCTTTTGATATTCTCCTGCCCACGAACATCTGAAAAGTCGACATCATACCCATTTGTTTGAGTATGGAAGATGGAAGGGATATCAACTTTGGTTGGAGCGATTTTCTTCGATTTATTGAGAAAATGTACAGCTTCTGTAAGATTTTCTACGGCAATCACATCTATTCCATCTACAATGGCAGCTTCCAGTGCATTCTGCTGCGGAAGTATGATCCCTCTGAATCCATCTCTCAAGGCTTGTAAGGTGATCGGTAAAATGCCTCGGATAGGTTTTATGCTGCCATCTAGTGATAACTCGCCTAGAATGAGATAATGTTCCAACAATTCATTCGTGAGTTGCCCAGAAGATGCGAGTATACCAATAGCGATAGACAGATCATAACTGGAACCTTCTTTTCTGATATCAGCTGGTGCCAAGTTGACCACAATTTTTTGTCGCGGCATGTGAAGTTGGCAGGAAGTAATGGCACTTTCCACACGTCTGAGGCTTTCTTTGACAGCATTGTCAGGAAGTCCGACAATATAATAATGTAGTCCGGTTGAAACAACAACCTCGACGGTTATGGTGCAGGCCTCAATACCGTAGACGGCACTGCAATAGGTTTTATTCAGCATGAATTTTATAATCGGTTGATTTAAAGATACTAAATATTGAATCATAAATAATAATGTGCTAGTGAATTGTTGTAAATCGATAGCAAATTGTTTAAAAATGACTATATTGTAAATAGATAGATTCTAGTAAATAATGGATAAAATGCGGTATTTGGCAAACGATTTGCTTTATAGATTGTATTATTATCGAAGACTAGATTCATCGTATAATAGAATTAGAACTTTAAAACGAAAAAGAAATGAATGACACAAGTAAAGTAGCTTTGGCGTTATTGGCAGGTCTTGCTGCGGGTGCAGCTTTGGGAGTTTTATTTGCTCCGGACAAAGGATCAGATACGAGAGATAAGATCAATGATTCATTAAGCGATTTGAGTGATGCTATTCGTGAGAGAGCTGAAGAACAATTCGATCAACTGAATGAATTTAAAGAGAAAATTGTCTCTACCTTAAAAGGAAAATTAAACCAAGCCGAGGAAATTGTTGATGATGATATCATCGAACATGCATAAAGGACAAGTTGTCCTTAAGGACAGTTTGGTGAGGTATATAGAATGAAAGGCTATTTCAAAAGACTGAATATAGATGGTTTAGAGACTCATATAAGACTTTTGAGATAGCCTAAATAAATTTAAGATGCATGGAAGAAGAAAAATTTTCACTTAGTGGTACTTTCCAAAAAACAAAGGAGTACATAGATTCCCAATTTAAGCTCGTTAAATTGAAAACAATTGAGCGGTCATCACGACTGATCGCCAGTTTGGTGGTGGATGCGACCAAGTTGATATTCACATTGTTTGTTGTCTTTTTCTTGTGTTTGGCGTTGGGTTTTTGGCTGGGTGAACTGTTGGGGAGCTATTCATTGGGATTTTTGGCAACAGCGGGTATTTTTATGGTTATCATCGTACTTATACGAATTTTTGAACCTGCATTGGAATCTAAGTTTATGGATCTTTCTATCCGCCGCTTTTTGGCTAAATGGAATGATGAGATCGAGGAAGAAGAGGAAGAGTTGAAAAAAAAGGAAAAATTTGATAGAGAAGGGGCTACAAATGAATAATAAACAAACAAAGATACGCAATTTACAGGAGCTTAAAGAGGAGATTGCTCGTTTGAAGGAACTCAAAAATGAACAAGAGGCTTACTTGAAAACACAGTTTACTTTGTTTAACAACAAGATTGAAGCCCCAATTCGGTTTTTTAATTCTTTAAAAAACAATATTCCTGGAGTAAATATCATTCAACAGTTATTTGCAAAAAGTAATAACCCAGATTCTGATTGGTTAACAAAGACATTGCGTATAGGTGTTCCCTTTATTATGAACAGACTGTTTTTGAAAAATACAGGTGTATTGAAAAAGGCACTGATGTTATTGTTGTCAGAACGTGCCGTTGGCCAGATCAATCAAGATAAAATCAGTGGGTTGATCAGTAAACTCACCAATTTTATCCGTCCCAAAAAGAAGAAAAAGAAAGGCTCACTCCTTGAAGGCGAAGCTCCTTTAAAAGATGAAGTCAACGAATATGGTATTCCTTCCTATAGTGAGACCTATTAGGAAGTTGCTGCCTCTTTTCTCAAGAAATCCTCGTAAGCTAATTTAATTCCCTCGCGCAGGTTGATTTTATGCTTCCAACCTAGGGCATGTAGTTTGGATACATCCATTAATTTTCGTGGTGTACCATCCGGTTTACTGGTGTCAAATGAGATCTTACCTTTATATCCAATGACTTCTTTGATGAGCTCGGCAAGATCCTTTATGCTTAGGTCTTCACCAATGCCAATATTGACAAATTGTTTTTCATCATAGCTGTTCATCAAAAACACACAGGCATCAGCCAAGTCATCCGAGAAAAGAAATTCCCTTAAAGGTGTGCCAGTACCCCAGATAACAACTTCGTCCGAATTATTGACTTTGGCCTCGTGAAATCTTCTGATTAAGGCTGGTAGGACATGTGAGTTTTGCGGATGATAATTATCGTTGATGCCATAAAGATTGGTTGGCATAACCGATATGAAATTACAGCCATATTGATCGCGGAAAGCTTCGGCCATTTTAATACCAGCAATCTTAGCAATGGCATAAGGTTCATTCGTTGGTTCCAGGGTTCCCGTTAACAACAAGTCTTCGTTTAGAGGTTGAGGTGCCATTTTGGGATAAATACAGCTTGAGCCTAAAAACATCAGCTTGTTGACATTATTATCGTAAGACGATTTGATCACATTGTTTTGTATCGCCATATTCTCGTAAATGAAATCCGCACGATAGGTGTTGTTCGCCATTATTCCACCAACCTTAGCAGCAGCTAAAAAAACATAGTCAGGTTTTTCCGTATTGAAAAAGTCCACCACGGCTTGTTGATTGCGCAGATCGAGTTCTTGGGATGTCCGGGTGACGATATTATTATACCCAAGTTCTATTAATTTGCGATATATTGCCGATCCGACCATTCCTCGATGGCCTGCTACGTAAATTTTAGCGTTTTTTTCCACGATAAGATATTGATTCCTGCAAACTTAGATAAATTGCTTTTTATATGCAATATAAATCGCCCGTATAAAAACAAATTAGCCGTGCCTGTTCGCACGCTCGGTACCTATGATTATTGCACAATTATTGGTATCCGCTCTATCATCAAGATTTATTTTTTTTAGCGGGATTATAAGGTTATTTTTGCAGGATATTTAATAAAAAATGGGAAAGGATAAACTACGTAAATTTGCCGAAGTAGCGACTTTTGAAAATGTCATTCAGCTCGATGCCGGCAAAGAATATAAAGGCAAATGGGCTGAGAAGCAATTTGGTAATACAAATCCGGTTGTTTTGGAACTTGCCTGCGGTAAAGGAGAATATACCGTTAATTTGGCACGCTTGTTTCCGGAAAAGAATTTTATCGGGATTGATTTTAAGGGCAACCGTATTTGGCGCGGCGCAAAAACGGCATTAGAAGATGGTATCAAAAATGTCGCATTTTTACGGATACAGATTGAGACGCTTTTAGAGCACTTTGCCGAAAACGAGATTGATGAAATTTGGATTACCTTTCCAGACCCACAGCCACAGGATAGCCGTGAAAAGAAGCGCTTGACAGGGCCTAAATTTTTAGATCGTTACAAGATTGTCATGAAACCTGAAGGGATGATGAATCTTAAGACGGATAATGATGGTTTCTATGCCTATACCCTTGAGCAAATAGAGCTACTGAACCTGAAGAAATATAAGGAGACAACAGATCTGTATCGCTCAGACCTGGTCGATAATGTTTTATCAATCAAGACATACTATGAGAAAAAGTATCTTGCTGACGATAAGAATATAAACTATGTGAAATGGAGCTTTGAAAAACGCTAATGCCAAAGTCTTCATTATACAACAAAGCCCAAACGAAAGTTTGGGCTTTGTTTTGTTTTTTGTGTATACCCCGGATTATTTATTGAATTATGCCCAATCGCCACCGGTGCAATAATTTAGTTCATATGAAGTGCTGACTTCATACTGTTCTCGTAAGGTGCGGGTAGCGTTATAGTATGGATAAGTATCGATAAAGTATTTTTGTCTGATGGTAAGCAAGTGCTTTAATTAGCTTATAGGTCTAGATAGTGGTTAAAAGCTGTCTTGGGACTCTCAATTGATCAATAATCTTTTCCTCATTGCCATACGCTATTTTGCAACAAGCTGGTAAGTTATTTTTTATAATATCGTTTGGTTTTAAATAATTTCGGTTTATTTCGTTTTTTACAGAATATTAATTATTTTCGATTGTTTAATAAACAATAACCAGAACTAACAATTTTATTTGAACCTGATAATTGCAATTTAGAGCCAATTAGGTCCTTTTGGACACATCGATCAATAGTAGGTATAGATTGTTGTATTTTGCGAAAGGAAATCTAATTCGAAACAATTATTAACACAAAGAAAACATTAAATTAAAACTAACTTTTTGTTAAGAATATATTTTTGTGCCAAATTGAAGAATTACAATTTACATTCATATCTATGTTTAGTATTAACCCTATCCAAATTAATCTGAGGCACTCCTCCTCAAAGTTGCTCTTCATAGCGTTGGCGATGGCAGGCAATATGGATCTTACAGCAACAGCAGTTCCAATGGAGTATGGTCAAGCTGTACATTCATTTAATCAAACCAAGATTAAAATAAAAGGAAAAGTTGTAGATAGTAAGACACAGGAGCCATTGGCCTCGGTATCTATCCTTGTGGGTGGCGTCCCTAAAGGGACGACCGATAGAGCAGGTCATTTTGAAATAGAGGTTGAAGCCGGTGCTTCGATCCGTTTTCAATTGATTGGCTATGAACCACAAACGAAGGCCTTTGCAACAGCACAATCAGATACTCAAATCGCGTTAAATGTTACTTCTGAGGCACTAAATGAGGTTGTTGTGACAGCCCTGGGGATTCAGCGCGAAGAGAAAGCACTTGGTTATTCTATCAGTACCGTAAAAGGGGAGGAATTGACCAATGCGATCTCAAACAACTGGACCGACGCGTTGACTGGAAAAGTTGCTGGTCTGAATCTGGTGAAATCAGGTGCAGGACCCTTGGGGTCAAATAAAGTTATCCTTAGAGGCGAAACGTCCTTGACAGATAACAACGATGCCTTGATCGTTGTAGATGGAATAATCATGGGCGGTGGAGTGCTAATGACAGGTAATGGAAATTCAGCTTATTTGGATGCTGATTCACCGGTAGATTTTGGATCTTCTTTGGCGGATATCAATCCTGAAGATATCGAATCGGTTTCCGTTTTGAAGGGGCCTGGAGCCGCAGCGCTCTATGGGTATCGAGGAGCGCGTGGAGCGGTTATTATTACGACAAAAAAAGGAAAGGCTATACAAAACAGAATCGGGGTTACGGTCAATTCGAATACCGCAATCGGAACCATTAATCGGTGGCCCGATTACCAATATGAATATGGGCAAGGCGCTATAGGGCAGGATTTGTATTATTCCTACGGTCAATCGGAAGATGGCGCAAGCACCTTGAGCACCTCATCCGCATGGGGGCCAAAATTTGATGGACAGTATTTCTATCAATACGATCCAGCTAATTATAGACAGACACCTACTGAACGTACACTATGGCGACCATATGAAAATAATCGAAAAGATCTCTTTCAAACAGAACTGACTTCGACTAATTCCATAAGTGTTGCGGGGTCTACAGATAAGACCACAGCGCGTTTTTCATATACCAATGTGACTAATAAATGGATTATTCCTAATATGGGCTATAATCGGCACACCATTGCGATACAGTTCAGTAATAAATTTACGGATAAACTGAGCTTATCTACCAAGATTAATTTTAATAATAGGGGATCGGATAATTTACCCAATAGTGGCTACAACAACCAAAGCTACATGTATTTTATCCGAGGTATAGCGCCTAATATAGATGCGGCCTGGTTGGATCAAAATTGGATTCCCGGTAAGGAAGGCATTGAACAAATGACGCCATTTTCTACGCTTTTGGATAATCCAAGAACGATATCTTACGATATGGTCAATGCGCAAAATAAAAATAACCTGATTGGAAATGTGCAATTGGATTACAAATTTACCAATGAACTGAGCTTGATGCTCCGCACGGGGATTGATATGGGTTACGACAAACGTAAACAATCAAGACCTTTTGATACAAATAAATATGCATTTGGTTACTATCGTGAACAGTCTATCTATGCCGAAGAGCGAAACTCCGATTTTCTGTTACAGTACAATAACCAGCGCTCAGAGAACCACCATTTTGGTATTTCAGCGGGGGGAGCACTAATGAATAATAAATACATCAGGGATGATGCAAAAGCAAACAGTTTACTTTACCCAAATCAGTATAGCCTTGCAAATGCACGCGAAAGAGTTCTTTATGAACCATGGAGGCAAGAATACGCGATTCACAGTGTCTATGGTTTGGCCAATTATAGCTATAAAGACAAGTATTTTATTGATTTTACAGGTCGGGTAGATTGGGCTAGTACACTGGCTTCTCCTAAGAAAAATGAAGTTAAATCTTTCTTTTACCCATCGGTTAATACCAGTTTTATCTTAAGTCAGATTTTTGAATTGCCAAAATCAATCAACTATTGGAAATTACGGGCTTCTATTGCTGGAGTTGGAGGTGGGGGAACCAAGCCGTATTACAATTCTTACGGATATAGTAGTGCAATTGGTTTTAACGGTGGATTATCTAATCCCGCGACAGTTCCTGATGAAAATTTGCAGGCTGAAAATACTGTTTCTTATGAGTTGGGAACTGACTTTCGGATGTTTAAAGACCGGATTAAATTAGATCTTACGGTTTATAGTACAACGATGGACAAACAATTAATTGAAACACCCGTTGATCCTTCTAGTGGTTATAGGAAACAATTCACCAATGGTGGAGAAGTCAGGAATCGAGGACTTGAGATTGCCCTATCCGGTGATATCTTGAAAAATCAGGATAAATTAAATTGGAATATGTATGGTAATTTTTCAAAATACGATTCGAAAGTGATTTCTATTCCAGCGGCTTTAGAGGGGCAGCTTGTACTTTCTAGTTTGTTTGGTAGTCGTGGCTCCATTATAGCGATCCCAGGACGTAGATTTGGTGATATCTGGGGCTTGGGTTACGAGAGAACTGCTGATGGACAGATCATATATGCAGATGGTGTGCCCGTATTGGCGCAGGAAAATACTTATATCGGTAATCCTAACCCAACAACCAAATTTGGCTGGGGGAATGAATTCAAGTACAAAGGTTTTCGCTTTAATTTCTTATTTGACGGGCAGTTTGGTGGGGTAGGTTATTCATTGACACATGCTGTATTAATGGAGGAAGGAAAGTTGAAGAAAACTCTTCCCGGACGTTACAATGGAATTATTGGTGATGGTGTTGTGCTGAATCCAGATGGAAGTTATAGCAAAAATACAGTCGTTGCAGAAGCTGGTGATTACTATGCTAGACATTTCAACCGTGATAATATTGAGTCCAATACTTTTTCTACAGATTTTATTAAACTTAGGGAAGTGCGTTTAGACTACTCATTGCCCAAATCTTTTTTAAGTCGCTACAAGATTGAAAAAGCGTCTATTGGTGTGTATGGTCGGGATCTGTTCGTTTTCACCAAATGGCCGGCTTTTGATCCGGAATTTGCTTCTTTGACCGGAAGTGGTATTGAAAAAGGGGCTGAAATCGCTCAGTTTCCTTCGACTAGGACAATGGGCGTAAATCTATCGTTTTCATTTTAACTATTGACATTATGAATAGACATATCTATATAGCAAGTCTACTGATGCTTGGAAGTTTAACCTTCCAAAGCTGCACCAAAGACTTTGTGGAAAAGAATACAAATCCCAATGCTGTCGCTGCTGCTGCTCCGCAGAGCTTGTTAGCTCCGGCCCTGGTTAATGTGTTGAACACAAATTTATCACGTAATTTAAGGATCAATAACGAATTGATGCAGGTCACGGTTACCGTAAATGATAATTTAGAAATACAACGCTATGAGATCCGGCCATCGGAATCGGAATCAAGCTGGTCTGGTTGGTATGTACAATTGACCAATATCCGTGACATGTACCAAAAAGCTAATGCGGCACAACAGGCCGGTTATCAGACTTATATGGGGATCTCATTAATACTGGATGCTTGGGTGAGCTCTCTGATCACCGACATGTATGGAGATGTGCCTTATTTTGATAGCAACAAAGGTTTTTCCGAAAATAATCTTACCCCTAAATTTGATAAACAAGAGGATATCTATAAAGATATTTTTCGAAAACTGGAAGAAGCCAACGGCTTATTGAAAGAGAAGGTGGCGGTTGAATCAGCGAATACGGCGATGGATCCAATTTATAATTCAGATCCGGAAAAATGGCGAAAATTTGGGAACTCTCTGTATTTAAGGTTATTGTTGCGGGTTGCGCATAAAACTGAAAGTAATGCTGTCGCCAAGATCAAGGAAATATTAGAGACTAATGTAGCGGAATATCCGATTATGCAAAGCAATGCTGAAACGGCCGCATTGTATTATACCAATGTGCAGCCTTATATGAATCCCAATTTCACGATGCGTGATATTGATTTCAATCGTTCAAAAGGCTATGGCGAGTTTTTTATTAACAATTTATTGGATTTAGAGGATCCTCGTTTGAAGATCTGGGCGACCGAAGCAACACTCGGTGTATATGGCGGAATGCAATCCGGCTACAGAAGAGGAAATGTCCCCGAGATCCAATCTACACTGCAGCTTGCATTAAAGTCAGATGCACGTATGGGGAACATAATGAATTACGCCGAATTGCAATTTATTATCGCGGAATGTGGTATCAGAGGCTATGCCAATGTCGATGCTGCAGCCGCGAATTTGAAGGGTGTAAATGCTGCCATGGAATATTGGGGCGCGACTGCACCAGAAGCTTACTTAACAAACCCAAAGGTAGCTTTTTCTAACACTGATCCCGAAACTGAAAAACTGAAAAAGGTGCATTTGCAGAAATACTATGCCATGATGTTTACGGATTTTCAACAATGGTATGAGTATCGTAGGACACAATTGTTGGATCTCTACAAAGGGGCGGGCTTATTAAACAATGGCAAAATGCCAGTCAGATTAAATTATCCAATTATTGTCCAGTCTCTTAATAGAGAAAATTACCAAGAGGCTGTCAGTCGCATGGGGGGCGATGGAATCAATGAAAAAATGTGGTGGCAACCTACTATCAACTAGTTTATGAAAAAATTAAAATTAGTAATGTGGGCAGCGTTGGCAATGTCAACGCTCCTAACAGGCTGTAAAGAGGATATCAATGAGGCTATTGGAGAATTAAATCCTGAAATATCATTATATACATTGCGTAGCCTTCACAAGGACGCGGATTTGCAGCTTAATGAATCCAATGCACTTGGCGCTAAGTATGTTAAAGCGCTTGTGGTCTCACGTACGGAGAATAAGAATCTGCCTGAAAATACCATTGCTATTCAGAATAGCTGGCGCAATCAACGTAGAGGAATGTTAGTGGAGGTTACTGATGCCTCAAGCTTTAAATTCGGAGATTCCGTTCAGATCAATATTGATGGCGCGAAATTGGTCGAAAAATCTGGTCTAATGATTTTATCGTCCGTTAATAATCAACAGGTCAATGTCTTTGCTTCGAATAAGAATGTTGCTCCGTTGGCTGTATCGGTCGCAAATCTCAAAGCGAAATTCGATGAATTTGAATCAACTTACATTGATGTTACTGCTGATGTTGATCCGGAGCCAGCGACAGGAACAGCCTTAAAAGGCGATAAGATCCTGATGGATGGGGATAAAAATGAGATTACCTTGCATACGCAGGACAATGCGACATTTGCTGAACAAACTATCGCTCCAAGCGCGTCTTTTAGAGGTATAGCATATAGAGAAGGAGATAAGCTTCAGATCCGAATGCAAGACTATTCCGATATGGCCTATGCGAGCGGTAAATTATATGCCGGATGGCCGGAGACTTTTGAAGCATTAGATGCAAGTGTGAAAGGTAGTTATGATATGAAAGAAAAGAATGATGTGCCCTTCTCAACCGGACAATGGAAGTTATATCAAGCTATTCTGGGAACTACAGCTGGTCGTGATCGGATTGTTTCGGGTAAAAACGCGATACGTATGCAACAAAACTTGAGTGTGGATGGCTATGTACAAATGAATTTTGATGTGCCAAACGGTGCTTCAAAAGTGACACTTTGGTATGGCTCATATTATACGGATAGGTCATGTACATTTAAGCTGGAATATTCTACCGATCAGGGAGCGACTTGGAAGCAAACAGGTGAATCCATTGCAGACGCTCATCCAACTTCGCAGAGTCTGAATTCGAAGCAGGCTGTATTTTTAATGAATGTTCAGGGTGCTGTTCGTTTCAGGGTTACCAAGCTTGGCTTGGGCACCAGCAACAATGTCATTAATAACGGAAGGCTAGGTCTGGATGATATTGCGATTTATAAGAGTTATTAGATTGAATGATTGATCCTATAAAAGCCCTGTGTAGTTGACACTCCACAGGGCTTTTTGTTGCTAGCAGATATTTTTAATACTCCTCAGAAAAAATCGTTATCTTCATTATAACTATAAACGAAGACTTATGAACTTAACAGATTTAGTTACAGGTGGAGTTGGCTCCAAAGCAATAGAAGCCATTTCTAAAATGACAGGCGTCAGCGAATCCAAAGCAAAATGGATTGTGGCAGCAGCAGTTCCTTTAATGATTGCGGCATTGAATTACAATGCGAAAAACAAAGGTCAGTCGGAAAATATTGATAAAGCGATCGATCAGCATAGCGGTGGGGGTATCTTCGATAAGATAGGTGATTTATTTGGTCAAGGCGGATCTGACGACGGAAACAAGATTGTCAACCATATGTTTGGACAAAATACAGAGGTGGTGACGCAGAATATTGCCGATAAAGCTGGTATAAGTTCAGCTCAGGTCACGGGTGTTTTAGCAACACTGGCACCTATTGTTATGGGATATCTGGGGCAACAAAAGCAAGCATCCAGTGGTGGTATTGGTGACCTGATAGGTTCTGTCTTAGGTGGAGATGGACAGCAAAGTGAAGGCGGCGGTATGCTTGGTGGCATTTTGGGCTCGTTTTTAGGTGGTGGACAGGAAGAACCTACTCAAGAAACGACACAGGCTTCCGCAGGTGGTAGCATGACGGATATGTTGGGCGGTTTGGCCGGTAGCTTCTTTGACAAAAGTAACGATGGTCAATCCAAAGGAAATATACTGGATTCAATAGCAGGAATGTTTGGCAAGTAAAGTCCTAACAACATAAAAAAGTCGGTAACTGATCAGTTACCGACTTTTTTATGTTGTATTGAATTAATCTTCGACTTTCACTTTAGGCGGAAAATTCTTGTGTTTTCTCTTACTGATTTTGTCTATATTGACCGGTTGCGGAACTTTGACATAATAGCCAGTCCCATCATACTCCCGTTTATTTGGGCTTGCTTTGCAAGCAACTGAACAACAGCCATCCATTTCCCAGCCACATTCATCACATTGGGTGAAATGCTCATTACATACCGGGTTGGCGCAGTTGATCATCTTGGTTGTCTGTTTACCACAATTGAAACAGGTGGACACAACAGATGGGTTGACTGAGTTGACGTCTACTGTGACACGATTGTCAAATACATAACATTGTCCTTCGAAATCTTCGCCACCGGCTTCTTTACCATATTTAATGATACCACCATGTAATTGATAGACATCCTCAAATCCTTCTTTTAATAGTAAGGCCGAAGCTTTTTCACATTTGATCCCACCAGTACAGTAGGTCAATATTTTTTTGCCTCTATATTGTTCTAATTCTTTGATCTTCTCAGGAAATTCACGAAAATTATCAATATCCAACGTTACAGCGTTTTTAAAGTGACCTACATTATGCTCGTAGTTTGAACGGACATCTAATACAACGACATCTTCCTGATCTTTCATCGCCAAGAAATCTTTTGGCTCCAAATGCACGCCCGTTTGGCGATTGGGATCTATTTCTTTAGGATCTCTCAGACCCGAGTGTACGATTTCAGCTTTATAACGGCAGTGCATCTTGATAAAAGATGGCTCCTCAACAGTATCGATCTTAAATTCTGTTTTGTTAAAACGGCCATCTGCATAAATTGCGTCCATATATTGTTGGCATGCTTCAGTCGTACCCGAAACGGTACCATTCAAGCCTTCATCAGCGACGATAATACGTCCTACTAAGTCAAGTGATTTACAAAATTCAAGGTGATCAGCCGCAAATTGTTCTGCGTTTTCGATAGGGCTGTAACAATAGTACAGCAATGTTTGATATTGTGTCATGATATTCATTGATACCGCTGCAAACGGCGTTTAATGCAAAAATAAATTCACTGCAAAGCTACGAAAAATAATAAATGGAAGGAAATGACCCTCGTCACCTTTTCTTCAAAGGTTCCAGGAGGTACTCCAGGCCATTTAATTTGATCTCGTAGAGCGTAGCCAGTTGCTGACCTAGTTTGCCTTTAGGGAATCCTTTTTGATTGTACCAGACTAAATAGGGCTCCGGGAGATTACATAAGGTGTAACCTTGATATTTACCAAAAGGCATTTTAACGGTTACAAGTTCAGTGAGGATTTCAGGATTTAGCATTAGTCTTGAGGTTTTCCGTAATTAATGCGGTACCAGATCGCTTTTAAAGCGATGATCCCATGATTGAATAAGTTGGGGATGGTGCCGTAATAGCGTTTGAAGATAGCGAAGCGTTCTTTTAGCGACTCCTTATGTTTCTGTTTTGACATTCCACCGACCAGATAACGAGCCACATATTGATGCGCATTAACAGATTTATTTGCCTTTTTAGCACAGCGAATAACCCAGTCAATGTCAGCACATAATTTGTAGTTGAGATCATAGGGTTCTGCGATACTCCGTTTGATATAGATGGCTTGGTGGCAGATATTCATTCCATATCGGAAGCTTTTCCAGTCAAAATGTACAGGTACCTTATGTCTTCGTTCACCAATAATAGCTCTATTGTCATCTATCAGTATAGTTTCACCATAGAGGATATCAGCATCATCACTGAGCTTCGCCAGGTTTTCGATGCTATTGAGATCGTATATTTCATCACCGGAATTCAAAAAGAGAATATAGTCACCCGTCGCCAAAGCCAACCCCTTGTTCATCGCGTCATAAATTCCTTTGTCTTTTTCGGATAATAAGACCGCAATTTTGTCCTGATATTTATGGATAACGGCTAAGGTGCCGTCTGATGATTCACCATCAATGACGATATATTCGATGTTGTCATAGGTTTGGTTTACAACCGAGGTTATGGTGTGCTCAATATCCCGCACATTATTGTAAACGACAGTGATGATTGAAAATTTTGGATGAGCAGACATTTTTATTTATTGAATTCGTTAATTTTCTTCCTGAGAAATCGGATGCCTCTATGGAATAGAGAACCCTTCCGATGGGCATAAAAATATTTGATAGCCTCATACGCCTGTACATTTTCCGCAATTTCAGTTGGAAAATAACGTACAGGATGATCTGCTAGTGTAACCTGATAGGTTGATTCTGCAGCTGTATGAGTGCCTGAGCCATCATTGCCAATATTTTGTGTCATCGAATTCCTCGGATACAAAACTAGCCCATTTTTTTTGAATACCGAAGCGTACCAACGAATTGCCCAGGAGTTGATCTTTCCGGAACGGAGTTCCAGCACCTGTTTCCAAAAATTCTCTTTTCCTTCTATGCTGAATTGATGGATCTGTTCCGCCGAGAAATCGGAAACGAGTTCATCAATATTGGAATTAAAATGTTGCCATGCACGATCCCATGTTGCCCAGCCCCAGCTATTGGCTACACGAAAGAAAAACGTCTCAGGAAGCTCACGCAGCTTTTGTACCGGATAACCATAACCACTGATCTGCATGACCTGCGCATTGTCTCTATAGCGGTCTAGTGCTTTATTAAAGTAATCGAGTGCAAATGCCGATGTTTCAAGATCATCTTCTAAGACAATGATCTGCCCATGTTCCCGCACGACTTTGGTGACACCATCAATCACATTTGCCGCCAGGCCCCAATTTTTGTCGCGCTCGACAATTGTGATCTGTTTAAAAGACCAAGGCTTCCGGATAATCTTGCGTACCTCATCCACAGCCTCAATCGCGCGCGCATCTTTGGCCGCATCCGAATAGATATAGAGGATCGTCTGATCCGCATGCTGGTTTTTCTCAAGTGCTGTGAGTGTCTTCAGCGTATGTGCCGGACGATTATACACAAAGAGTAAAACTGGAGCGAGACTGTTCATCTATCAAAAAATTTTATTAAATGCTTTTTTATTAGCCTGACGGGTATCACGGACTGCCCCGCTCTTACCCAATAGTCTGAAGGCAATATTGAAATAACTTCTTGTTTCAAAAATACGACCTTTAACTAAAGAAGACAGCATTTTCTTTATGCTTGCTAATATAGCCATCGAAAAAGCCTTTGTAAACGTATAATTGATGTTGCAGTATTCAGTGAGATGATAGACGAATTCGCTTTTTAAAAAAGCTTTGCGATCAACTTGGCGCTGCTGTCTGTCGTGATAGGCCCTAGCATCTTCAGCCAAGACAAAGTTCAACCCATAATAATGGATGCGGTTTGCATAATCTTTATCCTCGCCATAATGAAAAAAGATCGGGGAGAAGCCGCCAACTTTTTTGATTACTGCGTTGGGAATAAGCCAAAAAGCAGCGTTCACGAATGAACATACCCGATAGGAGTCCTCAATTTTAGCCTGCTGTGTATAAATTGAGAACCCATGGTCGAGTTTTTCTGCTGTGCCATCATAGTGGATAGGGGATATGATACCCATATTTCTGCTGTTTACCTTAATCAGGTTAGCGATACAGTCCTGATCTACCCAAGCGTCCTGGTTGACTAAAAAAGCGTAGTCATAATCTTTCTCCAGGGCGATGGTCAACCCCATGTTGTTGGCCTTTCCAAAGCCAAGGTTTTCCGGACTTTCTATTAGCCTGACCATAGGGTAAGTTTCTTTAATGATACGGGTGCTGTTATCTTTTGAATTATTATCTATAACCAGAATATCTGTAGGATGGCTTGATGCTAACAGACTGGGTAAACATTGATGAATCCAGGGCTCAAAATTATAAGAAACGATTATGGTTAGAATTCTGGCCATCTATTTTTTGCGGATAACTGTGGTGAAATAGCTGAATAATTCAAGCAAAATACTCGGCTTAAAGATTCTATTGACAATGATATACGTACATACGGCCACTCCAATTGTACTTGCAAACCGAAGATAGAGATTAGCGATGGATGCGGTGGCATAGTGTGCCGCCAAGCAGCTGATGCCTGCCAATGCGGCATATGAAAACACATCCCGAATCAGGTAGCTAAATGAATAAGTCATATAGGGTTTGGCCGAAGCGTACCAGACAAATATCCACAGGGCATTTAATCCGGAGGTTAAGGCGATGAGCATTTCAATACCAAGAGATTTTCCAAAGACTAAAATAGCAATTTGGAGTAAACCAAAAACAACGATATTGCGCATATAGATCTGGGATCTTCCTTTGCTGATAATCAGGCTTGAGAATACATTACTTACGGAATCGAAGGCGGCACCGATGCAGAAAATCTGAAGAAATATTGCACTTTGCTGCCATTTTTCGGTTATCGTAATCGTAATGAAGTCCTGCGCAACGGTGGTTAAACCAAATAACATTGGAAAAGCCAAAAAAGCTGTGAAGGAGATCAGTTTGCGGAATACACGAACCTGTCTGTCTTTATCGTCTTCTATCTCACGAAGAATCGGTTGTGTGACATTATTGACCATATTGGTCAAAATAGACTGAGCCATTTGGCTCCATTTATTTGGTTGAACAGTATATCCCAGTTCTTGGGTTGTATAATGTTTTCCCAAAATTGCTGCATATATGTTTTTATTGATATTAATAAAAACATTGGTGACTAATATTTTACTACTGAAGCCCAGTATGTCACGGATCGGACTGAAATCGAAAGCAAAGGTAGGTCTGAATTTGGAGAAATACCAAAAGCCAATCATATTGAAACCACTGTAAGAAACAATCTGGACAGCAAAGGCCCAATAAGCATAATCTTTATAGGCTAAATAGATACCAATTGTATTTGATAAAATAAGGGCTAAAGTCCCGGTAATCACTCTTTCCTTGATCTTTAAATTGCGAAAAAGATAGGCGTTATGTGCTATTCCGAAACTTCCCAACCAAAAGGACAGAAAGGTAAATCGACTGAGTTCAACAAGCACCGGTTGGTTGTAGTAGAGGGCTATTAGCGGAGCTGAAAAGAATAATACAATATAAATAAATGTGCCTATTCCAACACTTGTCCAGAATACGGCATTGTAATCTTTATGCTGAACTTCTTTTTTATTGACAATCCCATATATAAATCCGCTTTCTTGAAATGCTGAGGCAAGAACAGAGAATATGGTAATCATGGCTACTAAGCCGTAATCTTCTGCTGTTAGTTTACGGTTGAGTAGAATGCCGAAGCCGAAGCCCAAAAACTGCTGGATGATGCTGGCCATACCACCCCACAGCAGTCCTTTTGTTGTTTTTGATTTTAAAGAGTCATTTTCCGTTTGCGATGACATGCTAAATTAAATGAGCGGCAATATTAAAGTATTGCAATTGTATTCGCAAATTCTTTTAAGGAAACATC
>JAITLV010000338.1 GCA_031277685.1 Sphingobacterium sp. | reverse complement strand
TTTGATTGTAAAGAAGCAACAAATGCCAACAGCTCATCGATCGAAAGGGCGGTACAGTCGGCGATGCTTTGGCCTGCTATTTTACAGGACAGAATTGTATCATTCAACCGTTTTCCCTGGCATAGGGGACAAGTTTGGGTAACGATAATGGTATTTAAAGCCTCTTTTCGGCTAAAGATTTCCTTAGACTGCTTCTTGAGGAATGCTTTTTCAATGCGGGGGATAATACCCTCATATTGGACCGTTTTTCCCCATTCCGGATCGGGATGTTTGGGTTTGTGTTCGGCAGCATGCAAAAGCAGCTCCCATTCCTGCGGTGTGTAGTCGTTCAGTTTTTTATTGTTGTCAAAATAGCCTGACTGGGTGTAGCGCGTCAGGCGCCAGCCGCCCGGTTGGAAGGTGGGAAATCGGATAGCTCCCTCGTTCAACGATTTTTGTTTATCAATAAGGCGATCTACATCAATGGTCTGCACTATGCCCAGTCCTTCACAGGCCTTGCACATGCCTAGTGGATTATTGAATGAAAAAACGCTTGAATAGCCTACAAAGGGTGTCCCCATGCGCGAGAAAAGCAGGCGCAGGGAAGCATATATGTCGGTAGCCGTTCCTACGGTCGAGCGTGCATTGCCGCCCAATCGTTTTTGATTGATAATGATAGGGACATTCAGGTTGTCGATTTTGTCCACATCTGGAACACCGATGTGCTGCAGCCGGTTTCTGATAAAACTACCCTGTGTTTCGCTGAACTGCCTTTGGGCTTCAGCACCTATTGTTTCAAAGACCAAAGACGATTTGCCTGATCCGGAGACCCCAGTAAAAACAGTAATCTTTTTCTTGGCGACCTGGAGAGAAATATTCTTGAGATTATTTTGCCGGGCATGTATGATGTGAATATGTTTCATAATCATTAACTTTGGTAATTATTAACTAAGTTAACTATTTTGTTGGCGATGGACAAAACTGAACAGAAATTTTATGAAGTGTTTACCGATTTACAATGCTTCATCTTGGCAAATATGAATAGGGGCGACATCAATGGCGTAACGGCGACCCACTATAATATAATCGAATATATTTACCGCCACGATCATTGTATCGTCAAACAGATTGCACAAGCGTTTAATATAAGTCCGCCTGCTGTTTCCAAGCAGCTCAAATTTTTGATAGCGCATGATCTTGTTGAACAGCAACAGTCTGCTACCGATCGCAGGATTTTCAACTTAAGTGTAACGGAAAAAGGCCGGTTCATTATCGATAATTCGGAAAATTTCAGGGAAACAGTGGCCAAAGAAGCAGCGAAAAGCTTGACGGAAGATGATTTAAATAAGCTAACCGAATTGCTTAATAAGGTGTTGACCGGAGTGAAAAAATAGGAGGTATACGGAAAAGGCAGCCAATAATGGCTGCCTTTCCTCGCATGTATTTTATGAGTAATTCTGCTTTGTTAGGCATCCTCTTAATGGGGTAGCGAAACAATACAGTCTTCCGATTGCGTATTGAATAATTGATTGATCAAACCCTATTAATGGCTTAGCTGCAATTTTCCGATGAACGGACGATTATCAATCGTCAGAATAGCTTCTTTAATGGAATAGCACAGCTGGTAGCTTTCGCTCAATGCTTTTTTGCTCGCGTCTATTTTGTCTTTTTCAACCTTGTCGACAATCCAGGTTGGGTTTAACGGATCTGAATTAAATTTGGTGATTAATACGGTAAATCCTTCTTTCTGAGCACTGATTAAAGTGTCTTTTGTGATGTCTACTATTTTCATAGTGAGATAATTTACAAAAAAAAATACGAAATAGGGGCTGCTTCGTTGAGTTGATGGCCTTGTCAACATCCGTACAATTGAACGAAAATAGACCCTCTATAATGGATCCGGGCCGAAAATGAGCAGGTTCAGCGATCGGTTTATCCAGCGTGAAGCCGATCGCAAAATAAATTAAAATGTAACAAAAGGTGGTCTGTGTCTGCATTATTCTACTTGTTTGCGTAGAAATCCATCATAAATTGACTTTCCTAAAAATAAAAGCTAATTTTGAGTGATCAACATGAACTAAACCATCGGGATGAATGTAACACAGGTAAGACAATTGTTTACCCAGCTTTACGAAGAAAATTGGGTGAAGCTGTATGTGCATGTTTTCCGGATGTTAGACGATCGGGATGAGGCCCGTGATATTGTACAGGAAATTTTTACGAATCTCTGGGATCGCATGGAACGGCTCGAAATTGAGCATTCTTATCAGGCGTATCTTTTTCGTTCGGCCCGTAATCTGGTCATCAATCGTATCGCCAGCCAGGATGTGGGCCGGAAATATGAACATTACCTGGAGCATGCCGCCTCAACTCCTGAAATAATGCCCGACGAGTTACTGCGGGAGAAAGAATTGGCTCAGCAGATCGATCAGGCGATTGAAAAACTGCCCCGCAAAATGGCTTTGATCTTCAAAAAAAGTCGTTTCGAGCAACGGAGTTATCGGGAGATCGCCGAAGAACTTGAGATCTCTGAGCAGACGGTCAAAAAGCAGATTTACAATGCGTTGACGGTTTTGCGAAAAAAAATACGAACTATTTTCATTTTTTTCTACCACTAAAGGGGCGCTACCCTGTCTTCTAAACTGTAAACAGGAGAGCACCTATGAAACAACGCATATCAAAACAATTACTGCAGAAGTACCAGCAGGGCATGTGCAGCGCCGAGGAAATTGTACTTGTCGAAAGTTGGTACAATCAGCTTAGCAAGACCAATAACGAAAAGGATATCCCCGAGCTTGACCTCGCTGCCGAAGACCGCTATTTCCAACAGCATATTTTTGGGACCGAATTAAGGGCTAATCGCCAGCGAAGGGCCTATTTGAAGGTGGCTGCCAGCATTGTGTTCTTTTTGATGGCAGGGGCAGCGCTGTACTTCTTTTCCCAGCACCAACAAGCGCCACAGCCACTGCCTTTTAGTGTCGGCCAGTTCCAGGCCGATCTGCTGATCGGTAATGAAGTGGTGAGCCTGGACGAAAAAAAGCAGTTCAGCCCGGCATTAATGGCGCAGCACAAGGGGGATAAAGTCGCCGTGAGGACCAAAAGGGGACAAGAATTTAAGATGGAACTTCCCGATGGTACCACCGTCTGGCTAAATGCCGACAGTAAGCTGGAAATAGCGCCGGCGTACAACCTGCAGGAGCGCTCGGTCGTCTTGCACGGTGAAGCCTATTTTAAAGTGGCCAAAAATAAAGCGAAACCTTTTATTGTTCATGTCGGCAATACCAGCATTGAAGCCCTGGGGACGGCTTTCAACGTGAAGTTATACGAAAACGATAGTCAGCTCTTAACCACGCAGCTCGACGAGGGGAAAATACGGGTCAGCAATGCCGGCCTCCAGGAGATCCTGCTACCCGGACAGCGGATCCAGCTGAATGTGCTGAATGGAGCGGTCCAGTTACAGCAAGAAAACATACTGCAGGATGCGGCCAATTGGAAAGCGGGTTACTTTGAATTTGACCAGACACCGCTTCCCGAAATTTTGGCCGATCTGGCGCGTTGGTACAATTTTACCTATAGCCTGTCGCCCGTCTATAAAAATAAAGTCCTTAGCGGAAAAATCAGCAAAAAAGAGTCCTTTTCCGAAGTGCTTAAGATCTTGCGCTTCGCCGGCATAAATTATACCATCGACAAGGACCGACTCTTACTTGTTCCCTAACCGAATACGAAACAAACGAATTTTCAATCTAAATACCCTATGAAACAGTCTGTAAAAACACTGCTATTTATGCTCATGCATGTCAATGGCTATGCCTTTAGCCAGCAAGGAGACAAGCCATCCGAACATGTTCAATTTAAACAGCTCGTCAGAGCCATCGAACAGCGCAGCGATTATCGCTTTGTGTATGATCCCAATGAAATTAGTCCCGATCTGAATGTCGATGTCAATTTGACCAATGCCAATATTCCTGAACTACTTAAACAGGCATTCTCGGCAAAAGGCATCCGCTATCAGATCGTCAAAAATACGATTGTGCTTCAGGGGAAAGCAGTTGGCAAAGCGCTGCAGGCTACAATCTCTGGTCGGGTCAGCAATGGGTCCGGTGTTGCACTTGAAGGAGTCAGTGTCCGGGTTAAAAACAAGGTAGCCAGTACAGTGACCGATGCTAATGGACGTTTTAGTTTAAATGGGCTGCAGCAGGATGATATCCTACTTTTGAGTTATGTGGGCTACCGCAGCAAGGAAGTCAAAGTCGCGGGCAAGGGCATCATGGACATCAGTCTTGAAGTAGATCCCGGCAACCTGGATGAAGTGGTGGTGATCGGTTACGGTACGTCTTCGATACGCAAAAATACGGGTTCGGTATCCAGCGTAACCGGCAGGGAAATAGAGACCCAACCGGTACTCGATCCCCTGGCTGCATTGCAGGGCCGCGTTGCCGGACTTAGTATCGCTTCTAATTCAGGCCTGCCCGGCAGTTCTTTTCAGGTGCAACTGCGGGGTGTAAACTCCCTGAGTAATGGCAGCAGCCCCCTTTACATTATCGACGGCATTCCATTTTCGGACGAAAGCATGAATCAGTTTACCTCGGCCAATGGCAATCAAAGCCCGCTAAGCCTGATTAATCCAAGGGATATCGAGCGCATCGATGTGCTGAAGGATGCTGATGCAACAGCCATCTATGGCTCCCGCGGTGGGAATGGAGTGATCCTGATCACAACGAAAAAGGGAAATAAGAGCGGACTTAAAATAGACTTTAATGCCAATATCGGTTCGGGTAAAGCCATTCGAAACCTGAAAATGCTCAACACCGAGCAATATTTGGAAATCCGGAAGGAGGGCTTTAAAAACGATAACTGGACGGCGACAGCAGATAATGCGCCGGATCTGCTCACCTGGGATCAGTCCGCTTACAGCGACTGGCAAAAAGAGTTTTATGGGGCAAGTGCGCCTTTTTCAACCTATCAGCTGTCATTTTCGGGCGGAAATGACTATACCCAATACCTGGCCAGTACCAATTTCAATCGTCAGGGTGATCCATTGCCAGGTAATAAAAATTATCAACGTGGAGGTGCGCTGTTGAACCTGTCTACGCAGTCCAAAGATCAACGATTTAAACTCAACAGCAGTTTCAACCTCAACCTGGACCGTAACAATACCGTGCCGACAGATATTGCCCAGTTTTATAACCTGGCGCCCAATTATCCGTTATATGATGAAAAGGGCGACTATTATTGGTTCCAGCAGAGTTTGCAGAACCCCGCTGCCTATATGGAACGCTCGAGTGTTTCGAAATCAAAATCCCTGCTGGCCAATCTGTCTGCCGAATACGCGATCTTACCCGAACTGGTCGCTAAAATCAATGTAGGGTATAACCTCAAAAGCATGGACCAGACACGCCTGCTGCCCAATGCTGGATTTAATCCATTGACCAGCGCCGGGTCTACGGCTTCTTACGGCAATTCGGATTATCAGTCCTACATCGTTGAGCCGCAATTAAATTACAGTAAAACCTTTGGTAAACATGATTTTAAACTGCTTTTGGGGGGTACCTGGCAGCAGCGTGTCAGTGAAGGTAAATATATAGATGGCGGTAATTACCCAAGTGATTCCCAGTTAGGTAACTTGGCTGCCGCAGGTGTCATTGCGATCCGCAACAACCAATATGCAGATTACCGTTACCAGTCTGCATTTGGCCGTATCAATTATGCCTATGCCGACAAATATCTGTTGAATTTCAGTTACCGAAGAGATGGTTCGTCCCGCTTCGGTCCCAACAATAAGTACGGTAATTTTGGGTCGATCGGTGCAGCCTGGGTGTTCAGTAGCGAAGAATTTTTAAAAGATCAGTCTATCTTGAGCTTCGGAAAGTTACGTGCCAGCTGGGGAGTGACGGGCAATGACCAGATCGGCGATTACCAGTACCTGGA
>JAITLV010000283.1 GCA_031277685.1 Sphingobacterium sp. | reverse complement strand
CCGCTGGGATTGGCTCAGCCCCACAGTTCCCTCACACATCCTTGAGCCTCCATTGGATCGAACCCGGCCAGCCCTTCTTTCGAATCCATATATTGTTAAATAAAAAAAGCTAATCTTACGATTAGCTTTTCTTTTGTGAACTCGACAGGACGCTATCCAAACTCTTTTTTTACTGATTTAGAGAGCGTTTTTGAGTTATGTTGTTGAAATTAAATGTGTTGTGTGTTTTTGTTTTTAGTTTGAACTCTGTTGAGTTTAAACCGGTTAGAAATTTTTAGCCTTTGAATTAAATTAGAAAGTGTATTAAATATTTAAGCAAAGCTTCGTAAGATAGCTGATTATATCTTAAACTTTCCTACTAACATAAGTAAAAATACTATTTAACTTAGATGCGTCTGAAAAACTTCATAAGCTTTGGGTTATTAATAATGTTTCTTTGAAAACCATTTTATGGTTTCCCATATTTTTATATGAAATATATGATTTATAGAATTACGTGATCAAGCATTAAAGGCAGGAGTAGGAATGTTTGGGAAAAAAGAAGGGAATAATATATTTTGTCATTTAGGAGACATTTATGAGGTATCTGATATATCAACTAAACAAAACATAGCAAGATTATTTTTTCCTGAGAAAGTAATAGCCAATGAGAATATTCTGAATATGTTACCGGAATTTATAAAAATAATATTTGCAATAAAATTAGAAAAATCTGGGGCAAGAGTGGGAGAAACTTTAGGTAATGATGAGAAGATAAATCATTTTCTAAAGGAAATTTCCTTGTTTGCATTTGAACAACAATTGAAAACAATTTAGTGAAAAACATATGATTTTCTGTATTTTTTTGTCTTCAAATGACTATAGTTTGAAATTACTACTCTAATTTTATTCAACAGAGATTTTGTTACAACTTACCTTAATTCGGATACACTGTTTGTATCCAGTCTTTAGAACTTTGTCATACTTAAAACAATATAGTATGAACACATTTAAAATGTTAGTTATAACTGCCAGTATGGGTATGTATTCCAATGGTATGGCAGCTATCGATGTAAAGTCCATTTCGGTTGCAAATTCTTTTAAATCAATTATTACGAACAATATTAATTCAATTTCTGAACCAAATGGGAATTATAGCAAAAGGGACACAATCCAATCCAATCAGACAATCATCAATTTAGGGGGGCATCAGGTCCCTGTTTTAAAGGGAGGACTTTATGACAGATTTCGTTCAAATCCACCTTTGTCAGTAGTTGAAAAAGAAGCTCCTGAAATTGATCTGAGCTGGTTTAAGACTATTCAAAAACAGAAAAAAGAGGTTGGCTTTACGACATACTCTCCTAATTTCTATTACAGTAATAGTAGTATAACGGCAATATATACTGCTGATATGAAAATGCTGAAAAAGCTAATCCCAGCAGAAGTTCGTGATGTTGTGAAACCTATTTCAATTACTCCTGGACGTGGCTTGGTTGCAATCACAGCATATGCTTACCATTATTGTGATAATGATTCCTATAACGAGTTATCTATCTCTATTGTAACTACGAAACCAAATTCAACAAATTGGGGAGTATTTTCCCTTATGAGTGAACTTAAGAATAAGAATCTTTGGGGATACGTTCTTAAGCTTCCTGTAGACACGGAACTTGCGAGAGTTCGCGGGGTTGTGGGGTATAACCTGCCGAAATGGTTGATTCCAATGAAATATAGTGATCAAGGAGAGATGATGAAGTTCGACTTTTATGATGAGTCCGGGAAAATGGATTTTTCGATGGGAGGAAAAAAACTGGTTATTGAAGACGTTCAACCGGATATTGTTCGTTCAAACTTTATTAACAAGGATAGAAATGGTCAACTGACTCACGGTTATACTGATGTCAGAGCCATTAAGAAAGCAAGTAGCAAAAAAAAGGATGACGTACAGCTCAATCTTACCAACGGGCCTTTATCCATGTTTATCAAATCATTGGATCTTGGTAAACTCATGCGTTATGATTATCAGCCGGAATTCCAGGCGGCACTCTATACTCCTGTATTAGCAGAAAAATCTAAATAAAGATATTAAAGAATTAAAACGTAAAGTAATATGCAAACAATATTAGGAGCTAACGGTCAGATTGGCGAGGAGCTGGCAAGAGAGTTAAAAAGAAACTTTACCTCAGATATCCGGATTGTCAGCAGAAATGCACAAAAAGTAAATGATACCGATGAGGTTTTTCCAGCAGACTTATCTATTAGAGAAAATGCGATTGAAGCTGTAAAAGACAGTGAAATTGCTTATTTTACATTGGGATTGCCTATAAGTACATCTCTTTGGGAGGAGCAATTCTCTCTCATTACCAGAAATGTAATAGATGCATGCAAGATTAATGGAACTAAGCTTGTTTTCTTTGATAATACGTATATGTATCCACAGGATGGTAGAGTGCTTGCCGAGGATACTGAATTTTCCCCTGTGGGCAGAAAGGGAAAGGTAAGGGAAGAAATGACAGCAATGTTGTTGGAGGAAATGAACTCAGGACAGATAGATGCGGTAATTTGCCGTGCTCCTGAGTTTTATGGTCCGGGTAAAACACAGAGTATTACCAATACCATGATCTTTAATAAAATCAAAGAGGGGCAGACTGTTGAAATTCCACTGAGTACAGATAAGAAAAGGAGTCTGATCTGGACACCGGATGCAAGCCGTGCCACTGCGCTGATCGGGAATACAGCGGATGTATATGGGCAGACTTGGCATTTACCCGTGGATAATAGTCACCCTACTTATGTCGAGTTTATCAGTCTGGTATCTGAAATTTATGAAAAGGAATTTGAGTTTACAGTAGTACCGGAATATATATTCCAAAAAGGAGCGCAATCCAGTGCCGTATTTGCTGAATTATTGGAATTACTACCAAGGTACGCTTATGATAATCTGTTTGAGGATGCCAAATTCAGAAGTCGTTTTCCGGAGTTTCAGACAACAAGTTACAGGGAAGGGATTGAACAAATCAGAAATGAGCAAACTTCAATTAAAAAAAATCAGTAAATTAGTTATGTATAAATCAGAAAATCAGAATATGAAAACTCCGGAAAAGGTTTCTTCAATTAATGCCCTGCATCAGTTTCTAGGATTGAAAAAAACGTCGAATCCACTGATTAGTGTGTTCAATTTTGATGATGTCAACCTGGAACCGGAAACAATCCTAAGTGCAATTACTACAGATTTTTATGTGATTGCATTGAAAAAGGAATGTGCAGGAGGAAAGTGCAGATATGGGCAACAGTATTATGATTTTGATGAAGGGATCATGTATTTTATTGCCCCTCATCAAGTACTCCAATTTGAAGATGTGCTTCTGAATGGTGTAAAGGGATTTGTTTTGGTAGTGCATCCTGATTTCTTTCAGGGATATCCTTTAGCATCGCAGGTTAAAGATTATGGTTATTTCTCTTATGCCACCAATGAGGCGTTGCACCTTTCAGAAAAAGAAGAAACCTCTGTTATGGATATCATTCATAACGTTGGAAATGAAATTGAAGGGAATATGGATGGCTTTACACAGGATCTACTGGTTTCCAACATTGAGCTTTTGCTTAAATATTGTGACCGTTTCTATAATCGTCAGTTTTTAACGAGAAAAAAGGCGAATAATGATTTACTTACAAAGTTGGAAAACTTACTGGATGGTTATTTTAAGAATGATAATTTAGTAGTCAATGGAATACCTTCAGTTCACTTAATAGCAAGTGAACTGAATCTAAGTGCCAACTATTTAAGCGATATGCTTCGGGTCCAGACGGGAAAGACGACGCAGCAGCATATTCAGAACCGCTTGATAGAGAAAGCCAAAGAATTACTTTCAACCACGGAATTGTCAGTATCAGAAATTGCTTATCAATTAGGGTTTGAACATCCGCAATCATTTCATCGCCTGTTTAAAAACCGTACTACTTTTTCTCCTCTGGAATTCAGGGCCTCATTTAATTAATGAAAAGGTACTCTACCTTACGAATTAATTAATATCAATAAATATAGAAAAGATGGGTGGTAATTATTATCATCCATCTTTTTTATATTTTAATGGGTTTGGAACTTGAAATAAATCAATAAAACAGAGATTCTGTTACAACTTTCCTTATTTGGGCTACTTTAACTTATCATATGTTTTGGACCTTTGTTGTATCAAAATACTATACAATGAGTTTGATCAAGATATTAATTATTGTTACCAATATCAATATGTATGCGAGTGGGAATTATCCTACTGGTCTGTGGTTGAGTGAACTCACTCATATCTATCAGGCAGCAAAAGACAAAGGCTATGATGTTACCATTGCAAGTCCCAATGGTGGCAATATTCCTGTAGACCCTGAAAGTCTGAAATTTTTTACACTGGATAAAGTTTCAAAAAAATACTGGAATGACAATTCCTTCCGTGAACTGCTGAATAATAGCAAAAGTCTTAAAGAAGTGGAGAATGATAATTACGATGTAGTTTATCTGGCAGGCGGACATGGAACTATGTATGATTTCCCTGATGACAAAACGCTACAAAAAATAATTGCTGAACAATATGAAAGCGGAAAATTGGTGGCGGCCATTTGTCATGGAGCCGGCGGTTTGCTTAATGTAAAATTATCCGATGGAAATTATTTGATCAAAGGTAAAAAACTTACCGGCTATAACTGGTTTGAAGAAGGTCTTGCCGGTAGAAAAAAGGAGGTTCCCTTTAATCTTGAAGCGAGCTTAAAAAATAGAGGCTCCGATTACAGAAAGGCATTTATCCCGATGACTTCCAAAGTTGTAGTGGACGGAAACATGATTACCGGGCAAAACCCATTCAGTTCAAAGAAAATGGCAAAAGTCGTGATCCATGAACTGGACAAACAAACTGCACAATCTAAAATCATAAATAATAATCAACATTAAAACAATCTAAAATGAAAAAATTAAAAATTCTGGCAATTGTAGTAATTATCGCTATAATTCTGCTCTTTGCCCCTGGCTTTTTCCTAAGTAAAGCAGTTGTGAACACAGCTTCAAATAAGGAAAGTGTACAACCGATAACCAACAATCCTAGCGAAAAAGACACGCTCATTGAGCTGGCAGGTCAGAAGATGCCTGTACTGAAAGGCGGTTTGTTCGACAGATTTCATTCCAATTCACCTATGGATATTGTTGCAAAGGAAAGACCGGGTATTGATCTGAGCTGGTTCAAAACCATTCAAAAACAGAAAAAAGAAGTGGGCTTTACCACATACTCGCCGAACTTCTACTACAGTAATAGCAGTATTACAGCTATTTACACTGCGGATATGGCAAAAATTAAAGAGTTGATTCCGGAAAAAGTTAAAGGTTTGGTACAACCGATTTCCTATACGCCTGGAAAGGGCTTGATAGCTATTACGTCTTATGCTTACCATTACTGCGATAATGATTTTTATAACGAATTGTCCATTTCCATCGTAACGACAAAACCGGGTAAAAGCAACTGGGGACTGATTTCGCTAATGGGAGAACTCAATGATAAGAACCTATGGGGTTATGTATTGAAATTGCCTGTAAATACAGAACTGGCAAGAGTGAGAGGCGTATATGGTTACAATTTGCCAAAATGGCTGATCCCTATTGACTATACTAACGAAGGCAATAACCTGACGTTCAATTACTATGATGAAAAAGGAAATTTCGACTTTTCAATGGCAGGGAAAAAACTGGATGTTTCAACATCAACACCGGAAATTACCCGTTCCAACTTCATCAATCTGAATAAGCAAGGCCAACTGACACACGGTTATACCGATGTTCGCGCCATGAAGAAAGCAAGCAGCAAAAGTGCTGAAGACATTCAATTAAACCTATCTGATGGCCCTTTGTCAACCTTTATTAAATCATTAGGTTTAAGTAAACTGGTTAAGTACGATTATCAGCCGGAGTTTCAGGCCGCATTATATACACCAGAACTGGTAAAGGACGAAAATAAATAATCTAATAACCCCTAAAATTTAAAGCAATGGATTTTGGTAAAATATTCCAATCGCAAAAAGAATTTTTCAATACACATCAGACAAAAGACATAACCTTTCGTAAGGAGACATTGAAAAAGCTTAAAACCATTCTGAAAAAGAATGAAAATCGTATGTACGATGCAATTTATAAAGATTTTAGAAAAGGAAAATTCGATACATTTTTAACGGAATTAAATCTCATTTACAATGAAATCGATTTTTTCCTGAAAAATCTGGACAAGCTCAGCAAGCCCAAAAAAGTAAAAACACCACTGAATCTGCAGCCTGGAAACAGTCATATTTATTATGATGCTTTGGGGGTAACACTGGTCATTGGTGCATGGAATTACCCTTTACAGCTCACATTGCTGCCTATGGTTACAGCTATTGCGGCAGGAAATACATGTGTGCTGAAGCCCAGCGAACTGCCGGAAAATACGATGCACCTGTTATCTGATTTAATCAATAGTAATTTTCCGTCCAATTATCTATTCGTTGCTGAAGGCGGTGTTCCTGAAACCACCGAGCTGCTTCAACTCCGCTGGGATAAAATTTTCTTTACCGGAAGCCCGAAAGTAGGAAAAATAGTATATGAGGCAGCGGCTAAAAACCTGGTTCCCGTTGTGCTGGAACTGGGTGGAAAGTCACCCGCTATTGTTACTAAAACAGCTGATTTGGAAGTTGCAGCAAAACGTTTGGTTTGGGGTAAGTTTTTAAACGGTGGACAGACCTGTATTGCCCCTGATTATTTGTTAGTGGAAGAGTCGGTGAAGCCGAAATTACTACAGCTGATAAAAGAAAAGCTGGAAGAAGTCAACTATTCAGACGGTGCAGAGCATTTTACCAGCATCATCAACAAGAGAAATTTCGACCGTGTGTCCTCTCTTATTGATAAAGATAAAATTTTCTATGGCGGTAACACCAATGAAGAAACTTTATATATCGAACCTACAATTTTGGATAACGTCAATTGGGACGATGCCGTAATGCAGGAGGAAATTTTCGGGCCTGTTTTTCCGGTCATTGGGTATACCAACTATGATGAGATTTTGGAGAAGATAATTGAAGGAGAAAAACCTTTAGCGGCCTATCTGTTTACAAAAAATGAAGAAGAAAAACAGAAGCTTCTCCATCTGGTTTCTTTCGGTGGTGGTGTTATTAACGATACTTTGATGCATATTACCAACCATTACCTTCCTTTTGGGGGTATCGGAAATTCCGGCATTGGAAATTATCACGGAGAATATGGTTTCCTTGCATTTTCTCACCAAAAATCGGTTATAGACAAAGCCACCTGGGGCGAACCGGATTTGAAATATCCTCCTTACACCGACAAAAAAATGCACTGGATAAAAAAGGTGATGTAACCGAGATTATGTTACAACCTCCATTGATTCGGATACTTTTTTGTGGCTGATATGACCGAATTTTGTACTATAAATTTAAAAGAGAAAATAATGCAAACAATATTAGGTGCCAACGGACAGATTGGTGAAGAACTGGCAAGAGAGTTAAAAAGAAATTTCACTTCCGTCATTAGGATTGTGAGCCTTCAAGCGAATAAAGTGAATGATACTGATGAGGTTTTTTCAGCTGACCTCTCCATAAAGGAGAAAGCCATTGAAGCTGTAAGAGGAAGTGAAATCGCGTATTTTACCCTTGGATTACCTATCAGTTCAAATCTGTGGGAAAGTAAGTTTCCTGTGATTCTCAGAAACGTGATTGATGCCTGTAAAATCAATGGAACTAAACTGGTGTTTTTTGATAATACTTATATGTATCCACAGGATGACAGGAACCTTACCGAAAATACTCCTTTTAGTCCGCTCGGAAGAAAAGCAAAGGTAAGAAGAAAGATGGCAGATATGGTGTTGAAGGAAATCCAGTCAGGAGAACTTGAAGCGGTAATCTGTAGGGCACCGGAGTTTTATGGTCCTGCTAAAACACAAAGTATTACCAATACTTTAGTTTTTGACAATATAAAAGAAGGTAAAACATTAAAAGTTCCTTTAAGTGACCGCAAAAAACGAAGTCTGATCTGGACACCTGATGCGAGCCGGGCTACAGCTTTAATAGGTAATACACCTGATGCGTATGGACAGACATGGCATCTACCGGTTGACTCAAGTCATCCCACATATAAAGAATTTATACAAATGGCATCCGGAATTTATGGAAAAACACTGAAATATACCGTAGTGCCAAAAGTTCTATTCAAAATAGGTTCATGGTTTAATCCTAAGGTAAAAGAGCTATTGGAATTACTTCCGAGATATTCGTACGATAATCTTTTTGATGACTCAAAATTCAGAAAACGTTTTCCTGAATTTAAGGTGACAAGTTATAGAGATGGAATAGAGCAGATCAAGAGGGAACAGTCTGGAGAAAAGAAACTTTAGTCTCTTATAGAGGTATTTAAATCATATTGTAGAAACTAATTGATATGGATTTATCAGAAGTAATGGAATTTAGACGATCTGTACGTGTCTATGACCGGGAAAAACCTGTTGCAGAAGAAAAAATCAGAGCATGTCTTCAATTAGCTGCTTTAGCTCCCAGTAGTTCCAATATGCAGTTGTGGGAATTTCATCACATTACAGATCCTGATCTGCTATCGGAAATTTCCAGAGCCTGCCTGGATCAAACTGCGACCTCGACAGCAGCACAGATCGTGGTCTTTGTGACAAGACGTGATCTGTTTCGCAAAAGAGCCCGGTTTGTGCTGAATTTTGAAAAGGGAAACATAAGACGTAACAGCCCGGCTGAGAGACAGGAAAAACGAATCAAGGACAGAGAATTATACTATGGGAAGATCATGCCCTTATTATATGGACGTTTCTTTGGCATGTTGGGAGCTTTCAGGAAATTATTGACAGGAACGATAGGGATGTTCAGGACAATTACAAGGGAGGTCTCAGAAAGTGATATGCGAGTGGTGGTTCATAAATCTTGTGCGTTGGCAGCTCAAACTTTTATGATAGCTATGGCAAATGAAGGATATGATACCTGTCCTCTGGAAGGTTTTGACAGCAAGGCATTAAAAAAGGTACTGAGACTACCTCGGGGAGCTGAAGTGAATATGGTTGTTGCCTGCGGGATCAGAAAAGGAAATGAAGGAATTTGGGGAGAACGCTGCAGGGTTCCCTTCAGTGAAGTATATATAAAGAGATAATTAAGGATTTAAGATCTATATCCATTATTTTTTACAGAGATTCGGTTACAATCTTCCTTGATTTGGTTACATAGGTCCATTCATTTATCAGTAACTTTAAATGACAGAAAAAAAGATATAAAATGAAAAAAATCCTTCTGGTTGTAACCAATATAGGGCATTATAAAAGTGGTTTAGAAACTGGTCTATGGCTGAGTGAGCTTACCCATATCTATCATTTAGCAAAGGAGAAGGGATGGGAGGTTACCATAGCAAGCCCTAAGGGCGGAGGTGTTCCTATCGATCCTGAGAGTTTAAAGCCTCTTGTATTGGATAAAATTTCAAGAACATACTACGAAGCCCCTGCTTTTATGAACGAACTCAATCATTCAAAGAGTTTGCTGGAAGTTCAGAATGAAGATTTTGACTGTGTATATCTCGCAGGTGGTCATGCGACCATGTATGATTTCCCCGATGATCTTATTATGCAAAATATGATCAGAAAGCAGTACGAAAGTGGAAAAATGGTTGCTGCTATCTGCCATGGAGTGGGAGGATTGATTAATGTAAAACTTTCGGACGGAACTTATCTGATTACTGGGAAATCAATGACAGGGTTTGACTGGTTTGAGGAAACCATAGCCAGAAGAAAAAGAGAGGTTCCTTTTAATCTTGAAGCTTCAATTGTTGAACGTGGAGCAGATCTGAAAAAAGCATGTATTCCCATGACCTCCAATGTTATTGTGGATGGGAGTCTGATTACAGGGCAAAACCCCTTCAGCTCAAAAGAAATGGCACAAGTTGTTGCTAAAGAACTTGGTAAATAATATACTTTTAGGCTTATATAAGCTCAACAAATTTATAATTAATCATTAAAATTTTAATTATGGGACCAAACGTAAAAGCGGAAAACGATCCGCAAATCCTTTCGGGGATCAGAGAATTTCTAAATGTATTGAATAACAGTGGGGGAAGTCCCTTGGAAACCTTGACACCCGAGCAGGCAAGACAGGTGTTAGTGGATGCCCAAAAATCTGTTGAGGTGGATTACTCGGGGATCATTGAGACAGAAAGAGAAATTACACAGGATGGTATTACGGTAAATATTCATATTGTTAAACCTGCAAATTCAACTTCAGAAAATCTTCCGGTATTTATGTTTACGCATGGTGGAGGTTGGATATTGGGTGATTATCCTACTCATAGAAGGTTGGTTAGAGATTTGGTTGTGAATAGCGGAGCTGCGGCTGTTTTTACTGACTATACACCATCTCCGGAAGCACAATATCCAGTAGCCATCAATCAGATTTATGCTGCCACAAAATGGGTGTCAGAGAATGGCGCTGAAATCGGAGTAGACGGTAAAAATATGGCTGCTGCCGGAAACAGTGTAGGTGGGAATATGACTGCCGTGCTTTGTCATATGGCCAAGGATAAAGGTGGACCGGAGATAAAATTCCAGTTATTATTGTGGCCTGTAGCGGACGCTGATTTTACACGTGAATCTTGGCAAAAATATGGTGAAGGAAGATTCCTGACTGCTCCATTGATGAAATGGATGTGGGATAATTATTTACCGGATCTGGAAAAAAGAAAAGAGTATTACGCAACACCTTTCAATGCTTCTTTAGAGCAGTTAAAAGGATTGCCACCAGCATTGGTACAATTGGCTGAGAATGATATCCTTTATGACGAAGGATTAGCATATGCCAGAAAATTAGATGAAGCAGGCGTACCAACAACCATCCAAACTTATAATGGATTTATCCATGACTATGGATTATTAAACCCGCTGGATCATATATTAGCAATAAAGTTTTCTTCTGAACAAGGTGCATTAGCACTTAAAAAGGCATTATTTGGAAAAGCTTAATTATTCAGATTTTTTAAATATTATTTTCTAGACTTATATTTCGAAGGCGGATGAATAATTACATTCGCCTTCTTTATCTTTAAATGGATACAATAAATCTCAAAAATCAAGAATATATTAACTAAACAAAGAATAGCAATATTGTTTGTTTTCGAGAAAAGAATTACTGATTAAAATATTCTGAATATGTTACTATGATTTATTAAAATAATATTTGGAATAAGATTAGAAAAGTCTGGATTAAGAGTTGGAGAAACTTTAGGTAATGAGGAGAAAATAAATCATTTTCTAAAGGAAATTTCCTTACAACAGTTGAAACTATTTAGTGAAAGATATGTATTTTTTTTGTTAATTTTTGGTGTTCGATTCCTGTTAGGTCATCGAAGGCTAAATTTTCAAATCTCTACCGGTTTTGGTTTCAATTGATTGATTTAAAGTATGTTATTGTTTTGTATCAGTGTTGGTCGAAATATTTTTTTGTAATGACTCTTGTAATTAAAACCTCAATTTGACTAAAGTTAACTGGTTGATTATTAGCAATGTAAAATAAATATGCGCAAATTGTCCTAAATTTGCGCATATTGTCGTTTGTGATCCCGCTGGGATTGGCTCAGCCCCACAGTTCCCTCACACATCCTTGAGCCTCCATTGGATCGAACCCGGCCAGCCCTTCTTTCGAATCCATATATTGTTAAATAAAAAAAGCTAA
>JAITLV010000274.1 GCA_031277685.1 Sphingobacterium sp. | reverse complement strand
AGAGCCGATGGTATTGCCGTAACAGGTGGGAGAGTAGGTCGGTGCCTTTTTTTACACGGAAGCCCTTGCTGGAAACAGTCAAGGGCTTCTTTCGTTTAGGTACTTTCTGTCATCTATCTATCTATCTATCTATCTATCTATCGTACTGCGGGGCTATCGCATCGAAATAACTGCATGCAGAATCCAGGTCCCCCAGCCTTCAGCTTATCCCAGCGGTCAGGTTAGCATGACATTACTTCTCAGCCTTCCCGCATTCAGGTCCTATTTATTGTTTTTTTCCTTACACAATAGGAGCATCGGGTTGTCAGGCTTCCACCAAAGTTGATCCGCCATACCTGCCTCTTTCTCTGCCTGTTGCTTTGGTCCGCAGCTTTGCCGGGAAGGAACTATGGCCATCGGAAAGGATGTAACAGACCAGTGAAGATATCATTCCTATACTTTAGCTGGAAAGCCATTCGTCCTGCAACATTATTATTAGACAATCGTTTGCATTTCGCAAGTGCTTTTTTACTTGGATTTACTATTGTATTATTGTTATGTTAATTTAACAACATTTTGTATTTAGCGCAAGAGTGGAAATACAGATTGTTATTCAATATTATAGATTATACACATGAAGATATCTTTTTGGAGTACGAAAGCGCAAGTTAGTTTGCTGGTGGGATTAGCCTCGCCGTTTATTTTTCAATCGAATAAAGTAAGTGCGATAAGTAGCCTGGCTGCTAATCATAGGATCGAACAAACGACTACCGTTCCCAAAATCATTGCTGTTCAGAAAATTAATCCAACAACAGTGGAGATAGTCTATGATAATAACCAAAGACTAACATTGGATTTCTATGGAAATCATATTTTTAGAATGTTTCAAGACATACGGGGAGGGATTATTCGTGATCCGGAAGCGAAACCCGAAGCAAAAATCTTAGTTGAACAACCGCGAAAGAAGGTGGAGGAATTAGCCGTAAAAGATGAAGGCAATAACGCGACGATTACAACGAAAGAAATCGTATTCTCAATAGATAAACAGACATCACAGTTTAATATCCTAAACCGTAGCACAAATCGTGTTGTCGTGGAGAGTTTAAGACCTATCACTTTCGAATCCAAACAGGTGACCTTAGAGTTGAAAGAGAACAAGGATGAGTATTTCTTTGGTGGTGGTGTTCAAAATGGACGCTTCTCCCATAAAGGTAAAATTATTGCCATAGAGAATCAAAATAGTTGGACCGATGGCGGAGTAGCTTCACCTACGCCATATTTCTGGTCAACCAGTGGTTACGGATTTATGTGGCATACGTTCAAAAAGGGAAGTTATGCCTTTGGTGCAAAAGCAAAAGGAACAGTCAAGCTTTCACATGACACCGATTATCTGGATGTCTTTTTTATGATAAATGATGGTACTGTTCCTTTATTGAATGATTTCTACCAATTGACCGGTAACCCTATTCTTCTCCCAAAATTCGGACTGTACGAAGGTCATTTAAATGCATATAATAGAGATTTTTGGAAAGCGGATGAAAAAGGAATTCTCTTCGAAGATGGTAAGCGTTATAAGGAAAGCCAAAAGGAAAATGGCGGGATTAAGGAATCATTAAATGGAGAAAAAAATAATTATCAATTTTCAGCCCGTGCAGTGATAGATCGCTACAAAGCGCATGATATGCCTTTGGGATGGATTTTGCCAAATGATGGCTATGGAGCAGGTTATGGGCAGACTGCAACATTGGATGGTAATATAAACAAC
This sequence comes from Sphingobacterium sp., assembly GCA_031277685.1. Taxonomy (GTDB): domain Bacteria; phylum Bacteroidota; class Bacteroidia; order Sphingobacteriales; family Sphingobacteriaceae; genus Sphingobacterium. The sequence continues at coordinate 10,249 of JAITLV010000274.1, read as the reverse complement.
CTCAAGGAATTTGGCGATTATGCACGCAAAAATGGTGTAGAAATAGGCTTATGGACACAGTCTGATTTACATCCTAAAGATAGTATTAGTGCACTGCTGCAAAGAGATATTGTTAAGGAAGTACGTGATGCTGGTGTGCGGGTATTAAAGACTGATGTGGCTTGGGTCGGACCTGGCTATTCTTTTGGTTTAAATGGGGTCGCTGATGTAGGTCGTACAATGCCTTATTATGGGAATAATGCACGCCCATTTATTATTTCATTGGATGGTTGGGCAGGTACACAACGCTATGCTGGTATCTGGTCTGGTGACCAAACGGGCGGTGTATGGGAATATATTCGATTCCATATCCCGACCTATATCGGTTCGGGACTTTCAGGCCAGCCCAATATCACGTCTGACATGGACGGAATTTTTGGTGGAAAAAATTTCAAAGTGAATATCAGAGATTTTCAATGGAAAACATGGACGCCAATGGAGCTTAACATGGATGGATGGGGATCGAACGAGAAATATCCGCATGCATTAGGGGAACCGGCTACTTCCATTAACCGGCTGTATCTAAAACTAAAATCTCAGTTAGTTCCCTATAGCTATAGCATCGCCAAACAAGCAGTAGACGGACTCCCAATAATTCGAGCGATGTTTTTAGCACAGGCAAATAGTTATACACTTGGAAAAGCAACGCAATATCAATACTTATATGGCCCCAATTTCTTAGTGGCTCCGATCTACCAGGAGACACGTGTGGATGAGAAGGGTAATGATATTCGCAATGGTATCTACCTACCGGATGGTGAATGGGTTGATTATTTTACGGGTGAAAAATACCAGGGTGGCCGTATTATCAATAACTTTGACGTGCCTATCTGGAAGCTACCTGTTTTTGTGAAAAATGGAGCCATTATTCCAGTAACCAACCCGAATAATAATGTGCTGGAAATCAAAAAGGATCAACGTATTTATGAAGTCTATCCATTCGGAGAGTCTGATTTTATGGAATATGATGATGATGGAAGAACAGAGGCTTATCGTTATGGTAGGGGGGTAAATACGAAGATTACTTCCAGTCAGAAAGATGGTAAAGTGCTATTCTCCATAACAGTATCTCAAGGCGAATTTGATGGTTATGAAAAAATGAAATCTACTGAGGTTCGTTTTAATGTGACAGCGGCACCAAAGAAGGTAAATGCCAGTGTAAACAAAAAAAGAGTGAAGCTTCAGGAAGCACATTCATTAGCGGAATTCAATGGCTTAGAAAATGCTTATTTCTACGATGCACAACCAAACCTGAATCAGTTTGCAACCAAGGGATCTGAATTTGAAAAAGTACCTTTGGTTAAAAACCCGATGTTGCTGGTACGGCTAGCCAAACAGGATGTCTCATTGACCGCAATAGAAGTACAATTGGAGGGCTTCGAATATGCGCCTGCTGACAACTATCTGGCTCAGACTGGTGCTTTGACTTCGCCCAAAGCTGTTATCACAGATCAAAATACACAAGCATATACTTTAACTCCAACCTGGGAAAAGGTGCCTCATGCGGATTATTATGAGATTGCTTTCAATGATCTCATTTATTCAACAATTAAGGAAAATCAATTGCTTTTTGAAGGTTTAGAAGCCGAAACTGATTACGCTTTTAAAATTAGGGCGGTTAATAAAACGGGTACATCGGAATGGAGTACATTTGCGGCAAAAACAAAAGCCAACCCGCTGGAATTTGCTATTGAGGGTATTAAAGCCGAAACTTCTGTAGACAATCAGGGCGGGAATGGTATTAACAAACTGTTCAACTATGATGAGGGTGATATGTGGCATACGAAATGGGGGCAAACTGCTGTACCATTTGATATGACACTGGATCTGAAATCGGTAAATCAGCTGGATAAATTTGAATACCTTCCAAGAACAGATGGTGGAAATGGTATCATGTTAAAAGGAAAAGTATTTTATAGTAATGACAAGGATACTTGGTCCGAAGCTGGAAGTTTTGACTGGAAACGTGATGGGGAAATGAAGCGATTTAATTTTACGCAACATCCTGTTGCTCGTTTTATCAAGATTTCGGTGTCGGAAGCTGTCGGTGGTTTTGGATCAGGCCGCGAGCTCTATGTCTTTAAGGTACCGGGTTCAACAAGCTATCTGCCAGGTGATATTAATAATGACCGTCTGATCGATCAGAATGACCTAACGTCTTATATCAATTATACCGGATTAAGGATGGGCGACGGCGATTTTGAAGGTTATGTTAGCAATGGTGATGTCAATAAGAATAACTTGATTGATGCCTATGATATTTCAAATGTGGCAGTTGCAATCGAGGGTGGCGCGAAAGCAACGAAAGAAGAGAAAGTGGCTGGTAAGATAAACTTAACGCCATCTAGAACGACCTTAAAGTCTGGTGAAATTGTCGAAATAACGGTAAGTGGAGAAAATTTGAAAGCAGTCAATGCGCTTAGTTTTGCACTTCCTTATAATCAAGGAGATTTTGAGTTTGTGGGGATAGATCCATTACATATGAAGGAAATGAATAATTATACCAATGATCGTCTTCATACCAATGGAAATAAAGCCTTATATCCAACTTTTGTGAATTTGGGTAATAAGGAAACGTTGAATGGTTCCGAATTGTTATTTAAGATTAAATTGAAAGCCAAACGGAATGTGAATTTCAATTTAAAAGCAATAGACGGCATACTAGTCGATAAAAAGCTCAATTCGATCAATTTTTAAAATAAGCTGTAGTCGATAAATAAGAAAGGGGAATATATATTCCCCTTTCTTATAAACTAATAATGCGATAAACAAATAATGTGATAAACAAATAATGTGATAACCCGAATTGGAATTTCCTTTGTTTTGATCATCCCAGATTTGTTGCTAAACATGTTATATTCTGGTCCCGAATGGGACTTTTTGAACCTTGGGATGATGTGTTGTTAGTTTAATATCATGTTGAGGTCCATCAACAGGATCTCGGTATCTGCTGAGCTAGCTGTAAGTTTAATTTCCGAAACATCCCAAATTCCGAAACCATCTCTCGTTTCCAGTTCTTGTCCTTCAACGTTGACACTCCCGCTAATAACAAAAATATAAACGCCATTGCCAGCTTGTTTAATTTTGTAATCTGTTTCGATACCATTGTCAAAATTGCCCAGATGAAACCAGGCATCCTGGTGTATCCATACTCCTTCATCCGCTGGATCTGGTGAGAGAATCTGCTGGAACCTGTTGTGTCTTTGTGATCTATCAAGCGTAATCTGGTCGTACCGGGGAGCTACATTCCGTTGGTTCGGGTAGACCCAGATCTGTAGAAACTTGACAATCTGATCGGTATTTTTGTTATACTCGCTGTGCATAATACCCGTTCCCGCGCTCATCACTTGTATATCTCCTTTTCGGATAATAGCCTGATTGCCCATACTGTCTTCATGTGCTAGGTCTCCTTCCAGAGGGATACTGATAATTTCCATATTGTCGTGCGGATGTAATCCAAACCCCCGGCCTGCCGCGACGGTATCATCGTTAAGGACGCGGAGCACGCCAAAATGCATCCGTTCAGGATTATGGTAATTAGCAAAACTAAAAGTATGATTACTCTGCAGCCAACCATGATCTGCATGACCTCGACTGGCGGCTTTATGCAATACACTATGGTTTTCCAGTTGATCCGAATCGTAACGGACTTCATCGGCATCCAATGTTTCCAAAGGTTCAATTTCGTCGATCTCATTCTTCATAATATGTGCCGAAGAAGCACTGGCTGCAAATATTCCAGAACCTAAAAGTCCTTTTTTTATAAAGTTTTGTCTATTCATGATCTTACTATTTATATATTCAAAATTACGCTGCTATGGGGTACTTTTTATTGAACTAGATCAATAAAATGCCTGTAAAAAAGGACTTTGTATTTCTCGTAGACCAGCTGGATTAGTTGAAGCCAAGTACTGTTTTTCTCCAGAAATATTTCAAGAGATATCCTGAAAATACCTTGCTTATTTATCGGGAATCAAATTAGGAAATAAACTATAAATCTCATTTTTCAAAAGCCCACTACCACCGCCATAATGTTTTATTAGCCCAATAGGATAGTCTAGCTGAGCTAAATGATCGGTAATTTCAGTTTCTTCCTGCACTGATAAGCCAGAACTTAACAATAGAATATCGTTTGGATGATTGGATAGAAATTCTTTACAAATAGAAAGATCCTGTTGAATGACAGCCTGCCAACCAATATTGTTTTCTATGATTCGCTTTAATGTATGTAGAATTTCGTTATTTTTTCCGAATACAACAATGCCTAAATTTTTCATCTAAAGATTGGTTTTCATACGGGTATTGACGACTGCATTACCTTTTAATATTTTAGAGATTGGGCATTCATCGGCAATTTGTTGAAGACGTAGTATGGTATTCTCTTCTACAGTTTGCCCGAACGAAATTTCCCGGTCAAAATAGGTGACTACCTGCTCTTTTTCAATCCTTAGGTACATATTGGCTGTAACTTGGATCTCGTCGATAGCAAGTTCCTTTTTATCAATATACATGCGTAAGGTTGCCAGTGTACAGGAAACAAGCGAAGAAATCAATAGTGTATAAGGATCTGGACCAAGATCTTTCCCACCAAGTTTTTCGGGCTCGTCGGTAATAAATTCACCATTTCGCCATAAGATGGTTGTTTTATATTTTTGTTGACCGATATGACCAATGACAGGGTTCTCTAAAATATATTTCATATTCTTTATTTTTTGTAATAAAAACAAAATTAAAGTCGAATTGATTCAATTCCATTGATGTAGTTCAATAAAATATGGAAAAGACCGGAAAATAGGTATTTATTTGATTTGCTGAATTTTGCCTTCGTAGCACCGTGGAGCAATAGATACCACCTCTTGGAAAAATAAAATACCGATGTAAGCTCAATCGCATAAATTTTCTTAATTTTAGCATACGAAATGATGGATACCAACCCTTAGGGAAGAGTTCTTGTTTTATTGTTTTTATAATTTTTATGATGAAGAGATTTTTACTTTTAGCATGTATAGCCTGTACAGTACCGTTTGCGGCTTTTTCACAATCCCATGAACTTCGTGTTGGGGTAACTTCTGGTGTCTCCAATTTTACCGGATCGGGAAGCACCGCGAAAAGTACGTTAAATGGTTCGGGGCAGGCGGATTATTATACCAATACGCCGTATGGTAAAAAGTATGGAATCAATTTGGGAGGTGCAGTTAACTATCGTTATGTTTTTGCGAATAATTTTCTTTTGGGGTTGGAAGGCGCGTTTGAACGTTTGCAAACAAAGGTTGACCTGGAAGGAAACGACTTTATGAATGGTAGTCGGGGACTGACTAAACTCAATCAGCAATTTTTGAATTTTAACCCCTTTGTCGGCTATCGTGTTACTTTTGAGCCAATGACAATGGATATGCAATTCGGAGTGGATATAGCAAAAGTCTTGAATAGCAAAGAAAACGGAAGTATAGAAGATAAGAATGGTAATAAGACAAGTTTTACGTACGATAGAGGTAAAGTGATCGATGTCGATATCCGCCCCCGTGTTCAATTTAATGTCAATTATGATCGGTATACGATTTTTGCCGGCTATTCTTGGGGGTTAAAGGATTATCTCGGTGGAATGGATGGCGGTAATCCCGGTACAGCACGTTTGAATGTATTTCGTCTGGGATTGCAGTACCAGTTTTTAACGCCAATATATAGAAATGATTAAATAGCGGTGCAACTTAGCACACAATACTTATTTTCAATCGAAAAATTTATATAATTTCCTGTTTTAAGGTGGCTGCATAGGATATGGTATTCATCCTGTGATTGACTCCAGGTCGTTCTATCGAAAGATTAGTGGAGGATCAAGGATGAACTAATCCTAAAGTTTCAAGTATAAACTGACAACGTTGTTTGACAGTCGTTTTGGGTATTTCTATTACTTCGTATCCAAGATGCTCATATGTTTTTTTCATGACTTTAAAGGTGGCTTCGGCTTCTTCCCAAGTCTGTTTTCGCTCGCTGTCATTCTCATAAATTTCCTTCCAGGGTGGCAGGATAAAAACCTTGTTATAATAGCGGTGTAGTTTGGCTTCTTCAAGCAACTTTTCTTCTAGGATTAGGTCTTCCATTTCGATATAGGCGAGCGTATCCGGGATACCTCGGTCGAAAAATACATAGGGTTGAAGTGGGGAGCTATCGTATGTTTCGTTAACAAAACGAGCACTTGATGCGATCAGCATCAATTTGGCATAGTATGCCTTATTCTTCCAGGGGAGACCATCGCCATTGCTGTCCAATTGCTCTTTGATAATCCTACGTGCCTCTTCGGGCACAGTTTTAAAACCTTGTTTTTGGAGTTCTTTAAGTACCGTGGTTTTTCCTACTCCGGGACCTCCGGTTAGGACAATAAAATGAGTTGTTGTATCCATATAAAAAATATAATCATCCTGCAGTAGACAGAGAAAAGTATCTATTTGAAGGTTGTAAATTGATAAATGATTGAAATGACTAGGTGTATTGTCTGGCAATTTTTTTCTCAGGCTCTACATAAAACAAATACAAGAAGAAAAGAAATATATACTCCAGTGGTTTCATCAATATATAAGTTAGATTTGATGCCCGCACGGAGTTGATTTTGAGGGAAAGATTGTAGCCGTATTTATCGTACAAATAACGTACATAACGATGAGATCTTGGCGACAGATCACTTAGAATTTCTTCAAAAGCGTTGGCGACCAGTAGCTGGCGATTGACAATAATTGTATTGCCATGTCGTTTTCCTAGGCGTAGTGGTTTTACAATCGTGGGATCACCTTTTGCTGCTACAGTACAAAGATAATGCCCTTTATGATCCAATATAGGAGGATGTGTTTTTTGAGAGAAAGCCCAAGTGGTGGTCTCTGTGAAAACTTTGCTCATGGAGTTGCCATCCTGACCAAGCAAAATAAGAATAGCAGTCATCAATAAAAAAACTGGTACGAGGAATAGGAGAGCCCAGATTGGATAGTCTAGTTTGGCCGCAAGAAAATGATTGATTTTATTGAGCAAGGGACTGCGATAACTTCTCGTGAGGGCGGTTTGTTTCTCTTCCCTAACAATTTTCCAGATCATACTTATGCCGAAATACAAACAGAAAATCGGCGTAAAAATAAAATATAAGGTTCCTTCATTACCTACATACATATCTAGCGTCGAAGTATCATGATAACTTACCTGAATGAGAATAAAGACACTGATGACCGATCCTATCATCAAAGTAATAAGGGCAAGGACGAGGGGAATAGGTGGTATTTTTCGTCCTTTTATCCAGATTGCTGTTGTGGCTATATTGAATGCGACAAAATAGATATACAATGATAAGGCATGTTTTCCCCCGAAAGGCAAATAACAGTCCCCATCAACAGGATCGACAGCCTCATGATATTGGCTTGAATGGGTTAATAAACCAACTCCGGATATAGCCAAGGATAGTATGTAGCCAGTAATAACAGCATATTCAATAAAGGTTAACTTTCTATGCTGTTTTTTTATAGCAGAACGAAGTAGATAAATCAAACCACCAAATAGCGCAACAATAATGACGAGTACAATGTCCATAACGGCAAATAGAATTAGTTGGCGAATGTAATTAAATCATTGTTAATCTTCTAATGTACGGTTAAATTCTGCCTGGGCCCACCAGTATATCAGATAAGAAAGTTCGCAGCCGTCTCAAAGACGATATTTCTCGCTGCATTTATTATTCTTGGGCTGATAATCGCATTGACAGGTGATTATAGATGGGGGCGCTATACGTGTGATATTAGCCAAATAATCGTTTCCAAAAGCTCCTTTTTCCCGCAACTTCAGTTGTCTTTTTTGTATCGATAGCTGTATCTATCGGCTCAACATGTACCTTTTCGATTTTAAAATTGTGTAGGACCTCATTTTCAGGAAGACCATTCCGCTGTTCGATATCTTTGATCTGTTCAAATGCGGTAACTTGATAGAGCAATGGGCCTTCTTGATCACAGTTAAAAAGATTGGAATAACTTTTAGACTCATTTAAATCAAAAGGTTGTGGTTCTACCACTTCAGTAGCTTCCAGTAAGCCTAAACCACGCTCTTTGGCAAAATTTAACGCCTTTAAGAAAACAGCGATACGCCCCTCAGAAAATAATTGATCCAGTTCTGACCTGATGTCGGCTTTGTTGTGATAATCGTCCAATAGGCATGTCACCTGATCGGCTGGAATATATACACCTGAGCAATAGTTTTCGACGAGTCTGTTTTCAACTTTTTTTGTGAGTGATCCTACTGGAATAAATTCCTCCCATTTTTTATAATAGGAGTTTAACTGCTTGTTTTCTGAGAAAGATAATGCAGCACCGCGGACATAAAAATAAGTTTCGAAAAAACCTTGGACAACGGCTATGAAGAAACCATGTGTTTTATCAAAATAATCATTCTGATCTGTTTCCCGACCCGCGTTTATGGTGTCTTGATACTTTGTTTTATAGAAATCGTCAATTTGGTGATCGGATGCTAATGCTTCAATTTTTTCTGGATTTTTAATTAATTCAAAGTACCATGTATTCATCTGTTCTTCAGAAATAGGATGGTAACTAATATCAAAGCCCATAATCAGCGGTTTTTTTAATCTATTGTTTTTTGTATCTACTAAAATATTAAAAATTAGCGTGTTGGGCAAGTATAATGCAAAAGATAATAGGTGATTTCGTTCAGTAGATCTATTTTTGGTGCATTTCGTATGTTAGAGATGGTTTGTGGGTTTAAGTAATAATAGGTACTTTGGGCTCAAATAAAATTTATATGAAGCACTTACTATTTATTATTTTCATGTCAGCGAGCCTCTTTTTTACCGCTTGCCAATCCCCAAGTCCGGAGAATTTTTTCGGCAAAGTTGTTTTAAATACCAACCTTGTAGCTGATTTTGCCCCCGAACAATTCGGCAAACGTCTAGAACAGGAGACGGTAGAATTTCCAGATATTCCATCCAGTAAAAAGGAAGGTAACGAAGCCCAACAATCCGTAGATATTAAAATTCAAACTGTTGAAAAAGCCTTAAAAGACATCAATGAACTCCATGTGTCGGATGATGATGCGAAAGCTTTAAAAGAACAGTCTATTGCCTTGTTTGAAAAGGTCCTTCCAGTCTATAAAAATGAATATTCAGCTTACGCTAAACTTTGTGATACGAAAGGATCTGCTGATCAAAAACAAGCATTGCTTGAAAAAATTCAAAAGGATTATATGCCTGAGATCGACAAAACATTTGATGAAGTATATGTTTTGGGTAAAGCTTATGCTGAAAAACATAACCTTAATGTGAATTGGGGTAAATAAAATGGAGCAGGAGATTAATTTATATAGGAATAAGGGTAAAACCACTAAGCTTCTCGTTCTATCGGCTTTGATTTGTGTGATACTTTTATTGATCTTATTGTCCTGTATCGGACTCTTTGATGGCACATTAAAAGTCAAACCCGCCGTATTTTCGGGTGGAGCTTTGCTCGTGATGCTCATCCTCTTAGTGAATAGCTTGTTAAACCTTCGGGACAAATCTGCTCAGATTTCATTAAATAAAAATCATTTCTCCGGAAAAACTACGCCAATGGCAAAGGCTTTCGGTATTGGCAACTGGGATGATGTCACAGCGATTAATTTACAGAAAGTGGGTGGTGACACCTTAGTGGTTGTCACTTTAGGCAATGCTTCTGATTATAAAGAGCGGCTTTCATCCATGTTGTGGAAAATGGCTTATGATGCACCTTCACAACAGCTGAATATCATGTACTCAACCTCGGTCATAGGGATAGAAGCTACTGAGCTTTACGAACTGTTTATGACCTATTGGCAAAATTCAAAAAGTAAGCCATCAGCAGCTAACGTGTAAGAATTAGTGGATTGTAGAAGTTGAAAATGTATAGTAGATCGCGAACTTTAGAGCCTATCGATCATGCCTTGGATAGTTTCCTGTTCCAGGGAGGTTTTTGCCAATGTTTGTGCACGCTTAAAGTTCGCGACTGCTTTCTGTTTATCCAGATCTTTATAAAGCTCTCCCAAAAGAGCAAAGTAAAAGTGATTGTCCGATAGATTTAGCTTTTTGGCTTCGGTAAGTGCTATTTTTGCACCTTTCGCTTTATACAAGGCAAAGGTTCTGTTGAGTATGGCGCCAGGGGAGTAATTGACCGCTAACAGACGGTCGTAAAGCTGAAGGATTTCTCTCCATTTTTCT
>JAITLV010000165.1 GCA_031277685.1 Sphingobacterium sp. | reverse complement strand
GACAACAGTTTATCGAGTTATTGGTTAAATTTGAGAAAATAGCAACGAATTAACTATGGCATTTTTAAAATTTATACTTATTACATTCGCTGTTTACTTTGTAGTAAGATTCTTATTTAAATTATTTTTACCGTTTGCGATGCGCAAAGCAGCTGAAAAGCTGATGAAAAAAGCACAGGAGCAGGGGGGGGCATATAGCGGTCAGGGACAAGGCGGTACTTTCTATTACGAATTTAATGGTCAGAGACAACAAGAAAATAAAAGATCTCAGCCAGAAGGTAAAATCCAAGTTGACTATATTCCGCCGAAAGAAACACCCGAGCGTAAGGGGGCAGAAACCGCAGGCGAGTTTGTCGATTTTGAGGAAATAAAATAATTTTTAGCGGTCCGAATAGCGTATCTTTGTGCTATGTGGCTTAAGCAACTTTCTGTTCTAAATTTCAAGAATTACGCTGAATCTTCTTTGGAATTTCTTCCTGAAGTAAATGCTTTTACAGGGAATAATGGTGTTGGCAAAACAAATCTTTTGGATGCGATCCACTACTTGTCACTTTGTAAGAGCTATTTTAATCCTATCGATTCGCAACATATCAAATCAGGTAACGATTGGTTCATGGTGCAGGGGGAATTTGATAAAGAATCAAACAGTGATGTGATTTCCTGCAGTTTAAAAAAAAATCAAAAAAAGCAGTTTAAAAAGAATAAAAAGGATTACCCTCGATTAGCTGATCATATCGGGTTATTCCCTTTGGTCATGATATCTCCGAATGATAGCGTCATTGTAACAGATGGTAGTGAAGAGCGGAGAAAGTTTGTGGATAATGTTATTTCCCAAACGGATAATAAATATTTAGATACACTAATTATTTATAATAAGTTTTTAGCCCAACGTAATAGCCTACTTAAACAAGCGCGTCAAACTAGTGTACTGGATCTTGGTCTGATCGAAATTCTCAATTTTCAACTTGAAGAAGTGGGAAGTATTATCTTCGAAAAGAGAAGATCATTTATGAATGAATTTCAACCTGAATTTGATCGACATTATCAGTTTCTGACCGAAGATGCGGAGTCTGTGCAATTACAGTATGAATCTCCTTTAATGTCGGATTCATTTTTGAATATTCTGGAGAAAAACCTGGAGCGTGACCGTGCTTTGGAACGCACTAGTCAAGGAATTCACAAAGATGATCTAATATTTACCATCCATGGTGGAATGCCCTTGAAGAAGTTTGGCTCTCAGGGGCAGCAAAAATCCTTTCTTATCGCATTAAAGCTTGCTCAATATGCTTACCTGCAACAAAAAAAGGGTTTTAAACCTTTACTTCTTCTAGACGATATCTTTGATAAATTAGACGATAGCCGTACCCGTAAACTGATGCAAATGGTTTCTGATGATGATTTTGGACAAATCTTTCTGACAGATACAGATTCCAAAAGAATTCAACGAATCTTTGATGAAATCAACCGCCCTGTTCGTATATTTGGTATCGAAGGAGGACAAGTGAATGTATAAGAAGCAACCCACAAAAAAGAGCCTAGAATTTATTCGGTCTAGCGATGACATGACCATTAAGCAGGGGGTAGAACGTCTCCTTGAAGCATACAAACTTCGGAGAAAGTTTGACGAGACTTCGATTGCTTCAGTTTGGCCTCAGTTGATTGGCAAAGCGATTGCGAATAGAACCCAACAGCTTTATGTACGTGACAAAAAATTATTTGTGCGGGTAGAGTCTGCCGTTATAAAAAATGAATTGGCCTTGATGCGCAGACAGATCCTCGGAAGGGTAAATGAATACGTAGGGCACGTCATTATTGAAGAAGTCGTGATTTTGTAGGGGACGTTCACAGGTATGTTTAATCAATTGTTTCAAGACCTATTTCCACTTCCCAATGCTGCACGGGAAAAACTGTTTGCAAGATTCGAATGTATTGAACTAAAAAAGGGGGATTATCTCATTAAAGAAGGCGACTACTCATCCAGTCTATTTGTCATTGAATCAGGATTGATCCGTCAATACGCCTGGAGTAAAAAGGGGGAATTCACACAATGGATCGGTACAGCTAATCACTTTGTGACGGATCTTACTTCGTTTATTTTTGATATCCCCTCTAAATGGAATTTCCAATGTATCAGTGATTGCTGTATTTATCGTCTATCTAAATTTGATTATCAAAAGATGGAATCCGAGATCATGGAATGGAATAAATTTGAAAAGGCATTTTTGGCAAAATGTTTCAGTGCTATGGAACAGCGGATAGCAGATTTTATCTGCCTGACTGCTGAAGAACGCTACCAACACTATTTTGAGCACTATAAGCTATTGTTCCATCAAGTACCACTTCAATATATTGCGTCAGTATTGGGTATGAGCCCCGAGACGCTTAGTCGCATCCGCGCTAAAATAAGTTCTTGATAAAAGTCAAGAGCCATCTCTTCTACTTATCCTAGTTTTGTTTTATCTCCAGTGGCAAGTTGAACTTGTATGCTTTGCATTGAGCCAATGCTTGTATAGTCGTGCATGCGATGTAATAAGCACGAGTGTACGTACTTGTTTTCTGGACTTGTGACTGCGCTGATGAGCTATCGTTATTGCACTAAGCAATCTGAATAGACGTGAGAGCAGCATCCGTAAAAGCTATATACCGATGAAAAAGATTGAAACAAGTATTACGATTCAGGCGACAGTGGAACAAGTCTGGCAAGTGTTGACAAGCTTTAATGCTTACCCGCTGTGGAGCCCAACCATTAAAAGTTTTGAAAGGGAACCCGTGCTGGGGAAGCGTTGTGTAGTTCTGTTAGAACAACCAAATGGTTTTAAGATAAAGATGAATCCACGCTTTTTGCGTATTGATCCCAATCGAGAGTTGCGTTGGAAAGGGGAGTTATTTATTCCCGGCATCTTTGATGGTGAACATTATTTTATATTGGATCAAGTGGCGCCCAACTTGGTTCGGCTCACGCAAGGTGAACTATTCTCCGGATTAATACTTCCATTTTGTGGAAAACTGTTATTGACAACAAGGCAGGGGTTTGATCTCTTCAATGTGGCACTAAAGCAGCGTGTGGAATCTGGCGTTAACTTTCAACATTAAGATGTGAATATCGTTTTGTTATACACAATGATTTTTGATATCGAAAAGTATTTAAATGCCTTATCAACATTTTTATGTTAATAAGGTGTGAGTTTTACACATTTTACGCTAATTGTTGAGGTTGCCTTTTCTTGTTATTAACATTTTAGTGTTTATAAGTGTTGGGTTATACACATTTTAGATCAATGGGTATATGTGTATATTCCACTTATTAACATTTTTACTGTTAATAAGTGGTTGTTTTTGTGGAAAAGTGAGTGTTGACGTGTCGAAAAGTAGATCTTATGCACAAAATACCAACAATCTAATTTGGGTTGATCTTTGTTGGTGTGTTAAGATGTTTGTTGAAATGTTAAATAGTCCTGAGCTACTTGGAGAATACTAAATACTAAAGATACTGTTCCAGATCGCCTTTTCCTTCACGAATGACATCAAAGGTTCCTTCTGTTAAGTCGACTACAGTCGAAGCGACATTGTCTCCGTAGCCCCCATCAATAACGGCGTCTACGAGATCCTGATACTTCTCATAGATCAATTCGGGGTCAGTGGAATATTCAATAATTTCATCTTCATCGTGGATGGATGTGGTCACGATTGGATTGCCCAATTGTTTCACAATTTCGCGGACAATATTATTATCCGGTACACGGATACCTACAGTCTTCTTTTTCGAACTCAATAATTTGGGGACTTTCGTGGTTGCATTAAAGATGAATGTAAAGGGACCGGGTAAAGCTTTCTTAAGGACACGAAATACTGCTGTGTCGAAAGATTTGGTGTACTGGGAGATGTCTGTCAGGTCATAGCAGATAAAAGAGAGATTTGCCTTTTCCGGTTTTAAACCTCTGATCTCACAGACGCGTTCAATTGCCTTCTGTTGTGTAATATCACAACCAATACCATAAACGGTATCTGTGGGGTAGATAATTACGCCCCCACGTCTAAGAATATCAACAGCTTGGCCGATTGCTTTTGGGTTTGGATTGTCGTTATATATTTTGATGAGCATGTTTAATATGGTATATTTTAATAATAGTGTATGGCAATTATAGCTTTTAACCGAGGGTTTTCCGAACGGTATACATGTTGTATGTCAAAAGGCTAAAACTATTTCCCATACGTATATATGTAAAAGAACAACAGCCAAAATATTTTGTTTTGGCTGTTGTTCTTTATATTAAAATTCTGCGTTTTTCGGTGTGCGCGGAAATGGTATTACATCGCGGATATTTGTCATTCCGGTTGTGAATAATACCAAGCGTTCAAAGCCTACACCAAATCCTGAATGTGGCACGGAACCAAAGCGTCGTGTATCCAAGAACCATTCCATTTCTTCTGCTGGTATACCTACTTCGGCCATACGATCCAATAGACGGTCAAGATTCTCCTCACGTTGGGAGCCACCGACCATTTCACCGATACCGGGGAAAAGAATATCCATGGCACGGACCGTATTGCGACCCTGAGCATCAGGCTCATTCTGTTTCATGTAGAAAGATTTGATCTCTCTTGGGTAATCAGTTAGGATAACAGGTTTTTTGAAGTGTTTTTCCACCAAATAACGTTCGTGTTCTGACTGTAAGTCAGCTCCCCAGTCATCAATTAAATACTTGAACTGTTTCTTTTGATTTGGTTTGCTACGTTTTAATATTTCAATTGCGTCTGTATAGGTTACACGCTCGAAATTATTTTCTAAGACAAAGTTTAGTTTCTCAGCCAGATTTAATTCCGAACGTTCTGCTGCTGGTTTTGATTTCTCTTCTTCCAACAAACGATTTTTCAAAAATTCGATTTCTTCAGGACAAGTTTCCAAAGCGTATTTAATCACGTATTTCAGCAAAGCTTCAGCCAGATCCATATTGTCTTCCAATTCATAGAATGCCATTTCTGGTTCAATCATCCAGAATTCAGCCAGGTGGCGTGTTGTGTTTGAGTTTTCAGCCCGAAACGTTGGTCCAAAGGTATAGATATTTCCAAAAGCCATTGCGCCAAGTTCACCCTCCAATTGGCCGGATACCGTAAGATTTGTCGATTTTCCAAAAAAATCTTCTTTGAAATCAATTTCACCATTTTCTTTACGTGGTGGGTTTTTCAAATCCAAAGTAGTTACCTGAAACATTTCACCAGCACCTTCTGCATCAGAACCTGTGATAATTGGTGTGTGCATGTACACAAAATCATTTTCTTGGAAAAATTTGTGTACAGCGAAAGCTAATGCATTACGGACTTTGAACACCGCATTAAAAGTTCCTGTACGGAAACGCAAGTGAGCAATCTCACGTAAAAACTCCAAGCTATGTTTCTTCGGTTGTAGAGGATATTTTTCAGGGTCTGAATCACCTATGATACTTACTTCGGTTGCTTTAACCTCCACATTTTGTCCTTTACCAAGTGATTCTATCAATTGACCTTTTACACGAACTGCTGCTCCTGTCGTGATACGTTTTAAGATATCTTCAGGTGTATTTTCAAAATCGACTACTGCTTGAATATTATTGATTGACGAACCGTCATTAATTGCTATAAATTGATTGTTACGGAAAGTTCTTACCCAACCTTTAACAACAACCTCTTTGCCAAATTCTGTGGCATTCAATAGTTCCTTTATTCTTGTGTGTTCCATCTTAATTTTTGGAGAATGACTTGTAAAAGATGCTTTGTTAAAAAAGCAATACAAAAATAAGCTATTCTGTTGGTTTATTGGGTATAAATGTTGACTTAATTCGCCTTATAGCGGTTTGGTGAATCCTGCATAGCGCCTGTTCGATGAAATTGG
>JAITLV010000142.1 GCA_031277685.1 Sphingobacterium sp. | reverse complement strand
CGTTTCCAAGGCGGCCCTAACGCCGGACACACGTTGGAATTCGATAACAAAAAATTCGTGCTCAACACAATTCCATCTGGTATCTTCAATGAAGGTACACTAAATCTTATTGGTAATGGCGTCGTTATCGATCCGATTATCTTAAAAAGAGAGTTAGACAACCTGAAGACAGCTGGTTTTGATCCGGTGGGTAAAGGCAATTTGGTTTTAGCGCGTAAGGCACACCTTATTCTGCCGACACACCAATTATTGGATGCAGCCTCAGAATCAAAAATGGGCGCAGGAAAAATTGGATCCACGCTGAAAGGTATCGGTCCAACTTACATGGACAAAACCGGTAGAAATGGTTTACGTGTAGGTGATACTACACTTCCCGATTTTCAAGAGCGTTACCAAAAGTTGAAAGAAAAACATCTAAGTATTCTTTCGCACTATGGTGAAATACCTGATTTCAGTGAAAAAGAGAAAGCATTTTTAGAGGCGATCGAATTCATTAAATCTATCCCACATGTGGATTCAGAGCATTTGGTGAATCAATATCTGAAAGAAGGCAAGCGTGTGTTAGCTGAGGGTGCTCAAGGTACGCTTTTGGATGTTGATTTTGGTTCTTATCCATTTGTTACTTCATCTAATACGACAACAGCCGGAGCTTGTACAGGCCTAGGTATTGCACCAAATAAAATCGGTAAGGTATATGGTATCTTTAAAGCATATGCTACTCGCGTAGGTGGTGGTCCGTTTCCTACTGAACTTCACGACGAAACTGGCGAAAAATTACGTCAATTAGGTCATGAATTTGGCGCAACTACAGGTCGTGCTCGTCGTACAGGATGGATCGATATTCCAGCTTTGAAATACGCCATTATGCTGAATGGCGTGACAGATTTGATTATGATGAAGGCTGACGTTTTGGATACCTTTGACAAAATCTACGCATGTACACATTATAAATATAATGGTGAAGTGATAGATTATATGCCTTATGAAATCATCACGCATCAAGCAGAACCTATCTTAGAAGAAATTGATGGGTGGAAACAAGATTTGACCGGTATAACGTCTGAACAAGAAATACCTGAAGCATTAAAGAATTATATTGCTTATTTAGAGAAAGCGCTTGAAGTACCTATCACGATCCTATCTGTAGGTCCTGATCGTAAACAAACATTGGCTTTATCAAAATAAACTATGCGGATCGAAAGTTTTGATCTGCTCGATTCTAAAGATAAATTTCATCAAAAAGCCCTGCATTGGTCGGGGCAATTTGATGAAATTTCTTTCTTTAATAGTAATGGTTCGCTTGACCAATGGGGAAGATTTGAAAGTGTGCTGGCGGTGAATTCATTACATTCTTTTTGTGCAGACAGGAATGTATTGGATCAATTGCAACAATTCCTATCACTCCATCAATGTGAATTTATTCCAGGATTTCTATCCTATGATATTAAGAATGAGATTGAAGAACTCAATACAATAGCAAACGATAATATCGGGTTTCCTGCAGCTTATTTTTTTGTCCCAGCTATTACGATCAGATGGACAAATAATCAGGTAAACATCGCAGCTGACGATCCAATGGCAGTATACCAAGCCATCTGTGATACAACAGTCCCACAAACACGTGCTATCGTCGATGTTCGTGTAAGGTCACGCTGGACGAAAGAAGAATACCTTGTCGCATTTGATAAAGTACAGCAACATATTCAGCGGGGTGATATTTATGAAGTAAATCTTTGTCAGGAGTTTTTTGCGGAGCACGCACATATTTCTCCTATTGAAGTTTACCTACATTTGAATGCGATATCCCCTACTCCATTTAGTAGCTTTTTTAAAGTTGGCCAGTACTTTATTATGAGTGCTTCTCCTGAACGTTTTCTAGCAAAAAGACAAGGGAAATTAATCTCTCAGCCAATCAAAGGTACCGCTAAAAGAGGTCTTACGAAAGAGGGAGATCAGGATATCATCAATCAGATGTTGCAATCGCAAAAAGAGATCGCTGAAAATGTGATGATTGTGGATCTTGTACGTAACGATCTGACACGAAGTGCTCTTCCTGGCACTGTTAAAGCGACACGTTTATTTGAAGTCCAATCTTTTAGGCAGGTACATCAAATGATATCGACTATTACATGTATTCAGGATCCTACAATATCCAATATGGACGTATTTAGGCATACATTTCCTGCAGGTTCCATGACGGGAGCACCCAAGATCGCTGCAATGCGTATCTGCGATCAGATTGAAGCTTCCAAAAGAGGCGTATATGCTGGTTCTATGGGTTATTTTGATACCATTCATGACGAATTTGATTTTAATGTGGTGATCCGTTCTCTTCTTTATAATAAGCAAACACGTTATCTGTCTTTTCATACTGGAGGTGCTGTCACTAATCAGGCTTCGGCGGAGCAGGAGTATCAAGAGTGTCTTTTGAAGGCCTCAGCTCTCTTGAGTGCACTGAATACAACAGTACAGCAATAAAACTATACTAATTTTGTAGAGAATATTTTTTGCTTCAAGTATTTTTTCGACCTTTGTCCTATTGAAAATACAGGTTCCCTATATAGATATACATACCCATCGGCGCAATGAGATATCGGATCGTTCTATTCTATCCGTTATTAATATAGCATTGAATCATGGTGAAACTGTAGTTGAAGGAAATTGCTCTATAGGTTTGCATCCTTGGTATATCAATAACAATACAGTTGAAATGCTGGAGTTAATGGGTAAAATAATATTGGGATCAAATGTTTTGGCAGTTGGTGAATGTGGGTTGGATAAAAATAGCGTCATAGCCCTTGTCGAACAGCAAGTTGTGTTTGATCAACAGATTCAACTGGCTATAACTTATCAAAAACCTTTGATTATTCATTGTGTTCGTGCTGTTCAGGAAGTTTTGGCTGCTTTATCGAATCGAAAATTTCATTTACCTGTTATTTTTCATGGCTATCGGAAGAATTGGATACTGGCCAAACAGCTCGTAAACAAGGGATATTACCTATCGATCGGTGTACATTGTTTGAATGGTAGTCAGGATGAGGTATTGCAAAATATACCGCTCACACATTTATTTTTGGAAACAGATACTGATACACGGGCAGAGATTGCTATGCTGTATCAATATGTCGCTCAAGTTCGGTCTATACCCATAGAGACACTTAAGCATACATTATATCATAATTATAAGATCGTATTTAACAGATGAAAGATTTAAGTTGGCTGTCACGCACTGAGGCATTGGTTGGTAGAGCAGCTTTGGAAAAATTGGCAAACTCACATGTAATGATCCTCGGCCTGGGAGGCGTCGGCTCCTTTGCAGCTGAATTTATATGTCGCGCAGGAATAGGAAAAATGACCATAATAGATGGTGATACAGTGGACCCATCCAATAGAAATAGACAACTGCCTGCACTCGCGACCAACCACGGTGAGGCAAAAGCAGAAATTATGAGACAACGCTTGTTAGCGATCAATCCTGAGCTGGAATTGACCGTGATTCAAGACTTTATTATTCCCGAAAAAATACCCGCATTATTGGATTTGGCTCCAGACTATTGTGTAGAGGCTATTGATAGTATTACGCCTAAATTGTTTTTTATTAGACTTGCATTGGAAGCAAAAATACCATTTGTAAGCTCTATGGGCGCTGGAGGTAAAGTTGATCCGACAAAAATAGAGATTGCAGATATTAGCAAATCCTACAATTGCAAACTAGCACAACATATTCGTAAGAAATTACGTAAGCACGGGATTCGAGACGGCGTTAAAGTAGCTTTTTCAACTGAGCTGCCTGATAAAAACTCATTGTTGTATACGGATGGAAGTAACTTCAAAAAGTCTGCCTATGGAACAATGTCCTATCTGCCTGCGGCTTTTGGAGGAGCAATAGCCTCCGTAGCTATTCGGGATTTGATGGAAAATGCTTAATTTGAGCTAAATAAACATATGAATAGTAATAAAAGCTACCCGTCCAACGACAGGTAGCTTTTATTATGCGAGTGAATAAATAGGCTATCGACTAATTACTCCCTTCATATCAAGACCTTTTGGTTTAATATGTTCAAGTTTTTTCTTTAAAGAGTCCATTTTCGATTTTTCGATATTGCCAGTTGCAATAATTATCCCTTCCTTGACTTGTGCGGTAATTGTTGGAAAATCTTCCAAAACCCGATTGACATCTCTTGTTAGGGTAGAATCTACTGCTCCTTCGACTATTTCATGATATTTTTCACGTGCATCTTCAGGCTCTGGGAGATTCACGATAATATTGTTGTGGATGGATCTTATATTTTCACCACCAGCTCGTTTTGTTTTCTCCTCGACGAGCTGTTTTAATGAATCTGATCCTAATTGTCCATTCAGCGTAACATTACCCTCTTCTACATCCACTTCTATGCCTTTGTTGCTTGCTAACGCGCCTTCGATTTTAGACTTCAACTTATCATCGGATTCAGGTGACCGGCAAGAGTGAACAAAAGGTAAAATACCTAATGAAAATATAAAAATTAAACTATTTAATTTCATTGCTACGTTCCAATTTTGTTCATAATAAAAACAACTACATCGAAATATTGTTTAATTTTGTTGTATTTAGTCGATTAGTGGATCTCTAGAATAGATTGATTTAGTTTGTTGAATACAAAACTATCCCCTATCTTTTTACCCAGGAGCAACTGGCCTATCGGAGAAGCTGATGAGATGACAAATACATTGGTGTCCCCTATTTTCAAAGCGCCAATACTCGTCGCGATAAAATAAAGACCTGTATTGGTTTTGACGAGACTACCTAGTTTGATAAAGTTGTGGGTATCGTCTGTCACTGATAAAATATTTGTCAGTTGTAATAGATCTTTATGAGCTTCCTGTAGTTGTCCTTGATAGCGATTAATATCTTGTTGGATCATTTCACGAGAGGTCTCGTACTTGTCTCCAGCACTACTTTTTGTGTCATCATTACTAGAGTCTCTGGCGGTTTCCAACGCAGATTCAATCATAGTGATCCGATCATTTGTTCGTGTAATTGCCACTTCTAAAATCTTGTTTTTTATATCAAAATTGCTATTTGTCATTCTGAAAAATAAGAAATATGTTTTATTCAAAAAAAAATAAAAACAATGTGCTTATGCTCAGTGGTATATAAAAAAACAATCTAGAAATAGAAATGACCTGTTGTAATAAAATAAAAAATTGCTACATTTGTGCACTGAAACACGGAAAGGTGTCAGAGTGGTCGAATGAGCAGTCCTGGAAAGACTGTATACGGGATGACTGTATCGAGGGTTCGAATCCCTCCCTTTCC
>JAITLV010000129.1 GCA_031277685.1 Sphingobacterium sp. | reverse complement strand
TCTTCGAAACAAAAGATTTTAATTGTTGATGACGAAAAGGATATCTTGGATTTAATTGCATTCAACTTAAATCGTGAAGGTTATCAGGTCTCTACAGCGCAAAATGGGGAAGAGGCAATACAAGTTGCCAAGCAAGTGAACCCTGATCTCATCATCTTGGATGTGATGATGCCTAAGATGGACGGTATTGAAGCTTGTCGTATCATGCGTGCGATGCCTGAATTCAAGAGTACTTTTATGGTGTTTTTAACAGCCAGAAGTGAAGAGTATTCGGAAATTGCGGGGTTTCATGTTGGAGCGGATGATTATATCGCTAAGCCGATCAAGCCTCGGGCGCTGATGAGCCGTATCAATGCGATTTTAAGAAGAAATGCATCGGAGGAAGCTGATTCAACGGCACAGGATAAAATCGAGATAGCTGATCTGGTTATTGACAGGGATTCTTTTTTGGTTTACAAAGGAGAGCAAAAGATTGTACTTGCCAAGAAAGAGTTTGAATTACTTTACTTATTGGCATCCAAGCCAAATAAAGTTTTTACACGTGAGCAAATACTAAAAAGTATCTGGGAAGACTCAGTCGTTGTTACCAACCGGACAATCGATGTGCATATCCGTAAACTTCGCGAAAAGATAGGCGACGATTATGTGACCACTGTAAAAGGTGTGGGTTACAAATTCGATAAAGAATAAAAAAGGAGGCTTAGGCCTCCTTTTTTATTTCCCCACCCGCAGACCATATGACAAGCTGATATACATGCGCCCGGATGTACTATCAGGAGAGAGGCTATTTGCTTTTGTCATTCTCTTTGAGGAACTCTTTGGTCTGATAACTTGATATCACCACAACAAATCTTTACTTTTGACAGATAGCAAAGTAAAAAAATCAACATGTCATCTATTCTTATAAAATCTGCACAACTTGTTAACGAAGGAAAAGTTGAGACAGCTGATGTTTATATCAGCAATGGTCGAATTGAAATGATTGCACAGGAGATAAATCATCCTGCAGATCAGGAAATCAATGCTGAAGGACTACATCTGTTTCCCGGATTAATTGACGATCAAGTTCATTTTAGAGAGCCAGGGTTAACCTATAAGGCGGATATATGGCATGAGAGCCGGGCTGCAGTTGCAGGTGGGACAACCTCATTTATGGAAATGCCCAATACGGTTCCCAATACCTTGACCCAGACATTGCTGCAGGATAAATATGATATTGCAGGAAAAAATGCATTAGCCAATTATTCATTTTTTATGGGGGCTGCTAATGATAACTTAGAAGAGGTATTGAAAACCAATCCACGGGATGTATGCGGTATAAAGGTGTTTATGGGATCATCTACTGGAAATATGTTGGTGGATAACGAAAAAGCCTTGGAAGGTATCTTTGCTAATTCTCCGACATTGATCGCGACACATTGTGAAGATGAGGCAACGATCAAGGCAAATCTAGCCAGATTCAAGGAACAGTATGGTGAAGATGGATTGACGATAGAAATGCACCCATTGATTCGTTCAGCTGAAGCATGCTACCTGTCTTCATCGAAGGCAGTGGAACTCGCTAAAAAACATCAGACACGATTACATATCCTCCATATATCCACAGCAAAAGAGGTGGAGCTATTTCGCAATGATATTCCTTTAAAGGATAAAAAAATCACGGCAGAAGCTTGTATACATCACCTTTGGTTTTCTGATCAGGATTATGCTTCAAAAGGGAATTTTATTAAGTGGAACCCAGCAGTGAAAACGGCTAATGATCGTGATCAGATTCTTAAAGCGGTATTGGACGGGCATATAGATGTGATTGCTACAGATCATGCTCCACATACAATCGAAGAAAAAACACAGCCTTATGCCGCTGCTCCTAGTGGTGGTCCCTTGGTTCAACATGCTTTACAAGCCTTGTTGGATATGGTTAAAGCAGGTAAGATGACGTTGGAACAATTGGTGCAAAAATCTGCGCACAATACAGCCATATTATTCCAAGTCGAAGACCGTGGTTATATCCGTGAAGGATATTGGGCGGATTTGGTATTGGTGGATCTGAATAAACCTTATACTGTTTCGAAAGCAAATATCCTTTCCAAATGTGGATGGTCGCCATTTGAAGGGCATACCTTTAGTTCAACGATCGAACATACAATTGTATCTGGTAAAGTGGCATTTTCTAAAGGAAAAATTGTAGAGAAAGGTGCCGGCGAGCGTCTTTTATTCAATAGATAAGTTATCATCATATGGAGAAAAGGGCATTTATTAAATCAATTGCTTTGGGCGCGTTAGCTTTCCCGGTATTAGGAGGGGAGCGATCCCGCCAAATCACAATGGAGCTGAATGGAACCGCGACTTTATTGGCGAAGAAGCTAGCGCCTGGGGATACGATAGGATTGATAACCCCTGCGGGAGTTTTGGACGATGAGGAATCGATCACAATCGCGTGCGAGATCTTTGAAACATTGGGCTTTAAGGTAAAAGAAGGAAAGCATATTCGCAGCCGGTACGGTAATTTGGCTGGTACTGATCAAGAACGTCTTGCCGATATACACGAAATGTTCTTAGATAAGGGAGTTAAAGCCATTGTTTGTGTGCGGGGCGGATCAGGAACATCACGTCTGTTAGATCGACTCGATTATAAAATGATTGCCCGTAATCCCAAAATTTTACTTGGGTATTCGGATATAACAGCTTTAATTCTTGCTTTGTATGCAAAAACTGGACTTGTGACATTTCACGGTGCGGTGGGGATCAGTACGTGGACGAAGAAACTCGCAGATGCTTTTAATGCACAGTTTGTCGCCAATAAGCCAGCGCTATTTGAAAACCCTAAATCAAAAGGGGAAAATATTGTGCAGACCAAAGACCGGATTACTACCATTTCTCCCGGTGTTGTAGAAGGGGTATTGCTGGGTGGAAATATGACTGTATTGACAGGCTTGTGTGGCTCTCCTTATCTGCCAGACTTTAAAGATAAGATCCTTTTTATTGAAGAAGTGGATGAAGATATGGAGCGTGTTGACCGCATGTTCTGCCAGTTAAAAAATGCGGGGATATTAGCCCTGATCAAAGGTTTTATTTTCGGGAAATGTACCAATTGTAAACCTTCTGGAGGCTATGGCTCTGTGACATTGGATCAGCTATTCAATGATTATATTAAACCTTTAAATGTCCCTGCTTATAGCGGAGCTGTCATTGGGCATATTGCAGAGCAATTTATTCTTCCGGTAGGCGTAAAGGTGAGAATGGATGCATCGCAGGGAACGATTACCTTACTTGAGGCTGCCCTAAAAGATTAAGATGAATTTAGTAAAAGAAGATTTTATCAAAGCCTTTTCTTTATATGAAGAAAAGGCTTTGCAACATAGGCGATTTAAACATGCTGATATCTTGCCGCTTTTGAAAGGAAAAGAGATCAGTAAGCAATTTACGGTCGAAGAAATTGGGAGATCCGTGGAAGATCGTTCCATTTATAGCGTCAAATACGGACGAGGGCCGACAAAGGTATTGTTGTGGTCACAGATGCATGGTGATGAGCCTACAGCAACAATGGCGTTATTTGATCTGTTTAATTTTTTCGAGGGCGGAGCTGACGGGTTTGATACGTTTAGACAGGCAATTGAAGAAAAACTGACTTTATACTTTATTCCCATGTTGAACCCAGATGGGGCCGAACGGTATCAACGGAGAACTGCCATAGATGTGGATATGAACCGTGATGCACGTGCAGGTGCTACAGTAGAGGGTGCTTTGCTGAGAAAACAGGCCATGCTGCTCCGTCCGGATTTTGCGTTTAATCTTCATAATCAAAATAATTATTACAATATTCCTGGTACTTCAACTCCGGTAACAATTTCTTTATTGGCTCCTGCATTTGATGAGGAAAGGAGCATTAATGGGGTTAGGGCTGACGCTATGCGAATCATTGTAGGAATAAACCATGTATTACAGGGATTTATTCCAGGTGCTGTCGCTAAATATGATGATGAACATACAGCACGTGGTTTTGGCGACAATTTCCAAAAATGGGGCGCCAGTACCATCTTGATTGAATCTGGTGCTTACAGAGACGATACTGAAAAACTGGAAGTTAGAAAATATAATTTTATTGCATTATTGCATGCCTTTCAGGAAATTGCCAAGAAATCTTATCTGAACCATGACATTGCCGTGTACCACGAAATTCCATTGAATGATGAAAAATTACATGATCTGGTGATCCGGAATTTATCCATCGAAAAAAATGGAAAAAAAATGTTGGTAGACGTGGCGGTTCGGCAAAATGAAAAGACCGTTGGACGAGATTACTACGTGGAAGGAGTTATTGAAGATATAGGTGATCTACAGGACTTTCATGGTTATACTGAAATTGATGTCGAAGGGCTTCAATTCATTCCGGCAAAAGTAAATAACGATCAGCTATTGTTATTTGGAGAATTAACTTCATCATTTGTAGAAAGCCTATTGAAACAAGGATATGGAGCAATTGTGGTTTCTGATAGTTTAGCACAGATTAGGTTGCATTCTTTTCCTATCCAAGTGCTGAGCGGTGCTAATTTTCTGGCTGACAGCTGTCTTCGGTTAGGTGGCGGTGCCGATTTTTTCATCGGATCCGAAAAAGAGTTACAATATGCACTGATAAATGGTTATCTGATCAATTTAAAGCAATCGATTGATAATAAATCAAAAAATGTAGTGAAATAATACTGTTTTATCGCTTGAAATAATATTTAGCCCATAATTCTATGGGCTTTTTCGTCTTTTTTATGCCTTGTTTGGAATTAATTAAAATACAACAAAAATTTTACATTCAATTCTAATTAATTTATATTTGGCGCTAGAATCTACTAAGTAAGAGAGACTAACTTAAAACCATCCCACTAATTATGTCAGAAAAAACAAAATTATTTTTCGCATTGACTTTAGTAGCGTCAAGTGGATTTGCATTCGATGTACATGCTATGCCGAATACTGCAAATACAATTGAATACAAAGTCGCACAACAGGAGCTTACCGGTCAAGTCAGCGATAAGAACGGGCCTATTGTAGGAGCTTCCGTCAGTGTCAAAGGATCTGCGATAGCGACCTATACCGATCAGCAAGGGCGTTTCAAATTAAGCAAACTGAATCCCGGAGCGATTATCGTCGTATCCTACGTAGGATATGGATCTAAGGAAGTGAAATATGAAGGCCAATCAAATCTGTCTATTTCTCTAGATGCCACATCAACCGATTTGGATGAGGTCATGGTTGTAGCCTATGGTACGGCGAAAAAATCGACTTTCACAGGATCCGCGACTGTAGTTAAAAAAGAACAGCTGGAAAAAATAGGCGGTTCGGGATTTGCTGAAACCCTCCAAGGGATGAGTCCGGGGGTCAATGTAACCAACAACGAAGGTAACCCGGGTGGTGATTCGCGCATTCAGATTCGCGGGATCAGTTCCATGAGCGGTTCATCCAATCCATTGTATGTGGTGGATGGTATGCCTTATGACGGGCAGCTGACTTCGATAGCGCCTTCAGACATTGAATCTATTACAGTACTGAAAGATGCGGCAGCTTCTTCATTGTACGGATCTAGAGCGGCGAATGGTGTTATTGTGATCACCACAAAGAAAGGTAAAAGTGCCAAACCTACCCTGAACTTTAAGTCTACCTGGGGCACCTCGGACAACGCTATTGCTAATCCAACCAAAGCTACGCCGGAAGAACAACTGTTGAACACTTGGGAGGGGATGTATAATGACCAGTTTTACCGTTATAACAGAACCTCGAAAGAGGCGGGAGATTGGGCATCTGAGAATGTACTGAGTAAGCTACTGAAAAAAAGCAGCGCCGGTGTTTACGTATCTCCATTTAAAGATATCAATGAAAATTATGTACTTCATGATGGAAATGGAAATGCTTATATCAACCCTAAACTGGAAAAGATCTGGAATGAGTCGGACTATGACTATTATGGCGCTGTATTCTCACGCAAATTAAGACAAGAGTATAATCTGGATGTGAGCGGTACCGCTGGCGATGGCAAAACTAATTATTTCCTGTCTTCGAATTATTTGGATGACAAAGGTTATGCAATGGCTCAGTATTTCAAACGTTATGGCTTTAGGGCTAATGTGACATCGCAGGTGACCGATTGGTTGCAGCTTGGTGGAAATATGTCGTTTTCCTCTTCTAAACAGAATCTCTCTGGAGCGAGTAGAGCCTTAGATTTTAGTACAACCTTGACTTCGCCGTGGCTACGTAATGCTGACAATACAGATTGGGTGTATTCCGAGAAGACGGGACGTCGTATGTTTGATTATGGTACCTATGGAAATAATTTTTTTGGTATTCATGTGTTGAACAATGGTGGTGATTACTGGGATAATCCGAATGATGAAGGATTTACCAACAACCAGCGCAACATGATATCAGCACGCTACTTTGCCGGAATAAAATTGCCATACAATTTAAACTTTAAATCAAGCATTAGCATTGATAATAATATTTATAAAGAATTTACTTATGGTTCTGCAGTACATGGGCTAGGTCAAATGGCTCCTTATGGAACCAGCGTGTTAACTAGTGGAGGAAATGCGGGGCGTAGAAATGACGAAACCCGGTCAGTGACTTTCAACAATATCTTGACCTGGGAACAGGATTTCGGAGCACATCATTTGTCAGCCTTGGCGGGACAGGAATCCTATACTCGAAATATGGTAGGCGATAATGGTTATGGTGAGGGTATTATGCAGCTCGGGCAATATGAGTTGGCATCAACAACTACCAATTGGTCTGTAGGTTCTTATAAAGATCGCTATGCTTTGTTATCCTATTTGGCTAAAGTGGATTATAACTATAATGATAAGTATTTTGCATCAGTCTCTTTCCGTCGGGATGGATCGTCACGTTTTCACCCGGATAACCGCTGGGGTAATTTCCTGTCGGGCGGTCTTTCATGGAAGATTTCAAAGGAGAACTTCTTAAAAGATGCGACTTGGCTGGATAATCTATCGTTCCGTAGCAGTTATGGTACTACCGGAAACGATCAGTTGATTACTCGTAATGCACAAGGCGTGGCCACAGATGTAATTCTTTATGGCTATCAGGCATATTATAGTGCTGATAATCTCTATGGATTGCCGGGGTTAAAACCTGCTACTGTTGCAGCACCTGATCTGCAATGGGAAAAAAATAAGCAATTTAATATTGCTGCGGATTTTGCTTTTTTAAAACGCTTTTATGGAACGATCGAGTATTATTCCAGAAATTCCTCTGATCTACTTTTCTACAAAGAATTTCCACTCTCGGCACAAGCTGGAAAAGCGATTGGACAGAACATGAATCTCGGTGATCTAAAAAATAGTGGTTTTGAATTCTCGTTAGGTGCTGATATTTTCAGAAAAGATAATTTTAATTGGAAGATAGATGCAAATCTATCCACTTTAAAGAATGAAATTACCTATTTACCAGGGGGAGCTTTCACATTTAATAACCGCGGTGCTGGTTATCGTCTCGAAGAGGGACATTCCTTGTATGATTTCTACATGGTGAAGAATGCAGGCGTCAACCCTGATAATGGTAATATGCAGTATTGGGTGAAAGATGATCAAGGTGGTTGGAAAACTACAGAGAATTATAGTAATGTCAGTACAGATGATTATCAGTGGATCGGATCAGCATTACCGAATGTATACGGTTCAGTAACCAATAGTTTCAAATTGCATGGACTTGATTTCTCCTTTATGTTCTATTATTCACTTGGCGGGAAAATGTATGATTACTCCTATTCCGAGCGTAGTACGCTCCGAGGTGGGGTGGGAGTAACACAGGATCTAGTTCAAGATCGCTGGCGTAAACCGGGTGATCAAGCTTTATTGCCAAAATGGTCTAATGATGATTATGCTTCGACACGTAGAGCATCTGATTTTTATATTTTTGACAACGATTATTTGCGTTTGCGGAATATCACACTGGGTTATTCCATCCCAAAAAATACCTTACAAAGAATAGGATTATCCAACGTCAGATTTTTCGTTTCAGCGGATAATTTATTGACTTTTGGTTCAGCCAAAAATCGGTATACCGAACCAGAGACAGGTTTGTCTGGTAATAATTATAATGGTAATGCAGATACCGATAATGGTCGACAAGGGGCAAGAAGAATCTATACTGGTGGTTTGCAGGTTACATTCTAGGACTAATTAAATCGAGAAAATTTATAGGAACCAGCCATCTGAATAACGTATAGTCCAAATGAAATAGGTCTATGCAGGAGATGAGGTTACTAGTATAAAAAATATGTTAATGAAAAAGATATTTAAAACCATAAACTTTACAATTTTAGCTTCTTCCTTACTTTTTATGGGAAGCTGTAAAGACTTTTTGGATACCAATACCTCTGTCGATACCGAAGAGGGGATGGCTTTATCCAGCGCAGGGCAGCTACAAATGGTGTTGACTTCTGCTTATCGACAACTATATTTTAATGATCAAGGTGCAGACCGTGTTTATGCAGGGTTGCCGGGATTACAAATGTATGTTGATCTTGGCGGAGCTGATATTATTAGTCACGATAATATGGGCGGAACGCAAGTTCAATCTTATGAATATGATCCCACTATAAGACTAATGGCAGGCAATTCTGATGCAATTTGGTCAATGATGTATAAGATTATCAATCAGACCAATAAAATTATTCACGCTGTACCTGCGGCACAGGGAGATGAAGCAATTAAGAAGCAGATTTTAGGACAAGCTAAAGCTATTCGTGGAATTTGCTACTTCCACCTGATCCAGAACTACCAGCAAACTTATATGATCGCCAAAGAAAACCCCGCAGAAAAAAAGGGGGTAATATTGCGTCTGGATCCAAAGGAAGACCTCAATTTGCCGCGAGCTACGGTACAAGAAGTATATGACCAGATTCTTGCTGATTTGGGTGAGTCTAAAACTTTGTTAAAAGGTTTTGGACGTTCGGATAAATGGACCATTAATGAGGATATTGTATCTGGACAATTGGCGCGGGTTTATTTGGTGATGAATAATTGGCAAGGGGCATTAACTGAAGCTACAGCTGTGTATAATAAATACAGCCAACTGATGACACGTGATCAATACCGTAGTGGTTTTGACGACGCCATTACCAATGCTTATCCGGAAGTGGTTTGGGCGATGAAGTTCACTGCAACGAATAATTTGGGGGGCAGTACACAGTTTAATTTTTGGTTTAATCAGGATGAAAAGTATGGTGAAGGCTATGATCAAGGCCCAATATATTCCTTTTTAGATTTCTTTGTAGATGGACAATATGAAAAATTGTTTGAAAAAACCGAAGACCGTTATCAATTCTGGAAACGCACAAAAAATACGAATACACTCGTATCTACAAAATGGGCCTATGATAAATATAAGCATTATGGAGATGCCAACGGTGGTGTGCAAGGAAACACACGCCCCGAAGTTACGTTAATGCGTGGATCAGAGATGCTTTTAATTATGGCAGAAGCTTCTGCACAATTAAATAATGGGATGGGGCTCAGTTACCTTAATCGTTTACAAACAGCAAGGGGTGTTAAAAATTTAACTAAAGCAGCTGCGGGAAATCCTCTTTTAGAAGCAATTTACGTGGAACGACGCAAAGAATTACTTTGTGAGGGTGTGACTGGTTTATATGATTTACTTCGCTTACAAAAACCGTTGACGCGTATTCAGGAAACCCCTACCTACGTCGAGGGACATTATACTTGGGGAATGAAAAACTTGTATGGATGGGATCCGAAAAGCCCGAATCCAACAGGTACGATCCCTTCTAATGATTACCGCTTTATCTGCCAGATCCCACAACTGGAGATGACGAGAAACACGGCGTTAACCGAAAAGGATCAAAATCCTTCTGAAGGACAAAAGAAATAAAATTAGTAGATCTATCCCTACAAAAAAAGCACCCCACTAGGGGTGCTTTTTTTGTAGGGATAGATCACAATAATCAGTACCCTGGGTTTTGCTGCTCCTTCAATGTCGGATTAGCATTAATCTCAGCTTGAGGGATAGGCAAGATCGCTTTATCAAAAGTACGATCAATTTCCTTTGGACGGGTTTTGATTGTTAATCCTTGAAAATCATCATTGAATGTGATTTTCTTATTGAGCCGGAGCATATCCCAATACCGCTGTCCTTCACCAAATAGCTCTTTACTTTTTTCGTTGAGGATAGCATCTTCATTAACCGTGACTGAAGAGTATGCGGGACGGTTAGGAGAGCGTTTGCTAATTGCGTTTAATAGTTCAGCTGATTTAACCGGATCTGCGGCTGGCTTTTTTAATGCTGCTTCTGCTGCGATGAGGTAAATTTCCGAAAGCCTAATGACTTTGATATTTACTGCAGTATTATTTGTATTTCCTTTATCCCCAAGTGAATTTAGCGGTAAGGAAGTATTCGTATTTACACTGCCTAGATTTTTATATACAGCGCCCATACGTGTTGCCGAACTTTCGTCCCTGCCCAAAATCGCCCAGCGAACATCATTGTTGTCTTCTTTCATGCGATTGAGGTAATAATCACTCGCATAGAACATTCCGCCCTGGCCTCCAGTTCTTCTCATGAGGTAATACCCTAAACTTGACGTACCCAAGTCAGCTTCACCTTCGTTAATACCAAGTTCATAGATAGATTCCGAACCATACATGCTAGCCCATGACGAACCCCATTTTTCATTTTCATACAATTTATATGCACCACTTGTGATGATCTCATTTGCCCTAGAATAGGCATTTTCATAGTTCGCCATAGTTAAATAGACCCTACTTTGTATGGCTAAGTTCGCATAATAATTGATATAGCCATTGTCAATAGCTTTGTTAGCTCCAAGTAACTCCTGCCCAGTTTTGAGATCTTTGAGGATCTGGGTGTAGACTTCTTCTACAGTAGCCCGAGCTGGTTTATTGTTATAGGACGCCGGGCTGATAACAATGGGTACACCCCGAGAAGTTTTCTCTTGTGTGTATGATTTTCCGTATAAACGTACGAGGTCAAAATAGAACAAGGCCCGTAGCGTCAGTAATTGTCCCTGCGCATTTGCATATTGCGCTTTTGAATCTGTCGCTACCTGGTCAATTTTGTCTAATACATCATTTGTCTGGGCGATACAATAATAAATTTGCGACCAGAAGCCCGAGAAGTTGTTTGTTTCCGCATCTTGATTAAAAGAATACAGTTGATCTAAGCCTCGACCTTGAGAATAAACTGTTAGATCACCACCTTTGACCTCGCCATATAGTTCAAAATTGCGGCCGTAATAATTTGATGAAGCGATCAATCTGCTTAATCCATTGATCCTATTACGGGCATCACTGGCTCCATTAAGTGCTGTTCCAGCATCAACGGAATTACCAGGCTCGACGTCTAGAAAATCTTTGCAGCTACTGAAGGAAGTTAATAGGGCTGCGGCTATAATAGATATTTTAAATATTTTCATTTCTTAAAAGATTAACGATTAAAAACCCAGTTCAATACCAAATGTGTAGGTTTTACCTAGTGGGGTTTCCCAGCCGCGTGTTGCATATTGGCCAACCTCAGGATCAGCGATTTTATACTTGGATGCAGTCAATAGATTCGTTCCATTGAAATATACACGCGCATTGCTAAATCCTATTTTGTTCAAAACAGTTTTAGGTAACCTATAACCAAAATTGATGTTTTTTAACCGAAGGAATGAGGCATCATGTAATTGTCTGGAACTATATTTTTGCGGGTCTGTCAGGTCATTGCCGTCTAATTTAGGTAATGTGCCAGAAGTGTTATTTTCAGTCCACATATGCTCAAAAGCATATTCCGAGCGAATTCTTTCCCAGTAATAACCATCATCAGCTACATCTTTAAACGCTCCATCATATAATTTACCGCCAAGTTTGTAGATAAAGTTGAAGCCTAGATTAAAGTTTTTATATTCAAAATCAGTGTTTATACCACCACTCACTTTCGGAATGCCATTGCCAATGATCGTGTATTCTGCTTGGTTAAAATCGTAGGTAGCTTTCCGGCCATTATAATCAAATATATCGGAGCCGGTTTTATCATTATTGGTGTAATAGACATTTTTTCCGTTTCTGGCATCAACACCGGCCCATTCATAACCATAAAAAGCGAGCGTAGATTGGCCTTCCCGATAGATAAACTGTGCCCGTGCATCGCCGCTGCCCTTCGTATCATTACCGACCGAACCGGTAGGATCATACCAGATGATATCCTGGTTGTCATTTAGTTTTTGGACTTTTGAGTTAATGAAAGCTGCATTTACATTGGCATTCCATCTAAAATCATCTTTTTTGACAATATCACCAGCTAATTCAATTTCAATCCCTTTGTTATTGATTTGTCCAACGTTTCTTAGTACTGTGCTAAATCCAGTTGTTTGCGAAGTTGGGACGTCTTGAAGCAAGTTTTTAGAGGTACGGTTGAAGTATTCTACCGATCCGGTGATTCTGTTGTTTAGGAAGCCGAATTCCAACCCAGCATTTGTTGTATAGGAGGTCTCCCAAGTAATATCCGGGTCTGGGTTAGAAACAAGATTACCTCCCGGTTGTCCTTTATAATTGAAGTTATTAAAGGATACAAGTCTTCTCCAGCCGAAATTGTCTGTTGGCAATGTTCCGTTAACACCATAGGAGGCTTTTAGGCGCAAGGTACTGATTGCATCGTTTTCGCGTAATGAGGGAAGGCTTTTAAGACTATAGGCTCCCGATACAGACCAAAAATCTCCCCAACGGTTTTTCGGACCTAATTTTGACGAACCGTCACGACGATAGGAAGCCGCTAAGAAATAAGTATTATCGTAATTGTATTCCGCTCTTCCGAGGAATGACATCAAGTTATATCCCCAGCTATAGGCATTGGCTTCAAACTTACCGGCAGATGAAATATAAGGAAGCTCAGCAGAACCCAGGCCACGACCAGTTGTACGCATAAAATCTGTCTTATTTTTTTCAGCCTCAAACCCGGCAAGTAAGTTCAGATTGTGCTTATCAAAAGATTTATTATAATTTACAGTACTTGAACTCACCAATTTCAGCATATTGGTGTTAAATTGATGCACAACACCACCATCGCTGATACCATTGAAATGTTTGGCGCTATAATATAAATAGTCCTTCATATCTGTATAATCATACGAGAATACAGTTTTAGCTGTTAGTTCAGGTAGAATTGTCCAGGTCAGATTACTGATAACGCCTAGCTTATTGGTTTTTGAGTTGTTGTCCCATTGTTGGTCATAATAATCGGCATTATAGGCATAGCTACCATAGCGGTCTGTCCAGGCTTCACCTGTTTTGTAGTTTGTAGGCCAGTACAATGGCCACAAGAGGTTTCTGGATTGTAGAAAATAGTTTGATCCCGTATTGCGGGTGTCGTTAAAACCTTTTTTCTTGTTATGGCCGATATTGATATTCGTTCCAAATTCCAGGTTATCAACGATTTTTTGTGTTAAATTGAGCCGTCCTGAGATGCGTTCGAAGTCATTGACCCTAATTCTACTTTTATCTGTTGTATAACCTAGTGAGGAAAAGTATTTCGTTGATTCAGTACCACCAGAAAGTGAAAGATTATTGTCCTGATAAATCCCTGTACGAAACAGCGCTTTATACCAATCGTAATATTTGCCTTCTCGGTTTTCAACGCCATCCGTCATTCCCAAAATGCTAACATTGCTCATTCTGAGGGG
The DNA here is from genome assembly GCA_031277685.1 of Sphingobacterium sp. Classification (GTDB taxonomy): domain Bacteria; phylum Bacteroidota; class Bacteroidia; order Sphingobacteriales; family Sphingobacteriaceae; genus Sphingobacterium. The sequence continues at coordinate 4,153 of JAITLV010000129.1, read as the reverse complement.
ATCATTAACTTCAAAACGATAGCCGTGTTTATTAAATTTAGTGTTCAGTTGTCCAAGTGCGTAAGTACTGGCATCCACATCAGTATAGTTTACACCAGTTTTTGGATTAACGTTTGACGTACGGTAATCATGAAATATCTGATACAGCATATTAACTTGATCCTGAGGCGACGCTGTTTCATAATTGTCTGTTGCCCATGTCGGCGTAAAGCCAATGGAACTTTTGAAGTTGACCGTAGGCTTTCCCGTTTTACCCTTTTTTGTTGTAATCAAAATAACACCATTTGCTGCTCTGGAACCATATAGAGAAGAGGCAGCCGCATCTTTTAATACAGTAATCGTTTCAATATCATCAGGATTAAGATTCCCCATAACATTGTTTGATGTGTAAATATAATCACCCATTTGGCCGCCCGAACCGGAATTAGCAGGGACACCGTCGATGACATAAAGTGGTTCATTTGATGCGTTCATAGAGCCCACACCCCGGATACGGATACTTGGTGTTGAACCTGCCTGCCCTGAGGGAGTAGAGACGGTTAGACCTGCAACGCGTCCGCTTAGGGCGCTCTCAAAGGAAGTTGTAGGAACGTTATCTATGTCTTTGGCTTTTACTGTTGCCGCCGATCCTGTATAAGTACTTTTTTTTGCTGTACCGTAGGCAACAACCATTACCTCATCCAACGCCTGTTCGCCACTAGCAAGCGTAATACTGATTGTTTTTCGACCATTGACTTGTACCTCCTGTGCTTTATAGCCGACAGCAGATAAGCTTAACGTCGCATTTGAATTTACATTAAGCGTGAATAAGCCTTGTTCATTGGTTGATGTTCCTTGGCTGGAGCCTTTAACATTTATGGTAACCCCACTGATGGGATTTCCATTGCTGTCCGTGATTTTTCCAGCAATTTGGATCTGTTGTGCATATAGAGACTGCATCGAGCTACAGGCTATGAGACACAAGGTTGTGAGCACATGTTGTTTCATCTGAAAATTATTTGTCTTTTATAGGCCATATGGAATATCCGCTTGAGTTGCATCGCTGTTTGTGCTTTCAAACATGGTTATTTCATAAAAGTGTGAATTGATTAATTTAGTTTGTTCATATTTTGGTTCGATCTGGTTATTGGTGATAACTCAATCGTTGGTTCAATGCAATGTTTTTCTTTATGATAAAAACATTGCATTGAATATACTATTATTTTCTTGAAATTCCAATGCCCGGACGATCTGGCAAAATACAGCTACCGTTGATTACGGTCATGCCATCATAGATATCATTATCGATGAGGAGGGCTCCGTCCAAATCTGCCCAATCGGTCAATGGTGCTAGTTGTGCTGCTGCACTGATAGCGCAGGAGGTTTCCGTCATACAGCCAATCATTACTTTCATTTCGAGGGAGCGTGCGAGTTCAGCCATCCGTTTGGCTTCACGCATGCCGGTGCATTTCATCAATTTGATGTTGATACCGCTATACACACCTTTTAAGGCTGGTACATCAACCAGTCGTTGGCACCCTTCGTCCGCAATAGTGGGGATTGGACTATGCTCTGTCAGCCAGGCATTATCATCAATCTGCTCTTTGGGCATAGGCTGTTCTAGGAAAGAAACATTTCGTTCAGCCAGCCAGTGCGCCATTTCCAGCGCTTCTTCCCGCGTTTTCCAGCCCTGGTTGACATCCGCGCACAAAGGACGGTCGGTTACCTGGCGGATGGTCTCAATAATCATTTTATCGGTATCTAGACCAAGCTTTACTTTTAGGATCCTAAACTGATCTGCTTCGGCAACTTTTTTGCGGATCATATCTTCGGTATCGATACCGATTGTATAGGACGTCGGCGGGATAAGGTTTGGATTTAGGCCCCATATTTTATAGAAAGGTTGCCCCATGATCTTGCCGAGGACGTCATGTAAGGCGATATCTATCGCTGCTTTTGCGGCGGTATTCTTGGCTGCTACCTGGTCTACATAGTGCAAAATATCTTCCGTTTGGAACGGTGAGTTGAAGGCAGATAAGTCAAGTTGATTTAGAAAAGTGATGACACTTTCTTGCGATTCACCTAAGTAAGGGGGCATGCTGGCTTCACCATAACCCACGATTCCATCGTACTCCAATTCAGTCAATACGACTGGTGTGGTACTCCGACTGTAAGAAGCTACAGTGAATACATGGCGTAATGTCAAGGTATATGGGCGAAACCGTAATTTAAAGACTCCGAAGTCTTTGCTGATCCATTCAGATTGATTGCTCATCTTGATTTATTTATTGATATAATAATTGCTTTCAGCGATTTTTTGAATAGCCTGGTCTTTTGCGCCAAGATAACGGCGGGCTGCGACAACAGTGCGTGTCTGGAAGTCATCATAATCGGCAGCATTTTTTAACATGCTATTTATCCGCACCAATCCAGCAGCGTGAATAAAAGTGCCATTACCAATATAAAGTGCTACATGGGTTACACGCGCATTCGGGTTACTGTTTTTGCCCGCTGCGAAGAATAGTAAGTCAGCAGGTTTAAGGTTTTTGAGTGCTTTATCCGGATCAAAATGCCCTTCATTGTCCAAAATATCAATCTTCTCACCAGCCAAGACCTGTTGTGAAGCATCTCGGGGTATGACAAAACCATTCATAAAAAAGCTTGTCTTGGTGAAGCCACTGCAATCGACACCTTTGACGGATGTTCCGCCCCATAAGTACGGTAGTCCCAACATTGTTTTTGCGCTGGCGATAATATTGTCCGCTGTGGGATTACGCGTGTCAAGCCAGTCCTTTAAAGTCAGACTTTCCGTTTTTTTGATATATCCTTTCCGGCCATCGGGGTAGTCAACTGCATAAAAATTACCCTTCTGTCCAGTTAATTTCAAGATGTCTCCGTACACTAAATCTGATACCCGTAGACTTTTCTCATTGGGCTCTGAAAAAGATTTTCCGAATTCGGTTGTATAGATCAGTTTGTCAGCCTGTTTCCAGTTGTCTATTTCAGCCTGATCCATAACAGCAATGGAGGATGCTGGTACCCAAGCGATATAGCCATCAGGTGTTCTTACACGATATTCACCACCTTTTTTTTGCAATAGGTCAACTTGTGTCCCCAATAAAATCTGGCTGGTCAACTCTGCTGCATTATCAGGTGCAGTACGCATGTTGGCAACCGACAGCCTGATGACACCTACTGTTTTACCTTCAACACTAGCGTCAGGTAATAGCTGAACCTGAATAGTAGCCGATATTTCTTTGGCTTTCTGTTCCAGTACGAATTTTGCGTCTTTTTCGGTTGTTTCGAGGATATATTGATTTTGAGGAATATCCGCTTTTTGAATAGCCACAATTTTCGTTCTCCGATCCGGTGCAAATTCACGCTTTACGTTTTCTTGCAATTCTTTGATCTTGAAGTAGGTGGTGGAATCTATCTGCTGTGCATGGCCATGACTTGTGCCAATAAGACTTGCACATGCTAAAATAGCGAATTTTAGTGTGTTTCTCATGCTGATTAGTTTGTTTCTAAAGATAGGATTAATTCACAATATAAATTAATGTTTGTTGTCGATTTTTAAGTGTTTTGAATGTTGTATTGCTAAAAAACGAATCTTTAAGCATAATTTTAATTAATTTGTCTATTTGCTAAAACCATTTTGTATTATTGCTTATGAATAATGAAAGCATCCCATTTTTTTAGGATATGTCCGTTTAGAAGTAAGTAAGAAGTGGTGGAAGCACTGTTTTTGCTTTGATGGGCTATAAAATTGGATGGAGATTATCTCCTTGAAAGACGGATAATGAAAGCTAATAGGCATGAAAATCTTCTTATTTCAAAATGCTAGGTCAGTGCATTAGTGAAGGTGATGATAGGGATTTATAGCGCTATTGTTACGATGATCCAATCGGATGGCGAATGAATCAAAAAATGAAGTATGATGAATAGATGGTTATTCTAAGGAAATTAAAAAAAATGAAATATCCCTATGTTGGAAAGTAACTGGACTAAAAGGATATTAAGAGATAAATGATTTGCATATGAGTTCTAGACGTAATTTTATTAAACAAGGCTTTGTGGCCGCGACGACAATAGGCACCTTGAGTGCATTTGATACCAGAGCAATGTCAACTGGATCCCGTGATCAGGTGAAGAAATATCCTATCGTGATATCGAC
>JAITLV010000120.1 GCA_031277685.1 Sphingobacterium sp. | reverse complement strand
TTCCATAAATAAATGATGTATATATTGTACTATCTTTGATTGTAACTGTTGTATCGACCAATACAGTATTATACTCTGCTGAAACGGCTATTTTTCTTGCTCCAGTAAATAGACCAACTTGTCTATAACTTTTAAAATCCAAAGGGTAATATGGACTTTGTAAGGCGCCCCCATCTGCATAATAAACAACCGCATTGGCGTCAGTGTATCCATTGACCATAGTAAAGATCGCGCGAGGAATTCGCTGGTCGTCGTTATCTTTCAGGCAGCTGGATAGCAGGAATGTCGCTAATGCGATGGCAATAAAATTAAATAATCTATAGTTTTTCATAACCGTGTAATATTAAAATCTATTTTTTGTGTAAAACACATTGCGCTTGTGTTGTCTATTATACGGAGCTGACATACACTTTGCTACAGTTCGCTGTAAAAATAATAAAATTGTGGTTTATTTTATCATTGGAGCTATTTCTCTTTTAATAACGGTAGATTGCGTGCGCGCAGATGTCAGGTTGGAGGAACTGCTGGTAGGTACTTAATATTTATTCGAATGGGCTTTGGGACTTTATTGGTAATCCTTCGGAAAATGGTTGAGATTACTTCGGGGCTACTTTGAGTCAGCTTTGACTATTGTTCGCTGTTTTTCGGTTGTTGTTTGACTTAAAGTCGCATTGAAGAGAAGAAATCATCGAAGCTGAGTCAAAGCTTTCCCCCAGATGTCTCGAATTAGATGCAAAGCGTTGTCGAGCTCTGCTGGCGCTTGAACGGACTTGACGGGAGTTTGATAAGAATCTGTTTTTTTGTTGAGAAAAGGCATAAGGTTTGTTAATCAAAAAATATTGATAATTTTGAAGTATGAACAGTAGAATCAAAAAGATTGCAACAGGTATGTTTGAACGGTTTAGACACCGTAAAATTACTGAAGCTGAGCTGGAACAAGCAGAATCTAAAGCACAGAATCTAGGAAGCTATGTTGGTGATTTTAAATTGCTGATTGCGATGTGTAAGGATGCAATCACTGGTAAATTTAAAATGAACAGCTGGAATTTATCAATTATTATTGGAACAATTATTTATGTTATTTCTCCAATAGATGCAATCCCAGATTTTATTGCCGTTGGTGGTTGGATAGATGATGTCGCTATCGTTGCCTATGCTATGCGTAAACTTTCGGAGGAAATAGCGCGCTATAAGCTTGAAAAATTAAGCTGCGAAATCAGAAAATAAAAAAAGCTACTTTGTAAAAAGTAGCTTTTTTTATTTAAGATCATATAATCTTAATGTTTGAAATGTCTAACACCTGTGGTTACCATCGCAATACCTTTTTCATTGGCCATATCAATAGATAATTGATCTTTGATAGAACCACCTGGTTGTAATACCGCTGCAATACCCGCCTCAGAGGCAATTTCTACACAATCTGGGAAAGGGAAGAAGGCATCCGATGCCATCGCGCAGCCTTTTAGATCGAAACCAAAAGAAACAGCTTTCTCGATAGCTTGCTTTAGTGCGTCAACCCGTGATGTTTGTCCAACGCCTGATGCTAATAATGTACCATTTTTAGCAAAGACAATGGTGTTTGACTTCGTATGTTTTACAATTTTGTTTGCAAAATATAGATCTTCCAATTGTTCTGCACTAGGTTTTACTGTTGTTACAGAGACCATTTGCGCTGGTCCTTCAATTGTATTATCCTTATCTTGAAGAATAACGCCATTCAACAGGGTTTTGAATTGTTGAGCTGGCAATTTTACGTCTTTACGGACTAAGATAATTCTATTTTTCTTGGCTGTTAGGATAGCTATCGCTTCTTCAGAATAGGAAGGGGCAATTAATACTTCGAAGAATAGTTTATTGATTTCCTCAGCTGTTGCACCGTCAACTTCGCCGTTAGTGATCAAGACACCTCCGAATGCTGAAACAGGATCACAAGCCAAAGCATCTATCCAAGCTTGTTTAATGTTTGATCGTGAAGCTACTCCACAAGCGTTTGTATGTTTTAAGATGGCAAATGTAGGCTCTTCAAACTCATCGATTAAAGCTACTGCTGCATCTACATCAACAAGATTATTGTAAGAAAGCTCCTTACCATTTAATTTGTCGAACATGTTGTCTAAATCACCAAAGAAAATACCTTTTTGGTGAGGGTTTTCACCATATCTCAATACCTGGGCTTTTTGCTCGGATTGTTTAAATACTTCAATTGGATTCTCTTGGTTGAAATAATTGAAGATAGCGGTATCATAATGTGATGATGTATTGAATGCTTTTTTTGCAAATTCTTTACGTTGTTCCAATGAAGTATTGCCTTCTTGATTTGCTAGCATTTCTTCAAGTTCCTTATAATCATTTTTGGAAGAAATGATAACAACATCGTTGAAATTTTTAGCTGCAGCACGAATCAATGAGATTCCGCCGATATCAATTTTCTCGATAATATCTTGTTCAGCGGCTCCAGAAGCAACAGTCTCTTCAAATGGGTACAAATCCACGATAACTAAATCGATCTCTGGTATTTCATACTGAGCAAGTTGCTGCTGGTCTGATTCAAGGGGACGGCGTGCTAAAATTCCGCCAAACACCTTCGGGTGTAAAGTCTTAACACGACCACCTAAAATAGATGGATAGCTTGTCAAGTCTTCAACTGGAACAACATCTATCCCTAGATCTTTGATAAATGTTTCTGTTCCACCAGTGGAATAGAATGTAACACCGTATTTGTTTAATAATTCAACTAAAGGAGCTAGGCCGTCTTTATAATAGACTGAAACCAAAGCATTTTTAATCTTTACAGGATGGTTCATTATGATGGATTTGTTTCGTGGCGCAAAGATAAGAATTTAAAGTCTTGATATCAATAAATCAAGTACTTTTAAATAAAGATGGGCTTATTTGTTGCTAAGCCCATCTTTATTGCATTATACTAAATTGAGTTTTGTTTTCAACTCTTCAGAAATCTGATTGGTAATATCCCAGATCGGTTCAGGTTCGTCGGTGTTGTTGAATATCACTTGGTCGCATGAATCCTGAAATGGTAATAAATATTCATTGTAAGAAGGGAGGACGTGATTCACCCATTTATACATCACATCATCTTCGAAATAACCACGTTCAACTAAATCACGGTGTAGCCTTCTTCTAAGTGCAATATCCTGATCAGCGCTCAGGAAGATCTTATGATTTATAAGTGCGTTGATTTCGGTGTAATAGAAAATGAATAAGCCTTCGATAATTAATATTGGAGCCGGTTTTATCTCTAATATTTTAGGGGTTAGCGAAGGATTGTTAAACGTATATTCTTCTTTATAAATTGTCTCGCCATTAAAGAGGGCTTTGATATCTTTATAGAAAGCTGCTCGGTCTATGGAAGTTGGAATATCAAAGTTATACAATCTATTTTCTTCCTGTGTCTTTGTATTGGCGGGGATATAATAGTCATCTTGGGAAATTAAGGTGACCTCATCTTTTTTAAAATGTTTCAAAAAACTATTCAAAAAAAATGTTTTTCCAGAACCACTACTTCCGGCAATCCCTATGACATACGGTTTGTTATTCATTCTTGTTTCGCGCTGCAAGAGCTATTTTTATTTTAATTAATTTTCTAAGGGTAATCCGTAAGCAATCTCGACCTGAAAGCGTTTATCTAGTGCGCCAATACTTGCTGCTGCGGACTTTGATAACACCACAATGGCATTTTGGTTTTCAGCATTATCATTAAATTTTCCAACGACTTTTGCATAGGTTACACTTTTGGTCATTGGATTGGTGATTTTTAGAATTGTTCCTACTGGCGCATTTTTATGTAATGCGAGATTGCTTGTTCCTTGGGAAGATAAGCCATCAATCCAGACACCAATTCCACGTTCAGATTTTTCGCGTATGCCGTAACGGTTTGTGGAAATTTGATTCTCTTCTTTATCGTCGTCGTTTGTTGAATCGGGGACAACAACCTCGATGCCCTTAGGCTCAACCAATTTTGGTCGTTCTGGTGGCAAAGGTTGATTTGGGATCATCAATTTCATTCCGCCACCGATAACGTTATTCTTGAGATTATTGGTCTTTTTTATGTCCTCTACAGTAATGCCAAATCGTTTGGATATCGCATACAGGGTTTCTTTTTCGCCAACAATATATGCTGTAAATCCCTGTTGTGGATCACGTGGGTTTTGCTGGTTCGTGTTGCTGATAGGCTTGTTTACAGGAGGAGCTGGTTTTCGACCCGTTGGAACTTTAACAATTTGGCCAATGCTTAAAGTACCATTCCCATTTATTTGCGTGAGTTGACCGACCGTCGTTTTATACTTTTTGCTTAATTGATAATAATTATCTCCTTTTTCTATTTTGAAAAGGACAAATTCTTCCCCATTGATCACTTCCGTACCGACAGAGTCTGGAACTGCATTTAAGCGCAATGAAGTGAAATTTTTAGCTTCAAGCTGTTGAAGAGATAGCATTGAAATTGATAAAATAGCTATCTTTTTATATGTATTTAATTCGAATAATAGTTTCATATATTTTGCAATTATACTAAATACGAAACAAACTCCCGTTTATTGTCTGTCAAAAGGAATATTTGTTTGTGAACAAGAAAATAGATGTTGAAAAACTTTAATGGTAGGTGAGCAATTGCTACAATAGACTCCATTAACCTATCTTTTGTTGATCGAACTATCCGGATTTGATAGTGATTATCGTTATTTTTTTCATAGAAAGCCCAAATAAAATAGTCATCCAAAGCACTTATCCAAATTTCGTTATTTATGACGAAATCTGTCAAAAATTCGGGTATTTGACCATTGTAGATTACTGGGTAGACTATTTGGCCATCAAAAGGTTTAAGCGAATCTTCTTTTTTGTTTTCAATGGACATTGTTTTTAGGTTTAAAAAAAATTGCATTCCCTGTTCCACCATTTTGGGTCGAAGCAGTAATCCGCCGCTGGTCATCTCAAGGAAAAGATAATTAAACCAAGTTTCTTGCTGTTGAGGCTGATAACAATCAATGACCTGAATACCGGCATCGATGGGCGAATTGCTGGATATTTTTTTTAAAATAAGCTTCTGCGACTGAATGCCAGCCAACACCCATTCCTTACTGATAGCTTTAAAATCTTGAAGGATATAGTTTCCTTCAAAAGTAATGACATTGAAATAGGGAAGTGTGTCTGCTGGATTTCTGGTCTCTACTGCAATCAATCGATTCTCAGCATCGATTTCGATCCGCCAAATGGGGTGCGTGAATAGGATATTGAATGCTTTTGAGATTGTCTGATTCGTCATGTGATTTTCAACCAAGAGGACAAATTTACTAAAAGCTTTTAAATTATGGTGGCAGGGATGGTAATTAATGAAAAACGTCCAGACAAGCTGGACGTTTTTTCTGAGAAAAGGATCTCTTAAAATTTAGAACCAATTGTCAATACTACATTGGTTCGTTGATTTTTTATATCTGCGACAGGGCTGGCCGTATTCCAGAATTTTTCATCGATAGTATAAGGACTCTCTTTATAATTGACCGCATTATAGGCTCCTGTCAAATCAATATACATTCCCCGACCGAGTTTCGCACCAATACCTAAAGATGCAGTATAGTTTGTGTAGTCTGCATTTTTGTACGGATTGCCGCTATAATTAAAACCAGCTCTACCACTAAATACATTATCAAATAAAACTTCACCACCGATACGCGCATTGAAAGCTCCTTGATAAGAGTCTTTTATTTTCTGGTTCATATCTTGTTCTAAAGTTTTATTCGCAGCACCAGCATCTTTAAAACGCATTGCTCCATAATCTACCCATTCCACATCTGCGGTGATCAATCCACTGGAAAACACCTGGCTGGCGCCTACCGAGAGTTTGTATGGTGTGTTCATATTGTACTCTAAATAGCTATAGCCGGCTTTATCACTGGTACGGTATTCTTTAAAAGACTTGTCTTCATTTGGCTTAAAATAACGGAATTCCGAATTGCTGTAAGACTCATCTCTAATGCTCATAAATGTTGGTGATTTGGCTGTAAAGCCCATGCTGAAAGTAGGTGTGAACTTATAGATTACCCCTAATTTGAAATCTACACCTGTACCGTCAGTCACTTGTACGTAGTCGTCAAATAACTCATAATCCTTATCCAGCATTTCACGTTTACTAGCGTATTCCGCACCTGGTTTTAAGAAATCAGATTTTGGATTGGCTTTTGTCATTTGCGCTACATTCATTGTCTGGCCATACTCTGTAAACCAGCTGGAGTTGTCATAGCTAAAGGCTGTAAACCCTAAAGCTGCCCCCAAATATAATTTGTTGCTATAGTTTGCGCCAAAAGATAGGACAGATTCTGATTTACTGCCTTTTTCCAGGATGGAGTTTACTTGATTGAAACCATCTTTTCCATCATAGTTTCCAAAACTTGTAATAGGCAAATACGATCCTTGTTTATCAGGATCTGCATCAAATAATAAAGAATTGCCATAGACTTCCTGTCCCCAGCCATTCAATCCACCTGGTGAGGATAGACGGTCAGAATAGGCGTCGGTAATTGAACTTGTGTTATTAACACCGTTATATTGCAATAGATTATTGTAGACATAATTTCGGTTGTAGGCAATACCAACATTGAAATTCAACCAACCTTTTTCTAGATTTCCACCATTACGGTAAGTTGGCAGGTGAAAAACAATTCCGGCATTATCCAGATTGAAATTATTTTTGCTACTATTTGAATTCTGTCCGAAATAATCTGTTTTATTTTTATTGTTCAGGTATCTGCCGGTTACCGAAATATCCGATTGGTTAAAATATCCCAAACCAGCCGGGTTGCCGGTAATTGAACTAATATCGCCACCCAATGCGGTGGATGCGTTTCCCATGGCTTTGAAGCGAGCAGTCCCCCCGTTGTCCCCTTGGGAAAATAAAAGCACATCTTTTGCATATTGCGCTTGGGCAGTTCCTGCTGCACCGATTAAAAATGCAGTTCCAAAAAGTAATTTTTTGATTGTCATAAGCTAAAATAATCGTCTATAATAAGCAGTAGCACACAGGGTACTGTATGCTACTGTAAGCTATTTTTATCACTAGCGTGTACGTCCGCCGCTGGATCTGGAGCTTCCGCCACCGCCACCACCGGAGAAACCGCCACCGGATCTACTGCTACCGCTGGAGAAGCCGCCACTAGAGCGTGAAGATCCACTGTCATAACTTCTCGTTGGCGGTGTATAGGATGGTCTTGAAGTCGAGCCTGGATTGCTTGAGCGAGTTTGCATAGAACGGCTCATCGGACGGGAAACGTCTCCTGAACTGGTACGAGATCTGGTTGTTCCATTCGAACTCCGCATACTTGGATAAGTTGCATTGCTTCTGTCTGATGTCCGTGATCTGCCACCATCGGTATATCCGCCGCGTGTAGAAATGCCATCCGAAGATCTTGTTCTACCACTTGATCTGTCATAAGAAGATCCCCGTGATATAGAACCATCTGATGTTCTTGTACGACCACTGGAACTGGATCTCGTACTAGCGACTGAGGTAATACGCCCTCTGGAATCCCGAGCCACCCCAGTACGGTCATAGCCACCTGAAGTTCTGGTACGGGAAGATGAAGTACGCACATTGTAGTCGTCTCTGTAAGATGATCGAGCTGAAGCATAACGAGGTCTTGAGTTGCCCCAATAGCCTCCGCCCCAATAGCCATTGCCATACCAGCCGGATCCCCAGTATCCGCCACCATACCAGCCGCCCCAAGGGTGATAACCACCATACCAAGGTGATCCCCAGCCCCAGCTAGAACCCCAGCCCCAGCCTAAGCCGATAGACCATGAAGAGCCCCAACCGGAACCCCAGCCCCAACCTAAACCGAAGGAAGGACCATAACCATACATACCTCCAAATCCATAACCATACCATGGATCGAAGAATGGATCAAAATAGGTCATTCCTGGAGAAGCATAATAGAACCTGTTTATCCGATTCGCATATTCAAGATCTTCGTAGGAATCGTTGTTGTAATCCTGATCTGAATATTCGTCATCGTAGTAACCGCCCTGTGCCTGTCCTCCTTGTTGAACTTGATCCGCATCTGTGTAATAGTAATCTGGACTTTGGTAGACTTTCTGTCTAGCCTGTCCATTATTGCCATAGACATCGTCGCTATAGATTTGCCTGCTAGTACCGCAGGAACCTAACATAAATGCTCCTGTCATGGCAAGTGCTCCGATAAATAATCTATTTTTTTTCATAATATCCTAAATCGTTATTTTCGATTATACAGCCTTATTTACTATCTTAGACGCAAATTTCTCGAGGGGGTTTAATCGAAGTAATCAAAAATACAAATATTTTTTATTGAACGCTTTTTGTATTGGAGATACAGACGAGATTTAACGTAATAATGTTACAATAATTTATCAATTTCATATGAGTAAAGGAATAACAAGTCGTGCAGAAGATTATTCGCAATGGTACAATGAACTTGTGATCAAAGCTGATCTGGCTGAAAATTCAGCTGTACGGGGTTGTATGGTTATTAAACCATACGGATATGCGATCTGGGAAAGAATGCAAGCAATCTTAGACAAAAGATTTAAAGAAACAGGTCATAGCAATGCTTATTTCCCTTTATTCATTCCCAAATCATTTTTCTCCAAAGAAGCTGCCCATGTCGAAGGTTTTGCTACCGAATGTGCAGTGGTTACACACTATCGGTTAAAAAATGATGGTACGGGTAAGATTGTGGTGGACGAAGAGGCGAAACTGGAAGAAGAATTAATTGTGCGCCCCACTTCTGAAACCATTATATGGAATACTTATCGTGGCTGGATCGAATCCTATCGTGATTTGCCGATTTTAGTAAATCAATGGGCAAACGTCGTTCGCTGGGAAATGCGGACACGTCTTTTCCTGCGGACCGCCGAATTTTTATGGCAGGAAGGACATACAGCACATGCGACCAGGGAAGAGGCTATTGCCGAAACTGAACGTATGCTCGATGTCTATGCCGAGTTTGCTGAAAATATTTTAGCCGTCCCTGTTGTACGTGGCCGGAAGACGGAAAATGAGCGTTTCGCAGGTGCGTTGGATACCTATTGTATCGAAGCGTTGATGCAGGACGGTAAGGCTTTGCAAGCTGGAACATCTCATTTTCTTGGGCAGAATTTTGCAAAAGCTTTTGACGTTAAATTCACATCCAAAGAAGGGAAATTAGAACATGTATGGGCGACATCCTGGGGTGTTTCTACACGTTTGATGGGAGCTTTGATTATGGCACATTCTGACGATCAGGGCTTAGTCTTGCCACCAAAATTGGCGCCAATTCAGGTTGTTATCGTTCCGATTTTCAAGACTGATGAGGAAAAAGTACAGATTGACACCTTTGTGAGCCAGTTGACAAATGAACTGAAGATGAAAGATATCTCCGTGAAATATGACGATCGGGATACGCAGCGTCCGGGTTTCAAATTTGCGGAATGGGAATTGAAAGGAGTACCTGTGCGTGTAGCTGTTGGTGCAAGAGATATGCAGAACGGGACGGTGGAATTGGCACGTCGTGATACACAGACAAAAGAAACTGTGTCCCAAGATGGACTGGCTGGAAATATCGAACAATTGTTGGATACAATACAACAGAATATTTATCAGAAAGCATTAGACTACCGATCATCTCATTTTACCGAAGTGAATTCTTATGACGAGTTTAAAGAAGTACTGGAAGGTAAAGGTGGATTTATTTCTTGCCATTGGGATGGAACAACAGAAACGGAAAAGCGTGTGAAAGAAGAAACAAAGGCTACGATACGTTGTATTCCTTTGGATGCTAAGGAAGAGCAGGGAGTCTGTATCTTCACTGGTAAGCCTTCAAATAGACGTGTGTTATTTGCAAAAGCTTATTAATCGTTGATCTCATGCAAATACTCATTTTGGGATGTGGATGGCTAGCGGAATCGTTCGCCAAGCAAATGAAACATCAAGGGCATGAAGTATGGGCTAGCACAACACAATATGAAAAATACCTTCGGCTCAAGGCTGATGGTATTTTTTCATTTATAGCGGACTTTGACAACGCTGATACACTCGTCGATATACAGCTTCCGAATCAATTTGACTTTGTATTAAACAGCGTTCCAGCCAGCCAAAAAAATAGCATTCCTGGATTAGAAAGACGTTTTTCGACTGTTAAAGGGTTTCTTGCGGATATCAAATGGACTAAACAGTTATTCCTGAGCTCTATTGTTATTTATCCAGATAAAGATGCGGTCTATAATGAATCGAATTTAGATGGAATTGAATTGTCTGAAAAGCTTTTTTTAGTGGAGCGGTTAATGTTGCAGTTGCCAGGAACTTATGTTTATAGACTAGGGGGACTCTTTGGTAAAAATCGGGTTTTCGCCAAATATTTTGCTAATCGTATCTGTACAACAGGCGAGCAGTTGGCTAATTTTGTCCATCTTGATGATGTTGTTAGTTTGATCAGGCTGGCTGTGGTTTGCGATTTAAATTATCCTATCTATAATGTGGTAGCTCCCTTGCATCCGAAGAAAAAAGATGTCATCTTGGCGTCCGCACAGAAGTATGGCTTTGACCTACCAATAAAATTTGAAGCGGGGGATCATTTTCAGAAGCTGGTTTGTGGAAACCTACTTCAATCGGAGTTGGATTATCAATATATTTGGCCTGATCCGTTAGAATTTTGAATCTATTGAAATCCGAAGAACTTTCTATTTTCAGAATAAAGTTAAATTTGATGAATAGGGTGTAAATAATTAAATAATTTGATTATTTTAACGTCAGTTCTGCTAGGGAAGTCCATATAGAATATCTTTTTATAAAAATCTGTATAGCGATGAGACATACTTTTTATTTATATAACGTATTATATTCTTTGGATAAATCACTAGTAGATTTAATATTTTAGTGCATATAAAAGAACCATGACAAACGTAGAGCGACATCAATATATTTTAAAGCAATTAAAAGAAGTAGGTATAGTACAGGTCATTGATCTATGTGAGGAGCTGGGGGTATCTTCGGTTACAATTCGAAAGGATCTGACACTTTTGGAAGAAAGTGGTCTCCTTTTTCGTACACATGGCGGGGCTACACAATATAATCCGTATACGACAGATCGAACCGTTTTTGAAAAAGAGAAACTTCGGTCGGATGATAAAAGCCGGATAGGGAAGAAAGCTGCTGAAATGATAGAAGAGAACGACTCTATTATTATTGCTTCAGGAACAACGATGCAATCGCTCGCTAGACAAATTGTACCGAAAGGAAATATTACTGTGGTCACCTCTGCATTGAATGTTGCGATGGAACTAATCAAATATCCATCAGTAGAAATCATGCAAATGGGCGGTACTTTGCGCAAAACTTCCACATCGGTTACTGGAAAGTATGCCGAAAATTTGCTGCATGATTTTTATTGCAGTAAGTTGTTTCTGGGAGTCGATGGCATCGATCTCGAATATGGGGTGTCAACATCCAGTGCACAAGAAGCTCAGTTAAACCGTATCATGATAGATACAGCACAAAAGGTCGTTGTACTTGCTGATTCCTCTAAATTTGGAAGACGTAGTTTTGGCCGAATTTGTGGTTTCGATAAAATCGATGTATTGATTACGGATGATAAGGTAAGTGCTGGTTTTGTGGAATCGCTAGAGAAGTCTGGTGTGCAGGTGGTGGTTGTCTAAAGCTTTGTTTGATCGGGGCAAATTTATCGTACGCATTTAAACTAGTACGTTTGTTGTACGGCAAGTATAGTTATGATATATGGGATGATTTCATCATGCTGTATGAATTTAGAAGGGGCTCATACAATTGTATGAGCCCCTTCTATTTATTGTAGAAAGTATCTCTTTAGCTTAACGCTGGCTCCTGTTGACTCAGGCAGTGGAAACTACCTAATCCCCAAATAATATCGACAGAATTAATTCCGATCACTTTTCGTGTTGGAAAGCAGTCTTGAATAATATCCAGTGCCTTTTGGTCATTTTTATCGTTGAATATTGGGACAACAACAACATCATTTGCTATATAGAAATTAGCGTATGATGCAGGAAGTCTCGTGCCTTCATAGACTACTGCGGTTGGCATAGGTAGCTCGATAATATTCAGCGACTCACCATTCAATAATTTGAAAGAACGTAGTGTTTCTAGATTTTCCTGGAGAATAGTATAATTCTCATCCGCTGGATTTTCTTCGACAACGGTTAGAACGGTGTTCTCATTTACGAAGCGTGTAATATCATCAATATGACCATCTGTGTCGTCTCCAACGATACCGTCTCCTAACCATAATACTTGTTCTTGACCGTAGAATTCTCGGAGGTAGGTCTCAATCTGCTCTTTTGTAAATTCAGGGTTTCGGTTTTCATTGAGTAGGCATGCTGTGGTTGTCATAACGGTTCCAGCTCCGTTGAACTCGACAGAACCGCCTTCCATAACAATATTAGGCGTGAATAGCGGAAGGTCGAATTCCCTGGCTATACGTGTAGGGATAACATCATCTAGGTCAAAGGGTGGGTACTTACCTCCCCAAGCATTGTAGCCCCAGTCAACAATAGCTTTTTTGTTTGTTGTCTGATTGATAAGGAAAGCGGGGCCGTGGTCTCTACACCAGGCGTCATTCGTTGGATTGAAATAAAATTCAATATTGCTAAAATCAGCAGCTACTTTTTTTAATGCTGCGATCGCAAATGCTTTCATGTCTTCGTTAGCCACATTGATTCTTACTTTCTGTCCTGTAGCAACAGCTTTAATGAACTCGCAGTAGGGCTGGTATATGGTTTCAATTTTTCCGGGCCATGACTCCTCTTTATGAGGCCAGCTTAACCACAATGCTTCTTGTTTGGCCCATTCGGCGGGAAACGAAAAACCTTGTTTTTTTGGAGAATTGTCAAAATATGCCTGTGCGAAAGTGCTTTCTTGTTCCATGCTTTAAAATGTAAAAAGCCATTTTAATCTGTTCTCTTTTTAGGGATTACAGCATTAAAATGGCTAATATAATTTGATATTAGTCTTCGTCGATAAAA
>JAITLV010000070.1 GCA_031277685.1 Sphingobacterium sp. | reverse complement strand
ATCATAATTGTGAGGTTATAAATGGCGATTAAAATTACAGACGAATGCATTAACTGTGGTGCTTGCGAACCGGAATGCCCAAATAATGCAATATACGATGCTGGTGTAACTTGGAAATTTTCAGATGGGACGGCTTTAGATGGTGTGATAGATTTTGGTGATGGCGTTACGCTTGATGCGAATGAATCACAGGAAGCAATCTCAAATGAAGTCTATTATATTGTTTCAGATAAATGTACAGAATGTGTAGGTTTTCATGATGAACCTCAATGTGCTGCTGTCTGTCCGGTAGATTGTTGTGTGGATGACGAGGATGTGCGTGAATCCAACGATGAATTATTAGCGAAAAAAGCTTGGTTACACGCGGAATAATTTTTTTGTTCCGTTAAAATATAAGGCAGGATAAGAAATTATCCTGCTTTTTTTTTGCGTGACAGCATTTTTGAAAATCGGTATTTTGTTGTGAAAGTAGGGCTATTTAAATAATATTATTTGCAAAAGCATAGTATTTTTTTATTTTTGTTCTTTTGACCATTAAAATCTTTTAGATGTTAAAAACCAAAATAGGGTTAATCACCCTCATCACAGTTACATTAGCTTGTATCATTGCTGTATTATACGAATTTGATGTTGTAGGCTTTTCGCATGAATTTCTAATGGCTGTCCGTTGGATAGTTGCCACCGTTTTGGTTGTAAATGCGCTTTATAAGAAAAATTTGACGACCTGGATCTTAACCTGTATGATTATGGGAATATTTGTCGGTTTGGACTTTCCAAATCTGGCGATTTCCTTACAGCCCTTGAGCAAAGGTTTTATTAAGTTGGTAAAGACTATTGTTGGCCCCATTCTTTTCGCTACACTCGTCTATGGTATCGCTGGCCACTCTGATTTGAAACAGGTGGGGCGTATGGCCTGGAAGTCCATGTTGTACTTTTTTTGCGCAACGACCTGTGCAATTTTTATTGGATTAGGTGCAATCAACTTGACCCGTGCTGGTGTAGGCGTGGATGTTGCACATATGCCACATGAAGAATTGCCAGCAGCTAAAGAAAGTATGGATGAGCATGTTCTGAAGACTTTGCCAGATCATGTACACCCGGTTTATAAATTCACTTCCTTTGTCCGCGATCTTTTTCCTGAAAATATCGTGAAAGCTGTAGCTGACAATCAGGTATTGCAGATTGTTGTATTTTCCGTCTTATTTGGGATTGGCCTGGCGATGGTTGATGAGAAAAAGCGTAAACCTTTGGTTGATTTTACGGAGAGTATGTCCGAGACGATGTTTAAGTTCACAAATATCATTATGTATTTCGCTCCGATTGGGGTAGGAGCAGCCATGGCCTATACGGTTGGCCATTTGGGGGTCGATATCCTGAAGAATCTATTTATGTTGCTGGCGACTTTATATTTTGCCTTAATATGTTTCTTGACCTTGGTTCTTCTTCCTGTTGCGCTTTACCTTAAGATTCCTGTCAGACGATTTATCGCTGCCATAAAGGAGCCTGTATCCATTGCCTTTGCGACGACGAGTTCAGATGCCGCATTACCTAAGGCAATGAGTGCTATGGAAAAGTTCGGTGTCCCACGTAAGATTGTTTCATTTGTTATTCCAACAGGCTATAGTTTTAATTTGGATGGTACTTCCCTATATTTATCATTGGCTGCAATCTTTGTTGCGCAGGCAGCGGGAATTCATTTGTCATTTGGCCATCAGCTCATGATTGCTTTTACGTTGATGATTACATCCAAGGGGGTAGCTGCCGTGCCTCGTGCTTCACTGATTATCTTAATAGCGACTGCAGATCAATTTGGTCTACCGACCTTTGTCATTGCCGCTATTTTGGGTATTGACGAACTGATGGATATGGCAAGAACATCTGTCAACGTTATCGGAAACTGTTTAGCAACGGTGGTTGTGGCGAAGTGGGAAGGGGAGTTTGATGAAGAAGCACCCTATCGTGAAGATACAGAGGAATTGGCTTAAACTATTTAACGGTTCGCTCATAAAAAAAGCTGCTCCAACAGGTTGATGTTGGAGCAGCTTTTTTTATTGGCTTGCAACGGCTGTTTTATCGGCCATCGACATAATACCAAAGGTTGCCCTGCTGTTTAAACGTCGACTTTTCACGGTGAATCTGCAGCTCCATTGTCGAGTCGAGGTAATGTGCTTCAAATTCCACCGTTGCAAATGTTGCTTTCAGGATATTGAGCTGCATCCACTTATTTTCCTGCGCCCATTGTTGAATTGCATGTTTGTTTTGAAATCTTCGTGTTGTAGGGTGGAATGTATTGTATAAAAAGTCTATATCTCTCACGGCAAAAGCACTGTAGCGTGCTCGCATAAGCGCTTCAGCGGTTGTAGCTTTCGCATGGCTGTTGTGTACTTGTTGACAACATTCGGCAAAAGTAAGACCGGAGCCACAGGGGCAAGAATGAGTTGCTTCTATCACGTATTGAGTGTTTACCAGCCTTTAATGGCTCCGTTTTTAAATACCTTTTTCGCTGTCGCTTCTACTTCGGGGGATTGATAGGATTGTATAAATTGCTGTACTTTTTCATCATTTTTATTGTCTGCCCGTGCAACAATTAAATTAACATAGGGCGATTCTTTATCTTCAGTGAACAAACCTTGTTTTTCGGGATCCAAACCAGCTTGTGACGCAAAGCTGTTGTTAATAATAGCGATAGCAACCTGAGGATCATCAAGTACACGGGGTAGCTGTGGAGCTTCCATTTCGATGATTTTAATTTGCTTCGGGTTGCTTACAATGTCTATTACCTTGGGTTGTATACCAACATTTTCCTTTAAACCGATGATTCCTTCACGCTGAAGAAGTAATAATGCACGGCCACCATTCGTTGGGTCATTTGGAATAGCGATACTTGCGCCTGGCTGAAGCTCTGTAATACTTTTGATTTTTTTAGAATAGGCAACAATTGGAAACACAAATGTGTTTCCGACAATAGTCAATTTGGTAAATCCACGTTGTTTGGATTGTTCCTGAAGATAAGGCTGATGCTGAAATACATTGACATCAATATCACCCTGATTCAGCGCTTCATTTGGAACAACATAATCATTAAAGGAAACCAGTTCCACATCCAGATTGAACTTTTCTTTTGCAACTTTCTTAGCCGTCTCCGCAAGTTCCTTTTCAGGTCCCGTCACCACACCCACTTTAAGGGTGTTTTCTTTCTTTTCCCTATTATTACAAGCGACAATAGTCGTAAGACTAAAGGCTAAGATCGCAAATGCATAGTTCAATTTTTTCATATGATACAATTTATGTTAACGATGGTTTACTTTTTTTGCTATGTAATCGCCTGTATATTGCAACAGGAATACAATTAAAATTAATAAAATAAGAACAGAATTCATGATAAAGGTATCATAACCGACATAACCGTATTGATAGCCGATTTGTCCGAGCCCTCCAGCTCCCACAGCACCACCCATGGCTGAATAGCCTACCAGTGTAATTAGCGTTATTGTCGCATTGTTTACCAGTGATGGTAAGGCTTCTGGAAGTAATACTTTAAATATAACCTGTTGAGTGCTGGCACCCATTGCTCTGGCTGCTTCAATTAATCCATTGGGGATCTCTAGTAAACTGTTTTCCACCAACCTTGCAATAAATGGTGCTGCGCCAATACTTAAAGGAACCAAGGCCGCTGACATGCCTATTGATGTTCCCACGATCTGACGTGTAAACGGAATCATCCAAACAATGAGAATAATGAATGGAATAGATCTGAACACGTTCACTAGGAGCGAAACAATCTGATGCATTGTTTTGTTTTCCAATAGCTGATGTTTTCGCGTTAGGAATAGATAAATTCCCAATGGAAGCCCAATCACAAATCCAAAAAATCCAGAAAGGAAAGTCATCATTAATGTTTCGAGTGTTCCCGATAATAGTAGGTTTAATACTTGATCAGACATAACCCAAAATTTTAGTTTGCGGATGCTGTTCTTTTAAATAGGAGAGACTTGCCGTGATATTTTCGATATCACCGGACAATTCGGCTAATATTACACCAAACTTCATCTCTCCGATATAGTCGATTTGTGCTGTAATGATATTTGTTTTAACTTGATATTGATGTTCCAATTGTTGTATAAAAGGGATGGACTCTTCTCTCGAAGTCATGTATACTTCTACAAGGGGATTTCCATCGGCTTTTAATCGTTCCTGAAAACTTAGGGGAATATCGACCTGTAAAGAGGATTGAATAAAGTTTTTGGTTGTTTCCTGTTGCGGATTTGCAAAAATAGTTTCCACAGAACCACTCTCAATCAATACTCCATGATCCAGTACCGCTACTTGGTCGCAGATTCTTTTAATCACATCCATTTCATGGGTGATCAATAAGATGGTAAGTTCCAGTTGTTTATTGATTTTTTTCAACAAACTAAGAATGGATTTTGTTGTTGCGGGATCCAATGCGCTTGTCGCTTCATCGCAAAGCAGGATATGGGGTTCATTTGCCAAAGCACGCGCAATGGCGACCCGTTGTTTTTGCCCTCCAGATAAATTGGCTGGATAGCTTTCGATTTTATCTTCCAGGCCTACAAGGCGTAGTAATTCGGAAACTTTCTGATGGATAAAACTTTTTGATTTACCTTCTAGCTGTAAAGGAAAAGCGATGTTTTCAAAGACGGTTAGCGATGAAAGTAAATTAAAGTGTTGGAAGATCATCCCTATCTTTCTTCGTTTCATCATTAAGTCTTTGGGGGACATGGACATTAAGTCTTCATTTTCAATAATGACTTGACCTGCATTAGGTCTTTCCAAAAGATTGACACAACGGATTAGTGTACTTTTGCCTGCGCCTGAGGCTCCGATAACACCAAATATTTCTCCTTTGGCGATGGATAGCGAGAGGCTCTTCAATGCATCGATTCGCCTGGATTTAACCTCGAATGATTTAGATATGTTGTTTAGTTGAATCATTGACCCTTTAGGGATTTATGCATTTATGTTAACAAAAGTGGACGTCGATATAAATGTACATAAATGCGGTTGATAAATTACAATGAAATGACGAAAAAATAGTGCTTGATCCGATCTTTCTAGCCGAATTTTAAAGCCTAGAAAGATCGGTCTTTCGGAACAGTGTTTTAGGATAGGGAGTAAGCAGATACAACTTGTTTTCCAGATCCAAGCCCTTCTATACCGTATTCAATGATATCGCCATCACGTAGGAACCGTTGTGGGGATTTTCCCATACCAGATCCAGCGGGTGATCCTGTTGAGATAATGTCGCCTGGCAGTAGCGACATAAAATGGCTCAAGTACGATATGAGTTTGGGTATACGATAGATAAAATCACTTGTGCTACCATCCTGCATGAGATCACCATTTAATTTAAGCCAAATTCTTAAGTTATCTATATCTTGAATCTCATCTTTTGTTGCAATGAACGGGCCAATGGGGGCGAATGTATCGCAACCCTTACCTTTGTCCCAGGTACCACCTCTTTCAATTTGAAATTCTCTTTCAGTCACGTCATTGTGCAGCACATAACCAAAAACATAATCTAAAGCTTCCTCTTCGCTGACATAAGAAGCTTTCTTGCCGATAACAATGGCAAGTTCCGTTTCCCAATCCGATTTTACAGAGTTTTTGGGTAATGTGATACCATCAAAAGGACCATTGAATGCAGAAACAGATTTCATGAAAACAATGGGTTCTGCTGCTTGCTGTAATTTTGTCTCCTTGACGTGATCATCAAAGTTGAGTCCGACACAAAGAATTTTGGAAGGGGTTTCCAGTGGTGTGCCGATGCGTTCGTCAGAAGCGATCTCTTTCAGGTTCTCACGATTTTCCGCTACATATGCTTGAAGTTGCTCCAAATTTGCCGTATTTGCAAAGAAATCACGGTTATATTGAAAATTTCCTTCTGAAACATCATATTTCTTTTCATTTAAAATGACTCCCGCCTTTTCGGAGCCCTTTGCGCCATATCTAAAAATCTTCATAAGGTGCAAATATACGGATTTTGTCCCGTAAAGGGTCGATATTAACCTGAATTAACAATTAACCAATGTGTAAATTATCTATACAATTATTATCCAAGGTTGGGTACTTAAATGGAAATTTTTTATCCAGGATTTTTTTATTATTTACCCAGGTGCCATCCAGAATCATTTCTTGTCCTTTCTTTCTTAGAAGTAATTTGATTAAAAATGAAGGAACAGGAAGAGGGATATAAAACATGCCATATTTCCGTTTTGCAATGCGTTTGGCAAATTGGCCAATGGGTAGGGGGTCAGATGAACAGGCGTTATAGACACCTGCGATCGCATGATTTTGTACGGCAAACAGCAACATCCGGCTGAGATCTTCCATGTGGATCCAACTTAGCATCTGCTTGCCTGAACCAAAAATAGGGCAGCATCGGATACGCAGTAGCTTATTGAGCTCTTTTAATAAGCCTTGGTCTTTACTAATCACTACGCCGAATCTGAAAACAACCAGTCTTTTTCCTAGTGTCTCAATAGGTTTGACACTGTCTTCCCAAAGATTGCAGACCCAGGATAGAAAATTGCCGCCTTGCGGATCTCCTTCCACAAATGGTTTTTTCTGATACTTGTCATCAGTACCATACCAACCTGTCGCGGAAGCTGATATAACTGCTTTTACTTGGTTAGGTATCTGTTTTAGTGCCTGATAAATCGCTTGTCCGCTTTCCACTCGGCTGGATATAATTTCTTGTTGGTAGGCTTTACTCCATCGTGCCCCATTGAGATTTGCGCCAGCTAAATTGATGATATAATCGGCCTCCTGTATTGATTTAGTGTCAATGATTTGCTTTTTCGGGTTCCAATGAACGTAGCGGACGTTATGCTGTGCCGTCTGAGCCTTTGGATCACGCGTAAAGATGATCACCTCATAGAAATTGGCAACCAGTAATTTAGTCAATTGATGGCCAATAGCACCTGTTCCTCCTGTAATAATTACTTTTTCCATGGGTTAAAAAACGCTTCTTAATTGATCCTGATATTTCTCTTCATTAGTTACTCTTTACATGGTTGTCATGCTTCTTCTAATATACTATTTTGAATCAAAAAAGGGGTTATATTTTGACGTTAATCCTTCAAATAATCGGTTCCAATGTGTTTATTTTTTTGTCTTTGTCTTTTGGGGGTTCGGACTTGTAAGAGATTGATCAATAAAAAAGGATCGCCCGAAGTACGGACGATCCTTTTGATATTAACCCAGATTGCTTTTATAGGATCGTTTGGACCGTGCTGCCACAAGTTAGCATCTGTGCACCATAATAAGGGTTTTTGACATCTTTGTGTAGGCTCAGCCAAGTCGCTCCTTTGCCATTGTCAAACATAGGACATTTTTGGTAATACACTGTTAACGTAGGTTTGGATTCTTTCGAGAGGTGATAGATCGCTTCAGAAAGTGGGGCAAATACCATACGTTGCTTTGCAAGATCCTTTGCCTCCTGAAGTGATTTGCTATATTGCTTTATACTGTTAGCTTGAGTTTTCCAGGCTTGCTGTTCTGCTGTGGTCAAATCGGCTGATTTAACTGTCGCAATAATGTCCGAAAGTTTCGCCGCTTCTGTAATCACGTTCTTTTGATTAGAGGCCACTAAAGCATCTTTTACCAGGAAATATTGGTTATAGATCGCTTGGAAATGACCGGCCTCGGCAACGGCTGAAGCTGTTGTTATGTCTTCGTTGTCTATTGGGGTGTTAACAGTCTCCACGGTTGGAGCTTGGAGTGTTCTGTCGTATTGGCAACAGCCGTGTAGATCAGCATAAGTGCTTGCTGGTGCGAGGTATTTTTCATTATCATAACCTGCCAGCGCAATATTTTTCAACACGGCATCCAATGATGTCTTGTTTGCGTCGAACGAGACTTCGGCGGTTTGGTTGTCTTCGTCCCAGTCTACTTTAGCCGCAGCGGAGTTACCCGCTTTTTCTATTGTTTTTTTGCACATACCGCAGTTGCCACTGATCTTGACTGTTTGTGCCGTCATGGTATTGTTCTGTGCGTATGTATACATGCCAGTTGCTAAAAGGCAGGCGGTTATAATGTTGTTAAGGATTTTCATGTGTTCTATTTTGATATACATTTGTTGCTTCTTCTAGGGTGTTGTCGATCTTATGCGATATGCCCAGGAAGAATCTGAAATTCTGTTTGTTTAACCTAGTAGGGGATATTTACTCTCATTTAGTAATGTGTGATCCATCTTGGTCAGTTTATTTTTGGGGGAACCCAAGGATAAGAATAACCCTCGGAAAGATAAACGGAGAGCAAGCCCGTATATAATTTTTTAAAGATTGAAAAGGAGATTTTTGGAAGCTGAACGGGGAATACTGAGGTGGCCAATATACTTGGTGTTGAAGCACAGTGGCAATTGCAATCTCCACACTGCTTATGGTGTTTACATTGGGTTTTCTTCTTGGCGTGGAATTTTTCACAGCAATCCTCTTCCTTATCTCTCTGCACTGATTTGTCCTTACAGCAGGTCAGGGCCTTACTTTGATGACAGGATAGTACAATGCCTGGCTTTACCCATAAGCCAATAAAAAGAATGAATCCGATCAAATACTTTAGTCCCATGACAATTCAAATATAACTTTTTTTGGATAAGTATTAAATCAACTTGGACGCAAGTGTGATTTTGCGTTTATTGCAGGACTTGGATTGCTGAAAGGTGGAGACAGTGGGCGAGGAGCCTCTTGGGCTTGATCTTCGAAAGCGCAGTAAACAGTGTTGATATGTCTACCGCGCTTTTTTATTATTTGGATAAAGCCAAGTTTGGCCTAGAATTTAAAGTTTGATAGAAATCCCGGTTTTTTCCAGGTTCTCTTATACTCGTCAGCCAATTCGCTATGATCGGAATAAGCTAAAACTTCATTGAGTAATGCATGTGCTTTTTTTAGATTTCCTACTTTGTAATTAACAAGTGCTTCTGCCAGTTTTACTGATTCGCAATCGTCATCATAGCCCCATTGATTTTGCGCATAGATGCCATTAAAAACCAGTGCATAACGATTAGTTTCGGCAAGGTTTTCCTGTTCGGCAAGTAGCAGAATCCCGAATTTGACCCAAAGGACATAATCTTCTGGATCCATGACTGTCGCAACCCAAGTATCATAGGCTTGGAATAACTGGGCGCCCAAATTAAATTCGGAAAGAAAGTAGTGACCTTTGATAATGAGATATAAGGTCTTAGCCTTATCAAAATCATTGATGATAAACTCTTTTTTATTTTTGAGGTAAGCGCGAGCTGCGGCTACAATGGCACTGTATTCGGATATTTCATTATATAATTGCATGAGCATATATTGCGGTTGGGCTTCATGCGGATATTGATGTGCTATATCTCTGTAATAAGCAATGCGGAAATCACGGTCGTTGGGCTCGAGAATATCATAAATCACACCTTCTACACCATTTTTAGCAGCCTCAAAATCCCGGTAATGGTAGTCGTTCAGGGTCGGGTGATTGATATAGAATTGATAAATATGTTCCAGTAGGTACTGGGCTTCAGCCTGTATATCAGTAGAAAGTCCCAGGTGATAATTCACTTCAAGCTGATACACGAACATTTGATAGCAGCTAGGGAATACAAGATCCTCGTCTTCTTCAGCGGATTGTTCTTCCATGGCTGCATTGCGCATTTCATCGAGGTCGCTTAAGGTGACTTGATATGTGTCGAAATACTGTGCGAGGGCATCTTTTAAGCGTTCATAATCCTCCAATTGCGACAATGCATCTGTACGGGTTTGATGTAGTTCCTCAAAATCTGAGTAGTTTAATCCTTCGGTTGCAATTTGATAACTATCTTCCAGGAGGTGCACATTTTTTAGTGCGATGGCTAAGTTATTACAGTTCATTGCACGATTGTGGCTTCCGCCAAAATAGTCACTTTCATATTTACCTTGTTCGAAATACGCCGCAAAAGCATTATAGGCTTGGCGATAAACAGCAAGGTAAAGTTGTCGTAGCGCCAGTGTATCTTCAGCAGACAGCGTATCTAAAGCATCAACAAAGTCAGATAAGTTGATCGCTTCATTATAAAGATCGCGCGGTAAGTCATCGAAAGTCGGGATGTCGTTATATATTTCCCCTGTTGTTAAGTAGCTGCATTCGACAAGTCGGCGCCAGGAGGTTGCATTCCATTTTTTTTCACCAGACTGCTGGAGATAAGGGATAGCTGCTTCGTGCTGTCCATCATCATAAAGATAAGCGCCTACAAAATGATAACCAACGTATAGATCCGGGTACTGATCTATTACCTTCAAAGCGTGTAGGTGATAATAATCAAAGGGTATTCCAATCTCTTCTGAATAATTGCGTTCGATGATAAGCTGATAGTAAAATACTTCCGGATTTTCATAGCCATCGGCGATAAGTTCTTCAAAGCGAGTATGCCATTTGACCAATTCCTCATGGATATGTGCGGCTGAATTTTCACCCTTAATCAGTTTTAATAATATCCTTAAAGCTAAGTCTATATCGTTGTTTTCATAAGCTATCTCGGCCAGGTCGACGTACTGCATTTCATGACTGCTGACGAAACGGTCAAACTGATCCCGAATTAAGGTTGCTAATGCAGCCCCCGAAATTTGCTTAGTGCGATCCAGCAGATATATTTTTTTCATCCAAAATAAGGAGAAATTATGATCTGCGCTTTCACGATCGTCTTTAAAAGCTTCATTGAAATAATTGATCCCTTCGTCCAGTACTGTCAATAAAGAAGTCTCGTCCTGAAGCCCTTCATGGATACTGGCAAGGAAACCATAACCATACGAAGTCATTTTCGGTATGGCGATCAGCTGTTTTGCATAACCAATAAATTTATCTTTGTTGGTTTCGTCTATATGTTTTTTAGGACGGTTGATCTGAGCCAATGCTGCCTCGTTACTGATCACATAGTTGAGCATATGGTAGAGGGTCGTCTCGTTTTCAGGCTCTACGCTAAGAGCTTTCTGAAGATAGGGGATCATCTTTTCCTGAATAACATCAAAAATAGCCTCGTGTCCTTCATAGAATACCTGATCGTGATAGGCAACAGCAAGATGTGTCCAAAGTGTGATATCTTGGTCGTTTTGCTTTAATTGATTCTCTCCTGCAATGATAAAAAGATCCAGTTGTCCAGTGTAGAATAAATCATATATATTTTGTTCTTCCATTCGTTGCTTTCTTTATGTGTTGTTATTTCTAATATGTTAAATTTTATTGGAAAATCATTGCGTTAAGGGAGTTTTATGAATTTATCGCCATCCCATCGAAAATGTTCTTCTCTTTTTGAAATAGAATAGTTCGGGTCTTTGGCGCCATCATCTTTGACTTCTGCTTCCTCAATGTATTTATAGATCAGTTGGTTATTTTTTCTGTGTTCTGCAGGG
The DNA here is from genome assembly GCA_031277685.1 of Sphingobacterium sp. Taxonomy (GTDB): domain Bacteria; phylum Bacteroidota; class Bacteroidia; order Sphingobacteriales; family Sphingobacteriaceae; genus Sphingobacterium. The sequence continues at coordinate 22,627 of JAITLV010000070.1, read as the reverse complement.
AATAGAATTTTCTCATCGTAATAGAAGACTCCAGCATCGGCGACAGAATACCTATTCGGAAGATTGATCAATTTTTGACCCGTCCAAGCGACGTAATTATATTCCGTTGGAATTCCACAGGCCTCTGAGATAAACTCCATCCGCAAGATTTGTTTGACATTATCTAGTCCCATACCAGGTAGCAATTTACTTTGGGAAATGAATTGACCGGAGAATACAAATGAGTACGATTGGCTAGCAACAAGAGAGTCTCGTTTATTCAATACTTTTACGGTAGTTAAAAAGTGCTCTTGTTCTTGTTCATTTCGTGGTTTGACGAACCTATCGAAGCCATAGAGGTATTGAAATCCTTCTTTATCCGCCTGTTTGCCAAGGGTCAATAAGCCGAGCCAGATAAAGCCCTGTTTGGATTGGCCATCTCTGGTGTAATTGATCTGATACCAAGGAGCATAAAAATTTTTGATGGTACTGCCTTTGAATGGCGTGCTCGTAATCGTGACTTTTTTACCAACAGTGAGCGAGTCTACAACTGCTGCTTGGAGTCCAGGTGCAGATCGAATATACGCCTTATCAACAAAAATAGAGGCGGTTTGTCCTTTTTCTATATTCCAAAGATTAAAATCATCTTCAAATGCAAGGCTTTCCTGTGCATTTGTAAGTGTAGGAAATAGCCCTATATAGACGATCATGAAATGTCCTATTTTCATTTTTATCCTATTTGTTACCGCAAATGTAGAAGAATTTTGACTCAAGCTTATCACTGGTTTCAGGTATTTTCTTGTTTTTGGATTAGTTCAGGTAATTGATTTTGCATAATGCAGGTCTTTGCCCTGGGGTAGTAGTTGTGTACGTAACCCGTGAGATTTTATATACCGACATCACCATGATGCAATATAATGTTTGTAAAGAGCCTATATTCTCGGTTTTTTTAGGTGTAAAATAAGCTATTTCTAAAATAGTACAAGGATTTATACTATTCATTTGCATAGCACTATGAGTAAATGTAATAGGTCGTTTATTCTTGAAAAATGGATGCCGGAGAGGAAATGCTTTATTAAATCATTCATTAACTATTCTGATTTATAACTTGATTGTATTTTTTCTGCAAAACTTTTTAAATTTCAAAACATAAATACAAGCGCTGCTTTTCCTGTAGCTGTCTGTCTAGGTTGAAGCATATTTCGAGGATCAATACTATGGGACAGATATGCCACATGAGGGGATATAATTCTGAGTGGCAATCTTTCAGGATTCAGTTCGGTCAAGAAGAAATAGGACGGAATATTTGTGTGTATGTTTAATATGATAAGAGTTTAATTCCAGTTATGATGAGATATGAAAGGGGAAACTTCGGAGCGTTTGAAACTGAAATTGCATCAGAAAATGAGGTTATTTTTTTTTCGCTGAAAGAGGTAAAGGATGGTGTTGATATGGGGGATCCCGATTTTTTCACACTTTTACTTCTTGAATCGGGGAGTGGTATTCATAAGATCGATTTCTTGGATTTTACTGTGCGTCCAAAACAATTTCATTTTGTCCAGCCTCAACAGATTCATACATATCAATTTAATGATAACGTCATGGGGTATGGTGTGATGGTACATCGGAAATTTTTTGAATTATTTTCGAATGGTTTCCATTTTGCTCTGCCCCTTTATATGAAACACCCAGTACTGGAATTAAGAGAAGTAGAATTTAAAAATCTGAAAGGGGAATTTGAAGGGATTAGACAAGAGGTTGGTGGGAGTTTAGTGTTTAGAGAATTGGTGGTAGCAAGGTTTTTTGTAATAGCCTGTTTGATTAGCCGCATTTCAAAGCATTATTTTGAGAATTTGCCGATAACGAAAGGAAATCCTAAATTATATAAATTTTTGGGGCTTATAGAAGAGTATTTTCATTCCAATAGAAAGCCGGCGTTCTATGCGGGAAAGCTTAATATCACAGTGAGCTATCTAAATAGCCTCTGTAAAAGATATTTTCATTGTACTTCAACAAATATGATCGAGAATCGTATTGTATTGGAAGCTAAGAGGTTTTTAATAAGTGGGCTGTCTATTAAAGAAACTGCCAAAGCATTGAGCTTTCGTGATGTTTCTTACTTTATAAGATATTTTAGGGTACATACGAAAAGCACCCCGAAGCGTTTTAGAGCATTATACGGATTTGAGTAGTGGGACTTTGGTATAACCTAGAGACATTGTCAGCGGTTGGTCTGTAAAAATACTATATTTTAATTGGACTATATGTATATAGCTAAACGAGAAAAGGCTACGCTTTTTAGCGTAGCCTTTTCTCGTTTTATCTGGCGGAAGAGGCGGGATTCGAACCCGCGGTACCGTTTCCAGTACGACAGTTTAGCAAACTGTTCCTTTCGGCCACTCAGGCACCCTTCCTTGTTTTGACATTGCAAACATAAGGCAATTATTTGAATCTGCAAAGTCTAAATATTAAAAAAAATACAAAAAAAATGTAACGTTGCAATAAGCATTTGAATTTCAATTTGTTGTTTAGCAATTAAAATTACAATGTTTTTTTGCTCAAATCATAATCCACCCGTACGTGATAGATACTTTTGAGCATAGACTTGAAAATAACAGCTGATTCGGTAATATCTTTCAATGTAATATTACTATTGTTGAATTGGCCGCGCATCAATTTGTGCTCAATTATTTTATCAACAAGATTGTTGATTGACTCCTCGGAAGGTTCTTTTAGAGCCCGTGATGCCGCTTCAACAGAGTCGGCCATCATGAGTACCGCTGTTTCTTTGGAGAAGGGGATAGGCCCTGGGTAAGTAAAGAGTGACTCGTCCACCAGTTTATCGGGATTGTTCTTCACGAACACATTGTAAAAGTAATCCACGCGGGTGGTGCCATGATGGGTTCGGATAAAATCGAGGATAACTTCAGGAAGCTGATGTTTCTTGGCAATATCCACACCTTTGATGACATGGGAAATAATAATTTGTGCACTTTGCTCTGGGGAAAGTTCATCGTGCGGATTTTTCTCTGTTTTTTGATTTTCAATAAAGAATTGCGGGTTGGTTAGTTTACCGATATCATGGTACAGCGCTCCGGCACGTACTAAAAGTGGGTTGCCGCCAATTTTATAGATTGCGGCCTCGGCCAAATTGGCAACTTGTAATGAGTGCTGAAAAGTACCCGGTGCTTTAAAGGAAAGCTCCCTTAATAATTTGGAGTTACTATTGGTGAGTTCCATTAAAGTCAAGTCGGATACAATTCCGAAGAGTTTCTCAAAGGCGTAGATCATGGGGTAAGCGAGCAAAGTGATCATTACACTGACCAAAAAGGGAAGGAGGTCTGACCAGTATATGGTGTCAATTGAGCCATTTCTTGTTACGACTAGGCCGATGTATGCTACCCAGTATGTTCCTAGAATAATCGCTGATGAGACAAACAATTGTTCCCGTTTTACCAATGTTTTGATACTGTATATTGCGACGATGCCGGCCATAAATTGTAAAAAGACAAATTCAAAGCTGTTTGGGACAAATAGACCTGCCAAAAGAACCATCAGAAGATGGATGTTAAGTGCGACTCTGGTATCAAATAAAATGCGGATAATAATGGGTACCGCACAAAATGGAATATAATACAGATTCGGTATTTTAATTTTAATAGCCCAAGAAAGTACGGCAAGCATACCTATGATCACAATCATAATGATCATCAATAGCCTATTGTTGAAATAGATGTCTTTACGGAAAAGAAAAAGAAATACCATAAGTATCGAAAGGGCAAGCGATATAATTAGAAATTGCCCCAGTGTCACATAATTTTGATTTCCGCTTATTTTACCTTCATCCTCATACACCTTGCGTAGCGATTCAAGTTTTTGGTAGGTCTCATTGGATATGATTTTTTCTTTCTCAGCGATCAGTTCACCTTTTTGCACCACACCCCGCGTCGCAGATATATTTGCAATCGCATTTTGTTCAAGTGCTTCGGTCTGTTGGTCATTGTAGATATAATTGATCGTGATATAGTTTTTTAATGTTTCTTCCAGCCAGCCTTTCTGTTTAATTTTGGTTAGCTTGGGCATTAAATCGTCCATATAGCCGTATGAGCTTTCAATCGTGTAACAATCCGCTGTGTTTTTTTGCGAAGCAACTTTGTCCTGAATCAAAGTGAAATTGTAGTGCTTGGATGCTGCTGATTTATCATTGTTGCGGTTTTGAAACCGATTGTTCAGTGACAAAATCCCTTTTCCATAGAGGTGATTTAATATTGCATTTCCAGCACTACGATAATCGTTTATATTTTCGTGCGTTGTATCCAGTTTGCTGCTTTGCCATTTTTCGGACAGATCCGTGTTGAACTGATCAATCTGCTCCTTACTGGTTGTCGTATTTACATTATAAATTGGCTGGATGGTATTCAGAATACCTTTTTTGTCCGCATTGAGCTCTTCCTGTGTTTTTAGGATCGCAAAATTATAGGGCGATATCAAATTTTCATGATTCCAAACTTTTCCTTTTTGAAATTCATAGCGGAATCGGGGTTGTTTGGGAAGAAAAATACATATCAAGACAATGGTGATCAGTATTAGGCCAATTTTTCGGATGAGATTCTCTGTTGTATTTAATTCTCTTTTATATTTTATTTTTAGTCTTCCCACTTTGAGCGATGTTTTATATAAAGTTAATATACAAATGTAGTTATAATTTATTTTTTGTGGATTTTATCGGCTGGCGTTTGATGTATCTTAAATACAGTTAATACTGTGCTGAACGAAAAATACTTGTTATCTTTGCAGAAAAAATACAACATGTCAACAAAATCACATCTTATTGCACCATCCGTTCTTGCTGCAGACTTCGCAAAATTATATGATGATATCATCATGGTAAACAACAGTGAAGCTGATTGGTTTCATATCGATATTATGGACGGTGTTTTTGTGCCAAATATTTCGTTTGGATTTCCAGTGATGCAAGCTATTGCGAAACATGCCACAAAACCATTGGATGTACATTTGATGATTGTTGATCCTGACCGCTATTTACAAGTCTGTAAAGATTCGGGAGCAGCGATAATTACCGTACATTATGAAGCCTGTACACACTTGCATCGTACATTGGCGGCCATTAAAGAATTGGGCTGTAAAGCTGGGGTGGCATTGAACCCCCATACACCAGTCGCTCTTTTGAAAGATGTTTTGGCTGATCTGGATCTTGTGTGCCTGATGTCTGTCAATCCTGGATTTGGTGGACAGAAATTCATTACAAATACCTATGCCAAGGTACAGGAGCTTCGTACAATGGCTCATGGCGTAAATGATGGTTTGTTGATTGAAATTGATGGGGGAGTTACCACTGCCAATGCTGCCCAGCTGTTGAAAGCGGGGGCTGATGTGTTGGTTGCTGGCTCTTTTGTGTTCAATGCAACTGATCCGTTGGAGACCATCAAAACATTGAAAGATATAGACATAACTATTGAAAGTTTATAACGATATGAAGAGGTGATTTACTAAACTAAATCACCTCTTTTTTTTAAGCTGGATCATGCGGTAAAAATAGTGTCAAAAAAAAATGGCAGGATTGCATAAGTGCTGTTTAGAACAATTCCAAATTGATTTAAATAAATGGAATGCATGCGTTTAAAGTTGGATTTTCACTATTTTTGTATTTAGTCATACGAGTTGATTTACAGTAAATGAATCAGCTTAGAGAACGCGAACTGAACGGGCAATTTATAATTTGAATGTAGCGTGCTACACAGATCATATTTCGCCTAATTATATTACAGACACGGTAGTGTAGGAAGGTAAGAGTATATCTTTTGAACTACCCTTAAAATAGAAAGATTGATATCTATGAGTATTTACAACGATTACGTACAAGAGGTTGTAGAACGAGAAGGCCAAGGATTACACCCTAAGCCTATTGACGGAGCAGAATTACTAAGTGAAGTAATTGCTCAGATTAAAGATTTAAACAACGAAAATAGAGCAGAATCTTTAAGATTGTTTATCTATAATACCTTGCCGGGCACGACGCCTGCAGCTGGTGTTAAAGCGCAGTTCTTAAAAGAAATTATTTTAGGTGAATCAGTTGTCGCTGAGATCACAACTGATTTTGCTTTTGAGTTATTGTCGCATATGAAGGGTGGACCTTCGATCAATGTCTTACTAGATCTTGCTTTAGGAACTGACAGTGCGATTGCGAGTCAAGCTGCAGAAGTTCTTAAGACACAAGTTTTCTTATATGATGCAGATACTGCACGTTTGAAACAAGCTTTTGAGCAAGGTAATGTTGTAGCGAAAGATATTTTAGAAAGCTACGCGAAAGCTGAATTCTTTACGAAACTTCCTGAAGTAACGGAGGAAATTCAGGTAGTTACTTTTATCGCAGGGGAAGGTGATATCTCTACAGATTTACTATCTCCAGGTAACCAGGCGCACTCTCGTTCTGATCGTGAATTACATGGTAAATGTATGATCACACCGGAAGCGCAACAACAGATTCAGGACTTACAAGCGAAACACCCAGGTAAAAGTGTGATGCTGATTGCCGAAAGAGGTACTATGGGTGTGGGATCTTCACGGATGTCAGGTGTGAACAATGTGGCATTATGGACTGGTAAACAAGCAAGCCCTTATGTTCCTTTTGTAAACATTGCGCCAATTGTGGGTGGTACAAACGGTATTTCTCCGATTTTCTTAACAACAGTAGATGTGACCGGTGGTATAGGTATTGACCTTAAAAACTGGGTGAAGAAGGTTGATGAAAATGGTGCAGTTGTTCGTAATGAAAAAGGTGAGCCAGTATTAGAGGAAGTCTATTCCGTAGAAACAGGTACTGTATTAACCATCAATACAAAAACTAAGAAATTATATAATGGAGAGCAAGAGTTAATTGATATTTCAAAAGCATTGACTCCTCAAAAAATGGAATTTATCAAAGCGGGCGGTTCTTATGCGATCGTATTTGGTAAAAAGATCCAAACTTTCGCTGCTCAAACCTTGGGCATTCAAACACCAACCGTATTTGCTCCTTCAAAAGAGATTACGATTGAAGGTCAGGGGTTAACTGCGGTAGAAAAAATCTTTAACAAAAACGCTGTTGGCGTAACTCCAGGTAAAGTATTGCATGCTGGTTCTGATGTTCGTGTGAAAGTGAATATCGTCGGTTCTCAGGATACAACGGGTTTAATGACCGCACAGGAGTTAGAAGCAATGGCTGCTACAGTAATTGCGCCAACTGTAGATGGTGCATACCAATCAGGTTGTCATACAGCATCAGTATGGGATAAAAAAGCACAAGCGAATATTCCAAAATTGATGAAATTTATGAACGATTTTGGATTGATTACAGCACGTGATCCCAAAGGAGTGTACCACTCCATGACAGATGTTATCCACAAAGTATTAAATGATATTACGATTGACGAATGGGCAATCATTATTGGTGGTGATTCACATACACGTATGTCGAAGGGTGTTGCTTTTGGTGCTGACTCCGGTACTGTAGCTTTAGCTTTAGCAACTGGGGAAGCTTCGATGCCAATCCCTGAATCTGTAAAAGTTACGTTTAGAGGAAGCATGAAAGAACATATGGATTTCCGTGATGTTGTACATGCGACACAAGCACAGATGTTGCAGCAGTTTGCTGGTGAGAACGTTTTCCAAGGCAGAATTATTGAAGTACACATTGGTACGCTGCTTGCCGATCAGGCCTTTACTTTCACCGACTGGACGGCAGAGATGAAAGCAAAAGCATCCATCTGTATTTCGCAGGATGAGACGTTAATTGAATCCTTAGAAATTGCTAAAAACCGTATCCAAATCATGATCGACAAAGGTATGGAAAACAAAAACAACGTCTTGCAGGGGTTGATTGATAAAGCGAATGCACGTATCGAAGAGATCAGATCTGGTGCTAAACCAGCATTGACTCCAGATACAAATGCAAAATACTATGCAGAGGTTGTCGTTGATTTGGATCTTATCGAAGAACCAATGATTGCAGATCCAGATGTAAATAACGCTGATGTATCGAAACGATATACACACGACACTATCCGTGATCTTTCCTACTACGGTGGAAACAAAAAGGTAGATTTAGGTTTCGTTGGTTCATGTATGGTGCACAAGGACGATTTAAAAATCGTTTCGAAAATGTTGCGCAATATTGAACAGCAAAAAGGTGTTGTTACTTTTGAAGCACCATTGGTTGTTGCAGCTCCGACATATAATATTATTGATGAGCTGAAGGCTGAAGGTGACTGGGAATTTTTACAAAAATATTCGGGATTTGAGTTTAGCGATGCGTTACCGAAAAGCACTGCCCGTACGGAATACGAAAATATCATGTACCTAGAGCGTCCTGGTTGTAACCTTTGTATGGGTAACCAAGAGAAAGCGGCAAAAGGCGATACTGTTATGGCTACTTCGACCCGCCTATTCCAAGGTCGTGTCGTGGAGGACAGGGATGGTAAAAAAGGTGAATCTTTATTAGCATCTACACCTGTTGTTGTACTTTCAGCTATTTTAGGCCGTATTCCTAATATTGAAGAATACAAAGCTGCTGTCGAGGGTATCAACTTAACAAAATTTGCGCCTATTCCGACAAAATAAAAAGCTATTAGGGTTTCAGTAACTTAATTAAACACATAAATTAGAGAGATTATGGCTTTTGATGTAGATATGATTAAAAAGGTGTATAGCCGTTATGATGAGCGCATTGCTGCAGCTCGTCAAGTGGTCAACAAACCTTTGACTTTATCTGAGAAAATTTTATACGCCCATCTTTGGGATGGTAATGCGACGGAAGATTACAAACGTGGTGTTTCTTACGTCGATTTTGCTCCTGATCGCGTAGCTATGCAAGATGCGACTGCACAAATGGCTTTATTGCAATTCATGCAGGCGGGACGTCCAAAGGTCGCTGTTCCTTCTACGGTTCATTGTGATCACTTGATCCAGGCGAAAGAAGGTGCGGATAAAGATTTAGCCCGTGCTAAAAACGAAAGTTCGGAAGTGTTCAACTTTTTGAGCTCTGTTTCAAATAAATATGGTATCGGTTTCTGGAAGCCAGGTGCGGGTATTATTCACCAGGTTGTTTTGGAAAATTATGCATTCCCTGGTGGTATGATGATCGGTACGGATTCACATACGGTAAATGCTGGCGGTCTTGGTATGGTTGCTATCGGTGTCGGTGGTGCTGATGCTTGTGATGTAATGGCAGGTTTACCTTGGGAACTTAAATTTCCTAAGTTGATCGGTGTTAAATTAACTGGTAAGTTGAGTGGCTGGGCGGCAGCAAAAGACGTTATCTTAAAGGTTGCTGGTATTCTGACTGTAAAAGGAGGCACAGGTGCAATCGTTGAATATTTTGGCGAAGGGGCAGAGTCTTTATCTTGTACAGGTAAGGGGACAATCTGTAACATGGGCGCTGAAATTGGTGCCACTACTTCAACATTTGGATACGATTCCTCTATGGAGCGTTATCTGCGTGCAACAGGTCGTGCAGAGGTTGCGGATGCGGCAAATACTATTAAGCAACATTTGACGGCTGATGCTGAAGTTTATGCTAATCCCGAGCAATATTTTGATCAATTGATCGAAATTAATCTTTCGGAATTGGAACCATCATTGAATGGTCCGTTTACACCAGATTTATATACGCCAGTTTCACGCATGCGTGAAGAGGCTGATAAAAATGGCTGGCCATTGAAAGTTGAATGGGGGCTGATCGGATCGTGTACAAACTCTTCTTACGAAGATTTGTCGCGTGCTGCTTCTATTGCCAAACAAGCTGTTGACAAAGGATTGATCACCAAGGCTGAATTTGGGATTAACCCTGGTTCAGAGCAAGTTCGTTTTACCGCAGACCGTGATGGTTTATTGAAAACGTTCGAAGACCTGAATGCAACGATATTTACAAATGCTTGTGGCCCATGTATCGGTATGTGGGATCGTGTCGGTGCTGATAAACAGGAGAAAAATACAATCGTTCACTCCTTCAACCGTAACTTTGCTAAACGTGCTGACGGTAATCCAAATACATATGCATTTGTGGCCTCTCCAGAATTAGTTGCTGCAATTGCAATTTCTGGTGATTTAGGCTTTAATCCTGTCACGGATACATTGACGAATAGCCGGGGAGAACAAGTGAAGCTTGACCCACCCGTAGGCGACGAGTTGCCTACTAAAGGTTTTGCTGTTGATGATCCAGGATATCAAGCTCCTGCTGCCGATGGCAGTGCTGTTGTCGTTGACGTAGCACCAACATCTGATCGTCTTCAACTGTTGGAACCCTTTGCAGCTTGGGAAGGTACAGACTTAAAAGGTCTGAAATTGTTGATCAAAGCAAAAGGTAAATGTACGACTGATCATATTTCTATGGCTGGCCCTTGGTTGAAATACCGTGGTCACTTAGATAATATTTCTAATAATATGCTGATCGGTGCGGTTAACTTCTTTAATGAGAAAACCGATAATGTTCAGAACCAATTGACTGGTGAGTATGGTCCTGTTCCGGCAACGCAACGTGACTACAAAGCGCATGGTATAGGCTCAATTGTGGTAGGGGATGAAAACTATGGTGAAGGCTCTTCCCGTGAGCATGCTGCAATGGAACCTCGTCATTTAGGCGTTCGTGCTGTATTGGTTAAGTCTTTTGCTCGTATCCACGAGACTAACTTGAAAAAGCAAGGTATGTTGGGATTAACTTTTGCGAATAAAGATGATTATAATAAAATTCAAGAAAACGATACCATCGATATTCTAGGTTTAACAACGTTTGCTCCAGGTAAACCATTAACTCTTGTCTTGCATCACGCAGATGGAACACAAGAGGAAATTTTGGCGAATCACACGTACAATGCTCAACAGATTGAATGGTTTAAAGCCGGTGGTGCTTTGAATATCATTCGTAAGAACCAAGTGAAATAGCTTGATTCTGTAAATAATTATAGCGAAAGCTGCTTTCATTAGAAAGCAGCTTTTTTTATATACATTTCTTAATGAAGACATTTCTGTGATCTTCGTCATATTTTCCTAATTTCCATCTGTTTTATTTGGTTATGAAATAGAATGAGACTACTTTTGCCCAACGTTTTTAGCGCCGATATGAGAAAAATATTTTTGACAATAGGAGCACTTGCACTAGGTGTTTCGAGTTTATTTGCACAGGAAAATCCCGAAATAGGAAAAAGCATTTTTAAGCCGAAGAATTTAAGGACAGAAAGTAACAAAGGGAAGTTTTTCTTCTTTTGGGGATATAACTTTTCTTCGTATGCGAAATCTGATATCCATTTTACTGGACCCAATTACGACTTTATTCTACATGATGTAAAAGCGGGGGATCGCCCGACAAAATTTGGATCGACTTATTTTGATCCAAGTCGTTTGACTATTCCACAATTTAACTTGCATTTTGGTTATTATATAAAAGATAATTATTCCATTTCATTGGGCTGGGATCACATGAAGTATGTCGTGGATATCCCGCAGGAAGTTAAGATCACAGGTTATATTGGTGATGAAATATCAACACCCGGCATACCTACAGGAAATCGCGCGGGACAATATAATGGTGAAAAGATTATGGTCGATTCTGCGATGTTGACATTTGAACATACAGATGGCTATAACTTTGCATCGGTTGGCTTGGAACGATATGATGATATTATTAACAATCGCAAAGGTCAGCAGGTTCTAACCATGGAATCTGGCGTAGATGTAGGCCTCTTGATACCACGTTCGGATGTACGTCTTTTTGGTGAAGGAGCCAATCATTTTTGGAATATCGCCGGTTATGGGGCTTCTGCAAAAGTAGGGTTACATTATCGTTTCTATAAGGGGCTTTATCTTCAAGGTAACTTTAAGACGGGCTGGACAGATTTATACAACATCCGCACGACGGGCAGAAGGGGAGTCGATAAAGCAACACAACAAATATGGTTCTTTGAGAATTATTGGGCATTGGGTTTTAGATTCTAACATTCAAGCTATAACAACAAGCGGGCTGTCATTTGATAGCCCGCTTGTTGTTATAGCACTTGGGTGATGATATTCAATTACAATTTCTTAAATTTCACTGAGCTTGAATATATCTTTTACCCGGATTCCTTTTTCGGTACGCTGTAAGGTACAGCACTCGTTGATCGGGTCATGCTCGAAAAAAAGAATGTATTCATTATCAACGATCTCATTCCAATACGCGTTGCGTTCTTCCATGGTAACTAAAGGTCTCACATCATAACCCATTACGTAAGGAATAGGAATATGGCCAACAGAGGGTAGTAAATCCGCCATATAAAGTACAGTTTTTCCCTTGTATTGAATTTGTGGCAACATCATCGCTTCTGTATGACCGTTAGCATAGCGGATGCTGATCTCATTGCCAAATGGATCTGCGAGATCTTCAACGAATTTCAATTGACCACTTTCTTGGATTGGAAGAATGTTCTCTTTTAAAAATGATGCTTTCTCTCTGGGGTTTGGTGCAGTAGCCCATGCCCAATGATCACTGTTACTCCAAAAATCTGCATTTTTAAAAGCGGGAGATAGCTTTTCACCCTCACGTACTATTGCACCGCCACAATGGTCAAAATGTAAATGTGTCAGGATGACGTCTGTGATATCGTTCCTATCAAAGCCTATATTTTTAAGCGATTTGTCTAGTGTGGCATCACCGTGTAAATAGTAATAGCTAAAGAATTTTTCGGTTTGTTTGTCGCCAAGTCCTGTGTCTACCAACATCAATCTTTTACCTTGCTCAATGAGGAGTAAGCGATTGCCCCATGTGCACATATTGTTGGAGTCGGCTGGATTTGTTTTGTTCCAAATACTTTTGGGAACCACTCCAAACATAGCACCGCCATCTAATTTAAAGAAACCTGTTTCTATCGCGTGTAATTTCATCTTATTAATATTTGTAAAGCTTGGAACAATTTACGAAAAATATAACTGATACGAACGGTAGATGAAGATATTGTGCTAAAAAAATATGCTAAAAAGTTTAATTTTTTTTATCTGTATAAGTAGCTGTTAATGAGTTTGTTTCTGTTGTGTTTTTTATACAATAAGCTTGATTTTTAGATAATTAAGTTTTGTTTTTAGCGAAATTTGCCTTTAACTTTGGGCACATTTTAAAACAAACAAAAAATATGAAAAAGGGTAACATTGGAAACGCGCCTGATTTGAAATATTTGAAAATTGATCATACAGGAAATGTATTTTATCAATTACCTGTTTCAGAGTTGGTCGAACATGCTTTAGCGAATCAGGAAGGAAGACTGTCTGATACTGGAGCACTAGCTGCTGATACAGGAAAATTTACTGGAAGATCCCCCAAAGACCGTTTTTTGGTGGAGGACTCCTTGACCAAGGATGCGGTATGGTGGGGTGAAATCAATCAGCCGATGATTCCCGGCAATTTTGATACATTATTTTCCAAGGTTGCTGCACATCTAAGTAACAGGACTATTTATGTACGGGACTGTGCCGCTGGGGCTGATCCTGCCTATCAATTATCCATTCGTGTTATTACAGAGACAGCTTACCAAAGTATTTTTGCCAATAATCTGTTTTTAAGATCGGCAGGTGACAGGACAATTCAGCCCGAATGGTCTATATTAGCCGCTCCAACATTGCTGATTGATGATCCACAGCGTTATGGTATACGTAATGAAAATTTTGTAGCAATTGATTTTACAAAGAAAATGGTGTTGATCGCTGGTACGGGATATACAGGTGAGATCAAGAAAAGTATTTTCTCGATTTTGAACTTTATATTGCCATTTGAACATGAGGTACTATCTATGCACTGTTCTGCCAATACCTCCAAGGATGGTAAAACAGCCCTATTTTTCGGACTTTCGGGTACTGGTAAGACAACACTTTCGGCGGATAAAAATAGAAAATTGATTGGAGATGATGAACATGGCTGGAGTGATAAAGGCATTTTTAACTTTGAAGGCGGTTGTTACGCGAAGTGTGTAGGACTGACAGAAGAAAAGGAACCGGAGATTTACCATGCCATACGTTTTGGTTCATTACTTGAAAATGTTGTGCTGGACGAGTTTGATAAACCAGACTATAACGATATTAGCAAAACAGAGAATACGCGGGTTTCGTATCCGATTGATTTTATGGAAAATGCTGAAATGAAAGGAGTAGGAAATGCCCCCGAAAACATTTTCTTTCTGACGGCGGACGCTTTTGGGGTATTGCCTCCTATTTCTTTGTTAACAGTAGATCAGGCGGTCTATCATTTCGTAAGTGGTTATACAGCAAAAGTAGCTGGCACAGAAGTAGGAGTGAAGGAGCCTACAGCAGCTTTCTCAACATGTTTTGGTCAGGCATTCTTACCTTTACATCCAGCTAAGTATGCGTCATTGTTACGCAGTAAATTGGAGCAAAATCCCAATATTAAGGTCTGGTTGGTCAATACCGGTTGGATTGCAGGTCCTTATGGTATCGGACGTCGCATTAAACTGAACTATACACGCGCATTAATCCGAGCAGCGATGGACGGTTCTTTATTGGAGTCTCAGTTTAATAAACACGATCTTTTTGGATTGGATTATCCTACGAGCTGTGGTGAATATGTTCCTGAGCAAATCCTAGATGCGAGAGGTTTATGGAATAATAATGAAGCTTATGATATGCAAGCCAAACGTTTGGCAAAATTGTTTATTGAAAACTTCGAAAAATTTGAGAATGAGATGCCAGCTTCAGTACAACAGGCTGGTCCTCAAATTCCCGCTACAGTTCTTGTTTAAAGGATTGCAAAGCAGGGAATAAATACGAATGCCTCCAAAAATAGTAGATTTCTGGAGGCATTTTGTATCATAATTTTCTAATCATGCTTATGCACAAAAGAATCCGGCTTCTCTTGTTCTTTACCGACAATTGCATTGATAATGATCCGAAAAGCTGCCAAACGGGCTTTCTTTTTATTGTCTTTGTCAATTTCAAACCAGGGAGACTTTTTGGTCCCAGTTGTCCTAAATAGATTTTCAATGTAACTGGTATAGATATCCCATTTTTCCTGTGCCTGTTGATCCAGTACGCCGATTTTCCAGCGCTTTAGGATGTCTTCTTGCCGTTCTTTTAACCGTTCAGCTTGTTCCTCCTTACTGATACTCAGAAAGAGTTTAACCAGGATAATACCATCATCAATCAATTGCTTTTCAAATTCTGGCGCCTGTTTCATGAATAAATCATGCTGTTCTTTGGTACAGAAATCAAATACAGGTTCTACTACCGCACGATTATAGTAACTACGGTCGAAGATAACCATTTCTCCCGCGTTCGGCAGATGCTTGATATACCGTTGAAAATACCATTGTCCATTTTCCTCCGGAGTTGGTTTCGGCAGAGCTACAACACGCACTTTTTTAGGGTTTAGATGCTCCGTTACCCGACCAATTGTACCTCCTTTTCCTGCAGCATCTCTTCCTTCAAATATAATGACAACACGCTTTCCTTTTTCAATAATATCATATTGTAATTTGAGTAAAGCTACCTGTAAATCATAGAGTTCTTTTTCATAATCATAGACATCGTTAAATTTTTTGATTTCCAAAATTCCATGCTGCTCCAAATAGTCAAGAACATCTTTGTTTTGACGGATTTTCTGAAGTTCTTTTAAATCGTATTCTGCCATATATATTGGTTTTATCAAGTTTATTCATTTAAAGTTACCTATTGATTTGTTAAAAAATGTCAAAATTGAAATAAATCGGACCCGTCGATGTAATATTGATAGAACAGCAAACGTTATAAGATAAAGCAATGTAAAAGGATGCTTTGATTAACAATTGGACTTTTCATAAATTTAGGTTAATAATTGGTTAGCTAAGCTCGGAGTTCTCAACTTCGGGCTTTTTTTATAGTGAAAAAAACTCAGTTATCAACAGCTGAGTTTGAGAGAATCACTTTGACTTGAAATGTATGAAAGAAATAGGGGGTGCCCGTCATATATTGTTTAAATGTTAAAAAATGTTAAAGGAGTAGTAATCATATAATTAATTGAAACAAGTATCGTTTTAATTACAAATACTTTTCATAAAATAGGTTAATATATGGCTAACGAAAGCTCAGAGTTCCCCACTCTGGGCTTTTTATTTTATATTAGGGGCATAATAAAAGCCCTATAATTTATATTATAGGGCTTGGCAATATTTTAAAATCGTTAATTTTAAGCTACTTCTCTTAAATCTACAGCAACCACACGCGACACGCCCTGTTCTACCATGGTAACACCATAGATAATATCTGTGCTTGCAATCGTTTTCTTGTTGTGGGATACGACTATAAACTGTGAGTTTTTGGAAAAATCACGAATGATATTATTGAATTTATCAATATTGGTATCATCCAAAGGGGCATCCACTTCATCAAAAATACAGAAAGGTGCTGGTTTTGAAAGGTACAGCGAAAATAACAACGCTGTGGAAGTCAAGGTTTTTTCACCACCTGAAAGCTGGTTGATTGACAGCGGACGTTTTCCTTTCGGCTGAGCGATGATGTCAATATCCGAATCCAATGGGTTACTTGGGTCTGTCAGCACAAGGTCGCAGCTGTCTTCTTCATTGAATAATGAACGGAACACCTTGACAAAATTGTCTCTTACAGCATTGAAAGTAAACATAAATTGCACCTTCGCTGTATCATCAATTTCCTTGATTGTTGCCATTAAGGAGCCTTTAGCTTCAATTAAATCTGCTTTTTCTTTATTGATAAAATCATAGCGTTCATTCATCTCATCAAAAGCCTCTTTGGCCATTAAGTTTATTGTTCCGAATTCATCGAGCTGTTTTTTAAGCTTACTGCATTTTGTCGCTAAAGTGGATTGATCTTCTGCTATTTCCGGAACATCTTCACGCTCGATCAAATCTTTCAGTTCGATGTTAAATTCTACAGACAGCCGTTCTTTTAACGCGTTCAGATCAATTTGCAATTCGGTTTTCTTGTCCTTAAATTCGGTAATAAGAAAATCGCTCTGTTCTTTTGAACGACGTTGCTGCGTGAGTGAGTCTTCCAGATTATTGATTTGCTGTTTATCGGCATAGTATGTTTCCTCAAGTTCCTTTAGGCCATCTTCCAATGCAATCTTTTGCTCATACATGGCAATAAGGTCAGCATCTTCTTCGTCCTCAAACGGAATTGTTGTTCGTAGCGCCTCCTGTACATCAACGAGTTCGATGCTATTTCGCTCTATACGGACTTCATGATCATCTTTCTGTGTTTCCCTGAATTCGAGATCCTTGGTGATATTGGATACTTTATTCAATTGTTGATGATAGCTGATATTTTCTTGATTATAGGAAGTGGATTTTTCGTTCAGTACTTCAGAAATTTCATGAAATTGATCCTGTAATTCCGACAGTTCATTGACACTTTGATCTTTTTCTATACGTAATTCTTGAAGCTGAGGTTCGGCAACAGCTAAATCAGATTCAATGCCTGAAATCTTTTCCTGGATATCTTTCTTACGCAACTGTGAGTTATCAATAAAGGCTTGGTATTGCTCTTGTTTTGTTGTTACTGTGATCAATTCATTATTGAGTCTATTCAGTTGAAAGCGCAATTCATCAATGAGTTCTTTTTGTGAGTTGCTACGCAAGGCATCAACACGCGCTGTTTCCGCAGTTATCTTGTCTTCAAGCTTTGTAATTTCTTGATTAAGTGCTTTGATTTCCTGTGACAGAACCTCGAGGTTTTTCGCTCGACCAATACGTTTCCCCTCAAATAACCCGACGGATCCTCCTGAAAGTCCCAGATGATGTTTGGCATAACGACCATTCTTTTGCAAGATAACCTGACCAGTTTCAGGTAGTTTCTGCTCCATTTCCTTTTCGCCTTCCTGTTTTAAAATATATACGTGCTGAAGGAGTAGCGTGCATAAAGCGTTATACTTTTCATCTACTGTGATCACATCCAACGCCGGCATGAGATTCTCATGTGGAGGGTGGGGGAATGTTACAGTTGTATCTATTGCATCCAGAACGAAAAAATGAGCACGGCCCTTTGCAGCATCGCTCAGTAACTGGATAGCCTGAACTGCATCTTGTTGTGTCTCGACAACATAATGGTTCATGATCGGCTCCAGATAGTTTTCAATCGCAACACGATAATCTTCCTGACAGAATAGTACATCGGAGAATAATGGGGGTTGTTTTTTCCAGCCTGCATTTTTCTTTAGGAATCGGATAGAATCTGGGAAGCCCTCCAAGTTATCAATAAGTGATTTTGTTAGATTATATTCATTCTGTTTTGCATCGACCAACCTGAGGTCTTTGGCCAGCTGCGCTTTAAATTCTTCTAAATTTGTCTGGCATTGGAGGATCTGTGCTTGGAGTTCCTCTTCAAGCTGGTGAGCGGAATCGTACTGTAATTGTTGTGCTTCAACACGGCCTTCCAATGCAATGACAGCACTGTTGAATTGCAATAATTCGGCTTCTTTTGCTTCAGTATCCGCACTATTACGGACAGCTTCCTGAAGAAGGGCTTCCTTTTGAATATTGAAGACTGCCAGATCTTTTTCTAATTTATAGATCCTCGACTGGAGTTCAGCATTGCTTTTGTTGAAGATGTCCAATTTTCCTTTTGCAGATTGCTGCTGACCACGCAAAGCGTCTACTTCAGATTTGTTGGACTCGAGATGATCTTTTAATGAATCTAGTTTATTCTGTTCATCAAACAGTTCCTCATTTAACCTCTTAATCGTATAAAGGACGTGATTAAGCTGCTGTTTGTCGCTATTGATGTCTAGATTTAAACGATTCTCTTTATCTTGAAGGTTTTTGACCTTCTCATTTTTAATTTTCTTTTCAGATTCGTAACCACGGATTTTGTTGACAAATTCCTGTGTAGCCTTCTGTTGCACGGATAGGTTTTTCTCTTGCTCCAGATTGACCTGACGTAATGATTGAAGCTCAGTTTCTGCGTTGAGAATCAATTGCTGGGAATTTGTAGCATCTTTCTGAACCTTAGACTCCTGTGTTTGAAGCCGATCAAGTTCGGTTGAAAAATCAGCAATTCTATAATAGGCAAGATCAATGCTGCTTTGACGGTACTCTTGTTTAAGAAGCGTATATTTTTCTGCTTTTTTTGCTTGATTTTCTAATGATTTAAGATTTTTTGTGATCTCATAAAGTAAGTCATCCACCCGGCTTAGGTCCGCTTCTGTGTCTCTCAATTTGGTGAGTGTCTGCTTTTTACGAACCTTATACTTTGAAATTCCAGATGCTTCTTCAAAAAGATTTCTACGCGAATTGTCTTTATTGTTGATGATCTCATCTATCATTTTCAATTCGATGATGGAATAACTATCCGCACCGACTCCGGTATCCAAAAATAAATCTGTGATATCTTTTAAACGACATTTTACATCATTCAAACGATACTCACTATCCCCATTTCGGAACAATTTACGGGTTACCGTGACTGTAGAGAATTCTGTTGGTAGAATATTATTATTGTTATTAAAAGTCAGGGAAACTTCTGCAAGATTAGCTGGTTTTCTGTTTTTTGTTCCGTTAAAAATGATATTTTCCATTTTATCAGAACGCAGCATCTTTGTGCTCTGTTCGCCCAATACCCAGCGTATTGCATCTACTACATTGGATTTCCCACATCCGTTTGGACCGACAATCGCGGTGACACCGTCATTGAAGTTGATCGTGATCTTGTCCCCGAAACTCTTAAATCCTTTTATTTCTAGTTTGGTTAACTGCATTTATACCAAATTTGTTTGTCGTTATAAGCTTGCGAAAATAGTAAATTAAAATAAGACTTTTTTCTTTCTTTATTCACATTTTCCTGTTTCAGGATCGCAAGAAGGCCCTTCTTCACCTCTTTGTTGAAGTGGGGCCGGTTGACTCGCCAGGCATTCTTTGATCGTATTATGAAAAACCTCCATCGGTTGCGCGCCAGGGATAGCATATTTACGGTCAAACACAAAGAAAGGTACACCACGAAGGCCGAGGTTAACACCTTCCTGAATATCCTGACTCACATCATAGGCGTAGGTATCATGATCTAGAACTTCCTGTACTGCTTGGGTAGGGAGCCCTACCTGTTTGGCCAATTCAACGAGAATTGCGTTATCACTGACATCCAAACCGTCGGTAAAATGCGCTTTGAATAATGATTTTTTCAAAGCTGTTCCTTTTAGATGGGCTTGTGCGAAATGGATTAGGCGGTGTGCTTTTTTCGTATTGACAACAATTGCTTTATCAAAATTTAATGTTAGGCCAAGTTCCCTTCCTTGTGCACTGAGTTGTGCGGTCATCGCTACTACGTCATCCATGCTCATTCCTTTTGTACGTACAAGATAATCGTAAGTGGGCATTCCGGGAGCATCTTCAGGAAAGTCGGGGTTCAGCTGATAAGATTTCCACGTAATCTCCGTTTGTGTTTCTTCGTCTCTAAATTCCTGTAAGGCCAACTCTAGCTTTGTCAAGCCGATATAACAAAATGGACAAATGATATCCGACCAAATTTCTATTTTCATATTTCTTATTTTACTCCGTATATTGCAATCAAAAATACATATAATAACGGTGATTATCGGATTACATTGTTGTGTCAATGTCAACATCATTATAATACAGGTCTAGATATATGTCAGAGAGAGATTTTTTGAATCGTAAAGTAACACTGGTCCTCGGAGGCGGTGGGGCAAGAGGATTAGTGCATATTGGCATCATCCGTAAATTGGAAGAAATGGGCTTTGAAATAGATGAGATCGTCGGATGTTCCATAGGGGCTTTAGTCGGTGGTATTTATGCACAGGGAAAGATGGATGTTTTGGAAGATTGGATGCATAATTTAACCAAGAAATCGGTTTTTAATATGATGGATTTTAGCTGGAAAGGGCTGGGGATGATGAAAGGGATCAAAGTGTTCAATGCATTAAAATCGGTGATCCCCGATGCAAATATTGAGACTTTTCCTATTTTATTCAAGGCCGTAGCGACAGATCTAAATTATGAAAAGGAAGTTGTATTGGATTTTGGAAGTATGTATGATGCGATCCGGGCTTCTATAGCAATACCAGCTGTTTTTACAGCTGTAGAGGAGGATACGCATGTTTATGTCGATGGAGGAGTACTTAATCCATTGCCTATTAACCATGTCACGAAGAAAGAAAATCTAATCATTGCGGTCAACTTGGAATCAAAGCCTGATAAACAATATTCCGTCATTAAAAAGTTAGATACAAAAACCTCCAATTCATTGGATATTCTCCAAGCTTCTTATTATGTGATGCGTAGGAAAATGAGCCGTATGATTATTGATCTATACCGACCGGATGTCGTTGTGGATATTCCCTATAATATCTGTAATTTATGGGATTACCATCGCGCGGAATTTTTAGTTCAGAAGGGACGGGAATATATTGACAGAGCCATAAAAAATAAGACCAAAATAAAGTAGCTATGTTTTAAGCGACTTTATTTTGGTCTTATTAGCGAAGGTCAATATCGATTTGATGAACAATATGAGTATAGTGTCAATCGTTAAAACAAATTGGGATAATCGCTGATAATTCCATCCACTTTCAGGGCTTTCAGTTGATCAATATCATTTTTGTTATTTACCGTCCATGGAATGACTTTGATATTTGCTTTATGGTATTGCTTGACAAAGTCGCTTGTCACTAATTTATAGTGTGGACTGATGATGAAGGGCGTAAAGCCTAATTCAGCTACTGTTTCCTGTGCATTTTTTGTATAGTTGGCATCGATAAGGTAGGATACTTTTAATTGTGGATAAGCCTTATTTAAATACTTGACTGCACGAATATCGAAGGATTGAATAATAGTACGGGCGGCAATCTTCTTTTCTGTGATAACCTGAACCATTAAATCAACAAATTCTTCTACCCTTGGATGATAGATACCATCTTTATCTTCTTTACTTTTTACCTCTATATTATAAAACATGGGTACTTTTCTCTTTTGGAGTGCATAGGCTTCTGTGCTGTCGATAAGGTCAGCGAGTTTGGCAATACGTGTAACCTGTTTTTTTTGCTCAGGAAATTCTTTGTAAAATTTCGATCCAATATCATACCGTATCAGGTCTTTATAGTTTATCGAATAGATTTTTAGCGATTTATCTTTTTCAGGGATCTCACTGCCATCTGGTTTCAGCACAAATTTCGGGTTGAGATAGTCATCGTGAAAAACAACAACTTTCCGGTCTTTGGTAATATGACAATCCATTTCTAATGTAGTCACATGGGGCAGATCAATTGCATTTTTCATTGCAGCAATGGACTCTTCGGGGTACAAACCACGGCCACCACGATGTGCTTCTAAACTGAGTTTAGGAAAGCTGTTAGTTGTTTTTGCAGAATCTTTCATAACAGAACAAGATGCAAATGGTAATAAAAGACCAAAAAAGGCTATTCTAAGGAGACTTCTTTTCATTATTATTATATTTAAACAAAACAGGGCAAATTACCTCATTTTGAATAGGCGAATATACATAACCTATTTTTACTTTGATGGTTTCGGATGATTTATTTTCTTTATTTTTAAGGCGATTTTCGAAAGGGAACAAACTGAAATGAATTACCCGCCTTGTTTAAGTGAAGAAAAACGAAATTTTAGAGAGCTGTTAAATAGCGTTCTCGATAAAA
>JAITLV010000046.1 GCA_031277685.1 Sphingobacterium sp. | reverse complement strand
ATGGAAGGCTGGAGAGGATATGATAAAACTGTGGTACCCAAAAGATGGGTTATCAATGAAGGTGCAATTAAATTTGATAGCCAGGCGAATGTGGGTAAAGACGAGGGGGGAGATCTGATTTTTGCGCATGACTTCAAAAACTTCGAATTGGAGATGGAGTGGAAGGTTGCCAAAGGTGCAAATTCAGGGATTTTCTTCTTGGCTAAAGAGGTTGAAGGTCAACCGATCTATATTTCATCGCCGGAGTGTCAGGTTCTTGACAACGAAAACCATCCGGATGCTAAAATGGGTGTTGATGGAAACCGGAAGTCTACATCTTTGTATGATATGATTCCTGCTAAACCACAAAATGGCAAACCTTATGGTGAATGGAATAAAGTCAAGATCCGTGTGAATAATGGTAAAGTTGAGCATTTCCAAAATGGGGTAAAAGTCGTTGAATATACCCTGTGGGATAAATCATGGATTGATTTATTGCAAAAAAGTAAATTTAGTGAAGAAAAATGGCCGTTGGCTTTTGAGTTGTTGAGCCATGTAGGTGGAGACAGCAAATCAGGACTGATCGGTCTTCAAGATCATGGAAATGATGTGTGGTTTAAGAATATAACCGTTAAAGTTTTAAAATAATAACCCGTAGGCTTTGGTCAATCTAATAGCGCTGAAAGTCTATTGGCGGTTATTTCTACCGAATAAAAACGGAAATTTATAAAAAAAGCAGCTTTTAAAGCTGCTTTTTTATTATAATATAGATTGTAATTCTTTCAGATCGAGGATCATATGCGGTACGTCTTTAGGTTGTTCGATACCGTTCGGATTAAAGAAGATCGCGTCCAATCCAACATTCATTGCCCCACGTACATCCGCATCCAGATTATCTCCAATCATCAATGACTGTTGTAGTTGTGCCCCTGTAGTTTCCAGTGCAAATTGAAATATTCTGGGATCCGGCTTGTTTACACCAACGACTTCAGAAATAAAGATATTTTTGAAATATCTGTTCAAATTACTCTTCTCCATTTTGGTTTCACATGCTTCTTTAAATCCATTGGAAATCAAATGCAGATTGTATTTCTCATCGAGGTAGGCTAAGGTCTCATGTGCATGTGGAAACAAATTTGTCTTTTGCGGGCAGATGTCGAGGTATTCCAGTTCAAATTCTTCAGGGAATAATTCGGGGGCTACTCCCAAAGCTGTAAATGTGTCAGCGAATCTAGCCTTTCTTAGTTCGGGCTTTGAGATCTTCCCATGATGGTATAGTGCCCAGAGACGATGATTATTGATTGTATAGGTTTCGATGAAACGGGAGGAAGATTCCCTATCAAACAAGCGATCAAACTTGTATTTGAAATATAGTTCGTGGAGACTTTCTTCAGCATTCTTGTCAAAATCCCAGATGGTATGATCCAGATCAAAGAAAATATCCTTTTTCTCACGGTTAAACATATGCAAATATACCACCTCCAGAGGGATTTTGCCTTATTGTGAATCGGCTAATTTTCTTCTTTGTGTCATAATCTGTAGGATATTTCCGAATGCCTTGATGAATAGCTATTTTTGCTACATGAAGAAAGCCCTTTTACTTTTTTATTTCCTTTTGTTTTACGCGGTCATGCAGTTGATATGGTGGGGCGTGATGTTCATCCGGTTTGATCCAAGCAAAAAGAATATGATTATTGGCGAGGGTATTTTCTTTCTGATCATTTTTTTATGGGGAGCATGGCGTTTGAAACGCTTGGTAGAACGTGAACAGAAGCTGTTGCAACAGCAGCAGAATTTTCTTTTGGCTATTACACATGAGCTGAAATCTCCTTTGGCATCAGTCAAGCTTTATATTCAGACCATTTTACGACGGGATCTGGATAAGGAGCAACAACAGACTTTTTTAAGGAATTCCCTGAAAGATATTGAACGGTTAGATGATTTGGTGGAGAATGTATTGATGACAACCAAATTGGACAGCCGCAATTATAGTATGCCCAAAGAGGATTTTAACTTTACTTCACTGGTAGAGCAAATCGTTGATCGGCTGCAAAAAAACTCCTGCAGTTCGCAGGTGCTGAAACCTTATCTGGAATCAGATATTGTTATCCACGGTGATAAATTTGCCATCAGCAACGTTGTCACAAACCTTATAGAGAATGCAATTAAATATTCGCCGGCATGTGCCATGGTGGATGTAAAATTATATACGGAAAACAGTAAAATAATTTTTTCGGTTGCTGACCATGGTATTGGTATCAGTGATGAAGAGAAAAAACTTATCTTTAATAAGTTTTATCGCGTGGGAAGTGAAGCGACACGGAAAACCAAAGGGACTGGTTTGGGGTTATATATCGTGAAAACCGTGTTACAGAAGCACGACGCGACCATTAAAGTTAAAGATAACACTCCGAAAGGGAGTATTTTTGAAGTAACATTTGAAAGAAATGCAAAGTAAACAAAGAATATTACTTGTCGAAGATGAAGAACACTTGTTAGAAGCTATCAAGTTGAATCTCGAAATGGAAGGCTACCGTGTCACTACGGCTACTGACGGAAAAAAAGCATTGAAAGTTTTTAAGGAAGAACGTTTCAACCTGGTGATTTTGGATGTTATGATTCCTGAAATTGACGGATTTCAAGTAGCGGAAACTATTCGACTGCAGAATACTGAAGTTCCTATTATGTTCTTGACTGCGAAGAACAGTAGTGAAGACCGTATCACTGGACTGAAAAAAGGGGCTGATGATTATCTAGTAAAACCTTTCAACTTAGAGGAATTGATTCTTCGTGTCGGAAACTTGGTTCGCCGTGGAATGAAACCCGATGATTTAAAAGAATTGAATTCTTATCAAATCGGCGATAAAACCATCTATTTTAATTCTTACGAATTGCATCATGCAGACGGAACGATTACCTCGTTGACGAAAAAAGAAACCATGCTCTTAAAGCTGTTGATCGAACGTCGGAATGAAGCTGTATCCCGTGAACAGATTCTGGAAACTGTATGGAATTATGATGTTTATCCCTCAACCCGTACAATTGACAACTTCATTTTGACATTCCGGAAGTATTTTGAACCTGATCAAAAGCACCCAATTTATTTCCATTCTATCCGCGGTGTTGGTTATAAGTTTACCGACAATAACGCTTCGTAAAAAAGATGATGACAATTAAGGCTAGAATAGCCGTTATTTTTATTGCCGC
Source organism: Sphingobacterium sp. (assembly GCA_031277685.1). Classification (GTDB taxonomy): domain Bacteria; phylum Bacteroidota; class Bacteroidia; order Sphingobacteriales; family Sphingobacteriaceae; genus Sphingobacterium. The sequence goes on along the minus strand of JAITLV010000046.1, from coordinate 7,545 downwards.
ATTACTTTTAGGTTATGGTTTATACCAAGGCCACTATCAGACATCTGTATTGCTGGCTGGTGGAATTGGTTATCTAATTTGGAGTCATTTTCGGGAGGGTTCAGTTTTTTTGGCAACGCAGGCCTTTCACAGGCAGGACTATGAAAAGACAAAAAACCTGTTGGCTGAAATAAAAAATCCCGATACACTTCGAAAAGGACGTCGCAATTTCTATGAATTTATGATGGGCAATATCGCCCTGAAAGAAGAGCGCATTGATGAAGCTGAATATCATTTTCAGCTGGCTTCGCGCCTGCCTTGGAAAAAAGATAATGAAAAAGGTATGGTCATGATCAATCTGGCTAATATCGCATTGCGAAAGACGGATTATGAACGAGCTAGGGCTTATACAGATGTAGCTAATAAATTGCATTTAACAGCAAGACAAACAAGTATTATTACAAAAATAGAAAACGAAATTTCAAAACATTTATAGTGAGTACTACTTTACAAAACGACTTATTGATTAGAGCTGCATTCTCGCAGCAAACGGAGAGACCTCCTGTGTGGATGATGCGTCAGGCTGGACGCTTTATGAAGGAATACTGGGATATCAAGAACAAGTATTCTTTTCTCGAGATGTGCAAAACGCCAGAGATAGCAGCAGATGTAACCATGTTGCCCGTGGATTTGTTAGGAATAGACGCGGCTATCTTGTTTTCAGATATTTTGGTTACAGCGGAAGCAATGGGGGGAGATCTATCATTTGAACAAGGTGTAGGACCTCGTTTTTCTAATCCAATTCGTTCTGTAAAAGATGCAGAGGCATTGTCAATTGACTGTTTGGACAAATTACAATATGTTGCTGACGCCATAAAAGTAATTCAACAACGTCTTGATAATCGTATTCCCCTGATTGGCTTTGCGGGAGCGCCTTTTACAATTTTAAGTTATTTGGTTGAAGGTGGTTCGTCAAAGGATTTTAAATTGACCAAGTTGATGTTAAACAATCAACCTGAGCTGGCACATATGATCCTTCAAAAAATTGCTGATGTAACTGTTGAATATCTTAACATGCAAATTGCGGCAGGAGTAAATGCGATCCAATTATTTGACAGCTGGGCATTAGCCTTGTCATGGAACGACTATCGCGATTTTTCACATTATTATAACAAACAGATTATCGCTAAGCTGAATCGTAAGGATATTCCTGTAATCTCTTTCTGTAAGGGATCATCTGTCTTTGCTCCGATGATGGTGGAGGCTCAGCCAGATGTGGTTTCTATAGATTGGAATGCGGATCTTAAGAATATGAAACAATCGTTGCCTCAGGGAATTGCTGTTCAGGGAAATTTAGATCCTTTTGTGTTATATGCTGAAAAGCCTGTTATCAGAAAGAAAATTATCGAACTATTCGAACGCATGCGTGGAGAGAATGGCTTTATATTTAATTTGGGGCATGGTATCATGCCAGATATTCCTTTTGATAATGTAAAATATGCAATCGAAGTAGTGAAGGAATTTAGCTATTAAATTTTTGATGAGAATTACCCTGAAAAACCGATAAGGGATTTCAGCTAAATGACTGACGGGCTAGTTCTGAAAAAAGGTACAGTTTTCAGTGATCAGAAATAATAAATTAAACAGTAGTAACTGACAAGTTGCTACTGTTTTTTTGTTTTGTAGTTCTGCTTGTGCATTTGATTTGGAGCTGGAAACAAATAAGATTTTTTATAGGTTTCAATGCGGTTTGATTGAATCTGGTGAAAATTCGTGTACAATATGTTAAAATGATCATAGTTACTTTTTTTGTAAATCTTGTTTTATTTTATAGCTTAGCCCCAAAACCTAATAAATGAGTAAAAATACCCTGCTGAATGGACTTCTGATTAATGAGGAAGCACTGGAAGAAGTGTTTCATCATTATTTTGATGAGTTGTGCCATTTTTTGGGATATTATACACGTGATGTACAGTTAGTGGAGGATTGTCTTCAGGATGTATTTGTTAAATTATGGGAAGACCGGAATCAGATCCATATTTTTCATGTAAAGACCTATCTATATCGGGCAGCACGTAATCGCATACTGAATGCCCTGCGAAACGAAAGTACACGGGCCGCTCACCTGGATCGTTGGTTTAAGGAAGAAATGAACCGTCAAGAGGCAGAAGAATGTATCAATATGGAGGAGTTTTCTGTTGTCTATCAAGAAGCTATTGGAAAATTGCCCGAAAAATGTAAAGTTGTCTATCAATGCTGTAAAGAAGAACAGAAGACTTACCAGCAGGTCGCCCAAGAACTGCAAATATCTGTAAAAACAGTTGAAAATCAGATGTCAATTGCTCATAAAAAAATACGCGTACATATACTTGAACGCTATCAAATACTATATCCAGATTCAATTTTAATGGTTTTAGTAATGTGCGGAGCAGGTGTTTCTACCCTTACCTAAATATTTAAAAAAAAGTATTAATTCTTTTAGGGGTTTCCTCCGTGCTAGGTGTCTATTTGTCGTAAACCCGAAATAATGAAGAGCAGTTATAAGCCGTCACTGGAACAATTGATCCAATATCTAAAAAAAGAGAGTGATGCAGAAGAAAATGAGAGAATTGTTACCTGGCTCAATGCGAGTGAACAAAATCGTCATTATCTTTTGCAGTTGGAAAACGAATGGATACACCTCAAGGAGCTACCGTTGACAATAGATAGGGTAGGCCGTTCACGGGTATGGAACAAAATTCAGGAAAGTATACAGCCTGTCGTCAAAACAATTGTTTTTGATCGTCACCGTTTTTGGTGGTTAGTCAGTGCAGCGGCAATTTTTATTTTCCTGTCCGGAACATTGGCAACCTATTTTATTCAACGTAATATCTCAATCAGGCAATCTTCGCAGGAGCAGACAGTTATTTATACCGCTTTAGGTCAGAAATCACAAGTTGAACTACCTGATGGTTCCAAAGCTTGGTTAAATGCGGGAACGAAGATGAGTTATTCGCATGCGTTCAATCAGCACGACCGTAAAATAACACTTGATGGTGAAGCATTTTTTGATGTGGTGAAAAAAGAAAATATGCCTTTCACCGTGCAGACTTCCCATTTGGATGTCGTGGTTAAAGGAACTGCGTTTGATGTTTCGGCCTATGCAGATGATGCTAAAATTGAAGTATCCTTATTGCGGGGGAAAGTAGCGATAAAAGATAAAAAAGGACAATTGATCGGAGAATTAAAACCTAATGATTGGATCCAACTCGATAAACAGACTGGCCGGTATACGCAGATACGGCAATTGGATGCGATACAATATAGCACTTGGAAATCAGAAGTGCTTGTTTTTGAGAACGAATCTTTGGAAAGTGTTCTTAAGAAATTGGAACGTTGGTATGGTGTCAATATTACTTGGAGGGGAGCAGAGTCCGATAGACATTATACATTCAAAGTGAAAACCGAAAGTCTACGTGAAATTTTGGAATTGATCAATGTTATTACACCAATCCAATACACAATATCAGGCAAATCTGTTGCTATTGTTTCAAAAAAGCGATAACCAAAAATTGATGATGTAAACTACTTAAAACAAAATATACCATAAATTATGAAAAAGAAACCTATTCTGATGAGTCTTTTACTCCTCAGCCAGACTTTCTTTGCTGTAAATGCGCAGCAGATGTCCGGCAAAAGGGAGTCTTCAAATCTTAAATCATTAATTGAAATTATCGAAAAAAAGTACGGTTATTCATTTATGTTCAGTAATTCGGATGTCGATGTAAAGACAGTACTTTTCTATGATAGTCAGGCTTCTAGCTTAGAATCATTACTGAAAGACGCATTACAGGAGAGCTCGATTACATATGATATTTCGGGAAAACGTATCCTGTTAAAGCGTAAGGTTGCGAATAAACAGCAAACAGGTCAGGTAAAAGGAACTGTGGTAAATGACAAGGGCGAACCGTTGGCAGGGGTGAGCATACATGCTTCAGGCAGCGGGAAGACCGTAGCAACGGATCCTTCAGGCGCTTTTTCGCTGGAGGTTAACGCAAAGGACCTGCTCCAGGTAAGCTATGTAGGTTATCAAAACCAACAGCTTAATGTTCAGGCAGGAAAAGATATCAACATTACGTTAAACAGTGGAAATAGAGAACTTGACGAAGTCGTTGTGATCGGCTATGGTACGCTAAAGAAATCTGATGTTACGGGGGCTATTGCAAGTATTAACACGAAAGATCTGACAAAACGGGCGACAACCAATCCTGCCGAAGCATTACAGGGAGTCGCGGCTGGTGTAAATGTACAAAAAAACAGTGGTATTGCGGGTGCGGGGGTACAGGTCAAGATACGGGGTGTCAATACCTTCGGTAGCAATGAGCCATTATATATCATCGATGGTTTCCCGGGGACAATCAGTAACGTCAACCCTAATGACATTGAGAGCATGGAAGTGCTCAAAGATGGTGCCGCTGCAGCGATATATGGTTCTGTAGCTGCGAATGGTGTGGTGATCGTCACAACGAAAGCCGGTAAAGCCGGGAAAATTCTTGTCGATATCAATAGCTTTACGAATGTAACGGAAACGTCCAACAGGCTAAAAGTACTTGATGCGGATGGGTATGTAAAAGTGCACCGTCAAATGTATGAGGAATATAATAAATACGTTGCGACGCCAGTCAAACTCCCTGACTATATCAGTAAACCGGGGACAAATAATACAGATTGGCAAGAGGAGGTATTCCGTACCGGACTTTCTACAGCGAATAGTGTCGCCATCCGGGGCGGACAAGATAATACCCGCTATTCCCTGTCCGCGAATTTAAGTAATGATAAAGGTGTCGTTATCGCGAACGATTTCAAAAAGGAAAACGTCCGTATGAAATTGGGGACCAAGAAAAATATCTTTACAGTGGAAGGGAATATGGCCTACACGAATTCGAAATATCATGGCCCCAACTTTAGCCTAAAAGAAGCCTATATGATTTCGCCTTTGGTACCAGTGTATGACCCTGCGGAAAAAGGTGGTTTTGGTTTGACAAATTGGGGTGGTATTCCCAATAATGTCAATGTGGTTGCCGACGAGCATTATAAAACGAGTTGGACAAAAAAGCAGGATTTTGCCGGAAATGCTTTTGTTAGCGTAGATATCATGAAAGGTTTAACCTTTAAAACAAGTTATGCTTTTAATGCGATCAATACACAGAATTATTTCCATTATCCACCATTTGCTTCTGATGAAAAGAACCCCTATGAATTTCCTTTTTATTCGGAAGGGCGTAGCTATTGGCAGGAGCAGGTCTTTGATAATCTTTTAAATTACAAAGGAGATTTTGGGAAGCATAGCATAAACGCACTTTTGGGTACTTCCTTTAATCAGCAGGAATCCAATTGGAATAATGTAGGGGTAGAAGGTAAAAAGATTGTCTATTCCGTTGAAAATGGAGGACTAGTGACAAAAGAGAGCGCAGAAGGGTTTCTAGATCCAAATTTTATGACGATCAGTTCTGGGCAAGGCGGAACATTCTCCGCAGATGGTTCTAAATATGACTATAACCGCATGTCTATCTTTGGTCGCGTCAATTACTCTTATGCTGATCGTTACCTTGTACAGTTAACCTTACGTCGTGATGGCTCATCCAAATTTGGAAGGGATAGTCGATATGGAAGTTTTCCTTCAATTGCATTGGGCTGGAAGATCGATGAGGAATCGTTCTTTCCAAAGGAATCTCTTGTATCTAATCTGAAATTAAGAGGAAGCTGGGGGAAACTGGGAAATGAGGTCGCGTTGGGGTACTACGACCACCAGGCGTTGATCAGCACCTACAATAATCTGTACATGGGCTATGTACGCGGAAGTGGAAATCCTTGGCCCGGAAGTATCGCAATGGGACTGGAGAACCGCTTGCTGAGTTGGGAAACAACCGAGTCAAAAAATATCGGTGCCGACTTTGGCTTATTCAACAACGTATTGCGCGGATCGGTCAATTATTTTGTGAAAACAACCAATGATCTTTTGATTACAAAGAAAGTTGCTCCATCTGCAGGTTTGGAAGATCCAACTTTAAATGTTGGAAAGATTCGAAACTCTGGGGTTGAGCTCGAGCTCAAGTATGCAAATAGAAAGAATGAGTTTCAATACGATATCGGTTTAAATCTATCAACTTTAAAAAATAAAGTTGTGAGCCTCGCCAATGAAGACCAGATTCTTTTGGGAAATGGTCTAAAATTCGATACCGAGCATTTTCCGAATCAGACTCGTGTAGGATATCCGATTGGTGCCTTCTTCCTTTACCAAACTGATGGTATCTTCCAGAGCATGGAGGAGGTGAACAAACATGTCAACAAAGAGGGGAAATTACTTCAGGATAATGCCAAGCCGGGAGATATCCGTTTTGTCGATGTCGATGGTAATGGTGTGATTGATGATGAAGACAAGAAATACAGTGGGACGGGGATTCCTAAATTGGAAGTCGGGCTGAACCTTGGAGCCTCTTACAGAGGATTTGATTTTTCGGCATTGATCGGAAGCGGCTGGGGGCATAAACTCTACAACGGAAACCGGTACTTTTTTGAAGCGATGAGTTCCGGATCGAACTTTTTGAGCAGTACATTAAATGCATGGACTGAAAATAATCGCAATACTGATGTTCCGCGTGCCGTATTACAAGATCCTAATGGAAATAGTCGCGAATCTACACGCTTTTTGGAATCAGGTAACTTTATTAGACTACGTCAGCTGCAGATCGGGTATACTTTGCCTAAAAATCTATTGCATGCGATCCGTTCAGAAAATCTACGGTTTTATATTAGTGGACAGAATATGTACACCTGGACAAAATACAAGGGAATTGACCCTGAGTTTGCACCATCTGGAGTCAATAGTAAATCCAGCGTGTTGAATACAGGGGTAGACCGTTATATTTTTCCATTTACCAAGTCGTATTCCTTTGGAGTTCAATTTACATTTTAAGATTTGGGTATTTATTGCAACATAATTAAAGAAACTAGAAGATGAAAAAGAATAGAACAAATTATAAATGGATTCTTTGTATCGCTTGTGTACTAAGCACAACATTGTCTTGCAGCGATAAATTGGATTTAACATCACCGGACAAACTTACTTCAGATAACTTCTGGCGTAATGCCGAGGATGCTGAGTCTGGGCTTTCTGCTGCCTATTCGCAGTTGGAAGCCGCAACTGATGTCTGGGAGTTTGCCGAGGTGAAGTTTCCGGTCGAGGCCTATCGTGAGGACGCTTGCGAAATCGGTAGTGATGCATTGAACTATCAAACCTGGGTAGAACTCTATAATGGGAATCGCTACTTTTTTGAAGCCATGAGTTCTGGATCAAACTTTTTGAGCAGTACGTTAAATGCATGGACCGAAAACAACCGGAATACCGATGTTCCGCGTGCGGTATTACAGGATCCAAATGGAAACAGCCGTGAGTCCACACGCTTTTTGGAATCAGGTAACTTTATTAGACTACGTCAGCTGCAGATCGGGTATACTTTGCCTAAAAATCTATTGCATGCGATCCGTTCAGAAAACCTACGGTTTTATATCAGTGGACAGAATATA
>JAITLV010000257.1 GCA_031277685.1 Sphingobacterium sp. | reverse complement strand
TAAATAACATACAAACCGTACAAACATATGATTTTTTATCCATTTGTTAGGCTACACCCGTGGAGTTTAACTTTACGAAGTATACTGATTATGAAATTGATCGTACTCATTTCTTTACTTACTGCGATGCAGCTGTTTGCAGAAGGAAATGCGCAGACCATAAACTTAACCGCAAAGCATGTGACTTTAAACCAGATCATGCGCGATATCCAGAAACAGAGCGGATTCAATTTTTTCTTAAATGGCAAGTCGTTGGCGCAGACACGTTTGTCTGTCAATATACAGCATGCGAAACTGGAAGATGCCTTAAATGCCATTGTATCACCGCTGGATCTGGAGTGGGTAAAAAAGGACGAGGTTATCGTGATAAAACCTAAGCGGAATAATATAATTCCTGTTCATCAGGAAGTTGTCCAGCGGAGCGTAGACGGCAAGGTCGTCAATGCGAAAGGGCAGGCCATCGTGGGGACTACTGTTACGGTGAAAGGAACAAATATTTCCGTGGTTACGGATCAGGATGGAAGGTTTACAATTCAGCTGCCGGCCTCGGACGGCACATTGGTGTTTTCGAATGTTGGATACCAACGTTTTGAAAAAAATGTCAATGGAAACGAAGAATTGAATATTGTACTTCAGGAGGTGGTGAGTGGTCTGGATGAGGTCGTTGTCGTGGGCTATGGTAGCCAAAAACGTGCAAATGTGATCGGTGCAGTGTCCACGGTGAACGGAAGCTCATTGGAAAACCGGTCAACCTCGACATTAACATCTTCTTTGGCGGGGCTTGCCGCAGGAGTGAATGTACAAACGACAACAGGAAAACCAGGCGCAGATGGCGCTAATATCCTTATTCGTGGGAAAGGAACGTTAAATAATACTTCACCTTTGGTTGTCATCGATGGGATCGTGGGATCCATGGATGCCGTCAATCCCAATGATGTAGAGTCAATTTCTATTTTAAAAGATGCTGCAACAGCTGCGATCTATGGATCTTTAGGTTCCAATGGCGTTATTTTAATTACGACAAAAAAGGGTGCCAAAGGAAAAAATAATGTTTCTTATACGGGTATGGTTTCGATGCTTCGACCCAATAATGTACCTGAATTTATCACCGATTATGCGCAGCATATGCGTCTTGTCAATGAAGGATTCAAGAATTTGGGACAAGCAGCCGTATATACTGATGCAACAATCAACCTCTGGGAAGAGGCGAAAAAAAATCCCGCAGGACTAACGGAATTTGGTATTCCCAATGCAGTCGCTTATCCCAATACAAATTGGGGCGATGTGCTTTTTGGACAGCGGAAACTTTTACAAAATCATAATCTTTCGTTGAATGGAGGGACCGACAATACACAATACCTTTTTTCGGTGGGATATTTTAACAATCCCGGGACTATGCCCGAAACCGGAGCAGATAAGATCCGCATGCGGATCAACTTACAATCGAAAGTTGCCAAGTTTTTGACCGTAGGGACCCAGACCTTTGGCGATATGCAGAATTTGAGTGTAGCCGATGTGGCCACGGCATATGCCTACCTGACCCAAACTGTACCCGGGGTTTATCCTTATTACAATGGTACTTATGGTTTTCCTGCGGCAGCCGAAGAATCGGCTACAGCAAATAATGCCCTGGCTTTTTTAAACGGTATGGGAGGTAAGAATCAGGTCAATCGTTTCAATACCACAATTTTTGCGAAGCTAAATCTGATGAAGGGGCTGGAGTTTGAATCAAAGGTAAATTACAATTATACGTACAACGAGACCAATTCCCATCAAGTACCTTATGAAAAATGGAATTTTGCAACGAATAAACTAAGTACAGCGGCGCTTTCGTCGGGGCAGATAACAACACAATACGGATTGACCAAGGGCTACAATGTGATCATTGATAATGTATTGCGTTATGCTGGTTCTTTTGGTAAACACGATGTGGGTGGAATCCTAGGCTATAACGAGCAATACTTCAATCAATACAATATTGGTGCAGCCAAACTCGGTCTTGTACATCCGGATCTAACAACGTTTAACTCGGCTACAACAATGAGTTCAATTACAGGGGACGAGTTAGATTATGGGTTACGCTCCTTTTTTGGTCGGGCCAATTATGCTTACGATAATAAATATCTGGCCGAAGCCGTCGTCCGCTATGATGGATCATCGCGATTTGGAAGCGCCAAACGTTGGGGATTCTTTCCGGCCTTTTCTGCAGGATGGCGTATCTCCGAAGAATCATTTATGACTCCGCTCAAATCTTTTGTGAATGATCTGCGGATAAGAGCTTCATGGGGAAAAACCGGAAACAATGCGTCTCCGGGTAATTACGACCATCTTCCTTCGTATGGTGCTGTAAACTATTCCTTCAATAATCAGGCGGTCCGCGGTCTGGCACAGACTAAATTGGGCAATGATCTGCTGCATTGGGAAACGACCACCACCACAAATGTGGGCTTTACAGCAACAGCCTTGAAAAATAAACTGACAGTCGAAGTTGATGCTTATCGTGCCTATACGGATGGTATTCTGTACGTTCCGAATATCCCCGCTACAACCGGGACGGCAACAGCAGCGACCATGAATATCGCTGAGGTCAGCAAACGGGGGCTTGAGCTGACTGTGGGGTACCAGGATAAAATCAATGACTTTAAATACGGAATATCTGCCAATTTCGCTTACAATACCAATCGGGTGGAAAAATATAAAGGTGCTTTATCAGAAGGATACGTAACGGATGCCGCAGGCAATCGTGTTTATCAGTCGAATATCGGTATGGTTTCTACTGGTGTCAACCAACGGATTCTGGAAGGGCACGAAATCAATGAATTCTATCTGTACAATGTGTATACAGGTTCGGGCAGTCATTTCTTAGCGGATGGTTCTGTCGATAAGAATGGTGGACCACGGGACGGCATGATCCGTACAGAGCAGGATATGGAGTGGCTGAAAGCAATGGTCGCCGCAGGCTATTCATTTCAGCCTGCTGATGGTATTGATCCTACCAAGATCTGGTATGGTGACTTGATTTATTCGGATATGAATGGTGACGGTATTTACGGAAATGTCTATGACCAAAAGTTTATGGGCAAAAGGGCGACGCCAGCGTACAATTATGGGCTGAGTGTTAACATGGCCTACAAAGGGTTCGATGCTTCCATGATCTGGTCCGCTTCTTCGGGAATGTCTTATTATTGGAATGAACTTTACCTCAATTCATCCATTGTCGCACAGGGTAAATCCGTACCGGCACTGGTCGCCGACGATCACTATTATTACAATGCAGCGAACCCTAACGATCCAAATAATCATATCGATGGCTATTATCCACGCTTAAAAGGAGGGGCAGACGCCCAGAATGGCCGCACAAGCAATTTCTATCTCTACAAAGCATCTTTTGTGAAACTACGCAACCTACAAGTCGGTTATACGCTGCCCGAAAGCTTGGCAAGCCGGTTCTCGATCGCTAAACTGCGAATCTATCTAGCAGGAGAAAACTTACTGACATGGACCAAGTTTCCAGGGTTGGATCCAGAAATTGGACCTGCAAGTAATGACCCTTCACTGATCAACTCTTCTGTAGTCAACTACCCAACGATGCGTCAATATTCATTGGGTCTGAACCTTACCTTTTAATCCGCATGAGAACAATGAAAAAGACGAAAAAAATTCTAGCGATTTTATTGATAACAAGTGTATTGGGCTGTAAAAGAGATCTTTTAGATACCTCTCCGTATTCATCTGTATCCACGGCAACGATGTGGACAACAGATAATCTGACAGATTTGGGCGTTGCCGGAATCTATGGATCCTTTCGGCTCCTGATGGGGCACAGTGGACTGATTTCACCTTATGAGCTCTATCAGTTTGACCGTTTTTCATATACCGGACAGGCACGTTTTGATGAACCTTTACTGACAGGGACAATTACTGCAGGCGATCCCTTATTTGTGAATGTGTGGAAGATTCAATATGAAGGTATTCAGCGGGCAAACGATGCCTTGAAGAATATTCCGGTCAAGTCGCCTTCAACAGTGGAAAAAAAAGCAAAATATATTGCCGAGGCTAAATTTCTACGTGCTTACTTTTATTTCCGGCTCAATCAACTCTACAAGGGCGTACCGATTTACCTTGAACCCTTTACGGCAGCAGAAGCGATCAAAGGACGTAGTTCTGAAGCTGAGGTCTGGAATCAGGTATTGGCCGATCTGAACGATTGTATCGCAGAAACCAATTTTCCGGATCGTTATCCGGCGGGGAATGCAAACTATGGGCATGCAACCAAAGCAGCGGCCTATGCCCTGCGGGGTAAGGTATATCTTTATCGAAAAGACTGGGCAAAAGCAGCCGCTGATTTTCAAAAAGTGAAAGACGCGGGCCATACGCTTTTCGGTGATTATAAAGCCTTGTTTAAGGAAGCCAATGAGCAATGTCCTGAAATGATTTTTTCCATTCAGCATCGCAGTGAACAGGGATATGGGAATAATATGCAGCTATTTTGCGGTTGGCCTTCGGTATATTCGCGTGGCTGGAATTACTATATGCCTTCACCACATTTAGTAGATCTTTATGAAAATAGTGACGGATCCAAATTTGACTGGGATAAAATTATTCCGGGGTATATGAGTTTAAGTGAAAACGAGCGGGAGGTCTATTTCCTCCGTAACAACTTAACGGACGCTGAAAAAGCAGCAGCAGCATTGAGAGGCGCAAAGATGAGCCTTTATTTGCCGCAGGGTAATGAAGAACGCATCAGAAAAGCGTATGAAAATCGTGACCCTCGTTTACAGGCCAATATCGTGACTCCCTATTCGACTTTTAGGGGAGCATATAATTTTACCAATGTGGAAAGCCTTCAATTTATGCGATGGCCATTTCGCGGACAGGCACAGGTAGATGGAGATATTCAGAGTGATACACAGATCAATTTCTTTTATTTCTACCGAAAATTTGTAGCTGAAGGAGTGAACGAGATCGTGGACCGGAATTATGGGCCGATTGATTTTCCGATTTTCCGCTATGCTGATATTTTATTGATGTGGGCCGAAGCGTTGAATGAAGATGGCAAATTGAATGAGGCAATAGCAAAAGTGAATGAAGTGCGCCAACGTGCAGGGGTGGCCCTGTTAAATTCGAATGCTGCAACCACTGTAGGCGGGAAGGATGATTTGCGTACACGTATTCGAAACGAACGTCGTATTGAATTCCCGAATGAAGGAATCAATTACTTTGACGAGCTGCGTTGGGGAACCTGGAAAGAGACTGTGTTTCAACCGGGCAATGGGCGTAAGCAGGTTTGGGGAACAAATGTGGGCAATTATAGCTATAAAGGTGATTTCTTGACCGTATGGCCTATTCCGACCTCCGAAATACAGATGAACGTAAATCTGACACAAAACCCGGGATGGGTCGATTAATTCTTTTTTGTAAATTAAAACCAGGGGCAGCTTCTCATGAGAGTTCCCCTGGCTAAATGTAAAATAAACCTAAACATGATTGTTTTCAGATATAGCCTGTATTTTAGTTGTTTTTTGCTGTTTTTTTCTCCTCTTTATCTACAAGCAGACACAACTGATATCGTAAAAAGAGGATTTGGTTTGGCCGAACAACAATATGCCTTGCTGTATAAAAATCATAATGATTTGACAAAGTATCCCCGGTCTGCAGATCCCAGCGGAAAAACAACTTTTACGGATATCCGGGATTGGACCGGTGGCTTTTGGCCGGGCTGTCTTTGGTATGTTTTTGAATATACAGGTGACGATAAGTGGCGTGATGCGGCACTAAAATGGACAAATTCACTCCGGCAAAATCAATTTAATACCAACCATCACGATATTGGTTTTGTGATGAACTGCAGTTATGGAAATGCCTATCGGTTGACGGGTGATACGGCTTTTAAATCCATCTTGATCCAAAGTGCGAAATCGTTATTGACGCGATTCAATCCAAAGGTTGGAGCCATTAAATCCTGGAATATGTTTCCCTCCTGGGATGGTAAACATCGCTATGAATTTCCGGTGATCATTGATAATATGATGAACCTGGAATTACTTTTCCTGGCTTCCAAATTATCCGGAGACTCAATCTACCGGCATGTCGCGATTCAACATGCGGAAACGACACTGAAACACCAATATCGTTCGGATTTTAGTTCCTACCATGTCATTAACTATGATCCGCAAACGGGTGCCGTATTGAGCAAAGAAACAGCGCAGGGCTTTTCGGACAATTCCGCCTGGGCTCGCGGACAAGCCTGGGGGCTTTATGGTTTTATCGTGATGTACCGCGAAACAAAAGATCCCAAGTATCTGGAAGCCGTAAAAAAGATGGCGGATTTTTATATCAATCATCCGAGATTACCAATGGATAAAATTCCCCAATGGGATTTTGATGTCAACCAGCCAGGTTTTGTTCCGCAGTGGGATTATCATAAAGCCGACTTTACAACTATTCCCCGTGATGCGTCCGCAGCGGCGGTAACTGCCGCTGCACTTCTTGAGCTAATAGATTATGTAGGCCGCGATCAGCAGAAAGCATATCTTGCTGTAGCTGAAATGATCCTGAAATCGCTGGGTTCTGAGCGCTATTCAAGTGCTGTCGGTGAAAATGGCCTATTTGTGCTGAAGCACAGTGTGGGAAGTATTCCGCACAAAGGGGAGATAGATGTGCCCTTGGTTTATGCAGATTACTATTATCTGGAAGCTTTAATGCGATGGAATAAGCGGGTCATCAAATCGGAGCAGCGATTGATGGACGAATGGAAGGTGATGAATAGTAAGAAGGCCAAAGCGCTAACTGATTTTCAGCAGCAGAAATTTGGAATGTTTATCCATTGGGGACTGTATGCAATCCCAGCGGGAATCTGGAATGGGAAGAGAATTGAAGAACTCGGAAATCCCAGTGTTGCGGAGTGGATTCAACTGGTTGCGAAGATCCCGCGTGCTACCTATGCAAATCTTGCCAATGAATTTGATCCAAAGTCTTTCGATGCCGATCAGATTGTAAAAATGGCCAAGGAGGCAGGAATGAAATACCTGGTAGTGACAAGTAAACATCATGATGGTTTTGCAATGTACAATTCTGAGGTCAACAACTTCAATGTGCAGCAGGCTACGCCTTTTAAACGGGATGTGATACAGGAACTTTATGAGGCCTGTCTTCGTCATCAGTTAGACTTTGGGCTATACTATTCTCACAATATCGATTGGCGGGATGGTAGCGATGGTCAGTATGCGGTCAGCAAAGCACAAAATGAGCTCATCGGAAAGAAAACGGATGCTTTTGGAGCCAATAGGTGGGATCCCAGTGCAAATTCTTTTGCTGCTTATATCAATGAGAAAGCGATACCACAAGTTCGCGAAATCCTGGGTCGCTTCAAACAGTTGAAATACATCTGGTTTGATATGCCCGGATTGATGACAGCAGAACAGAGCTTTCGTTTTTACAAAACAGTCTATGACTACAACCCCAATATTATTGTCTCAGAACGGATTGGTAACGAAATGGGAGATTATGCTATTCCTGGAGATAATCGCATCCCCGCAACGACAGAAAGTTTTACCAAACCCTGGGAAGCTATCGGTACCTTTAATCACTCCTGGGGTTATAAATCCTATGATAACGATTGGAAGAATGTGGACGAACTGCGGTACTGGTTGCTCGAAATTGTGAGCAAAGGAGGCAATTATATGCTCAATATTGGACCGGATGCCCAAGGTAAAGTCGCTGAACAAGTTAAGGAAAATCTTAGTATCTTAGGAAAATGGTTGCAGGTCAACGGGGAGGCTATATATGGTAGTAAACCCTGGACGATCCAGCACGATGGGCCAACAGCTGTTCAGATAACAGATACAGAGCAGCGTGAGCGGGAAGGGTTTCGTGCAAATTTTACAGCATCTGATTTCTGGTTTACCCAAAAAAAGGATGCTGTGTACGCTATAGCACTGGTATCACCAGAAGATGGGGTGGCCAGGCTATCCGTTTTAAGCCTAAATAAAACCAAAGTGAAATCTGTAGAGGTGCTGGGATTTGGGAAAGTTGATTTTGAACAGGATCAGCATGGTCTACGACTGCAGCTGCCGTCAGGTTCTATACAACATAAAATGGGCTATGCCCTTAAAATAAAATTTGTCTAAGAGACATGATCAATACATTAAACTAAGATAGTGAACCTGATAATAACTAAAATAATCTTACGAACTGTTCTTTGCGTACTCTGCTTTAGTTTATATAGCCAGCAGGTTATAGCACAGCAAAAAGAAAAGGAGTTCGCCCTGAGTGAAGCCCGGAATGTACTTTTTTTGGGAAACAGCATTACCTATGCAGGACAATATGTCGCAATGACGGAAAGCTTATTGCTGGCAGCGCACCCGAAAAGTAAGTCTCAGTTTATTAATTTAGGCTTACCGAGTGAGACTGTTTCTGGATTGAGCGAACCCAATCATGCTGGCGGAAAGTTTCCGAGACCTTGTCTTTTTGACCGTTTGGATAATGTGCTGGATAAAATCAAAGCTGAGGTGGTATTTGTCTGCTATGGCATGAATGATGGAATTTATCTTCCATTTGATTCTGCGCGTTTCGAGGCTTACAAAACTGGGATTTTACGCTTACAGGCTCAATTAAAAAGAGCAGGTACAAAACGTATTATCTGGATGACACCACCAGTACATGACGATCCGCAACTGAGATTAAATGGCTATAACAAGGTATTGGATCGTTATGCCGAATGGCTACTGGCGTATGGGCACAAAAGCAAGTGGGAAATGATAGACTTACATTTTCCAATGAAGCAGTATTTGGAAAAGCAGATCCGGCAGGACGGTACATTTAAGCTGGCAGCAGATGGTGTTCATCCCGGTGCTCTTGGGCATTGGCTAATGGCAAAGGAAATTGTTGCCCACCTCATGCCCAAAATGCAACTTTCAGCTAGCTGGGATGAACTTGTGGCACAACAGCCTACATATGCAAAATTGTACGAACTGGTCTTTAAGCGTCAAACTATCCTGAAAGATGCATGGCTGACTTATACGGGGCATAAAAGACCAGGTCTAGTCCAGGGCTTACCGTTGGCCGAAGCATTGCGGAAATATAAAGACCTGCAACAAGAAATTGATGCTGAGAATCTTTGATGCCATTCATGATGAACTTTTATGTATAACAAAATATAGTAATGAAAATGAATTTTTTAAAATGGAAATGTGCAGCAGCACTGGGAATGCTGCTGTGCATGACGGAGGTCTCTTTTTCGCAGATCAAATCACCTCCATATGAAGGAGTGCCGGGCTGGGCCGAAAGCCAGGATAAACGGATGGAATGGTTTAAAGAAGCGCGTTTTGGGCTCTTTATTCACTGGGGACTATATAGTGCTGCCGGTGGAAGTTTTGAAGGAAAGCAATATCCCCAGCATTATGCCGAGTGGATCCAGACCTGGGGCAAAATCCCAAGCAAGGAGTATGCGGAAGTGTTGAAACCTAAATTTACGTTACGTTCATTTGAGCCTAAAGCTTGGGCACGCCTGGCAAAAAAAGCAGGAATGAAATATATGGTATTGACATCCAGGCATCATGAAGGTTTTAGCCTTTTTAATAGTCAGCAGCCTTATGCAGTCAAAAATGACGTGACGGGTAGGGCTAATTTATCTCCTAAAGGCCGAGATTTATATCAGGAAATTATGACGGCTTTTCGTCAGGAAGGAATGAAAGTCGGCGCTTATTATTCTTTGCTGGACTGGCAACACCCGGATTCCTATGAGGCCTTTAGCTTGAATCCTAATCCAGATAACCATCAACCTGACCATAATCGCTATAAGGAGTATCTCTATGGACAGATTAAAGAACTGGCTCAGCATTACGGTCCGCTGGATATGCTCTGGCCTGACTTTAGTAATAAGCAGCATCAGGGTGAATCCTGGGGTACAAAACGTATTTTGACCGATTTGATCAAATGGCAACCCAACATTATTATAAACAACCGGTTCTGGGATGGACTGGAAAATAAAAATGGGGATATCGGAACGCCCGAAAAGTATATTCCGCCAACAGGCCTACCGGGCATGGATTGGGAAGTTAGTCATACCATGAACGAAAGTTATGGCTATAGTGCACATGACCAAAACTGGAAAAGCTTTCCCAAAATCATGGAATTATTTGTGGAAACGGTCAGTAAGGGCGGAAACTTTCTTTTAAATGTTGGCCCTGATGGTGATGGAGCAATCCCTGAGCCAGCAGTTAAAATCATGGAGCGCATCGGAGACTGGATGCAGATCAATAAAGATGCTATTTATGGTACTACTGCAAGCCCTTTTCAGGCATTGGATTGGGGGTATTGTACGCAGAAAAAAGGTAAATTGTACCTACATGTCTTTGATCGGCCTGCTAGCGGAAAGATTGACCTGCCTATCAAAAATAAGGTTAATGCGGCTTATGCATTGGCGAATCCGAAATCCAGGTTAAAAATTGAGGTAAACAATGGTCGGCCAGTGCTTCCCGTGGATGCTTTTGATATTGAAAAAGGACCAAAAGTCATTGTTGTTGAAATTCAGGGACAAGCGGATGTGGAAGAAAACTTGACCCAGACGCAAGCGGATGGACGTATTGTGATGAATGCCAATAATGCCAAATTGCAGGAAGGGAAGGGGCTTAAAATCATTGGTGCAAATACCCATGATCCGAATCGTCCAAACGCCATTGGACAATGGAAAGATAGCAATGATCGCATCTATTGGGATATCAAAATCCAAAAACCTGGCAAGTACCGCGTATTGATCAATTATCTGCCGCGTGCAAAATACACAGGCAAGGTCATGCTTTCAGCACTTGGACAGCAGCTTCCATTTGTTTTTTCGGAGGAAAATGGAACTGTATTTAAAGAAGTGGAACTAGGGACAGTGGATGTTTCCCAACAGGTGATTGGCGAACCAAGTACGCGTGTGATTTTGCAGGCAACAGCCATTACAGGTGACGCATTGCCCGAGATAGCCGCGATTACCCTGATTCCTGTACAAGAATAAATACTTTTTAGTAAGAGGCCTAAACAAACTAAATAATAGATCAGACAATGAAAAGAAGAGAATTTATTGCAAAGGGAATTGTATCCTCCCTGGCTTTTACGATCGTCCCCCGCGTCGTCTTGGGTGGAAATGGATTTCTTGCACCGAGCGATCGTATTAATCTGGGTTTTATTGGAGTAGGGAAACAGTCTTATACACTAATGAACGGCCTTAATGGCTGCAAAGAAATCGCTACTCTCGCTGCCTGTGATGTAGATCGCAAAAAACTGCAGGCATTTATTGCAGGAACAGCGAAAAAGCAGGTCGAACTTAGGAAAACGCAAAGCACCGTAACGGCCTATCATCATTACCGGGAATTGTTGCAACGTAAAGATATTGATGCTGTTGTTATTGCTACCCCCGATCATTGGCATGCCCAGATTGCTGTGGACGCAGCTAAAGCAGGAAAGGATATTTACTGTGAAAAACCACTTGCGCTCACCATTGCCGAAGGACGAGCCATGGTAGATGCGACACGTAAATACAAAAGGGTATTCCAGACCGGAAGTATGCAGCGTTCATCTTTCAATTTTAGACAGGCTGCAGAATTGGTTTCCAATGGGTATATTGGAAAAATAAAAGAAATTAATGTTTCTGTCGGTGAACCCGTCAAACAATGTGATTTGCCTTCTATGCCGGTACCCGATTATCTGGACTGGGATATGTGGGTAGGACCTTCGCCTTACCGGGGGTATAACCCGATTTTGAGCCCGCCGCTCGAAGATGATAAATGGGCTTGGTGGCGTGGCTACCGTGATTTTGGTGGCGGTTATATCACGGACTGGGGGGCACATATGTTTGATATCGTTCAGTGGGCATTGGGTATGGATAATTCAGGCCCGACGCAGTTTATGCCGCCCAAACAGGCTAATAGCAATAGCGGACTTTCGTTCATCTATGCCAATGGCGTTAAAGTCAACCATGTCGCCTGGGGAATACATAATGCGATTCAGTTTATCGGTGAAAAAGGTAAAATAGAGGTAAGTAGGGAGTTTATCCGTTCAAACCCGGAAAATCTGGCAAACCTAAAATTCACTTCTTCTGACAAACGACTCTATTATAGCGACAATCACTACCAGGATTTTGTGGATGCCATCAAGAAAAGAAGCAAGCCGATCTGCGATGTGGAAATTGGCCATCGTACAAGTTCTGTCTGTAATGCGATCAATATTGCTTATGAACTTCAAAAGGATCTCAAATGGAATCCACAAAAAGAGCAATTTGATAATGAATATGCCAATTTATTACGGAGCCGACCCTATCGGGGGGAGTGGGATTTTCATAAGTTTTAAAAATTAATTTACAGTAAAGGCGTCCTTAATCAGGAACGCCTTTACCCTTTATTCTGCCCAGCATTGTTTTTCAGCCTTTAATTAGTGAAAGCTGTATTGCATCGACTTTCCTGTGTCAATACTAGTCGTGGTAGATAACGCTGGCTTCTGCTCTTATTTGCTGTGTTCAACGATATATATACTTGGAGACATGCCATAATGTTTATGGAAATCTCTGGAGAAATTGGATTGTACGGTATAACCGACCATTGTGGAAATTTGGGTAATGTTATATTCCCTTTGAATCAACAACTCGGCTGCTTTTTTTAAGCGGGAGATATTGATCAGCTCGTTAGGTGTCAGGTCAGATAAGCCTTTGATTTTACGGTATAATGTCGGTCGGCTCATATTCATTAAACGCGCCAACTCGTCGACATTGAGATCTATGTCTGATATATTGTCGTAGATCACTGTGTTGAGCTGGCTTATAAAATCTTTGTCGGGAGCTGATACATTAATATCCTTCAGATTGGAAATCGAAGAATTTGTAAAATAATTTTTGATGATTTTCCGGTTGTTAAGGATATTTCTGATCTGTACGGTCAGAAATTCCAGCGAAAATGGCTTTTCGATATACGCGTCAGCACCAATTTTCAGACCCTTAATTTTAGAATCAAGCGCATTTTTGGCTGTGAGGAAGATGACTGGAATATGGCTGTACAAAATATCGCTTTTGATCCGCTTGCATAAAGCAATGCCATCCATAATGGGCATCATGATATCTGTCAAGACAAGCTGTACATTGTCCTGATCTAATATTTCAAGCGCTTCAGCTCCATTGCTAGCGCGCAGAATAGTATAATCAATTTTCAGCTCCTTATTGAGGTAAGCCAATATTTCTTTGTTGTCTTCGACAATGAGGATGACTGGTTTTTCGGTGTTTTCGTCCGTTTTTGTATATAGTTTGTTTTCGTTATGACTTGCTGCCTCTTCTAGGATTGGTTTGATGTCAAGCGTCTGCTCCTGAAGGATTGGGAGAGAGAGCAGAAAAATATTTCGGTTTTCTTCTGTATAGACTAAGGACAAGGAACCTTGATGAAGTTCAACAAGCGAACGGGAAAGTGGCAGACCAATACCGGTACCTGTATCTTTATCGGATTCATTAAGACGATAAAAGGGCTCAAATATTTTTTCCCGTTTGTCAAAGGGGACGATTTCGCCATCGTTTCGAAACTCTATATTAAACATGATATCATCGCTGTTGAAAGAAAGAAGCTTGATATGCACATGGCTTTCGGCGTATTTGATGGCATTGTGAATTAAATTTGTCAGGATTTTGCGCAATGCCTCTTCGTCAACAAAGGCAGTCAGTGTAATACGGGGCAAAGAAAGATCGTAATGCAAAATTTTTTCTTTTGCCAGGGAGTTCAAGTCATTAAATACTTCGGATAACAAACTGTTGATATCCGTTTTAGTGAAAATAAGGCTCATATTATTTGTTTCTGCTTTTCTAAAATCTAAAAGTTGATTGGTAAGACGAATAAGTCTTGTGGTATTCTTTTCTATAAGGGCCAAATCGCTTGCTGTCTCGCTGTCCCTGAATTGTTGTGTACGGATTATTTTTTCGAGGGGCATTTTAATTAATGTCAGCGGGGTACGGATCTCATGAGCGAGGTTGGTGAAAAATTCCAGTTTGAGGTTATAGACCTCCTGTTCTTTTTTACGTTCGTAGCTGTCCATTTTCTGGGTATTATTTGCTTTGATAAGAAGAAAATAATACCTTAAAATCAATAAGACAATGGTGCTAATCGTCAAAAAATAGAGCATGTATGCCCACGAAGATAGCCACCAGGGAGGGGATACCACAATACGTAGTTCTTTCTCAGCTGGATTCCATATACCGTTGTTGTTGGCTCCTTTAAATCTGAACGTGTAAGTGCCGGGAGGCAGTTTATTGTAATATATTTTTTGGTTGCCTTTAATACTGGTCCAGCCCCTGTCATATCCCTCCATAATATAACGGTAGGCATTACTTTCAGGGGAGACAAAACTCAAAGCGGCGATATTGAAGCTGATATTGGAATTATCGTAACTCAGTTTGATTTCCTTTGAGAGTGCAATTGACTGTGGTAAAATCCCATCTTTAGTGACCTGAATTTCCGTATTGTTTAATTGGATACTGCTGATATAGATTGGCGGTACAAAATTGTTCTTAATTGATTTCTTGGGATTGAAGCTGACCATCCCCTTAATTGTCCCGAAATATAAGGTGCCATCGTCGTCTTTAAAAGCGGAATTATAATTGAACTGGTCAGCTGGAAGCCCATCTCTGGAAGTATAGACTACTGGCTTGGATACGCCCTCATCCAATCGTACCAATCCGCGGCCTGTTGTGATCCAGATTGCTTTGTTGTCATCTTCCAGTACTTTGAAGACCTGGTTTGAAGGTAGGCCTGATTCCGTCAGATAGTTGATAAAACGACCATCACGGCGATATTTTGAAAGACCACTTTCGGTGCAAAACCATAAGTTTTTTTTGCTGTCTTCAAATAAGCCATTGACGTAATTATTGACGAGTGTATTTTGCTTCCCTTGTTCGGAGTGTAAATGCTGTACGGCTCCCGAACCACGGTCATACTGATAGACTCCGCTGCCATAAGTATTGACCCAAAGTATACCATATTCATCTTCATAAATACCTTGTATCCATGCTGTAATGGGGAGGAGGTCAAAACTGTCTTTATTTTTGTTGTAGACGTATAATGCACGGTCTGTCCCTACAAACATGCTGTTGTCTCTGGACCTATAGATACAAACGGCAAAGCTGCTTTGTAATGGGCCTTTGCCGATGTGGTCATAGTGCTTTTTTAATTTTCCAGTCTTTACGTCGAGTATATCAAGTCCATGGGTTGTGGAGCCTACCCAGAGGTCATCACCGATCGTTGCTAAACCATGCACATTGTTATGTGCAATACTTCCCTTTTTTCCATTGGCAACAAAATGCTGAATCTGTTGTGTTTGAGCATTTATCTTGTTTAGGCCACCATCTTCTGTACCAATCCAGAAATTTCCATAGTTATCTTTCTTTATATCGTGTACGATATTCCCGGATAGGGCCGATTTTCCAAATCCGGATAAGTACTTTTTGAAATTGTCGAATTGATTGCTGTATTGATTAAATCCACCGAAAAATGTTCCAAACCAGATGTTATCTTCGCGGTCCCGGTAGAAATTCAAAACAGCATTGTCAGATATGGCAAATGGATTGAGCAGATCTTTTTTGATGTGTTGGCTCTGGCCTGTGTGAATGTCATAAGTATATATTCCGGTCTCTGTTCCGATCCAGTATATGGACTCTGTCTGTTGAATAATGCAATTTGCCTGGATAACTTTGTTGGGGTAATGGTTTGCAAATAGATTTTTTAACTTTCCATTTTTAAAATCAAACAGGTAGGCTGAATTGATGGTACCGACCATGAGTAGAGAGTCGTTGATGGCGTAGACGGTCTTGGTATTAGCCAGTGCTTTCCGATCTGTATTTTTGAGCGCAATTTGAACAAATTTGCCCGCTTTGACTTGATACCGTTCTAGCGTACTATTATTGTCTGTGGTCCACAGACCACCTTTTTGGCTACTGGTAATGGCTACTAAGGTGTTTTTATTCTGATCGAAAGGAACGATCTCTGTCGTGTAAGGGTTATAACGATACAGTTTCCCATTGGAAAGTAACCAGATAAAACCGGCGTACTCATGTATGGCATTCACCTCACCAATTGGAATTCGATTGAACGCTTTGAAGTCTTCTTTCACTGGATCGTAGCAATAGGTGCCACGTGTCGTTCCCACCCATAGTACGCCTTTGCTATCGGTAAGGATACTTAAAATGGATGAACTCCCGATGCTTGAGGGGTCTGAAGCATTGTGTCTAAATATCTTAAAACGATTGCCGTCAAAACGATTAAGGCCATTCCTTGTTCCTAGCCATAGAAAGCCCTGATTATCTTGAGTAATACACTTAACAGAACTATTGGATAGCCCATCGTGGGGTTGATAATTCTTAAAATAGAGCGATTGTGCCTGTGGGTCAACCCAAGCAAGCAGAAAGTAAAGGAGCGGTATAAAGGTTATTCTTTTCAAAAATTTTTATGTCAGTTTAAAAATAATGAATAAAAAGGAGAAAAAGACTTTTACTGATACGCTGTGATATAAAATTGAGACGCTATGATTGGGTTGCCAGCAATGATTTGGCGATTTTTATGGTACAATAATAACCAAAGATAAACGTATGCCTTGCCCTAAAATTATGACAACAAATTGTTGTATTCTTATTTTTCAGCGAGTTACTTATTCAGCTATTGCGCTAATACAAGCAGCATCGGGAGACTGTTTTTTTACGACGGTTTTCAGATCCTACAATAGGGCTTTTGGTTTGCGAACGATAATTGCATGAAGAGCTGAGTATATTTCGGCCGCTTATGGAGCTGGAAAATATAGAAATCACTTAACATTGTTTGAGCGAGAAATTGCTCAAAAATACAGAATCAATTAAACCAATCAATTTAAACGCGTATGAAAAACAAACTACTTGCGCAATGTATTATGGTACCGACCTTTATGCTTGTTACTCTTGTAGCGGCGGCCCAGACCCGGGTTCTGAAAGGAAAGGTTGTGGATGAGACACAGAGTCCATTGACGGGTGCCACGATCAAGGTTAAGGGAACAACCACGGCAACAACGACAGATCCCGAAGGTTCCTTTTCGTTAAATATTTCCAATGATGCCAAATTTCTTGAGGTATCGTACATTGGTTACGCACTGAAGGAAGTTCCCATTGCGGGAAATGACATGACGATTACACTTGAACCCAGTACAGATCAGGGACTGGAAGAGGTGGTTGTCATTGGTTATGGTACCGCCAGAAAAAAAGATTTGACCGGTTCTATGGTGACCATTGGAGCAAAGAATTTCAATAAGGGTATTATGACCAGCCCGGATCAATTGATACAGGGAAAGACACCAGGTGTAATGGTTATTAACAATACGGGGCAGCCGGGTGGATCAACAACGGTACGTATCCGTGGTAACTCCTCTATTCGGGCAAGTAACAACCCCTTGTTTGTTCTTGACGGGGTACCCATGTCGGGTAATTCACCGTTACCAGAAGGCCGTGGTGGATTCTCCTCAGATAGAGGTAATCCTTTGACCTACCTGAATCCCGGTGATATTGCGAGTATGGATATTCTGAAAGATGCTTCCGCAACAGCAATCTATGGCTCCCGGGGAGCGAATGGTGTTGTTATCATTACCACAAAAAAAGGGAAAGAGGGATCGCCAGAAGTTTCTGTGGGAGCCTCAACTGGTGTGTCGACAATGCGCGAATACCCAGATGTACTGAATGCTTCGCGGTTTAGGGAAGCATTGAAATACTATACCCCAAATGAAGTGGATGACGCAGATTTTGGCGGGAATGAAGATGCCTTTAAAGCAATCACGAGAAAAGCGATTACGCAGAATTATTATGCGGATGTGGCTGGAGGAACAGAATACGGAAAATATCGCCTTTCAGGTGGTTATCTCAATCAGAATGGTATCATCCGCGGTTCGCAGTTGAAGAAATATACAGCCAATCTTGGTGGAAATTTTCGCTTTTTAGAGAACAAAAGACTGGGGCTTGACTTCGGCCTATTTCTGACTCAAATGGATAACAAATATGCGCCTATCAATGCAACGGTGGGCTCGGAGGGTAACATTATTTCACAAGCCCTACAGTGGAATCCAACCCGGCCACTCCGAGATGCACAAGGTAATCTGACTTTTGTCAGCACCACCACCCGAAATCCATTGACCAGTATTGAAGCCTTTAAGGATTTAGCGACAACCAATACCTTAGTCATCAATATGGCCCCATATTATAAAATTACTGATGATTTGGAGTATCGTTTTATCTATAGTGCCATGCGTCAGACAGGTAATCGTCAGGGAATGTATCGTGCGGGACTGATCGAGCCGTCCAATAACGAAGATGAACAAGCTTTTATCTCAAATAATGGTGAAACTAATCTACAGATGACGCATATGCTTTCGTATAACAAACAGATCAACGAAGATTGGAGTGTAAATGCAGTTGCGGGGTATGAATACCTAGATTATAATTTCAATAATAATATTATGTTTGGCCGCGGGTTTAAGTATATGGGGCTGGATTATTTCGACTATATGCAATACACTAAACCTGCCAATAGGGAAATAGCATCCTATCGAAGTCCAACCAATCAATTGCAGTCGCTTTTTTTGCGTGGCGGATTTAATTATTTGAACCGTTATCTATTCACAGCAACGGCAAGACGGGACGGGTCGACCAAATTTGGTTCAAACAACAAATATGCGATGTTTCCATCGCTCGCTGTTGCCTGGAACGTTGCTGAGGAAGATTTTCTGAAGTCAAAAGGAATTTTTGATCAGCTGAAAGTAAGATTGGGTTGGGGGAAAACCGGAAATCAGGAATTCCCTTCTGGTGCCTCATTAGACAGACTTATTTTTAACAATCAGAGCATCAGTCAGGCGAATTACGGTAATCCGGATTTAAAGTGGGAAACGTCGACAACAATCAATGTTGGTATTGACTTTGGAATCCTTGGCAACAGATTATATGGCTCTATTGATTATTTCAATAAAAAGACAACGGACGCCTTATTTGAACAGACACTCGCTCAGCCAGCACCGGCAGGCCGTATCTGGGTAAATTTGGATGGTGAAATTGTCAATAAAGGTGTGGAAATTGCATTGACGGGTACCATTGTCAAAAATGACAACTGGACTTGGGATTTGACTGGTAACGCGACCTTCCTTAAAAATAGCGTCAGCGGCCTCGTTGGCTATTATGAAACGGGTGCCCTAAGAGGACAAGGATTCTCTGGTGTATTAGGACAACGCATGGTGAATGGACAACCTTTGAATGTTTGGTATTTGGCCGACTACCAAGGGATAGATCCACAAACAGGAACAAGTATGTACCGGGGATTAGATGGCAGCATAAGCACCACAAACGATCCGGCTGTCAATAAGTATTATATGAATAGTCCGAATCCAACAACCTTGTTGGGTATATCCACGAATGTAAATTACAAGAAATTTTCTTTAGCGGCCAATATGAATGGTGCCTTTGGTCATTATTTATTTAACAATACGGCTGCTACAGGTTTGGGACTGACCAATCTGTCTTCCCGAAACATTGGATCCAAATTTTTCGATACTTCGGTCAAAGAGTCTACCTCTAATTCTGCAGCACCTTCTTCGCGCTTCTTGGAAAAAGGTGACTATTTAAAATTGGCCAATCTGACATTAAGCTACCGTGTAGGGAACGTGGGTAAGACATTGAAGAATTTAAATGTATCGCTAACAGGACAGAATCTTTTTATTATAACAAAATATACTGGATTTGATCCCGAAGTGAATACAGATGGTTCTACAAATGGAATACCTTCTTTGGGTATTGAATATTTACCTTACCCGCCTGCGAGAAATATCTTATTGGGTGTTAATTTTTCGCTTTAGACTAAGATATATTGTCATTGGATAAACAAAATTATGAGACAGATGAAATTAAGAACTTTATTATATATCGGATTAATTACTTCGGTTGCGGCAAGTATTTCTTCTTGCACCAAACTGAAAGAAGAGTTTAAAGGCGAATTGGAAGAGGGAACTTCTGAAGTCGAGCCGGGAGGCTTATTGACAACTGCCTATATCTCACTGAATACCCCTTATCAACAGGAACAGCGCTGGGTGATGCAGGAAATTTCAACCGACGCAGCGATGGCCCCTACGAGAGGGGGAGACTGGGATGATAATGGAATGCACCGGGCTATTCACCTTCATACCTGGAATGCAGATAACGCATACATGAATAATACTTTTGTAAGTCTGGGGACTGCGATTTATAACGCCAGTAATGTGTTGCGTTACAAGCCGAATGCACAACAAACTGCAGAAGCAAAATTTATAAGAGCACTGGCCATGTTTGATTTGCTAGACCTTTATGGGGTCGTTCCTATTCGGGAAGGTGAAGCAATGGAGGACTTTAGGATTGCCCCAGAGGTTTTGCAACCTCAGGCAGCTATCGATTATCTGGTCAAAGACCTGAATGATATTTTAAGTAGTCTTCCAGTTGATGGAGCAGCCTATGTTGCCAACAGGAATGCAGCTAAAACCTTACTCATGAAAATATATCTGAATAAAGGTGCTTTTGTCAATCGGCAAGCTCCAACTTTTGCGGCAGAAGATATGAATAAGGTTATTGCTTTAGCAAAAGAAATTACCCTGACAGGAAGGTATATGGTGTCGGGTAAAGGTAAATATTTTGACAATTTTGCACCTGATAACGATGTGAAGTCGACCGAAAATATTTTTACGCTATTAAATAAAAATGGTGAAAGAGGGGGAAATGTGGATCGGACCTGGAATACTATAGCGCATTATAATATGAATCCAAGTGGTTGGAATGGTTGGTGTACGCTTTCGGACTATTATGATAAATTTTCGGCATCTGATGAACGCCGGGGGATTTACTATGATTATGCGGCGGACACAACCTCAAATCGAAAAAAAGGATTTGGGCGTCAGAATGTAGGCTTTTTTGCTGGACAGCAATACAATTGGAGCACCAATAAAGCGTTAATGGCACGAAACCCATCGACGGCACCGCTATCGTTTACCAGAGAGGTGACAATCCGTACATCTGGGGCAACGTTGGAAACAGCTGGGATCCGTCCTATGAAATATGCTTTTGATTATGCTGCTTCAGGACAGCGGAACAACGATTGGGTGGTGTTCCGTTATTCGGATGTGCTGATGATGCAAGCAGAAGCGATTTTGAGGGGTGGTACCGGAGCAGCGGGTGATGCGCTGGCTTTGGTCAATAGTATTCGGACAAATCGTGGTGTAACTAATTTGACAGCCTTGACATTGGACAACTTATTGGATGAACGCGCACGTGAATTGTATTGGGAAGGCTGGCGAAGACAAGATCTGATCCGATTTGGCAAGTTTTTACTGGCTTGGCAGGAAAAGGCTGCGGATCCGGATCCAAAAACATTGTTATATCCTATTCCGAGCCAACAGATAGCGGTTAATCCTAATCTGAAACAAAACCCAGGTTATTAATGATGATATCACCAGAAGCTGTGGGAAAAAATATAGCTTGTAGCTGCTGATTTTGAAGGTATTTAGATGATCTGGATTGTCGGGGTCGTCTAAATACCTTTTTCTTTGGATAAAATCTGCTATTCATCTGATTGGTTCCATTCGACAAGCAATCGCTTATTCAGTAAGATTCTGTCACGGTTCCATCGGGATCGCGTCGTATCTGCTTCACTATGCGAGCGTCATGTTTCCGAGATGAGTCCGTGGTGAGTCCGAGTAAAACATGGAGATACGGCTCAATCAAGGTGGATTCATCCCACTCTTACCTGCACTATGGCACGAAGAAGGTGTATAACAGATATAAAACAGAATCGAATCTGGTGTAAACCTGCATTATACACGGACTCTCCGTGTAGATGTTAATGGTTTGAATTGCAAATCATAGTTGTGTAGTCTTCAATTCGCTGACCTTGATGAATCTTACCGATTACTTTATCAATTGTAGGCCAAGGTAGAGGGTAATAAAAGGATTTCTTTTGTTCTTTTATGCTGTTACCGATTGAAGGTGAAAATATTATCTTGTTTTTTTGATAAAAAATAGTCACTTTAGTTGTAGATAACTAGCCAACAAAGATTGGTACCTGATGGATAAGATTTAAAAATGCTGTCAAGGACCAGGTTTCA
Organism: Sphingobacterium sp.; assembly: GCA_031277685.1. Taxonomy (GTDB): domain Bacteria; phylum Bacteroidota; class Bacteroidia; order Sphingobacteriales; family Sphingobacteriaceae; genus Sphingobacterium. The sequence goes on along the minus strand of JAITLV010000257.1, from coordinate 74,854 downwards.
ATGCAATGATTTTAAAAAAATGATTGTATGAGGAGAAGACTATCTAAATGTGGATTATGATCAATGATATCCTACAGCGGACACCGACGAACGAAAAAGAGTTTTTCTTAGCTTATCGTTATTGGTATAGAAAATTATATTATTTTTTATATCAAAAAACACAGTGTTCGGATTTAGCGGAGGATGTGGTCCAACAAACCTTTTTAATTGTCTGGGAACGCAAAAATGAAGCAAATCAGCAGCTGCTCTTTAGCACACAGCTATTTCAGATTGCGCGGACCAAATTGATAGATGAACTCCGTCGGCGGGCCCTAAACAGAAAATATATAGATTTTGAACGACCCTTTGTTCTTAATCAATATGAGGATATGGAACGTCGGATCGCATACAAAAACGAACTGGAATATGTAAAAGGACTGATGTCTCAAATGCCCTTTATGCGGCAACAGGTCTTTTACCTGCACAAGTTTGAAGAGCTTAGTTACAAAGAAATCGCAGTAAAATTATCCATCTCACCAAAGACTGTAGAGAACCATATTAGCATCGGTCTGAAATTCATAAAAAAATTTTTCAAATTGCTTTAGGGGATAAGGTTACCTTTATTCGTATTACAGTTAAATACCTGCTCACAACTGAGTAGTAACTGTTATGAATCGTAAGCAATTATTAAATAAATTCCTGGCAAACCAATGTTCAGCAGAGGAGGCGAAGCTTGTATTCTCCTGGCTAAATGAAAATCCAAAGTTGTTGGATGATCTGATCTCTGAGGATGATTGGATGGCTTATATTGTACAAGAAAAAAGCCACAAACAGGGCGGAGATCAATTTTTAAAGATCCTCCTTGTATTTGTTGTATTCGGATTATTATTTATTTTCTCAAATCTGCTCCGCGAACCAGCTGGTCAGCAGGCACAATTAGCATCGGAAAGTGTAATTAAAGAGATTTATTATAATCCATCCCGCCGGACAAAAGAAATGATTACTGCAGATGAATCCCATCTTTTTCTGGAGCCGGGAGCATTGGTTCGGATTCGTATAAAGCCAAATCAGGATTTCAGGCAGGTTAAAGTACTGGAAGGGAAAGTCCGGTTTGATGTTGCGAAAGATCCCTCTAAACCTTTTATTGTACAAAGTAATCAGTTAATGACGACTGCTTTGGGAACGCAATTTACCGTGGATTATAGGAGCCAAACAGCAGAGGTTATTGTTCAGTTGTTTGAAGGAAAAGTACGTGTGGCACATGTGGATGAAGCGCTTGCTGAATCGAAAATTTTAAAGCCAGGACAACAGATTTATTTCAATCAGTCATCCCAGATGGTTATGTCTGATTTTGGTTCTACTGTTATGTCCATCGATCATGAGGTTGTTCCAAAACTGGCCGTGATATACAAAAAAACCGATACCTATACCTATCCCAAAACCATTAATCAGTCCGTAAACTGGCTACAATTGGAGGAAACTTCACTATCGGAGGTCATTCAATATATCAACCATGAACTGGATATGCCCGTATCTTACGATTCACTAATGGTTCGGAATTATCGTTTAAAAGGACGCTTTAGTAAAAATCAAGTCATGGATTTGCAGGATAAAACGCAATTAGCGGAATCTATCCTACAGCTGATTGTTGAGGTGAATCCGTTTAAGTTGGAAAAACAACAGAATACATATATACTCAAACCTAAAAAATAGAATTATGGTAGAACTTAACTTAACCAAAAAACCATTTTTTATGTTGTTGCTGCTGACATTGTTGTCCTTTCAATGTTTGGCCGGAACAATTAATGGTGTAGTCAAAAACGCGAATGGACAGCGTCTTGCTGGGGTTAGCATTGTTTTGAAAAATGCGGGGAGTAATTTTTCGACAAGTGCATCCAGTGCCGCTGACGGGAGTTTCCGCTTTGCAGAAGTACCCAATGCCAAAGGCTATGAACTGACTTTCTCCTACATCGGTTATCAGACCTATGTCGAAAAAAATGTACAGGTGTCGACCGCTGGAGCGACAACATTATCAATTATCTTAGAGGATCAGGTCAATCAACTGGAAGATGTCGTTGTGATCGGTTATGGTAAGCAGAAAAAAAGTGATCTGACAGGTGCTATCGCTTCACTATCCAGCAACGAACTGACAAAAGGTGGGGCAGTAAGTAATGTTGGGCAAGCATTACAGGGTAAAGCATCCGGCGTTGTAGTAACACAAAACTCAAAAGCACCGGGGGGAAGCACATCTATTCGGATTCGGGGAACCAACTCCATTAGTGGTAGCAATGATCCTTTATATGTTATTGATGGATTCCCGACTAATAATGGTATTAACATTAATCCTGATGATATCGCCTCAATGGATATCCTCAAAGACGCGTCGGCAACGGCAATCTATGGATCAAGGGGAGCGAATGGTGTTATTATCATTACGACAAAACGTGGAAAAACTGATCAGAACAATATTACCTATAGCGGTTACGTGGGTATGCAAAACCCGATTAATCCCTTTAAATTTCTTGATGGTAAGCAATATATGAACCTAGCAAATGCGCTTTATAAGGAAATTGAGGGGCAGGAAAATCAAGAGAATGCGGTGTATACCAAATCACAGCTTGAGTCTGATGTCAATACGGACTGGGTGAAAGAGACCATGCGTAATAGCGTTCTGCAGAATCATAACCTACAGTTTTCAGGTGGGGGTGAGAAAACAAAAGTATTGACGAGTCTGGGGTATTTCGATCAAAAGGGGGTTTTGAAAACAACCGATTTTAATCGGGTATCGGGGCGTATCAACGTAGATCAGAAAGTTAACGATTTTATTCGGGCCGGTGCTACCCTATCTGCCCAACGGGAGAAATCTAATATGCAACTTTATGATGGAAATATTTTGAATTCCAATGTGTTGTATGGTATATTGACTTATGATCCAACGGTACCAGTGTATAATGCAGACGGTAGTTTTGGAAGACCTCCGGGTGGACAGGGTGATAACCCACTGGCAAACCTGATCTCGCGGATCAATGATGTACAACGTGACAAGCTGAACGGAAACATCTTTGTAGAAGTGAATCCGATCATGGAACTCACATTAAGGATGAACGCTGGTACAGAAATTACCCATGATCAATTGGGCAGCTACCTGACTAGAGAGTCTTACCAAGGTGGAATTGATGATGGAGTCGCTAGTCAGGCCGATTTCAATGAAACACATAATCTCATTGATTTTTATGCAACCTATGCGAAGGTTTTCAATGAAAAACATAGCCTGAATGTGATGGGGGGGTATTCTTACGAAAAATATGTGCGTAACAATAAGGGAATAAACGTAAAAGGATTTTCAACCGATTTATTGGAATATAATAACTTGGGGATGGCCTCAAGTATTACTGGTGTGAACTCTGCTAAATCGGAGAATCTTGTCATCTCTTTCTTTGGGCGTGTAAATTATGCTTATGATGATAAATATTTATTAACGGCGACTTTGCGTAGGGACGGTTCTTCACGTTTTAGTCCAAACCATCGTTGGGGTACTTTTCCGTCTGCGGCTTTTGCCTGGAAGATTAACAATGAGGATTTTATGCAAGGGCAGCAGCTATTTTCAGATTTAAAGTTTAGATTGGGCTACGGTCAAACGGGAAATGACCGGGTGGCTGACTATGCTTCTTATGGTCTAATGGACAATGGTCATTATACCTTTGATGGAATCAATAATGCTGGTGGTGTAAAGCAAAACCCTACTTATCCTGAAAATGACAAACTTAAATGGGAATCGACCACACAATATAACGTTGGACTCGATTTTTCATTTTTTAAAAACAGATTAGCTTTTGCGTTGGATGCTTATTACAAGAAGACAAATGATCTCTTAATCAGAAGTATATTGCCTTACTATACAGGATATACTTCTGGACAGCGCAATCTGGGATCCATGAATAATAAAGGGCTGGAGTTTTCTGTCACCAGCAAGAATATGACCGGTGAATTTACCTGGGAAACAAAACTGAACCTAGCCATGAACCGTAATAAGGTCTCTAGTCTTGGCGGTGAACCAGAGCAACTATTGACCTCTTCAAAACCGATGGGAAATGTGTCCGAAGAGGCTTATTCGGTGATCCGTGTCGGTGAATCATTAGGGTCTTTGTTTGGTTACAAGTATCTTGGTGTAATCCAACAAGGTGAGAACTATGCTCCGCAGCCTAATTCGAAACCTGGGGATCCAAAGTTTGCGGATGTGAACGGTGATGGAACGATTAACTCGGCGGATCGAACCATTATCGGGCGGGGGTACCCGAAATTGAATTTCGGGATGACCAATACCTTTACCTATAAACATTTTGACTTGACAGCATTTGTCTATGGAAATGTAGGGAATGACCTGCTGAATATGACGCGTATGAACCTTGAATGGAAACGTGGTACTGAAGCATTAAATCGCTGGACGCCTACGAATACCAATACGGATATTCCAAGAAATGGATTTTACTACATGAACTATGGTGGTTATATTAATGATCATTTTATCGAAAATGCGTCTTTCTTGCGTTTACGGAATTTGACATTAGGTTATACGGTTCCATTAAAAACGAAAGCGATTCAATCAATACGTATTTATGGCATGGCAGAAAACTTGTTTACCATCAGCAATTATTCGGGCTGGGATCCAGAAGTGGATACCAAAGGTTATGAAAATGATGCGTTGGTGAAAAATAGAGCCGGAAATAACCAAAGTGCTAATGCTGGAGTAGGTTTGGATTTTAATTCTTATCCTTCGATGCGTTCGTTCACCTTTGGTGTAAGTGCCACATTCTAATGCGTAACAAATTAAATTCTAATTGACATGAAAACGATTAAAAGTAATATCAAATATATACTAGGGGTAGCTGGACTAGCATCTATTCTTACGGGAAGTTTGCAAAGTTGTACCAAGCTTGAACCAAAATTGTATAGCGATCTAACCACTAAAAATGCTTATTCGACAGAAAGTGATATTAATGCTGCTTTGACTGGGATATACACTAGTTTGTCTCCTTATCCTGGTGATGCTTATTTATATTATGCAGGATATCTGGTGATGATTACAGATTATGCGACTGATATCGGATTTTCGACTGCTGCAGGAGATCCGACGCGGATGAGCAATTTTACATATGATGACAATAACCGCTATTTTAAATTCAACTACCAGAATATGTATCAGGTAATCAGCAATGCCAATATGCTGATTGACCGTATTGAAAATGTAACGATCCCGGAGGACCGTAAAAAGCAGATCATTGCACAGGCGAAATTTTTGAGGGCATTATCTTATATGGATCTAACGGATGCCTGGGGACCGGTTCCGTTAATTACGACTGTAAAAAATCCAACAGAGAGCTATAATGAGCCTTTGGCTACGGTAGAAAAAATCGATGCACAGATCGCGGAAGATTGTCAATATGCGATGGATAACCTTCCTGAACAATGGGCTGCTGACATTGGACGTGCGACAAAAGGAGCTGCACTTACATTGATGGGTAAGATGTATATGCGTTCACACAACTATGAAAAGGCAAAGATCTATATTGATCAGGTACTGGAGCTAAGGAGCAAAGGCATCTATAAATTAAATCCTGACTTCAAGAAGGAATGGTCTGATGACAATAAAATGGATATGGGCTTGATCTTTGGGGTCCTGCATGAACCTACATTAAACGGAGGGGAGATTACAAACCACTTTGGACCAACCGACAACCGGGAGGTAACCGACCGTTGGCAATATTATGGTGTTTCACTCGATTTTTGGCGGAAATATAGTGATCTTGATCCACGTAAGCAGTTCTTCTATTACAATTATGAAGGGAAAGCGGCACGTGACAAAAACACAAAACATGGTTTCTTCTACATGTTGCCCGCCAAAGGACAGACAACACCACCAAGTGATACGGTTAAATTCCTTCAGAATGTTGCTACAAAAAAATATTCCTATGAGATGGTTAACAATTCCTACCTGGATGGACGGACGATACAGGTTTTCCGCTTAGCAGACGTAATATTGTGTAAAGCCGAAATTGAGAATGCGTTGAATGGACCTGCTGCTGCATTACCTTATATTAATGAGGTTCGTGCGCGGGCCGGTGCTCCGGAATACGGACAGCATCCTAATTTTCCTGTTCCGACTAACAAAGAAAGTATGATTGATGCATTAGTTGATGAACGCGGTTTTGAGCTGGTCTTTGAATATAAAAGGCGTCAGGATTTGATCCGATTGGGGCGCTATGAAAAGGTGAGCAATGCCTATCTAAAAGGACGTGGATTAAAGGAGAATGTGACTGAAGCAATGCGGTATTTTCCTTACCCATTGGAAGAGGCGCGCTTACATCAGGAAATGACTACAGCAAATCCATCACGATTGCCAAAATAGAATGGGGAAAGAGTAAAAATATGTGCAGATGAAATTATTCAAAACAATTATTGTACTGACTGTTGTGGCTGCGGCTTCTGTTGGCTACTATTATTATGCTAATCAGGTTGATATTGAGGTTATTGAACTAACGTCTCCTAATAATCTGCCTCTCGATGAGGCTATTCATGTGCGTCTGAACAAAGCTGCGGATGCCTATGTCGAATATTGGAAAGAGGGGGATGGGCCGATCCATCAAACTGTCGTGTCGAAATCTTCACTGAACCATAATTTTCACCTTCTGACATTGGAACCCAATAGCAGTTATAAATTTCGTGTGGTCATCGATCGGGCAATTCCTATCAAATCCAGTGAACAGTCATTTGATACAAGACCACAGTCGCCCTGGATGGTACACGACTGGATCAAAGCGGATCATCCACATGACGAAAAGGCTCTGGGCAATGGTCTTGTATTATTGTGCTATCGGGGCTATCCAGGGTATATGGCAATGGTAGACGGAAAGGGCACAATCAGATGGTATTGGCAGGATGATAAATTGGGTGTACGCCTGGCTTCGTTGACGCCGAGGGGAACAATATTGGCCTTACTGGCTCCGGCAAGTAAAGATGAGTTCAATAAACCCAATCAACCGAGCAAGAAGTCAACCAACGCCAGTTATTATTTGCGTAGCGGACGTATTGGATTTGTGGGGGGAACGGTACTGGTCGAAATTGATCTGACAGGGAAGGAAATTGCCCGGATAGACCTCGATAAAAAAGGGATCATTATGCACCACGACGTGCAGATGGACAAGCAAAATAATATTGTGGGTATCGTCCGGGATTTTAGGATAGACGATCGTCCGGGGCATCCAAAAGACACGCTTTGGGGAGATGCCATTCTAACGATGGATACCAAAGGAAATGTCCTGAAAAAATGGTCTCCCTGGGAAAAATGGGATATTCGCAACGATAAGAAACTGGATAGTCTTAAACATGACCGTTTTCACTTTAATACCATCTCTTTTGACAGGGACAGCAATTACCTGACTTCCTCACCAATTGAAAATCAGGTCTGGAAAATTAATGCCAAAACAGGTGATATTGTTTGGAAACTTGGGAAAGGTGGCGACTTTAAACTGGATGATAAAGAACTGTTTTATTTTCAGCATGCACCGCATATCACAAAAAATGGGGAACTGTTATTGTTTGACAACGGAGATTTTTCTCCGCGGGATAGCACAACGGCCAATAAACAGTCCCGTGCTGTCGCTTTTACACTTGATCAACAGCACAAAAAAGCGACATTGGCCTATGCGGCGCCCATTCCTAGAAAGCAATTTACAGCTCGAATGGGAAGTGCCTATGAACTGGATAACGGTAATTTACTACAGACAAGTTCTAAGACAGGATCTGTACTTATAACGGATAAAAAAGGTCTGGTCCTGTGGGAACTGAATGCTTATTTCATCCCTTATCGAGCGGTGTATGTGCCGGAGGAAGTTTGGAGCAGCTTTAGAAAGACAAATTAATGAAGAAGATAAAACGGTCTTGACTTGTCGGTATTTACCCAATTTAGGGTGATGGAAATCGGGATCGTTTGAAGACAATAGATGCATTAACGTCAAAATTTATAATCGATGAAGAAAAAAATAGCTGCCTATAAACTGGCGACGATCATTGCCGTATCCTTACTGGCCAATACTGCTCAGGCACAGTTAGCCTATCCGCCGGAAAAGCAAAAATGGGATGCCGATCAACTGGGCAACCATCGCGCGGTGCTGAAAGTGAAGACAGATCAAAAAGATGTGGCCGTGGTTATTCCTTGGCGCAACCGTTGGGTAGAGGCAAATCAGCAAGTAATTATCGTGGACAGTGCTAGCAATACACAGCTTGCACCGAGTGATTATTTGTGGATGAATGCCGAATCCGGTGGATTGCGATTTCATCCCACTTCAGGCAAAGGAATATACTATGTCTACTATTTGCCTTATTCGATGGGGGGACGGAGCCGTAACTATCCCGATGCCGTTTATCTGAAGAATAAAGTAGCAGCGCCAATGCAAGTGGCAAAAAATATAAGTGTAAATTCTAATGCTGTGCTTGTTGAACGGTTTGATGCGGTGGATCAGTATAATCGCAATGATCCGATGGAAGTACTGGCGACCAAAGTGGAGATCAAAAATTTCTTGACCCGCAATGCAAAAGAAGATTATTATATTTTTCCTGAAGGACGAGAGTTTCCGATTAAGATGGAAAATGATCTTCCCCAGCGATGGATGACTAAAGCTAATGTACGGAATCAACTTGAAGGAAAGGCGCAAAAAGGGGAGTACTTTGCTTTTCAATTGGGGTTATGGTCACCAAAGCAGGATCTTCAGACACTACAGATTTCATTTTCGGATTTTAAGTCTAGTGATGGAAATACGATAGCGGCGAATAGTCTGAACTGTCTGAATACAGAGGGGACAGATTATACGGGAGCGGCGATGCAGCTAGCAGTAAACGTGCCTTCAAAGAGTGTGCAAGCTTTGTGGTGTGGGATGCAAGTTCCGGAAAATATTCCGACAGGAACTTATGTAGGTACAGTAACTGTAAAACCAAGTAATGCTACGGCAAAGCAAGTCAGGTTGGTGTTTCATATTTCAGAAAATACCAGTGGCTTATCCAGTGTTGACCAACCTTGGAAAATGACGAGACTACCTTGGCTCAATTCAACACTGGCACAAAAAAATACGGTTATAGCTCCTTATACGCCAATTGCATTAAAAGCTGATTCTACCATGCAGCTGTTGGGACGGGAAGTTAAATTGAATGCAACTGGTCTGCCCAAGCAGATAAGCACATTTTTTACCCCCGAAATGACATCGGTCTCCACACAGGCAAATGCTGTTTTGTATGAGCCTATCCATTTTCATTTCTATCGTGCTTCGGATGGTAAAGAGATACAACTGCAAGCTTCGGGGGTTCAATTTAAGATGAAAAATGAAGGTGAGTATAGCTGGGGTGCCACAAATGAGTCCGCTGACCTTCGGATGGATGTAGAAGGGAAACTTGAATTTGATGGCTATCTGCATTATGTGGTCAAGTTAACGGCATTAAATGATATTGCACTCAAAGATATCAATATGCATATTCCAGTGATGCCAGATAAAGCAGAGTACTTTATGGGACTTGGACAGAAGGGCGGGAAACGCCAAGAACAGCTTTCCTGGAAATGGGATGTGGCCAACAAGAACCAAGATGGAGGTTGGATCGGGGCTGTGAATGCAGGTCTACAGTTTTCGCTACGGGATGAACATTATTCACGGCCATTGAATACAAACTTCTATCTTCAAAAACCATTGGTACTTCCAGCATCCTGGGGCAATGGGGATAAAGGTGGAATAACGATTGGACGCAAAGGCAAATCGGTTCTGGTCAATAGTTACAGTGGTGAACGCGAGCTGAAAAAAGGGGAAGTACTTTATTATAATTTTAATCTACTGATTACGCCATTCCATCCGATCAACACCGAAGCACAGTGGAATGAACGTTATTATCATGCTTATAAGCCTATTGATTCGGTTATAGCCAGTGGATCGAATGTTATCAATATCCATCATGCTAATGCAATTAACCCCTATATCAACTATCCATTTATTGCGACTAAAGAGATGAAGCAATATATCGATCAGGCTCATAATGCGGGATTAAAGGTGAAGATTTACAATACGGTCCGTGAAGTATCTAACCGGGTTTATGAGCTATATCCTTTGCGGAGTTTGGGTAATGAAGTATTCTCTTCGGGTAAGGGTGGAGGTTATTCCTGGCTACAGGAGCATCTGGGAAAAAATTACATTGCAGCCTGGTATGTGCCGGAATTTAAAGATGCTGCTATTATCAATAGCGGTATGAATAGGTGGCACAACTACTATGTAGAGGGAATGAACTGGTTGGTTGATCATATCGGTATTGATGGTATCTATCTGGATGATGTTGCCTTTGATCGGGTAACGATGAAACGGATCAAGCGTGTTCTGACCAAAAGTGGAAAACCTGGTCTGATCGATTTGCACTCGGCAAATCAATACAACAAAAGCGATGGTTTCAACAACAGTGCAAATCTCTATCTGGAACATTTTCCGTATATCAATAGATTATGGTTCGGGGAGTATTTTGATTATGAAAATAACCAGCCTGATTTCTTCCTGACCGAAGTGAGTGGTATTCCATTTGGATTAATGGGCGAAATGCTCCAGGATGGAGGTAATCCTTGGCGCGGAATGATCTATGGTATGACCAATCGGATGCCTTATCAGAAACTGACGCCTAAGGATTTGTGGAGGATCTGGGATGAATTTGGGATCAAAGGAAGCAATATGATCGGCTATTGGTCTCCAAATATTCCAATAAAGACAGATAACGATAAGGTCTTGACAACTGTTTATACCAAACCGGGAAAGGCTATGGTAGCTATCGCTAGTTGGGCAGACACAGCTGTTGCCGTGCAATTATCAATTGATTGGGATAAATTGGGCATTGATCCGAAAAAAGCTAAACTTTCGATTCCGGCAATAAGCAATTTTCAAGAGGGTAGCCCCTATAAGCTGGGGGGCAGGATCTCAATTCCAAAGAATAAGGGGATCATTGTGATGATAGAGCAATAAATATGAACAGCTGCGCAGACCGTTGTTGCAATAATTCAAACAGGGTTATAAGGAAGACGAATCTCCTACCAGTTATATTGTCAAAAAGGGTTTGCATGTGTGTAGATAATAGATTAATGAATAAATACTATTCCAATGAAAAAATGGATAGCGGTACTGTTGCTAGGCAATTGTGTATTGGCTGCAATGGCACAGCAGCCCACTAGAATCTCAGAAATAAAAAAACGTTATACAACCTATCCGTTTTCGGATCCGGATCCTATCGCGGCGGTACAGAAGTTGTATCCTTATTTTCGATTTGATGGTTTTACAAATACCGCAGTTGAGAAAGAATGGAAGACAGTGATTTTAGAAAATGATTATATCCGCGTCGAGGTCATGCCCGAAATTGGAGGGAAGATCTGGTCCGCTTATGATAAAATAGGTAAACGGGATTATATCTATAACAATGGTGTCGTTAAGTTCAGGGATATCGCGATGCGGGGACCTTGGACCAGCGGCGGTATTGAAGCAAATTATGGTATTATCGGCCATACACCGAATACTTCAACGCCGGTGGATTACCTGATACAGGAGCATGCTGATGGTAGCGCTAGTTGTTTTATCCATGTCTTTGATCTGTTAAGCCGTAGCAACTGGACATTGGAAATCCGTCTGGAAAAAGATAAAGGTTATTTCTCTACACATTCTTTCTGGTCCAATAGCAGCGCGGTGGAGCAACCTTACTACACTTGGATGAATCTTGGTGTAGCTGCCGGGGAGGACTTGAAGTTTTTGTATCCGGGGAATAGATATATCGGTCACGATGGGGATGCGCATCCATGGCCTATTGACGAGCAGGGGCACGATCTATCCTATTACCGTGAAAATGCATTTGGCAGTTCGAAGTCTTACCATGTGCTAGGTGCACATAGTAAGGCCTTTGGCGTATATTATAAGGATCGGGATTATGGTATGGCCCGCTATGCGCTGCGCGAGGATAAATTGGGTAAGAAAATATTCCTGTGGTCACAAGCTGGAGATGGTCAGATCTGGGAGAATCTACTCACAGACAAGAGCGGGCAGTATGTGGAGATTCAGAGTGGACGTTTATTTAACCAGAATGTACCTTCCAGCAGTTTAACACCATTTAAGCAAATCGGGCTTGCTCCTTATCAGCATGATACCTGGGCTGAGTATTGGATGCCTTTTGCAGGGATAGGGCAACCTAAAAGCTTTCAATTATCAGGCGCACTGCAAGCGAAACAGGAGGGGCGGAAACTGTTATTGACAATGGATCCCAGACGGCCTCTTCAGGACAGCATTTTTGCACTTGATAGTACAGGTCAGGTATTGGGAGCTGAGCGTCTCATGGCACAGGTTGGTGAGGTGAAGCAGGTGGTTCTGGAGCTGAAAACAGGAAACACTCCCTATTACTTAAAGATTGGGAAAGATTATGTTGATTTACGGGAAGATGAAGCTGGAAAAGCTTTAGATCGGCCTACAGCACTAATCAGGGACGAAACGTTGGATAGTAATCAAACAAAGCTATTTCAAGTACGTGATCTTCTCCGATTCAGACAATATAACGCAGCGGAAATCCTGTTAAATGGTCTCACGGAAAAGCAGGTTCCTAAAATGGATTTATTGCTCGAAAAGATAAAGTTGGCTTGGTTCAAAATGGACTATACACGATGTTATGACTATGCGCGCCAGGCGCTGTCCATTGATACTTACCATGCGGCAGCAAATTATTATTATGGTTTGGCTGCCAGTAAGCTGGAAAAGAGCCATGATGCACTGGACGGATTTGAAGTGGCATCGTTGGATCCTGCCTGGCGAAGTGCTGCGTATTTACAGCTCGCCAAATATCATTATCGGATTACCCAATATGAACCAGCGCTTGTTTATGTGCAAAAGGCAATAGAGGCCAATGCGCTAAATATAGATGCATTGCAATTGCAACTGCTTATTCAAAAGCGGCAAGGAGTGGCTCAAAATGCAATAACGCGTGAGAAAATTGCACAATATGATCCTTTTAATGCTTTTGTTCAGTTTGAAGAGAACAATGAGGTCGTATCGAGGCAAGAATTTGCTTCGGAGAAATGTTTTGAATTGGCGGTATGGTATGCTGATCTCCATGAATACAAGCGGGCTGTCATTTTACTTAACGAAAACAAGCCGAACACAGAGATGTTACTTTGGCTGGCATGGTTAACCAGAAATGATCTGGCAGTGAGTCGAACATACCTCGAGCGTGCTGCGGCAAGTAATCCTGTTTTTGTGTTCCCATTTCGAGAAGAAAGTGAGCCTATATTTCAATGGGCAGGGGGGCAGCTTAAAAATTGGAAAGTAAGTTATCTTCAGGCTTTACTCTATCGTTTCAGAAATCAAGGGCATAAAGCACAACAGTTATTAGCTGCTGTAGTGGAAGAACCTACAGATTTCGGGGCCTATTTTTCGTTGAAATCCAGTGTTGAAGAAGACAGCCAGATCGGTAGTGCTATTCAAAATATGCTAATGGCAGCGAAGGTTGAGCCTGATCAATGGCGATATGGCCTTCGTTCGATTGAATTGTTAAATAAAGGGAAACGTTATGATCAAGCGCTCGATTTAAGTACAAAGTACCATAAAGAATTTCCAAAGAATTACATCCTTACACTGGCACATGTAAGGACTTTATTGCTCAATAAAGAATATAAGCGTGCTGAGGATGAACTGCAGCAGGTTGAAATCCTTCCTTTTGAGGGGGCTACTGAAGGTCACAATTATTTTGTACAGAGTAAACTGATGCTTGCCTATCAGTACATACAACAAAAAAAATATAAGGAAGCCAGTCTCAAGGTGGAGGAATCAAGGGGCTGGCCGCTTCGGTTGGGAGTCGGTGAACCTTATCCGGCGGAGAAAAATGAAATCCTGGCAGACTGGCTTGCTGCGTACATACAGAAAAGAACAGGCAATACGAAAGCTGAAATAAACTTTTTGCAGCAGATAGGCAGGCATAAACAAGCGCGAAATAAATATGAATCTTTACTCCAACAATTTGCGAAACAGCAGTTGATGGATCGAACCGCTGGCGGGATATCTAATGAACCGCAGGATTTGTCCGCAATGGAACAATCAAATGCTGTTTTTTTTGACCAAATACAAAAAGATAATTTAACACAGTATTGGCCCGAACTGATCCAACGGATTTATTTTGAACAAGATCAACGGATGTTCTAACTGGGAATAAAGAGTATAAAAAAAGACGCAGTCTTCAGTTTTAGGGCTAATCTGGAAAGATTAGCCCTTTTAGTTATTTTGAAACCAATGGGAGTACCTTTACACAGCTGGGTGAGGCCGAAGTACTCCATGCTTATGTGCCACTGGAAAGTGAATCCAGTGAAAACACACCCAATAATTTAAAAGCTTTTAAAATTAGAGAGAAATGGCTCGTGACTTTTATGATTGGACGGGATCTTATCGTCGTGGAGAAATAGTATTGAATACCTCTACTAAGTAAAAACCACCTCATTGCTGTAAATGAAGTGGTTTTACATTTTGGTCGGGATGGCCGTCTGAAAGAATAACTAACTAAATAAGTTAATTTTTAACAAAAACAGGCTTTATTTTGTAACAAATGTACATTGCTAAAATAATTAGTATTACATTTGTATGGTTAAGTTAGGTAAAATCGTGCCATTTTTCGTACCAAATAAAATAGACTATGGGAAGACTTAAGATAACAAAAGGTAAGATAAATTTTTTAGTAAGGAAGGATGCCGGGAGCAAAGATGGACTTTGTCCGATACAACTAAGATACTCTTTAGGAGGGAAGCCATCCCCACTAATGATTGGGCGTTCTCTCCTGGAATATAATTGGGATGATGACTCAAAAGAAGCTGTATTTGTTCCTAAGCCTTTGGCTAAGAAAATGGCCCCTGATATCTCATATAATCTATTTATGCAAAACATGGCCGTGATGGATCTAAATGCTTACTTAGGAGAGTTGGAGCGCCATGTAAAATCTATTGAAACCAAATTCATTATTGATGACTATGATTTCACATCCCAAGATGTAATTTCGGAATTGCGTAAAATAGTAAAGCCAGATGAAGCAATTAAAGAAGAGAAGCGAAAAAAGAAGAAGGAAATTACTCTGGTTGATTTTATAGAGCTAAACAAGACCGAAAAAGAAGGTGTTGTGGCTGAAGGTACCATAAAGGCATATGTGACTGTCATGAACGGTATAAAAGAATTTGAATCTAGTAAAAAGCGAACATACTATACTCATGAAGTAAACTACGAGTATTTCGATCAGTTTGCAAAATTCATGATGAACCGGAAAAAGGAGTTGGTTAACGCTACCATAAAAAAACGGTTGGCCCATACCCGGGTTTTTCTAGATAGAGCACGGAAGCATGGTTACAAAGTTGATGACTCATATAAGGACTTTGAATGGGTAGAAAATGATGTTGAGGTGGTTGCGTTAACTATGGATGAATTGGAGAAGATTAAAGGCGTGGAATTATATATTGAAAAGTATAAACAGGTTCGTGATGTATTTTTATTTATGTGCTACACTGGTCTTAGATTCTCTGATGCAAAGGCGCTCAAGAAACATAATATTATAAATGGATATATAAGACTAACGGCAACAAAGACAAAGGAACTTAACGGAGTACCATTGAGTACAAAAGCTAAAGAACTTATAGAAAAATATAAGTCAGAAAGTAATGATCACATTTTTCCAACACCAGTAAATCAATCTTTCAATCACTGGATTAAAGAAGTAGCTAAAATTGCCGGACTTACTGAAACAGTCGAAAAGGTCCGTTTTATAGGTGCTAAAAGGAGAGTGGAACTAAAGCCGAGGCATGACATGATAAGCGCACACACGGCAAGAAAAACATTCGTTACTCTGTCATTGGAGTTAGGAATGAAGGCAGAGGAAGTTATGCCAGTAACTGGGCACCGAAGCTATAAAAGCTTTCAGAGATATGTAAAAGTAACAGAGAAAAGAGCAAAAGAAGCACTATTAAACGCATGGGAGAAATAATATGAAAAAAGAACATTTAGTAGAAATAACACTACCATCATTTCTTATAGAAAGAAAAGGAGATGGATACATATCACAAATGATAGAAACCGTTATTGAGGGAGAAAGGGGAGCTAATGGTTTTAATCACATTGATTTTGTTGATTACAAGATATTAGAAGGTTCAGATGCTGATGAACATCCCCAATTTAAAGAATGTATAACATTTGAACTAAAATTTATAGTAGAATAGTTTGTAAATGCTAATTATATTGGTAAATTTGAGTTATTACATCTTAAGTGTAATGTTTTAATAATTATTTTGGCAGCCTGGAATAGACTGGCACACAGGTGATTGATGTAATGGCAGCATATTGGTTTCCAAGTCCAAGTGTAGGGGTTCGAGTCCTTTATCATCTGCACTTTTCATAATTTAGGTTTATAATTGGTTAGTTTAAGGCCTGACACCTCCCAAGTGATCAGGCTTTTCTTTTTGCTATAAAAAAAAACATACAATATTTTGGAAAAATTATATACAATATCTAAGGAAAATTATATATTTGTGAAGCAAAAAAAATCTCTGTTGGAGCAGAGATCGTAGAGTCCCATTAATAAGGAAAAAGCAATGAGAGAATTGAAGTACAAACATACGGAAAATAGCCGTACAATGCAAGGGAAAAGGTTGCTTGCTAATATGGATGCATGTAAAATAGAGCTTAAATATGAGCTGAATAAACTTTTTAACATGTTTGATCAGGCGATCAAAAAGACTAATTGGATAATGAGTCAAATAAATCCAATAGCTAGGCGAAACGGTCAAGAGGCAATAAACCTTCAAGGATGTTTCGCAGAGAATGTGTTTAGAGAATTTGGGTCCTCAGCTAAAAATGGGAAGAATGGGAGATTGATACTAACGGTTAAAGGGTATATAATTCTATTCAAAAAGTTGGACACTAAAGGATTGCCTATGAATATAAGGACAGAGAACACAAAAAAAATAAATAATCAAGCTATTCAATTATCATTATTCAGTGATAATGAAAACAGTGAAGCTCCAATTTTATATTTTGGATATCAAAAAAATAAACTTGGAGAATATGTAGATCCTAGAATAGTGTATATTGATGAAGAAAGGGTCAGATTTACAATTGATGCTCAGCAGGCAGGTTATATCCCTAATTTATTTTCTACATATTCTGATGACCCTATAGATAATGAAAAGGCGGCACCAGTTTTGAAGAATAAAATAAAAAGTAAGTTTAAAGGCAACTAAGTGTTGAATCGGGACTCTACAATTTGCTGCATACACAAGAAAATCTAAATCAAAATGAACTATAAACAATTGACATTCGCAAGGGAATATAGGGGATATACTCAAACTGAGCTATCTAACTATATCGACGGATTGTCACAATCCAACCTTTCTAAATTTGAAAAAGGAATGGGGGTTTTGTCTAATAATTTGCAAGATAAGATAATAGAATTTTTAGGATTCCCCCGAGAGTTTTTCAATAGAAGAATTAGTAACACTATTGAAAATGGGAACTATCGTAAAAAATCTACTTCAAAAGGATTAGTGGACGAGTTTGAAAGTAAATGTAAACTGATAGGTTATACGGTAGATCAATTTTCTGATGATATAACATGGCCAGAATTTGATCTTACAGCTCTGAATGTTGAGGATGGATATTCGCCTCAAATTATTGCAGGATATACAAGAAAGTTATTGAAACTATCTAATGATTCTCCGGTAAGGAATATTTATTCGTTGTTGGAATCTCATGGGATAATTTGTTATGAATTAGATGCTCATGATAAATTTGACGGAGTTTCGTTTGTGACGGATTTGGGAACACCTATTGTTATTATCAATAGAAATATTCCTAATGATAGAAAAAGATTTACAATAGCGCATGAATTAGGTCATTTACTTATGCATAATGAATCTAATTTTCCAATATCTGGATATAGAGATCGCGAGAAAGAGGCGAATGATTTTGCTAGTGAATTCCTAATGCCTGAATCTGGTATTAAAAATTCGCTATATGGTTTAAAAATGGGGGATTTATCCAGTCTTAAACAATATTGGTTGACATCGATGTCCTCAATTATCAGAAGAGCTAGGGATTTAAATTGTATAAATGAAAGTCGGTATAAATTCTTTATGATAGAATTTAGCAGGATGGGATTGTCTAGGCGAGAAAATGTTACTGTTCCAATTGACGAGCCTGAATTATTAATCAAAGGGAAAGAGTTATTTGAAACAGAATTAGGGTATACAGAGAAGGAATTTATAGAATCATTAGCCTTGCCAGATGACGTTATAAAGGTTATTATTCCCAGGGATGAAGTAGGCGCTAAAATACTCAAGCTTAAAAGAAATTAGAAATATGACCACTATTTTTAGGGGTTTTTATTTTGCCTAAATGTTGCTATTTTGTATCAATGGAAAAATCAAAAGGATCATTACAGTACTTTCCTAAAGTTGATATTAAAAAATGGCTATCAAAAATAATGTCATTGACTGAAGGTATCGAGGTTATATCCTATAGATTTGAGCCACACATTACAATTGCCTACGGGCTTGATGATTCCTGTATAAGCAATATTTCAAGTTTGTTGAATGAATTTTTGAAAGAAAGTAGATTTGAATTATCAATACACAAGCTAAACACATTCAGAAACGAAAACGACATACTTGTAATTCCGGTTTATGATCATAATGAAAACATCGTTAAACTTAACCGTATTGTTGAAACAGGATTCAATATTCAAAGCTCATTTGATTTTAGCCCACATATCACCATAGCGGTTTTGCCAATGAGTACTGGATATGTATTTGTAAACCAAGATATAGATATTTTCGATTATGGGATACCTGATATAAATATTGGAGTATTCAAATACCAGGACTCCAATAGAAATAAAATCAATCTTTAACGGCCCCTTCTGAAAAGTTGGGGCTTTTCTTTTGTGCTATAAAACTTAGTTGTAATTTTGTTTGCTAAAATTTTAGCATTATATTTGAGTAAAATTTTTAGTATAATTTAATGATATGAAAAAGACAAGAGAATGTAATATTAAGTTAGTGATTGACAGTAAGAAAATACAATCTGTTTTTGAAAAACAAATCAAAAATTATCCAAATAAAAACAGACTATCTTAAGTTGTAAGATTATGAAATTTTTCACTATAAAAACAGACGCATCAGGAAGTAAAAAGATAATGTATCCATTAGATTCAATAGGTAAGATTAGTAATGATATTAACCAGGAATTTGAAAGTGAACACACAAAAATAATATTAACTGATGGGAGTGTCTTAAAAGTTGAAGAGTCTATAAATGACATTTATGAATTATTGAAGAATAACGATGTAAATGATGATGACTTGGTATTTACTGGATACATAAACAAAAAAGCTATTTACAATAATTAGAGCACAATGAGTAAGGTGTTAACGGATAAGCAGCAAAGATTTGTAGAGGAATACATGGTGGATTTGAATGCCACTCAAGCCGCTATACGCGCTGGTTACAGTGTGGATACTGCTCAACAAATGGGGAGTGAAAACCTGTCAAAACCTGTTATTCAAGAGGCTATCCAACAACAAAAACAACTCCTATCAGAATCAACAGGCATTACTGCTGAACGAGTTCTGGCCGAATATGCCAAAATAGCCTTCAGCGATGTTAGGGAACTGTTTAATCCTGATAATAACCTATACGATATTAGACAATTGGATGATAATACTGCTAGTGCTATTGCTTCAGTTGAGATTGATGCATTAAACGTTCAAGGGATGCAGGTAGGCGAAACCAAGAAGGTTAAGATGTATAACAAATTAACAGCTCTTGAGGCTTTAGGTAAACATATAGGATTATTTGAAAAGGATAACAGGCAAAAAGCAGAATCAGGGGCGGTAACAATATTCCAACTCCCGGATAATGGAAGGGGATAATGTTAAGTACATAAGGCCACAGGAGGGTTACCAAATGAAAACCCTTTCATCTTCTGCAGATGTGGTTATTGGAGGTGGAGCAGCTGGGGTAGGGAAGTCTTTTACATTATTATTAGAGCCTTTAAGGTATAAGGATATTGAAGGATATGGGGGGGTAATATTTAGAAGAACTAGCCCACAAATAGTAGCTGAGGGCTCACTTTGGGATACATCAAACAAGATATATAACCTAGTTCCTGGAGCAAGAGCAAGGCGTAGTACTTTAGAGTGGGAGTTTTATGTTGAAAACAAAAAGAAAAGTAAGCTTAAGTTTTCGCATTTAGAGTATGAAAAAAATATATATGACTGGCAAGGCTCTCAAATACCATTTATAGGTTTTGATGAGCTTACACATTTTACTAAGAAGATGTTCTTTTACCTGCTTACTCGTAATCGATCGGTATGTGGTGTAAAACCGTATGTTAGGGCAACGTGCAACCCTGATCCTGACAGCTGGGTAGCTGAGTTGATAGAATGGTGGATAGATCAAGAAACGGGATACCCAATACCTGAAAGAGAAGGTGTATTAAGGTATCTAGTTGTTGATGGTGAAAAATACATATGGGGAGATACATCTCAGGAAGTGATCGACAGAGCATGGTACATGCTGGAAGAGCAAGTGGAAAAGTCTGGAATAGATCCGATGCACTTTGTTAAGTCAGTAACATTTATATCAGGAAGTATCTATGACAATAAAGAGATGCTTATGATTGATCCAGCCTACCTAGGTAACCTTATGGCGCAAGACGAAGAGACCCAAGCCGCGCTATTAAAGGGCAACTGGAAGGTTGTTCTTTCAGATAAGGATGTATTTGATTATTATGCTTTTAGGGGATGCTTTGAAAATAATATAGATGTAAAGACCGGAATAAGATATATTACTGCGGATATAGCCCTAAAAGGAAGTGATAAGTTCATAGTTGGAGTGTGGGATGGCTGGGAATTGATAGATATTCTAATAATGGATAAATCAGACGGTAAAGAGGTGATAGATGCCATTAAAGGTTTGGCTAGTAACTACAGTGTGCAGAATCAACATATATGCTTTGATAACGACGGGGTGGGATCATTTATAGACGGGTTTATAATTGGGGCAAAAGAATTTAATAACGGTGCTAGACCATTTCCTCACCCTACCAAACCCTTAATAGATCCTAAGACTAAGAATCCGTTACCTGAAAACTACTATAATTTAAAAACACAATGCTACTATGCTACTGGTCAATTGGTAAGTGAAGGAAAGGTGATTATCAGCGAAAGAGTATCTGATAAAATGTATGATGATAAGCAGACAGTAAGACAAAGGTTTATGGCTGAAAGAAAAGCTATAAAAAGGGACAAATCAGATATGGACGGTAAATTGTGCATTATCCCAAAAAAGCAGATGAAGATATATTTAAATGGAAAATCTCCAGATTTGATGGATATGTTCATGATGCGAAGGCGGTTTGATTATGTGGATAATGTGGGTCAGCAATTACCTTCAGGAAACTTGACTAACGCTTACAGACAACACTCACAAAAATATAAAGGGTATTAAAAAAACAAAACAACCATGAACATATCAGCGATATTCAGAATATTAGGGGGCGACGGAAAAGACGTTTACAACGGACTTAGAAGGCTATCTAAAAAGCAATCAGTAGAAAATGCTATAAAACAATACGACTCAAAACTTCACGATGTTGCCAGTCCTTCAAAGCGCCCAAACAAAGTAATTTTCGTGCCTAACGGGCAAAAGGATCCTATAACCGGCGAGGATATATTAATAGAAGATGAAGCTTCAGTAAGCAGGGTGCCAGTATCTTTCGAACAGTATATTATCAAGCAGAAGGCTATATTCGCTTCCGGGTCAGATATTACCTTAAAACCATCTATAGAGAAGTCCGATTTGTTTAAGCATATTGAACGAAACTGGTATGATAACAAAACCGACTTCGTAGTTTACGATCTATTTCGCCAGGTGATGGCTTACACTCACGCTGCAGTGATATTTTACGGGGAAAAGGATAAGGAAACATTCGATGATTTCCGATACAAAATGAAGATTGTCAGCCCTGAGACAGGGGACGTTTTGGAACCATTCTTTGATGAACACCGTGATCTTATTGCGTTTGGCCGTGAGTACAAAGTTGAAGATAAGACACGTTATGATTTTTATATAATAGGGGAGTCGGGATTTGTTGAGATCAGGAGATTTGAAAACGGATTGATAATTAATTACGATATAGAATCAGCTGAGCCGTCAGAAGTATTTGTTACTACTTATACCAAACTGCCTATAGTTTACATATCCCAAGATGTTGCAGAATGTGATGTTACAGAAGAAATGATAGGAGAGTTTGAAGAATCGTTTAACGACTTTTGCACCCAAATGGGTTACAGTGGAGAAGCTATATTATTTGGTAAGGGTAACGCTCTTTCTTTACCAGCAAAAGGGCAAGCTGGCAAGTATATGGAGGGTAGTGCTGATTCTGACCTTAAATATGTTCAAGCCGACTCTCAACATGAATCTAGGGGATTTCAATTTGATTTAATGCAAAAGTTTATATTTGGGCTTAATAGAGCTGTTTTCCTAGATATTGAAGCAATGAAAGGGATGGGTGATGTTAGTGGGGAAACATTAAAACGAATGCTTACTGACTGTTACCTAGAGGCTACAAGTAAACAAAAAGGATACTTAGGTATGGGCGTTCAGCGTATGGCCAATTGGCTTACTCACACTTGGCGCGAGTTGTCCGGAGGGGATAAAAGCTTAAGGGTTTATGTAGAATTCCACGAAATTAACCTGAATAGTGAATCCGATAAGGTAACATTAGCTATGAAAGCAAACGGTGGACTTCCGGTTATGACCCATCAACGATCTATAAGTTACGCTGGAATGGAAGAAGACAGTGATAAAGCGTTAAAGGAAATTAATTCCCAGTCGAAAGCCCAAGACGCTCCAGTTCCCGTTGAATAAATAATCGTTCTTCCTCGTTAAGTTCATGAAAGTACATAAACATAGGGTCGCCATCCTCAATCATTTGTAGGATGGCGTTTTCTGTTTCTATAGCTCTGTCAATACGCATCTTAAGCTTGTCCAGTTCCTTGTTTCGTAGTTCAAGACGCTTTATTTCTCTAACAATACAATAGTGTTCCCAAACTTTAGCCGCCAATACCCCTGTAACTACAAGGGTAAGGCTTATTACGATTTGTGTTGCCATGTGTATTCAATTTCTCCGGCTATAGTTACGTGTACCGCGTATATCTTTTCTTTGTCCCGAACCTTCTCGATGCGAGCCATGGCGTCAGGCCATGTCTTGTATTCTGTAATAATATGAGGAGCGTCAACATAAACCTCGGTTAATACAAGAGGTAATTCATCCTTTGGCCTAAGGTCCATTTTAAGACTTTCAATAACTAGTCTGTTTAACTCTTTCTTTGATTTGCTTTTGAACCATGAAAATAACATTATTACAAGTAGCGTAAGCTTGTCTTTAGTTGTCATTGATGTATTTATTTAGTGTATTATATATTTGATCTGTCACCCATCCCAATAAATATGCAGATGGTTCATCATTAATAGTGTCGTGTTTAATACCCCGTTCATTAAAAATCATGTTGACTATATGTAATGATTCGTGTACTATTATATTTAATGATGCATCAGGCTTTATGAATATAGTATACCTACTTACCCCGTTAGGCTTGGGGTTGCTGATAACATAAGAGCAATAGGAAATAGGGGAATCTATTGGTTCCATTTTAAGTTTAAGTTCAGCCTCTTTAATATTGTCTGTTACTACAATTTGAAGTGTTCCAAAATAAATAGGCACTATTATGTTGTGTATTTTTATCATATGTATGGTATAAAATATTTATCATTTTTAGTTTTATTGTAGTGTGACAAATTGTCTTTTAATAGCTTGCTATTCTCTTCAGAGCTGAAGGATCTATCTATCTCCCCGTGTTCGTCCATGGAATGAAATAACTTGTTACTATTGATAGCATCAATAAATGGATATGGTACAAGCCCAGCGTTGTAAGACCGTTCAAAGTAGGCTGTGTGCTCATATTTACCAAGACCAAAAGTTGTATCAAAACCTCCAATAGATTCAACTATAGATTTGTTTATGTACATCATGCAGCCGTGACCTTTTAAATGATACTTATGTGTACCGTCATTATGAATAGGATTGTACCAAGTGTAACACATTAGATTATAAGGGCTGTTGACGTAAGGAATATGCCAGTCTTTTGTTAACGGATAACAGTCGTCATCGAATAAAAAAAGATGATCTACTCCGGCGGACAATATTAGTAGCTCCAGGCACTTGTTTTTAACCTTAGGTATACCTACTCGTTCATCAAACCTAAAGCAGGGGTTTGCATAAGGGATGTCTGAAGCGTCATCGATACAAAACAGAAATGAGTTGTCGGGCATAAACTCCGTTATCTTAGATTTTACAAGGTTGAAGGACTCCTTTCTGTTCCTTGTTGTTATGGCTATGCCTATAGATTCTTGCATGACAATAGTTGTTTTACTTTTTCATAATCGTAAGCACATATATACTCAACTCCACCTGTTACTATTTCCGTAAAGTGATTACCGTCCGGATCTATATAAGCGCTGAAAGCATTTATAACCAAAAAGGTTACTGGCCTTGTATCGGCCTTATAATCAAGTCCCAAATCAAATAGTGTCGTTTGCGATTCAGGAACAAATAAGCAGGGTAATTCAATCATGAGTGTTTGTTGTTAAAGTATTCAATATTCCTTTTTATCTCTGATACTCTTATGTTCTCAGGAACACTACTGTTGGCAGTTAAATGATAATCATGTGAATAGAAATTATCTGTACTATGTGGGATATCCAGGTATGGTAAAGGGGTAAGGCCTTCTTTGTGTATTCTTAATGATAAATCTTTATGCTCCATTCCCCATATATTGAACGATTCATCATATCCAATTGTATGGTCAAAAACCTTACTTTTGAAGTATAAAAGACAACCACAGGGGCTATTGAATGACCACCATCTGGGTTGTTTCCAATCAATATATACATCATTGCTTATTCTTTTGCCATTAGCAGTATGATCGAAGCTCATGCACATATGATTGAATCCACTATCTAAATATTGATTAATGCCAATATGGTTAATTGGATATGTATCATCATCAGATAAGAATATGTCTGTACAACCGGCATTCAATAAAAGATAAATACATGCATTCTTTGATTTTGCTATGCCTTGTTGTGTGTCGAATCGCAAAGTTGCACCAGGATAGGGGATATCACTTGCATCATCTACAATAGCTATGATACTATTTTTGGGTGCAAATCGCTGCCATTGAGAAATCGTAATATCCGCAATGTTCCGACGGTTCCTAGTAGTTATTGCAATGCCAATTTTGCGGTACGATGTTTCCATTCCTGATAATATCTATTGTCTTCAAATTTGTTTTTCCCATATTTCGAATTGAATATATGGACCTGTCCCCAGCAATATTCTCCCTGATCTTCTTGGGATAAAGTCTTAAGTGTCGTGCTCCCTAAATGATCAACTAGCGACTTCTTTACGATCATTGGTGTTACTCCTTTGGATAATACCTGCTCTATTGTTACATCATCAGAGAACCAAAAATTAACACAGTCATCAAAACCTTGTATTTCTTCCCATAACGAGCGTTTTATCATGAAGCACCATCCTGAGAAATGTTTCCCGTTTATAGTTCCCCAAGTATTTTCTATGATATCTTGTTGTCTCGGATCATTCCTTTCATGCGGCGATACAACATCATTTCCGGCTGATAATAGTTCATGTAACCAACCATGGTGAAATATTAAATCAGAATTGGCAATCATGATCCAAGGAGCTGAACCTTGGCGTGCTCCTACATTTGCAAAAGAGTTATAATTAAATGATGCATTATGGTACACGGTAGTAGCGTTGTTATATCTTACATTAGGAATTTGCTCTATAACAATTATATTTACTGGCAACTGATTAGCACCGGATAAACATGTGTCAATTGCGGTTTGAGTCATCTGTTCTAGATCTGAATTTGAAGCCTTTGATAAGAATACAATATCAACTATTGGACTATCCTCTCTGCGCTTCCTAATATGGTCAGGCATATTTTGGAATTGTGTTTCGGTTACATTGTCATTGTAGTCATAGTGATATAAAACTTTATTTATTTGGTGCTCTGATTTAATATGCGGCAACAAAACCTTTGCATAGGCTTGGTCCTCTGCATATTTCAAAGAAGGAAAACTGCTTTTAAGGGAAACTTCTCGTTTAACACAACAGATATGGTTAGGAATTCTATAGTATGCTTCGTTTGTATTGTAATCCTTTTTGAATTCTTTACTGTAATATGCAATCTTAGGGTTATTCCCATTAAGTGATACAGATACATTGAATGTTATTACATCGGTATTGTGTTTAGTGGCAATCAATAATTCTTTAAGGAAATCAGGCTCTATACGATCATCATCATCAATAAATTGAATGTATTCACCCTGAGCCATTTCAACCATAATATTACGTTTGTCTCCAAGCATAATACGTTTGTTGTCACATAATACAATTATCTCTATCTGTGATTGTTGAAATGCATCCAGGTTATCATACTGTTCAAATAATGAATCCTGTATTTTAGGTAAGAAAGTGTTTCGCCTAGTATGAACGCTTGGAATAAGTATTGATAGTTTTATTTGCATTTCGTCTTTGTTTTAAATAAACACTAAACATCCTACTGAAATATGTTATGTTATTACTTCCACTATATGGGGTATTTATCCAAATATGGTATGACATAAAATCATTGAAACCTTTTGATGTTAATGGAAACGATCTCATTTTTATTTCTCCTGACTAGTTAAATGCCAAAATCCACAATCACAATGATATGCCCTAATAGGAATGACATCTCTATTGCTAGTCCTATTTATTACATCTATTGAAATATGCGCATCTCTACATGAAGAGAAACGTTTCTTATTATCGCATGCCCATTTCTTCTTTTTCATAACTGTATTACATTTTCTGAATACTTATAACCGAAAAGGCTAAAGAACTCGATCATGGTCTTTTTCTTGCAAGTTCCTTCCATTATTCGATTAGCTGTTATCCTGATCCATGTTTGCTTCTTTTCATCGCAAGTTATGGCATACCAAACTTGATTGCTTGGACATTCAGATTTTATTCTTTTTAGCACTTCTTGTGGTGTCATGTACAAATATGTACATATTTTTAGCTAAAAACAATAGTAAGTGCTAAAATTTTAGCACGAATTATTACTAAGTTTGTTGGTAATTAAAATCTAACAAAATGGCAGTAGAAAAAGGATTGGTATTGAGTGCAATTGAGACTAAACTCAAGGGTAAGTCATTAAGCAAAAACTTTAAAGAAAATTTAGCTTCTAAATGGGCTGAAAAAATCGAAAAGGATGAAGATATAGACAGCTATGTCGACGATCGGGAAGACATTTTGATCGAAGCAAATTCAGAAGCTGACAGACGGGCGGTTGCTGCAGCGAAAAAAGCGAAAGAAGATAAGGATAAAGAGAAAACGGATGAAAAAGAAGATGATGTAGAAGTGGATCCTGACACCCCGAAATGGGCTAAAGACCTATTCAAACAAAATCAAGTCTTAACATCTAAGATAGAAAGCTTTGAAGCTAATCAAAAGTCACAATCAATAGACGAAAAATTCAGAAAAGATGAGCGTATCACATCGCTTAAGGGGCTGCAAGAGCATATGTTCAAAGGCAGAATACCTAAGAATGAGGAAGATTATGAAACATCTGTAGAAGATTTTGTAAACGACTGGAAGCCTTTCTTGGAGAAGAACAAACTAAGCGAGGAAGGCAACGACACGCCACCGTCAGGAGCAGGCGGTAAAAAAGGCGATGTTAAAAAAATAAGTTCAGACGAAGCCAAAGCGGTAGTCGCTGCAATGGGTTCAAACTAGAAACAAAAATGGGAACAGTAGTAAACTTAACCACTCCATTATCACCAATCGGTGGTGTAGACTTGGATAGTTTGGTAGTTCGAGAAAACTACACGTCTACAGATGGCGGTGTTACCCTTGATTTAACAGGTTATGCACGTGACTATGTTAGAGCTGGGCATGTAATCATTCGCACAGGTACCGTAGGAGACTATGTGTATAAACCTATGCCATTAAATGGTGCTGGAAATGCATATGGAACCTTGCCTGCAAGCCATGAATATTATGGGCACGCAGTACAATCTGTAACAAGTAAGTATCCTAATACCGGGGTTACTTATCACGCGAAAATTAACCCGTTAGTAGTAAATGCAGATGCAGGATATTTTGATATGTCAGGTATTCTTTCAGCACTAAAAACGGCATTAACACATGTAATTTACAAAGGAGATAACGACTAATGGCAATTGTAAATTCAGGATTTGAAGATCGTATTGCAGCAGGATTAGATCCAGTTGTAATAGCATTGCAAGAAACATTTAATGGCGAAGATGTACAGCCAGGATATAGTTTCCGAAATGACCTTGGCATTCAGTATTCATTCGATGGTACATACAAAACAATGGGTATGGATAACGGGCTAGTGGCAGCCGATATTATCGCTTTAGATAGTCCATTACCTGTTAAATCTCGTCCGGCCGTTCAGCAAGCTACAGGATTGGTGCCTAAAATTGGTACAGAGCGTTTCATGAACGAAACAGACCGCAAGCAGTTGAGAACAATGATTCGTTCTAATGAGCCGGCAATCAGAGTTAACGCAAGATTGTTTAACGACGTTCGACATGTATACGGAGGTGTTTTGGAACAAATCGAGTGGCGACATTTGCAAGGGCAGTCACAAGGATTCTTTGTGGCAGATCACCCTGATAATGTTGGTCTTGGTGTCCGTGTAGATTATGGCTATAGAAACCAAAATCTTTTTAACGCAAATATTGTATGGGGTCAACCCGGATATACAGCTGTAGGGGATTTAGTTCGAGTTATAGAGGCATCAAAAGTTAAGATTGCACGTGTAAGAATGAACGTAGCTACAAAAAATCTTCTTTTAGCTAGTCCAGACGCTTCCAACTTAGTGGCCGACGTAAACGGCGCGCAATCTAATGGCACTCGTCCTACATTAACGCGTCTTAATGAAGCGTTGCAAACAGAATACGGGTTTGTTATCGAAGTTGTAGATCGCTCAATTCGATATGAGATCAATGGTGTATTTACTGATGTTGATCCTTGGGCTACTGGTCAGGTGATCTTCTTACAGGCAGGTAAATTTGGAGATTTGGTTTGGTCTGATGTTGAAGAGATGCATACCCCTGTAGGAGGCGTAAACTACTCTACAGCTGAACAATTCATCCTAATTAGCCAATATGCGGCAAAACGTCCATCATTAAGATTTTGGACCGATGCACAAGCAGTTGCATTGCCAGTTATTAATGGTTACAACATTCTTAAGTTGGATACCACTACACCAGCGACTACGTAAGCATGAAAAATCTAGATGCAATCGAAGCACGAATCGGGCTAAACTATCCTATAGATGATGCTACTTTTCAATCGGCGGTTATTGAATCGGGATTAGATCCTGACGCTGATTTTACAGGTGGTAAATCGTTCGACAGAGCTTTGATTGCTATCATAGATACATTAATAGGTAGTGCAGAAAGAATAAGTGAAGGAGGATTTACTTCTCAGCTTAACCTAGATGCACTTTACCGATTACGTTCTTTATTATCTCGGAAATGGGGTTGGCCTGATCTATCACAACCATATTTAATTAGCCGTACAAATCGCTGGTAACATGAGGACTACTGTAAAGCAATATCCTAGTATCCTGACATGGAAAACACAAGGTACACCTGACAGCCAAGATGAAGACGGGAATATCATACCAGGGGAACCAGGAGAGGAATTTAAAGCTAAATGTCGCTATGAAAACTTTCAAGGTTCAAACCGTAAAGAAATGATAGGTAGGGATGGTAAGACGGTTTTAGCAACAGGTAGCGTGTACATAAAGTTTGGAGAACCAAAACCGTCACGGTTTACCATAGGTAAGATTGAAACCGAAGGCGAGGAAATATACAGCGGAGAGATCATGAACACTTTTGAGGGGCAATTGAATAAAACCATATATACAGTTGAATATGTCGGTTCTTGATATAGCTACATCTTTATTTAGGGTACTCAATGTGACATCCGTAAATAACACTATTGACGGAGGTATATATAAGTTCAATAGACCTATAAATAGCCGTAAAAAAGACATCATAATAACCGTACCTGAATACAATGGGGGGCAGTTCAACACAGGGTTCATAGACATCAATATCCATGTACCAAATCTCCAACTTGTAAATGATCAAACAAACCCTGATTTGGCAGCAATGAAAACTATTGTTGATGCTATGATACCACTATTATTCGGTATGTCAGGGTATGCCTTGTTTGTGTCAAAGTCAGGTATTCCAAATCGCGATGCAGACGGGCAATGGTACTGTAATATACGGGTCGCATTTACTGGTATTGATGAAAATTCTGGTAAAGAAATTAAACTAATAGCACTAAATAATAATGGCGACGGTTATGGTGGTTACACCGCTACTAGGTTGGATGTTTGGAGTGGCAAAGGAGCCATGATGGAAGTAAAAAAAGGTAGCCAATTGAGTGTGAATGCAGGTAGATATGAGTTCAATATGTCTGTAGACTGGCTATTACCAAAAGAATCCAAACCCGAAAAGTACATGGTTTTGGTAACGGACGAAGGAGAGTATACTATCAAAGGTATTATCCCTGATTCAGGAATGTGGAGAATAAGCACGGTAAGAAAAGATGGCAAGATCAATAGCTAATCAACTTCGTAATATGGATACAGTAATTGATAAAATAATTACTGATGTCTTGCTGGAATATGCTAAAGGTATAATGGAATCTATTCCTGCTAATCTTTACACGTTCTACAGATTAGAAGTTGGGCATAGATCCGTAACAATATGGACAGATAACGTTTTCGCTGCTTATATAGAATTTGGTACTGGTACAAGCGAAACTGTGGTTGGTGGTAGATCTGCTGAAGAATATTTGGCAACTCAACCACAAGAGGTAAGAGATGAAGCAAGTCCATTCTTTATTACTGGTAGAGGGACAATTCCAGCACAGCCATATTTGTTCCCTGCATACTATAAAGTAAAAGATAAGATACCGAAAGAGATAGACAGAAGGATACAGCAATATTTCAATAGCATTAGATAATGGATACATCAGAATTAAGAAGATCATATTTGGAAATTTTAACACCAATACTTGGTATTCCTGGATTTGACACCTCAATTCCTATTGACATATCACCCTTGCCCAATGCCTATTTTTTAGTTTCAGATGTAACAAGGACGCCGACACAATATGGTAAAGGCACTTTGGCAAATGTAACTGCTTTCCGAGAGTCTGAAAATAGGGTATTTATGAATGTTGATATCTGTGTCATAAATGGACTTGGTTTCCATTCTAGTTTATCAGTAGAAAATCTAATAGACATAAGTATAGAACGAGTAACTACACTACTTAATCCCAATGGATATTATGTTAAAGAGACAAAGGTAGTTAATGTAGTTCCACTTCATTTAGTCACAGATACACAAAATATACAGAGAAAGGTAGTTGCATTTGAACACTGGATATCAAAAAAGTAAAAATGGTAGTTGCGGATAGAGTTAAGGGAATGCTATTGAATGTCTCAATTAATGGAGCACCATTGCAATGTGAGACTAGTGCAGACTTCTCTTATTCAATTGAAATGCTGCCAGCTACTAACCCAGATCAGGGGCGATGGAGGAATTTTATCCCAGGAGTTCAGACATGGTCGGTAACGGTTAATGGCAATTTACTTCTTAGATCACTTGGTGCGGATTTTAAAACACTTGTACAATCAGCCAAATCAGGCGAAAAGTTGTGGTTAAGATTTGGGACGATGGCAGATGTAACACCAAAGTATGCTATTGAAGGATATGTTTACCCAACAAGTTTAGGATTATCGGCTCCAGTAACAGATTTAGCATCATGGTCAGTGACATTTCAGGGATTAGGAGAATTTCAGACAGATTGGGATGAATTCGGGATGATATTAGATAACAATCCAGCGCCTGCAGCATGGCCGCTAATTTATGATGCTAATGAGTAAAGTGATAATTAAACATAGTAACGGATGGTCCTGCACCATGTCATCAGAAATAAAGATGGAGGTGTACAAAAAGGATGGGGAGTTCAAGAAACGACATATAGCAATATTATCTAACGTATTTGATACTAAAGGTAAGATAGAACCAGGCCGTGATGTAGAAATGCTAGTTCGTGAAGGACAGGAAAAGAAATATTACAAAGCAAATATTCTTGCTATGACAAGATCAGGATTAATAAAAATACACCTTGTTTCGGGAGGAACCGAAGAGGGATACAATGAAGTTTTAAACGAAATAAAAGGAGGAATTTAAAATGGCAGGACAAGTTTTACCCGGCAGCGTAATTGGTATAACCGTAAATGGAGAAGAAGTTCAATGCGAGTTGGAATCTAGTTTATCAATCACGCCAAATACGACTGAAAATGATCCATGTAAACCGTCGTCTACTGAATCATATAAGTCAGCTACATGGACAGATCCTACAATTGACAGTAAGTCTTGGGAGATAACATTTAATGCAAAAGCTTTCGCCGATGCTGTGGCTTTCAATAACCTGGATATGATTGATCTTTTGGTCAATGGTGATCCAATTGTTGAAGTTCAGTTTTACACGAAGCAACACCCAGATTATGATTTCGATGAAATCGCAATATTCAGTGGTAAAGGTATTTTGTCTTTGGATGATTGGACTGCTCCAGCAGAAGGTGAATCTACTTATAGTGGAACTATCACTGGAAAAGGTAAGCCAACTTTTGTAAGAACGCCAATTACCACGTAATGCATTCGATAGTTGACATAGTACACATCGGTTCGGGCACATGGTCAGTAGCATATACTGTACCTGTCCGGTCCGGTTGCTGTGGAATCAGGGATGAAAGGCATCTGGTTATAATAAAATCTAAATCAAAACCGACAACAAAGAGAATAAACGATGAAATTAACAATAAAAGAAAAGGAATATAACCTAGTATGGGGGCTTCCAGCCATTAGCCAATTCTGTGAGAATTTAGGTCATACAGATGATCTAGAAAAAGCATTTGATATTGCATTCCCAATTAATCCATCAGATTATAAAATATTACAGACAGTAAAAGCTAGGTTAGAATTGGTGTTTGCTGCTGTTCAAGTTGGCTGTGAACTTGAAAATACTCAGGTTGATTTCACAATGATGGAACTTCAAAATTTCGTCGATAACGCAGATCAGAAACTGATTGATTCCGTGTTTGAAGATTTCTTTAAATCAAAATATATGGGTAGATCAGTAGAGGAATATCTTTTTGAGTCGGTCAAAGAGGAAGATGCCCCAAAGGAGGATAAAACCGTAAAAAAGTCTCGCCGGGCAAGCTCATAGTGCTTGCCTACGAGATGGGGCTTACAAGAAAAGAAGTCCTATCCTTGACGTTGGCTGAATTCAATTTGATGCATGCCGGATATAGAAAACGGAATGAAAAAGAATGGGACATAGCTAGACGTACATGGGGTTACATAATGATGTATGGCGGTTTAGGTCTTAAGAAAGACCAAAAAGTGAAAATAGAGGAATTATGGAAGCTGCCATTCACTGATAAAAAGGTAGGGGGAATACAGAAAATTACAACAATAAAACAGGCAATAGCATTGCTTAATGAATTTTAGATAATGGCTACACTTGATATAGAATTTAGAACCAAAGGGTTTGCTACTGGAGATAAGCAGGTGTCAGGATTGACAACTTCTGTTGAAAAATTAGAAGGTGTTGTTGCTGGGGTTAGCTTTGAATCACTTACAAAGCATTTACAAAATGTAGGAATAGCCTTAAGTTCAGCGACAACAGGAGTGAATGGTTTGTCTTCTGCATTATCTAGTATTTCAAGTGTTGATATTGGTAAAAGTCTTTCCCAGGAAACAATTAACCAAGGTACAAAGTCATTTCAAGATGCCAAAGTAGCAACAGAAGAGTCTAGGAAATCGGCAATAGACTTTGCATCTGCTTTAAAAGGATCATTATCGGAATCTCTAAACAATGTTAAGTTAAGAACAGAAGAAGCAAAGCAGACTACAGAAACCTTTAAGCAGTCTCTTCTTGAAGAAAAAAAATCTGTAGAACAAAGTAAATCTGCATTAGAGGACAAAAAGAAAGAGTTAATTGATAGTAAAGTGGCAATTGACAATGCAAAGGCCGCTACAGAATTACAGCGTTTAGAAACGGAAAAATCAAAGACATCTTATCAACAGATCAGAGAAGCTATAGCTGCAATGACTTTGGCCCACAAACAAAATAGACAGTCTATTGAAGCAGGCAAAGGGTCTATTGTCGAAATGAGAACTCGACTTAATGAATTAAGAGCAATTTATGATAGGTTATCTGAATCATCAAGGAATAGTGCTAAAGTTCAATCTAACTTAGTTCCCGAAATACAAAGATTAGATGTTGCAATTACTGAAGCTGAACAATCTACAGGAAGATTCCAGCGCCAAGTTGGTAAATATGGAGTTGCATTAGGAAATGCAAATGGTATAGCCCAGGAATTCAATAGAATAATCCAAGATGCCCCTTTTGGTATGATGGGAATGGGCAATAACATTCAACAACTTGTATCTAACTGGCAAACATATGTAACTCAAGCAAGAGCTGCAGCAGCACAAACGGGAGCTACAGTTTCTACAATGGCATTGGCAAAAGGGGCTATTGGAGCTATAATTTCACCTATTAATTTATTGACATTAGGTATATCATTAGCAACTGCTGGATGGACTGCTTATACTATGTATCAGCAAAAGGCTAAAAAGTCTAATGATGAAATGACCGATTCGACTAAGAAATTAACAGTTACAATTCGTGATTTGTCAAGTGTAATGAATGCGTCTGTTTTTGAAAAAGCTCAAAAGATAAGAGAAGAAGCAACTAAAACATTGCGAACATATGAAAAGGCACAAATTGATGCAGGAAAGTCAGCATTAGATGAATCTAGAAACTTAAAGACACTCTATGAGGCCAGTCAAGATCAAAATAGATCAGTAGATGAACGCACTAAGTTTATTAGGGTGTTAAAGTCTGAATACCCAGAGTACTTGGAAAAGTTCTCTAATGAAGAAATCTTAGCAGGTAAGGCAGCTAGTGCTTATGATCGTCTAACTACATCGATTCAGAATACAGCTAAAGCGCGTGTTTATGGAGATGTGCTTTCAGAGAATCTTAAGAAGGAATTCGAAAACCAAAAATTAATAGCAAAGTTAAGATCTGAAAATGCTGCCACACAAGCTGAAATAAATAAAAATGTTGAAGCCGGTACCCGTGGAGGAATGAAGTATGCAGGTGCCATTAGAAGGGTAAATGATGAAGCTGTATCGTCTAGAAACGAGCAAATAAAACTTTTAGAGACTCAAAATAAGAGTTTGGGGCAAGATAATATTAAGCTCGAATCTGACATAAATAAATTGCTAGGAGATCGTCTTGATATCACAAAGAAGATTTATACTGATGATCAAAATGCAGCCAAAAAAAGAGATCAGCAAGCAAAAAAGGATCAGAGAGATGCTGAGACATTAGAATCTCTATTATCACGTATTTCAGGAGTTTTTGAGCCTAACACAGATTCAGGAAATCTATTGTCTTTAGAAGGCCTTGATAAAATTCAAAAAGCAACGGAGAACAAGTATCAACAAATGATTAACAATGTTGATGCTATTGAAAAGCAAGGCGTACTTAAACACAAGGGTAACCAAGATGCTATAAACAAAATTGTAGCACAGGCAACAACTGAAAGGTCAGAACTTCAAAAAGCCAAAGAATTAGAGGTTTCCCAAAATGCCATAAACTTTGCAGAGGCACGGGAGAACAAATTAAATGAGCTTTACCAAAGAGCTGGTATGACTCGGACATCATCACGTGAGAAAGATCTACAAGCAGATAAAATCTATTGGGAAAATATTTTAGCAAATGCGGAAAAGTATGGCATTAGTGAACAGCAAGTTGCTGAAATGCGTGGAACTTCTATTTCAAAAATTAATGAGAAATGGGATGGTAAAGCATTGGAAGATGTTGCTAAGATCCAGGATAAAATAAGGAAAGTAGAAGAAAAACCATTTAAATCAGGTCAAGGAGTATCGCAAGTAAAGGAAGAACTAGATAAGCGCCTAAAACAAATAGAAGATTTCTATAATCAGATATATGACATATTGAATAAAAATGGTCTGAGTACCAAGGGAATCAATATGACAGATAGTTTTAAAAATGTTACCGAAAATTATCAAGGCAAGAATGATACAAAACTAGAAAACAGATTGTCTAAAGTTGTCGAAGCTAGTATGCGTCAGGGTATAGGTGGAATATTGGGAGATATAAACCAACTAGGAAGCAACTTTCAACAGGTATTTAATAATGTGTTCAATAAATTGGCTAGCAACCTAAATAAAACATTGCAAGATGTTATAGCGACTGAATTAGGCAGTAAACTGAGTCAATTATTTAAATCAGATAAATTTCAGATAGGTAATCTTTCTAAAGATATTTCTAAAGGCATTGTTGCTGGGGCTGGAATAGCTGGTGGATTGATATCATCTATGACATCTCCAACCAGTAAAGTAGGGCAGGGATTAGGAGGTGCTCTTTCAGGTGCCGCGGCTGGTGCCGCTTTAGGTCCTTGGGGAGCACTAGCTGGTGGTCTTATTGGCGGACTTAGTGGAATATTTGGAGCATCCCAAGCAGATAAAGCACGTAAACTTCAGGAGCAGCAGGTTTTAGAGCAAAAGCGGACCAATATGCTTTTGGAACGACAACAAGCATTGTCATTTACTTCATCAATTACAGGACAGTCTACGAACCAAGGTATAGTAACAGGGGTGGAAAGAAATGAGTTCGGGGATATAACCTTTGAAATTGAAGGAAGAAAACTAAAAGCGGTTATGGATAAAGAAAATATCGCACAAGGAAGGGGGATGTTCTAATGGCAGTAAAGTATACAATACCATTTAAAGATGACGCTAATGTACTTTGGCGAGTTGATATAGACTTACCTAGTTACACTGGAGAAGCTATTGAATTAGTGGGTGTGGGGAGGACATTCTGTGCACTGGATTATGGGGCCTCTAGTGAAGATCCATATGAACCAATTTTATCAAGTTCAGTTACAATACAGTTCTATAATAAGAATGGAGAAGTTGATATCAGGGAGTTACAATTATTATCCGATTTAGAAGGAAGAGTCCTTTTGTATAAAGATGATATTATTAAATGGTCGGGTTATATTCTCTCTGATGGTATACAGCGCTTAATTGCCCCTAATCCTTATACTGTTTCAATTACAGCAACTGATGGTTTACAGTTATTAAATACAATACCTTTTAATGGACTTCGTAAAGATCCATTGGTTGATGGAATGAGTGTTATATGCCCCTTAGCTTATGTTAGGGAAATTCTTTTTCATTACAGACATTTAGGTATAATATTCCCTATTCGTTGGACATCAGCTGTTGAATCAGTTTTTCATGATGATGATGGATTTGCTGGGGAGACTGGTTGGGGATCGCTAGGAGATTCATGGAAGGATCTTAATGAAAATAACAGGTCATGTATGTATGTGTTGTCTGGCATATTGTCAGCATTCCAAATGCGTATTTACCAATGGGATGGTAAATGGTTAATAGAACGGATAAATGATGTTTTTACAGGTGTTTATCCATGGAAAGAAATTAATACTGCTTTTGACGGTCAAGGTGTACCGGCTTTAACTACAGGAATTTCGGATGTTAACAAAGAATACCCATTTGTCAATGAAAATCAGGTAATGAACATTAAACCTAGTTTGACTGACATGGAAGTTACTTACGACTATAGCCAGGCTGAAAATAATCTGCCTAATGGGGGATTTGATAAGTTATTCTTTGGGGCTTTTATTTATTGGCATTTCTTGCCTATTCCAGGATCTGTGCAGCCAAATTTTACTCAATATCCTTCATTGAGTAATAGGCCTGGAACATCTGCCAAGCTAACAAATTATGATGATGCATCTGGT
This sequence comes from Sphingobacterium sp., assembly GCA_031277685.1. Lineage (GTDB taxonomy): Bacteria > Bacteroidota > Bacteroidia > Sphingobacteriales > Sphingobacteriaceae > Sphingobacterium. The sequence goes on along the minus strand of JAITLV010000257.1, from coordinate 36,685 downwards.
GAGGCTACCTTTACATTGGTTGATAAAGTCCCTGTAGATACAAGTGTTTTGTTTAAGAGATTTCTTTTGGGATTTACCTTCTTGCCTTTAGGGGGATTTACATACAATAGTCAAACTGGGTTGATAGATTGGACAAATAATCCATTACAGATTTCGGTATCATTTACAAAGGATGATAAAACATGGTACTTGAATGAATTTGGGTATTGGTGGAATGAAGATACTGCTACGATTATACAAAAGTTTGAATATGGGTTTATTAATCCGCCTTTGCCGTATTACTGTGTATTATTTTCTAATTCACTATTTTTTAATCCAGGTGATGTTGTAACGTTCACTTTTCTTAGAAATGGTACAGTGGAGAATATTCCTTTTACATTTAATACATTGACTACTCCAGAAGATGCATTAATCACATTTCTTAATGGTATTCCAAACACACAGGAGTTAATAGGTAATCCAGGTAAAAAAGGATTTGTAATATACGATGTTGTGGACTCGCCAGAAAATAAGGTAGAAACAGGTAAGACAGAACTTTCTATTAGAAGAGTAAACTTATCAGTAGATAGCTTAAAACTTAATGATATAGCTCCTATAGCTTTCTCAGGAAAGGGTGGTAATAGTGAAATACTCCTCCCATCTATAAGTGAAAATTTTGACACAATAAATGGACTGATGAATATCCAATTTTTTGTGAAGCGTAATCAAGAATACGTTATAGATGATGCCTATTTCAGATTTGAACAGAACAATGAAGTATTCAAATCATCCTTGGAAACAGTTAAAAAGACAAATTCAGAAAAGAAAAGCCTAAACATTAGTAGCTCCTTTACTGGGTTCATGTTATCCAACATAATGTCAAACTTCTACGACAGCAATAAGGAATATAAGTTTACAGATGGGAAATATACAGGATCACTTACAGGTATGACAGCAAATGCGATAATGCGTCTTAGGTATGTTCCCCGGGAAGTGTTTCAAGGCGATTTACACTTAGGTAATCAAGATTGGAGTGTGAACACAATCTACGAAATAGAAGGTAAAAAGTTCCTGCCTTTAAACAGCAGATATAATATAGAAACATGCACAGTCAATTTGACTGCATTAGAATGTGAAGATGGTAATCCTATCCTAACAGAAAATAGATATGGTAGTAATGATACAATATTAAGTAATACATAGTGAGATGGTAGATGAAATTATCAAAGCTAGGGTTTGGTGGAAAGTAGATTCTGAAACGAATTGGAACGCAAACCCATTGATTTTAGGTCCTGGGGAACCAGCATGGGTAATCAACAATAATGGGCAAGGTGTAAACGTCAAAATAGGCGATGGAACAAAACTATTTAGTCAATTGCCATACTTTATTGAATATGATCAGGGACAATTTGAACCTATTGAAGGAACCGTATTACCAGAGCCAAGTGGCGTTCAATACTCTATTGTTGGCCCAGGAACATATACCAGAGCCGGGCAACCTAATATTGTTGTACCGAGTACTGATTTAGGAATTATCTACGGGGACGGTACAACCTGGAGCTTAGGTAGCAGTGTACCTTTGCCTACTACACCGGTAAGCGAGGAATTTGACACAGAAGATCCGTTGGCTATTTCAGGTATTGGTATAGGTAAAGGTATAAAGAATGACTTTACAGGTGGTGACGCCCTTATTGCCAGTGCAACAACTGTTAAAACTTTAAATGAAAGAGTAGATTTTTTTGACAGACCTGATCTTGATGATGAGCATTACATCATAGCAGATGACAATACATTAATTGACAGATTTTTAACTCAGAATCATGATGGAGCTAATTTACTCCCTGATGGAATAGGTATGGATGTTATTGATAGGCCTGATATGTCATCAATAATTATAGTAGATGGTAATGGAGAAATAATTTCAGAGGTTGGAGAAAGTAGCTCTACATCTTCAGGTACAGATATAAGTGGTCTTGCTATATGGAATCCATCAGCTCAAACAGGATTTGATGTTGATGTTGTTACACCTTCAACTACTGACGAAAAGCTTATAAATTATAATAATGGTGTTAATTCTCTTATTACAGCTTATGATGCTTTTTTAACGGCATACAATAATCCTAATATAGACCCATATATCACAAAAGTATCGATCGGTAATTCTAAGGTTGGTAATATTCCGACATATCTATATAGGCTTAAACCTGTAGATGTAAAAGCAAAAATTCTTCTTATGGCTGGTACGCATGCTAATGAGAAGATGTATGTGTGGGGTTTATATCATTTTGTTAGGGAGCTACTTTCCAACTGGCAAAGCAATAGTTTTTTAGAGTTTTTAAGGTGGAATGTACAATTCGACATATTGCCTTGCAGATCGCCATATACATTAGGTAATGCAGTTAGGACAAAAGGTTTTAGGGTAATACCTGAAACAGCGCCTATCCCTTTTACTTGGACCAAAAGTGCATCGGTAGTTACATTAACATTTGATGTAAATGACTTTCCAAATGATGGCTTCTTAACTGGATCTACTTATTTTAATTCTGTCCCTTCATCGGCCTTAGTTAATAAGTCCTCTTTGGGGATAATCACGAGTAGTGATGTTGTTGGATTGCCTACTACAAGCTATAAAATATCAGGAGTGATTTCAGGGAATAGTGTTACCATCAATGCACCAGATGCTACAGGTGCAACCTCAGGTACAGGTACGTTTCAAGTTTGGACTGATCCAAATAGAAACATGAATCCAACAGGAACTACGAACTGGAATGATTATGTGGGAAGTACTAGCATCCAGCCTGGTGATAATGGTAATTCAGTAGGATTCCATGATGCCAAAGGTACAAGGCCACTTTCATTACTTGAAAATAGAAATCTTTTAAGTCTAATTCAGGCTCAGAAATATGATTATATGATGGACCAGCATTCTCCATCAAGTGATAATTACCTAGATTATGACCCTACAACCGGTTTTGTTCCCAATGTAAGCAAAATATTATCAGAGTCTGGAGCTTTTGTTAATTCAGGATCACGAATAACCGATTTAACAAATGTTACTACTCCTTATCCTACTATAACAATAACACGAGATTATGGAGTGCCTATGCATACTATTGAATGGGGATCAGGTCTGTATAAAGCTAATTCAACTGAGGTAAAAGATGCTATGAGGTGGATAGGCGTAGTTTTAAAAGAGTCTTTAACAAAAATATTTAACAAATAAAAGGTAATAAGATGAACGTAGTTATAAAAAATCAAAGAGATAAATCAACGACAGGCGAGAAGTTGCGCAGAGATGCTTTAGTAAGTGATGGGACATTAATGTTGTTAGACTTCTCTAATGGGGGGACAACGTTTGAATACAATTTGTCAAAGGGTATTTATGATTTAGCAAGAGATGCAGCATTTGATTTAGATGTTGAGACAAATCCTGTTCTAAAAAGTAAAACGGTTATTCCTGATTTGACAGCAGGTAAAGGTCTTCCCGGTATCAGCTTAGGAGCTACTACTGTGACAGATTATACAGCTGGGTTATTGATCGAAGATGTATCAGAGTATTTATATCTGAAACAGCCACATGCATTATTGTTCTTTTGGGTTAGAATTGATCTTTCAAGGCCAAATATAGCATCTTCATACATTGCTAAGTCGCAAGATGGAGGGACAGCCGGCAACATTAGTATTCAGGCCCCAAGTTCAGTTAACCCTTATGTTTCTGTACGTTTTGCTGATAAAATTACTGCTGCTAACCTTAACATAGGATCAACATATGCACAGATAGGTGCTGAATTTATTAATGGTACAACAGCAAATAAATTATATGTAAATGGTGTATTCAGTGCTAATGGTACAACTGTTAATGGAGGGTTCTTACAACCGACAGGAGATAAGCTTGTAGCTTTGGGTGCTCGTGGGGCTGCAGGCGTAGCATGTCCTTTGAACCTATATAGAATTGGGATTGAAGATTTAGATATAAGCGGTCGGACAGCGTCAGAGGTAATGCGTAAAGATTGGGAATACTGTACTCAAACAGGTGAGTATTTGAACAAGCCAACAAAGAGACCATTTATTGATGTTGCATAATGACAAAGAAAGAATCAATACAACACATCCAAAGAGTCGTCGGGTCGCTTCCCGACGGCATCCTTGGTAACGAAACATTGACTAAGTTTCAGTGTCATTTCGAAATACCGACAAAAGCAATGACTGCTCAGTTTTGGGGAAACCTTGTACATGAAAGCGGAGACTTTTCGATAGTGGTTGAGGATATGCGATACACCACTGTTCGCGCGCTCCGTAACACATGGCCATCCCGCTTCACGAGCGATGCCTTGGCGGAACAATACCTACGTCAACCGGAGAAGCTAGGTAACTTCGTTTATGATAACCGTATGGGGAACGGAAAAGGTGAGGGATATAAATACCGTGGCCGTGGATGGATGCAATTAACCGGTAAAGAAATGTGCGCATTATTCAGCAAATGGATAGGTGAGGATTGCGTTAATAATCCCGATTTGGTTGCTACTAAATACCCGTTGGAATCTGCTGTATTTATGTTCAATCAAAAGCGTTTATGGAACTTGGTTAAATCGGTGAGTGACGAAGATATAAAAGTTATCCGTCGTCGGGTAAATGGGGGATTGATCGGAATAGACAAGGTTATTCCATTGGTTAAGCAATTTTATAATATGATGAAGTAATGGCAGAGGAAGCAGTAGAAAAAAGAGTTCGGACAATAAACAAATATCCACTTGCGTTTGTGGTGTTTTTTGTAACGGTACTATTAACGACTTTCATCAATAAACTCTTTACGACTAATGATGACAGGAATAATGATTGTACTGAGCAGGTGGCTTATTTACGTAAAAGGATGGAAAAGGTTGAAAAGCAATTGGATGACTATACAAACGCAATATTGTTCAAGGATGCACAGATAAAGAATCGTGATATCGTAATCGACTCGCTTAAAAATGGAGGTGTGAGATGAAAAATAAGATTTTAATAGTTGTTTTATTTATTGCCGTTGGAGTACTTACATACCTACTCTTAAAGAAAAGTGAGCAGGTAAAAGATAGTCAGATAGCACAACAAGCAAAAGAAAATGTTAAGCTGGATGTTGAAAACCTTAAACAAAAATTGGACAATCAGGGTTTGCAGCACACAATCATGTCTGACAAGGAAAATATAGTCAAAAGTATCAAGGAGATCAGAGATAGTTCAGACAAAAAAAAGTTGGATAGCGTTACTAAGCTACTTAATATTAGAGATAAGCAATTGACTTATTATGCAAGTTATTCCGCTTCATTGGAGGGGAAATTGTTGAAAGCTGAAAAGACTGATACAGGTTTTTATTACTCAGACAAATGGGCTAACATTCAATATGTAAAACCGAAAGACACATCGGGCAATGGTCACTTTAATTTTAAATATAATGCTGAAATTAACTATGCAGAATATTGGAAAAAGAGCAGCTTTATAGCACCTAAGAAGCATTATATTGATTTTTGGATAAATGATCCTAGAGCGACAATAAATGGTGTCAAACGCCTTAAAATAGAAGCAAAAGAGCCAAGCCTTAAAATAGAAGGTAGTTCTATGGTAATGTACGATGGGCAGGCTCATTTTGGCGCTGATGTCGGTATAAATATTGGTAAAGTGAAGGTTGGAACAAGTTATATGTATAACACTGTCACCGGAGATTGGAAGCCGTATTATTATGGGAAATTCAAATTGATTGGGTTTTAAAACAAAACTTAAGACTAGTTGTTATTTAACTGTCCATAGAAAGTAATTAAATTTAAAAGGCCGGGTTTTCGTATTCTCGGCCTTTTTTTATATCTCTTCCTCAAACACAATCTCTGCATCGAAATGATCCATAAATATAGTCAGCTCATCGGTGGTCAGCCAGCTTGAGTTGTTGGGGAGTATTACCCAAGCATCACCCCTAAGAGTGATATCGTGATTGAATCTACCATTGATCATAACTTGGAAGTCTCTACCGCCATATAATTGTGATATATCGACATACTGGGGAATGCCGTCAACTAAACACCGGAACATTATGCTTTTCATCTTTCACGAACCCATTTTATTTCGTTACGTTGGATCATACCAATATATTTTTCGATATGCTCGACAGTCAGTGGAGTGTTGTCGTCAAGGTGGTATTCAAACTTTTTCGCGAACTCATCGTATTGGATCGAAGCTACATATGTTGTATTTACATATACGTGCCAGATGCCGCCTTTCTTGGCGCTGATCCGGACGACGTTTCGTTTGCCGTTGGTGTAAAAGAGCTCTGGCGAATCGTGGTCATACCTCAATATCAATGCGTCGATACAAGCTTCCCTTACATCATCAGGCATAACACCGTAAGCCAGTTCCCATACTCCCTGTGATCGTCTGAAAATGTAGAATGATTTACCGTTCTTATCGTACAGATAGTAATCACGCATGCCCATACCCTTATCCTCTATGCTCATACGAACATACATTACCCTATTTCTACAATGGACTTCTAGCGGTTTCATAAAAACAAAATTACTAATAATATTAGTAATTTGTCAATAGGAAAAATACTTAAATTCCATTTTGTATATCTGGCCGATTGGTATCTCCCTTTGCGCCAGTTACTCGAAAAACTTTGTGTGCCGATAGTTCGCCATTGTAAGGAATCATCAATTGCTGTACGTCCTCTTTAGTCTTTGCGTTCAACCAAGCATCCCTATTGGCCGGGGGAATGATTAACGGCATGCGTTTTTTCTCGTTGTGGATTTCTTCCAAAAGAGGATTGGCCTTTGTTGTGATCACCGAGAAAGTAGGATAGACATTGTCAGTCTCGTAGTCTTTGAAATCGCTGTAGACAACTCCAAGTGTGAAAATTTCCTTGCTTGGGGTGTAGATGTAATAGTTTTCGGAATCCTTTTGCCCTGCTACTTTGTGGGGTTCATAGAATCCATTAACATAAAGCAATCCCCGGGTTTTCCCAATGTAATTTTTATACGAAGCTTTTTCAAAGATTGATTCAGATTCGGCATTTAATGTGTTGGCGTATTTGGCTGCATCATCCTCCGTCTTTACCCAAAAAGGTATCAGTTTCCATCGAGCCGGAACAATAGATCCAGGATCAGCATTCAGTGTAACCGGAAGATATGGACGCGTAAAGCCTGTCACATGGAAGATCTCATCACCATTGTAGTTTACCTGAATCTTTTTGAATTCTTTAACCAATTGCGCTGCGCTGGGCGTCGAAGTATGATAACACATAATTGCTTATATTTATTTAAAAGTACCAAGAAAAATGAAGTTTGTCAAGGTAACGCATGGCATATTGAGAAAATTGCAGGCGCAGGGATATAATGTGTTGATTGCTCCAAGTGATAGCGAGGATAATGAAAATGTAACCTGGAAGGCTATCACTGTGCCTAATGTTATGGATTGGCTCGTTGCTTTAGATTGCTATGGATGGACTAATATACCGTTTCAAGAGCCTCACATCTTACCTATCCAGGAAGCTTTAGAGAATATTGAAAACGAAGCGCTATTTGGTAGCGTTTTTATAGAAAATGATATGAAGACATTAGAAGACTATAGAATTGAAATAGGAGATTATGGCGAAAAGCTGTTTCTCAGAAATGCAGCTATTAGGACAGGTTTTTTTGATAGGTATGAAAAATTTTTAAATTATGCTTACCCTGAAACTATTATTGATGATCTTCAAGAAGCGCGAGAAGCTGCTAGTCGTGTTAAGCAATTGACCAAAGTTGAACTTACTGATTGGATAGCTAGAAATAGAATAAACATAATTAATACCGATTTGTATTTCATTGATGAGGGAAGCATTATATCTGGCGAAATATCCGTGCAGGAAAACTTACAGTTTATACTTGGTGATGGTGTTCAGGATATGATTAAATGTTCGGTTTCACCTAAAGATTTATTGACATTTACAGATCATTCGGTTTATTGGGTTGATCCAGTGGTGAAGTCGTAATAGTGTACCCCCTTCCAAAATGTTCAAATAGACTATGTAAGTTTGCCATATAAACAAAAACAATTTTATGAACCAAGTATTAAAAAAAGCAATAGATGATGCTATAATTATTGCTAACGAATCTACTCAAAAGGAAATTTTAGATTCTCAAAAATCACGTGTTACTATTTATACAAAGCACGTATTACCAAACGGAACAAAAGCAGGATTTCTCTATTCAATTAACCTTTACAAAGACCAGATGGGAGAATGGGTATATGAAAATCATACTTATTCTATTCCAGCAGTGGATTTGCATTTGATTGGAGAAGTTACGCCAAGAATTGAAGCGGTTGGTTGATTAAGCGCGGCGCCCCGAATACTTCAGTCGGAGCGCTTCTCTTTGTTGTTTGGTGAGGGTCATAGCTTTACATCCAATTCTCTTTTAGAAAGTCCGTATACAAGGTTTTGAAGCTCATGTAAATAAGTAATCCTATCACCCAAATACACATTTCCAAATTCACAATAAACATATCCAGCATTTAGACGAATTGTTATTTCCAATGCACAAGCTTTTAATTTAAATTCCCATCCGTCTTTCTTTGCTCCACACTTCAATAGTATTTCCTCTGTCAGCTTTATAGGCGAAAGTGATTCTATCCATTTTCCAGTAGTGCCATTGTATTTATGAATGAATACAGATGCAGTACCTGTATAGATTATACCTTTGTAGGTATATGATCTTTCGCTGTCTATTGATCGAATAGTACAAATACTGCAATCAGCATCTTTTACAATGTTTCCGACTCGGAGTTCGTTTGCTGAAATCATACCTCAAACCCTTTCAATTTTTTAAGTGGGGTGCTTATTAATTCTTCATACTCCTTTTCCGTGACCATGCCTTTTGGCATCACTTTTACGTATGCTTCTAGTGCGTTGGCTAATGCTTGTTTAGCCATTTCAAGAGCGGTTAAATGTTCTAAAACGCTCTTATTACTATCCACAGAGACGCTTACCTTATTGGTTTTGGTCTCATCATCATGGATGGATTTGATATTGAAATCTATGTCTAATTGCATCTCTCTTCTTCTTTATACCCCTATATGATAGGGGTGGGGTTAACAAAATAGTAGTGTCGTTCGTTGTACTCAAAACTGCCACCAGTGCAATTGAGCAAACCTAATTCTAAGTAGCATTTAGCAACATCAAAGTTCATTTCAAACTCGTTTTCCTTGTACATATTGATGATCGCTTTTTTCTCAGAAATTTTTATAGTTAATTCACCACCTTCTAAAAGCAGTTTTAGACACTCATGAGCATGCGGTTGGCTTATAAGTAAGTCTGATTTTATAGTTTCTAAAAACATATTGGGCATGGTTAGTTAATCGCAATAGATCATTTTCCTTAGATCTTCCTGCATCCGAATTAATTCGTTAGCTGTTTCTTCCGACATCTTACCATCCTGGAACTCAATTCGGATAAACGCAATTATATCGTCTATTTTAGTGTTTGTGCTCATGGTCAATTTCTTTTATTCGTTTAAAAATTCTCATCGCTATCTCAGGGACTATTGCATTTCCATACCCATGTAAGGATTCCCTAACCAATTTAGAGGGTACCCCATCATCCACGCATAAAGCTGGGGGTTCACTCTTCCAGGTACCCCCCCCATAATCTGTACAGATGCTCCGGCAATGTCCCAGGACCTCGGTGATGACGTCTCTTGAACATAGGAAAAGAAAGTCTGTCCCTGTTGCAGTCGGAAGAAACTGGGGTAAGCAACCAAATACAACCTTGATCGGTGGTGTGGGGCACCGACATCTGACGCACGGCAAACTCTCCATTCTGCATTGTACCCCATTCGGGATAATTCGGTGAGTATTGCGCTAAAGTCTTGCCCTTTGTTAGTTTTAAGAATGTTAGAGACATTTTCGGAGATAATGTATCTTGGTTTGATTTCGGAAATAGCTCTACACATTTCATAGAATAGTCCTGTCCTTTGTCCTTGAAGCCCCTGTTGACCTTCACCCCATTGTTTGGCGATACTTGCGTCTTGGCAAGGGAATCCACCGGATAGGATGTCAATTCTTTTTCGGTAAACAGTGAAGTCTGTTTCTGTGATGTCTCCATGACTTATTGATTTTGGAAAATGATGTTCTAATATTTTTCGTTTACTTTCGATCCACTCGCAGTGGAATATGTTTTTTATGTGGGTTTGCGCAGCTGCGTAATCAAAGCCACCTATACCGCTGAATAGTGATCCGTGGGTCATTCCTTTCTCCTTTCTAAACTTTACTTTCCTTCACAATAACCTCTCTGTACTTGTCGAACTTAACTCGTGAGTGGAAAGTCATTATTTGTTTGTCTAATTCTTCTATTGAGGAAACAGGACAACCCATTATTAATGCTATTTCCTCCTTGCTCATATCTGTGCCGTGTAGCAGTTCGATTAGTTGTCCTATTTCCTGGGTGGTCATCTCAGTTGAATTTTATTTTAATGCTAGGAACGTCTAGCCAGTTAAAGGGGAAGTTTAAAACCGACATGGCTTTGATCAATACATCATCAGATATATACCCTAAGCCTTTTTCAAACCGTGATAAGTTTGATTGAGAAAGTCCCTTTACTTGCCTGCATAATTCAGATTGGCTAATAGATCGATATTCCCTGCTAAATTTTAACTGCCGACCTCTATTTATTTTATCCTTCAGGCTAATGGGTTGGAGTGTCTGTCCTTCTGATCTTGGTACCGTCTTCATTTTCTTCGAAATCTATGTTATACATCCGGCCGTAGGCTGTTGATTTTTCATGTGTATCACGAAAGTGTTCATCCCAATCCCTTAGTTCTCTCTCCAATATAGTAGGCCATTCGGCCGTTAGCCATCCTTCTTCATCAAAGTGATCGGCAAATGTTTCAAAGAGGTCTTCACCCCAAATTGCTTTTATTTCTTCTGTAGTTTTCATGAATTACTTTTTTAATAATGGTGAAAAATCTTTGTTGCTCATTTTTTCGAAATCTTCTGCGATTTCCTCTGCTACTTCTTTAGGGCAAGGCTTAGTGATATAAACCAATTTTGTAGTATCATAAACCTGATATGATCCTGATATTTCTTCTACAATGAATCGTTTTGTGCTATCCATTACTCTTTTCTCCTTTCAGTGTGTTTAAAATGTAGTTAAAGCACATCTTTATACCATTATCACAAGCCTTTTGAAAGTCATTATCATGGTACATTGTATTGTTGTGAAATAATACATTTGTTGTAATTTCTTCCTCACTAGGTAACTCAACTTCTTCTAGCCACCAATCAATCCAATGATAGAACTCTTTGCCGTGGTAGTATACTAATCCAACATTGGTATGATATCGTCCTGACTTCTCAGGTAAACGCTCCTTTACGCTTACCTGTCTATATAGCTTATCCATTTCCTTTGATCTCCTTTAATCCTAGTGAATCAATTAACCGTTGACCTAAATTCTCAGCTGAGGTAACGATATCACTTGACATAATTTTGATATACGCATCTGCCATATCAGGACGTATTTTGAAAACAAAGCTTTCTTGATCTCCATTTGAGAATCTAATTTTACCTGCATATTTGCCTTTGTTTTCACCCCAAGATTGAAACTCTATTTCAATCTTGTCTAGTTTCCAATTATTATCCATTGTTTGTCTCTTTCCGTTCGATAGAATTAATGTCTATAGCCAGTCCCTGGTCGATTAAGCCGAATACGTCGAAGTGCCATTCATAAAGCTTTTTTATAAGATCGAAATTTCTTGTAGCAATGTTAATTGCTTCCGAAATCATACTTCCGTCTTCGTCCAGAAGATCGACAACGAATAGTTTTAATTCTTCATCGAATCTAAATCGATAGGTATGCGCGTATGTCATGCTACCCATATCAAAATCAGAAACGTCTTTTCCTATTATTGGAATACCACTTTCATCGTCATCCAAATAGTTGTTTTGGTAGTCTTCAACTTTAGCAAGAAGCAATAGCGGTAAAAATGACACACCATTATGCTCAATCTCTTTAGTAAGTTCGGATAATGGGCGAAGGATTGGTTTGAAAATGTTTGTAGCATACCATCCATTAAGATCATCCTGAATAAGAATTTCATCTTTGCAAGCACCTAAAAGTGTATAAGAATAGTTGTTTATCTTGCTTACGACTTTCAACCCATACGGAAGATATGGCGCTAGATGTTCCAGTGTCAGTACTGGCGATTTCTTTTCGTTATTCACCGTATACCTCCTTTCTTGCTTTTAGCAACTTGTCAGCGATGCTATATGGCTCATCGTATATTTCAGCGTATGTTCCTTTATGAGCTATAATAAGAGCGTTAAGCGCTTGTATAGCAAATTGGTCACGAAGCTGTTTTTCTTCTTCACGATTGATTTCCTCAAATCGCTTTTTATTTCGTTCAGCACCTTGTTCCAAAATTTCTTTTGCTCGCTGTTGTATTTCGTTATTCATTTGTTTTAAGATTTAAATTGTGGTTGCTGATTGGATTAGTTCATCTATTTGGTCATTGATTAAATGCCCATTGAATCCGTGATGCTTGTTGACCTCTAATACTTTTTTCAACATTTCCAACATTTCAGGTGCCTTAACCATAAGCAATGCATCGGGATGACTGATTGATTTGAACCAATTTTGATGATGTTCTCGGCCTTCAACCACAGCACTCATTGTGCTAGCGTTTTCCATTAATTGCATACCATTTTCATGTGATACATTAAATCTAGGTTGAGCACCACCCATTCCATACCTGACAAAATCCATTACAATAAGATCGTATTTAGGAACTCCGCCACATATCTGAATAGTTTTGCTCTTTTCGTTAAATTCCCACCGCCAAGGGGCAGGAGTGTGCTGCTGTATTACTTCTTGCTTTGTTTTCATGGTTATAGGTTTTTAAGTTCTTCCCTTACCAAAGCCCAGTATTGAGCGCGAAATTCTGCAATAGGGGCTATGGCTTTAATTATTTCATCTACTGCTATATTTGCATTCGCAATAGCTATGGGATATGAGTCTTGGCCTGTTTGGTTACCCATCCAAAAACGCTTAACAAGTTCCTTGGCTTGCTTTTCGGCTTTTTCCTTTTCTCTTTTCATACCCTACTTTACTTTAGTGATTGTTAACTTTCCGACTATCTTGTATGTATCTTTCAATACATACCAAATACCTGTCAGACTTCCATAAGTACCTACGGACATAGTAGCATCACCATTATTGAACTCATCCTTTATAATTCCTGTGTTGCCATTTTTATAAATTGATGGGTATTTGCTATTATCGGTTATAACTGCTACCTCGAAGCTTTGTCCTACTTTGATTTGATTTTCCATAACTATAGGTTTATGCGTACCACTTATGTATTTTGTTGTATTCTTCCACAACATCTTCGTGACCTAAGCTTTCCAATAAATCACACAATACTTGATCAACTTCAATATGAGCGCACTCAGTATCTCTTACTCGTTGAAGGTCAATTAATGATTGTATTGCTTCTTCTTTTTCCATCTTCTTTTCTTTTAAAGGGTGCCGGTTAAAGCACCCTTGGTTAAAAAACTAATATTCAAAGTCGATTAGAGACTCAAATTTTTCAACACCATAAGCATTTGACTGGCGCAATAATGGAAGCAATTTATCTGCTCGCATTGGCTCAGATTCTACAGTCTTATCATTGCCGTGGATGTCTTTTTCAACAGTGTAAGGGATAGCAAAACGTGTCATAAAGTCACGACATCCCAAATCGCAAGCTCCAGTAACAATACGATAGCGTTCAACAGTGAAAAGTGTATCTGCTTTGATAGGATCATTCTTAAGCTTTTCGGCTACGATCTTAAAGTTTAAATCACCAATAGCCTTTTTAACTGTGTCACCATGAGCAAAGAAATTGTCTTTTTCAGCTACATAACAATTGTTTTTGTTTGCTTTTCCGTCGGATATTGAGGTGATAACATACCCGGTATAGATCTTTATACCTTTTGACGTTTTTTCTTTTTCTATTACAAATAGTGTCCTATCAACCGATATATAGTTAAGTCCTTTGGTTTGAGGAATAGTAAGCGTAGCGTTCTGTCTCACGTCGATGGAACCTGATTTCGTCAATGCAGGTGCCGTAAGCGTAGCGTTCTGTCTCACGTCGATGTAACCTGATACTTCGGTCAATGCAGGTGCCGTAAGCGTAGCGTTCTCGCTCACGTAGATGGAACCTGATACTTCATGTAAATTGCGAAGCTCAACTTCTACATCATCATATATTACTAAATCACCAGTTACTACATTGATATCTGTGTAAAGGCCTTTATTTTGTTCTGTGATTCTTAAATCACCTCTGTGGGTTTTGATTGTTGTTTTCATTTGTGGTTATTTTTTAATTGACTATGTATGTGAATTCGTAGTAAAAGCAACCATTATGGTAGTTGCTGTTCATTGTGTTTTTGTTCATAGGAAGCCTTAGGTTCAGCATAATTGATTTGTTTTTATACTGGACTGTATCGCCCTCAAACATTTCCTTATGGGAGTGGATATTTATTGTTTCACTCGTTAAGTGAAAAAAGAAACATGGGTATGTTTTTATGTCCCTTAAATCGTGGATGCTAACAGGGCCATTTTTGATTACAGCTGCTTTACGTCGCTTGGTTAATATCCCAGTACCACGATTGTAGTAGTGGTACACTGTGTTTCTAGGTATGCCCAGTATTTTAGATATTTCAATCATGGTATTGCCTTGTCTCTTAAGGTCTATTACCTTTTGATCAATTTCTTTCATGATGTAGTATTAAGTCGTGAGTATGATAGTCCCAATTTCCTAGCTTCTTCAGGATGGGTTTCTATGTGTTGATGATGATGAATGCATAAGGCATGAAAAAAGCGCTTATCCGTTAAGTAAGCGCCTAATCTTCCGCCTCCGTGATGCAATGTCACTTCCGTACTTTCGCATCCAGGAAACTCGCATTTTTTTCCTTTTAAAAATTCATCCCTTACCTTTCGATATTCCTTAAGGTTAGATAGTGTCTTTTTAGAAAATGTTCGTATTTGCTTTTTAGGGGAGGGTAGGGGTGTTTTCTTTCTTTGCTTGTTATAGCACATTTCACAGAGCTTACGAGCATAGATGTACCGGAGTTGTTTACATCCGGTACACTCGTCTTTTTTTCTTTTTATCACTAGTTTACGTTTTTAAAGAATGTTGGTGAACTGCCATACAAAGGTGTTTTGCCGTCCCATTTTTCAATAAATTGCTGTTGCACAAGTAGCGGCGTTAAAGTTCTTTGCTTTAATTCATTTGCTTTTGCTTCGGCTTCTGCTTGAACAATCAATTTTTGTGCATTCGCCTTTACAACCCTAAGTTCATTTTCTGACTGTTGCGCTTTCTGGGTTGCAGCATTCTTGGCGTTAATTGCCTGCGTAATAGATTCGGGGTATTTGATACCACTAGTTAGTTGCTCCAATAAGAAGCCTTCTTTTTGTAGAAACTCAGACATTTTCTTTTGAACTCCATCCTCAAACGCCTCTCTACGGCTAATTATGGAATCTGTAGTATACTTGTTGAATTCAATACGATATACATCCTTAATGTGATTTACTAATGTTTGTTCGATTATTTCATTAAGTGGCTTCCGGTATTTAATGAATATTTTTGGAGATTCACCAGAATTTATCTTAAGTGATAAAGTGGGATCTACTGTAAATACAGATCCATCTTTGGCATTGACCCCGAAAGGCTCATAATTAACAGTCTGTACAAACGTTGGTGTTTCATACACATCCTCAGTAAATGGATTATACCATACTCGTCCTGTGACCAAAGCGACGTCTTGAACCCCTTTATCAGATCCGTATGCCTTGACTAAAATACCTTCATGACCGGCGTCAATTCTTTCTGAACAGGAACCTAAAAATAATAATGATACTAATGCAAAAAGCAGACTTTTAATTGTTTTCATTTTGTTTTGATTTAAATGTTTTGATGAAAAATTTGAGTAAATAAAAACCGATAAGGAATGTTACCGGTAAAAGGCCAATTCCGATGTAGTTTAGAATTGTATTAGGTTCGGATATTGCCCCTAGACTGAAATTGAACAGTTCTACTATAAGGGCAAAAACAATGAAGGCCATTACAATTTTAATGGCAAAAATTAGCTTTGCTTTCATGAAAAATTAAATTGATTCTATTTTAAATTCGATTCTTGGATTTGATTTGTCAAGATATTTTTCTGCTACGATCTTTACACACTTGTTGTCGTTTTTTATAGCTTTAACCTTCTGCAGGCAATCGAGTACTATCTTTAAGCTATTATCCAAGTCAGACCTTTGTGAAGGGTAAAACACCCTTATGTAAAGTTCAAAGTACCCACTTATCATTTTATTTCGATAATGATTGCACTGGATAAAGAAGTCGTTTTCGTATTTTTTTAGTGATGGTGTTTTGGCTAAAGATCCGTGACCTGATAGAGTTATTATTTTGTAGCAGTTGGATTTGCTAGGGGTATTTCCAATTATTGTTTGCCACATAGTGCATCCTTTCTCAATATTTCAAATTCTTCCTTATCGATTATTCTGAAATCGTAAAGTGTATCAGGAGCGATAAGAACATCAACAGAATTTTGAATTGACAATTGGTAAACAGAAAATCCGGGTACAGGCTGATTTTTTAGTGATGTGACAACGTAGTCTCCCATTTTTACTTTTGGGTAATCCAATAATTCTGCCCACTTCCCATTAACCATAATTGCATGATCACCAATCATCAACCGTTGATACGTTGGATCATCTATAATAAACTTAAATTCATTGCTTTCCGCAGTGTACCTATATTTACCATTTGGAGATATGAATGATACGCCTTTTACAAGTCCTCTTTTCCTCGCTTCAACAGATAGATTTTTTTCTACTTCTTCGATAGAATATTCCTTAATTATAGGTGTGTGGTCAAAAAGATGAAATTTTTCCATCCATATCCCCACCATATTAAAACCATATCCTATTCCATCCCCTGTGCAGCAAATAAGTCCATTATGAGTTGGTTTACCTTGCCAAAATTCGCTGTCTTTGTCAAGTAAGTACCATTTACCAATTTCGTGTTTGGGTTTACCTTCTTGGCTAATGACCATTTCGCAAAGATCATTCAATGTAATTTCATGGTTTGGATGATCCATTATTCCATTTACTACCTTGAACAATCCATTTTCACACACCAGCAAATCATTTCCATGAAACTCATATTCTGAAAGGATATCAATTTCGACATTCTGTTCAAGCTTTAATAAGCGCTTAACTGCATTTTTAAGCATCTTCTTACTGTAGATAACTACGTGTACGTTTTCTAAGGTTCTTTCCATTTTGTTAAACTCTAAAGTCTGGTGAATTAGTGTCGAATGAAATGAAATTGCACATTTCTCGGAGCCGCGATCTAACCCGGGAACCGTATGTATCTTCAATTTCAGTCGAAGTTAAATTTGCTGTGAAGTGGGTTTGCTTGGCTAATCCTGAATCATAACGGCTGTAAATAATCTCGGCCATTACATCCATATCATTACCAAAATGCTTTTTGATGTTTTCCGTACCAAGATCATCGAAGCAATACCCGATTTTATCTTGGCCAAAGTTCATTTGAGGATATGAAGCAAGTAAGTTGGAATACTTTTCGATTGAAATAGCCCCACCGTTTGTTTTGTCCGTATAATCTTGGGATACTTTCCGGCAGGCAACAATAGCAAAGCTGTTTGTTGTATTTCGCCCAAATGCTTTCATGATTGTAGTCTTACCACATCCAACAGGGCCAACCAGCATAATTCCTTTGTTTAGTTTAAAACCTGATTCCTCAAACTTAGGATCATTAGAAAAGTAGAAAGAAAGTAATTCGATTATTGACCTGTTATAATCGTTTATAACGAAGTTTTTATTCAAAGCCTTAGCTTGGGTTAAAAAATACTCGAACGTCTGTTGTGCGGTAAATTTAGGCGGTTCAGGAGGATTATTAACCCTATCCCAATATTCCTTTGATCGGATTTGGTTTAATTTTGCTTTTTTTGCGAGTTTGATAGCTTCACTTATGGCTGCCTTTTCTTCTTCCTCTGTTAGGTCAACATCATTATAGTTTTCCGTAATCTGTGACAGACTTTGAAGGCTCTGTTCGGCTTGCATTACCTCGCTTATTGATTTTTCCATCTTTGTTAAATTTTGATTCGTTCCTATTCCAGGTTGCAAGCCTTTGGCCTACACCGAAAGTTTTTTCTTTTTCAAATCGCATCTTTACATCTTTTTGTCCGATCTCAGTCCAGTATCTCCAAAAATCATTTAGCATATCCCTTGTGTATTTTTCTCTGAAAGGATCTAACCAAGATTTGAATTCTGCTTTACGATCTTCAATTGTTTTTTTTGTTGGTGTGGTCGAAGTTTCTTCGACACTATCACTTATACTATTTTCTTTATTTCTTTCATTCTTATATTTCTTTTCATTCTTGTTACTGGTTACTTGTTGGTTACTTGTTGGTTGTTTGTTGGTTACTTGTTGGTTATTTTCTGGTTGATCTGTTGGTTGCTCTTCTTCTCGTGATTGATAAAAAACATAGTTAACAATATCAATAACGCTACCTTTTCTATTTGTAGTGATGGTTATTTCGTTGGTTGATTTCAAGCGTTCTAAAGAAGTTCTAACTTGTTGGACAGATAAACCAGTTTCAAAAGACAACAAGTCTCGACCAGTAAGTAACTGACCTTTTTTGATGATGGTACCTTGATGTTTTTTGTCCTTATGATTGGCCTTTACAAGTAAATGAAGAAATAAGATCTTAGTATTTATGTCGCTATACCATTCCCATTCAAGAATGGAGCGGTGAAGCTTTACCCACCCTTGACTATCTACCATAATCTATTCCTCCGATAAACTGTAAATGGTCTGCGGACCTGTTTTAAGGATCGAATACGAGTTATTTAATGGACTATTGTAAGTCAATACAGCTGCCATACCTTGTTGTGTTAACTCGTTGAATAACTTTAAAGCATATTCTTTGCTAGAAAGTCTTACAGGTACAAGGCTATATTTTGGCGCTGTAATTTTATAAGGAGTATCTTTATCCAATTTATTATTCAGATACTCAGATCTATCAATTTGTGTCATGATGTTTCAGTATTTAAAGGAAACAAAACCCATGATTTTACATCTTCTTTTGGATCTGGAATGTAAACACCAAGAAACTCAGTGGCCCATCTTTGTATATCCTCTTTGAAAAGAAAAAACTGGGTATTATCTAATGATTCAACGGACTTGGGTTCAACTTTATAAGAAAGCTTTTTATCATCCCAAATCTCAACTGGTGGGCAAAATCTTTCTCTCAAATACATGTGTACTACTTCTTTTGGGGAAACTTCCGATTGAGGTACGCCAGTATCAATTAGACACTGGCGAACTATCGGAACAATCGTACACATGTAATACTTTAATAGCTTAGGAGACAGCATTAATCAAGTGGAATTCGATTTCTCCACCGTCAAAGTCTGGACGCTCGATAAGTAATTGCAAATCGTTTTCTTTTGCCCAATTTTCGATTTCTTGCAATGAATTCTTATCTAAGTAGGAAGCATCGAAATGAAGAGTTTTAACTTCTCCAATATTCAAGGCAGCAAGTTTAAGAGCAGCAATGTAAATGGCAGATGTACTCAACTGAGCTTTCGATAATGAATGACCTAAGTAAGTAACACCATCGTCTGAGAATCCAAATCCTACAGGTAGTTTTGCTTTCTTGATCATGTCAACCTTTTCAGCTTCAATTTTCTTGACCAGGTCATCAGCTGCTTTTGCTTCTTTTTCTGAGGTATCAAATTGTGTTTGAATCTCGATAGCCTTGTTGTTTTCCTCAATAGCTTCGTTGCCCTTGATTATAGCGTCAATCTGATCTTGAAGCTGCTTAGCTTCTTCTTCCGTTTTAGGCTGATTTTCTTTAACATCAACCCAAGCCTTACCCTTGGTAATTTCAACTTCTAAAGAAGTTATTTTGTCCTCTTCAATGGCAATCAAATCCCGTAGCCTTAAAATTTCATTTTCAGAGGCAACAACCTTATTTTCTTTCTCGGTAATACCGTCAGTAACATACTTGTACTTTTCATTATGGGAGTCAATTCCGGCTAATTGCTGTTGAAGTTCAATAAATGGTTTTGGCTCCTTATCAAGATCCTTATTAACGGGCTTTAATTTGGCCCTGTCTGCTTCCAGTTGCTTATTGGCGAATGTCCGGTTTTCGTAGGCTTCTTTATATCTACGATCGACATCAGTAAAATCAATACCGACAATCTTTTGAAGCATTTCGCGTTGCTTCTGTGGGCCTTCATTAAGGAACTTGTCAATATCGAATCCTTTAGGGAAATATCGATCTGATATCTCTTTTGTGATTGAGGTCTTTATGTTTTCTTTGGTAATAAAAATAAGCTTTTCACCAGCTTTGGTTTTATTGTCGAACTGCCAACGGAACTTTTCGCCAGTAGTCAATTCCCATTCGGCGAATCCTTCCGTTTCCCCTTCTTTTAGGATTACATCAGGTTTAGTTTGTTTAAGCCTGTCTGGCAGTGAACGTAAGAAGCTTGATTTGCCTTTATTGTTGCCGCCTGTGATTATAGCTGTGCAACCGTTAAAGTCCGCTGTAAGGTTGCTAATTGCTTTTAAATTTGATACTGTGATTGTTTTAACTTTGCTCATGATTAAGTTTTTAAATTGATAGGTCTTTGTACTGGATATTTGATAAAATTTGATCGATGTACTCGTCTCTTATTTCTTTCGCTTGCTCTATTCTACCTTCTAATTGTTCCTGCATTAAATCATCTTTTTCGACTTCGATAAGATGCCAAAAAGGATCACCATTGAATATGTAGTAATTGAAAAAGTAAGCGAGTGATCGGCCTGTTACAAACATTTGGTGTTGCATTTGCCATAAGTATTCAGAGTCTATTTCACTTTGCCCAAAAGCGACTATTTTAAAGAATTTGTTTCTTTTTGGGCATTTCATTTCTAATACGCCAAAATCTCCAACTAGTCCGTCTGGACTGCTACCGGTATAGTCATTAAGAATAATAAATTCTGATTTTTCGACATTTACAAACTGTTCTGACATTATTTCAGAAAACTTTTCAAAGGCTAAAGGCTCCAGGTCAATACCTCGCTGCATATCGAAAGAGACAAAATTTTCATTCCAGTCTTTACCACTTACAATGTCTGTTGCTAATTCGAAGCAATATGTTTTACCTGTTTCACCAAGCCCTTTTTTACCCATAAGCTTATGGATGTTTGAAGAGGTAAACTTTCCAAGCCTTTCCTCAAACCATTCGTTACTACGTTGTTCAGACATCTTTGATAAATTCTATGTAAGCTAATTCTGTGTCAATGTCGATCGTATAGCTTTTTTTGATAGTATCAATAGTGGCTTTTGCGTTGGCGGCTTTTTGGAAGTTATCCTTAGTAAATGCTGGCTTTTCTTTATTGATAACAGGTTTTGTTTGCTTAATTCGAACACCGCCAACTACTTCATTTTTCATCTTAACAGAAGCGTCGATATACAATTCTACTGGTATATCTCTCCAGTCCTCAACGAATGCAGATCCTCCCGAAAATGATTTAAGAACTTTTGCATTTGTAGCGTTAAGAACTAAAGGCTTAATTCCCTCATAGAAATGAGCAATATTATAATTGCCTTTTTTACCAGCAACTGATACGCCATATTCTTGCTTTACTTCCTTAATATTGAATATTAGGTTTTTCCCTTCCTCCAATAAATCTTCCAAATCTGGCACCCCTAAGTGATCAGACTTGTATACTTTTCTAAAGTGATGTTTTGATGTGCTCATATCTAAATTATTTTTCAAGTAGAATACTCAGTACCATTATTGTAATTACAGCAGCAAACATTAGAGTGCATAATGTACATTCCAATAGGTCTTTTTTGAATGACTTCTTTTCCTGGTCACTCAATAGATCATAGCGATATCTTAAGCGCTTGATATGTCTTTTTAATGTTTTCATAACTATCGTTTTCTTTTGGTTTGCTTTTCTTTGATTACTTTATTTAGGTCGAAAAAATGAGATCCTCCAATTGGTATAGAGGTTATCTGGCCAGTGTTTACCCATGAGATAACCGTTTGCCGGGTTACACCGAATACCTCCGACATTTTGGTCAGATTAATAATTACAGGATCACTCTGTTTCTCCCTTTCTTTTTTGATAGCTGTATCAACGGCCCTATCAATGATGTCCGTTAACAGCTGCTCGTCAATCGTTACTCTTAGCATATCAATGAATTTTAAAGTGAAAAAATGGCGGTTTTCAGATGTATTCAATTCAGCCTGCAGACTACCGCCAAAAGGTTGGGCATTTTCGTTGTGGCAAGGGCAGGATTCGAACCTGCATGAGTTTTGGACTAACATTTGAAGCCCGATACACATAAGTGTTTAGCTTTACTTTAACCCTAAGTAGTGGTTTAGCTTATTTTCTCGCCCAGAGGTTTAATCTGAATTTTCCACATGTCACGGCGATAGCGTATACCATTCCGCCACCTCACCTTATTTTTAATTGACTAACCTAACTGACTATTCAGGTTTATTAGATCGCTGTATTTCAAGCTCCCGACTTCCTCAAATCGGTGTTATTTTAGACTCCACGCGTGTTGTTACCATTCATCCGCTTCTGTCAAGGAAATCAATATGTCAAAGAACTTTTTCGAGAATGTGGGGAGAATCGAACTCCCGATGTTGGTTTTGCAGACCAATGCCTTAACCGCTTGGCGACACATTCATTTGAGCTATTTTAAAAGGCAAAGCTCACGCCTGACAACCTGTCGCAGATTGTTTAAGTAGTTGATATTTAAGTCTTTTTAGTTTTTGAATAGGTTGTGAATAAACTCACGGCCTTTCTCTGTCCATCGCATTTCTATGCGTGTCATTGGCTCCTGTTTAGAATTGAAATATTTGAATGTTACAGTATCATCATAGCCCTTTCCACGGTAAACAGATGATATTAACCATTTATCTCCCTGCTTGTAAATAACTTTACGATCCTTAAGCATCTTGTTGAGCTTAATAGCGGTAGTTCCCAATTCCTGAGCTATTTGGTTAGTTGTGATCAATGAACTGGATGATAAAACATCATCATAGTAAAGTTCTTTAGGGCGTACTCTGTCAAAGTATTGTTTAGCTGTAGCAATTTGGTGATCTTTTTGGGCGTTTTGCAATCGAAGATCTTTAAGTTTTGTTGCCATTTCTATAATAAGATCCGGATTAGACAACATATCTTCCATTACTGCTGGAGTAGCAGTCATACCTACTGAAAGAAGTTCTTTAATACGATCATTGCACCAAATAGAGAAAGCAGGGGATAACCAACGGCTGAATTCTAAGGCAACATCTTCATGCATCCATGTGCCTATACCATTTTGGACTTTAACAGTATCACCTAGGCTAATATGCCTAGCTTCAACTAGAGCATTAACAAAGTCTGTTGATCCTTGTAGTCTAAGCCAATCTTTAGGTTGCTTACCAAATGATTTTGCCATTTGAGTAGCATTAACATAAGTTGTGCCTTGTTCATTTTTGAAAGTAACCTGGTTACCTTCGTATGAAAACAGTTTGGTTAGTTGGTTCATTATGCTATCCTCCCTATAAAAATATTTTCACCATCTTTCCAATAATCAAAAACCATAGGTGTTTCAGCGTTTAACTGGGTTTTAAGATTTCTTGCCCAACCAAGTGTTTTTACAGGTAATGCTTGACCAATTTTTAGTGTTTTGGCCTTTGGTTTTAACCCTTTCCTGATTCTATTTTTTACCCAATCAGGTACTTTTGTCAACTCAATGTCATTTGCATTCATATTGGTACATATTTATATTTACTTTCGATAAAAAAGTGAACAAAAAGTGTACATTTGCATTGCGATTTAAAAATATACTTAACGTTCACTGAATCAAAGGTACGTATAGTATTTACATTAACAAAATAAAAAGTACATATAATACGGACTAATTGTTTTTATGCTTGAATATCAAGGAGATAAATTTAGGTTGTGGTTGGATTCACAGTTTGAAAAGGATAAGAAAAAGCCGATTTCAGAAAGATTTAATATGAAAAAGGCAATAGAAATGATGGGTGTTTCTAAAACGAATATGTATCAATATTTCAAATCACAAAATCTAAAAAGAGAAACTGTAAAATCTATAACAGAAACATTTAATGTAAGTGAATCAGAAATATGGGGATTTGATGAAAATGAAGTCCCTTTAAAGGATAAAAATGAAATTACACCAGTTTCGTTTGATGATTATATGATGGTCGAATATGTAGATCTTTCTGCAAGTGCAGGGCCTTTAGGTGGGTCAAATGTTGATCTACTGCCGGATACTAAGAAAAGATTGGTTCCTAAGGAATTTGATACCGGTGATTATCTAGTTGTTCGTGTTCATGGTGATAGTATGGTTGATGGAACCGATATATCAATACCTGGTGGTGCTGAGATACTTGTAAAAGAGTATGTTTTAGAAAAAGGAGAAAAATTACCTATACGAGGGAATTTATTCGTAATTTGCTCTAGAGAAGGAAATGTATTTAAGCAAATTGTTGAACATAATACTGAAATTGGTTACCTAAGGTGCCGATCCTACAACAAAAAGTATTCTGACTATAACATTCCTTTAGATGACGTTTTCCAAATATTCATTTATAGGAAAATAGTGGGGTATAGGCCATCTATACCTGAAATATAAACTTAACAATTTTTATGAAAAAATTATTGTCAATATTAGTTTTAATACTTTGTAGCTTAATGTCATATTCTCAGGCTATTAAACCTAGTGTAAAACCAGGAGATACAAATTTAAGGTCTTATGACCCTATTTCTGGGTTTTATGGAATGGATTTTGGCGCATCAGCAGAAAGTTGTAAAAATATCATGAAAAGCAAAGGGTGGGTCATAAAAGATGATAATGGTAAATCAATAATATATAAAACTAACAAATTCATCGGGCGGGATGCAGTAATTTGCTTAAAATTTTATAATAACGAGTTATATGAAGGGTTTGCTATGTTTATTCCAGATCTAGAATCTAAAGTAGTTGACTTGTATGAAAATATTTCTGAGGATATTTCATTGAAGTTCGGAGAGCCCAGCTCTTATGAAAATTACGAATATCCTTACGAAAAGGGAGATGGACATACAGTGACAGCTATACAAGCAGGTAAGGCGGAATTTACAAGTTTTTGGGGTAAAAAAATTAATAGTCAAAATGCCATTTCTTTAGAAATATCGCCAAATTTATCTGTTTTTTTGACGTACCAGGATTCGAAAAGAGTATATAGTGTAATCAAAAATCAAAATGAAAAAAAATTAAACGACCTTTAATATTTAATGTATACCTAAAGATATTATTATGAAAAAACTGTTGTCGACTATTTTACTTCTAGTTTATGTAAATTTCCTATTGATTTCATGCTCTAAGGACGATAAAGTATCAGATATAGATACTATAGAAGTAAAATATAAGTTTAGTTCTAGTCAAATGCAAGACACTTATATAGGTTATCGAAAGATAGGTGATAAAGAATATACCGAGGAGCCTTATTCTGATAGAATGATTTATGGGATATCAGATAGAGGGCGAATCGGAGATGTTGTTTCACTCTACATTAAAGCAGATCCTCGTTTTATGAACCAAAATAAGATGTACGTAACTATAGGGGATGCTAATATGAAGAAAGAGGTTAAAGGTAAGCAAGGAGAGTCTGAAATAAAATTAGAATACACACTTACCCAGGAGGATCTAGAGTATTACAGATGGTATGTAGGTAATAAATAATCAATTTAGTAATGTCATATATGAGAATTATAAACATCCTGTTAATAGTTTTTGTACTAGCAAGTTCTTGTTCCAATAATGGCTTAAAAGTGCAAAATAATACTAATATGGATACTTCAATCGTTGATAATCCTAATGTTGATACACTTGACCAGGCCGAACCGGTAGTGTCTGATTATAAAAGTATCACAAGTAAATTGGATGAAAAACAACAAATGTCTTTAGAAAAAGAGATAGCGTCATTTGCAATTTCTATGTTATACAATAAAAAACCAAAAGATATTGCTGTTGAATTAGATAATGGCATCTACCATGGTAAATATGTCGGGAATGAAGGTAATGTTATATCAACAAAAATAAAATTTAATGGAACCAATTTAGAATGGGGGAATAGTGATGGTAGATGGAGAGATACAAACTATGATGATAAGCTTTCATATAATTTGGGGTCTGGGATGGTAACAATAAATGTAACTTACTCTGACGGATCTGGGACAAGTAAAAATTTCGAATCAAAAGTCTTACATAAGTAAAAGCACAATACTATCTTTTATGGAAGTATTCGATTTTATTAAGAAGGTCAGGGATAATCATAATTATTCTATGGGTAAGTGTCCTTCCAAAGAAGAAATTAATTGTCGTGATGTTGCTATATCAAATGGGCTTATCAAAATAGAAGGTAAATATTATATAGTTACTGATATAGGTGTAGCAGCTTTAAAGGAATTCAATACATTCCAAGAGTGGGAAGACTACCTGGCACGGGATCGTGATATAGACAAAAAAGTAAAGACTAGCACAATAAGTAACAATGTCTGGAGCATAAGGATAGCTGCGTTAGGGGTTATTATATCCATGCTCATTGCAGCCATACCAATCTGGGTAAACAACCAAGAAAGTAAAGAAATACGTGTAAAGCTAGATAGCCTATCCTCAGAAGTTAACCTTCTAAAGAAAATTAATGCACATAGGAAAGACAGTATAAAGGAGTTGGCAACCCAAAAATATAATGATGACAAAAACTCTAGAAATGACATAGCTACAAAAGTTATTAAATAATATCAAAAATACTAAAAATAATAGTTAATATCAATGAAATACATATACTTTATCATATCAATATTTTTGGCCACATCTTGTGTCACCAATAATTACATACAAATGTATGCTGATGAGGATATAGTGTTGTATTCGAAGCCTAATGAAGGTAGTAATGAGGTAATAGTAATACCTGCAGGCAGCTCAATATACGTTAATAGTAGTATAGAGAAAAACGACTACAGAGAGTTTCGATATGGGCGTTATAAGGGATGGACTAGAAGTAGTAAATATGTTTACGGGAAGAAAGGATGGACAAAAAAATTATACGGAACAGCATCGGTCAGTAATTCAACTATAGATTCAACATATCGACGATCATATTATACTCCTTCTTCTACCTATACACCG
The DNA here is from genome assembly GCA_031277685.1 of Sphingobacterium sp. Taxonomy (GTDB): domain Bacteria; phylum Bacteroidota; class Bacteroidia; order Sphingobacteriales; family Sphingobacteriaceae; genus Sphingobacterium. Next base: position 9,446 of record JAITLV010000257.1, on the reverse strand, counting down.
TCACGTGGAACAGTTCAGGTTAAAGGGTATTATAGGAAAGACGGAACTTATGTAAGGCCGCATACGCGAAGTGCGCCAAGAAGGCGATAATAATAAATAAGTGCCATAATTCGTGCCATATAAAAAACAAAACCACCTAACTTATTGAAAATTAGGTGGTATATACAAAATTATGTCGGGATGGCCGGATTTGAACCGACGACCTCCAGCACCCCATGCTGGCGCGATACCGGGCTACGCTACATCCCGTGTTATTCCAGTAATCGTAGATTAGATAAGTAATCCTAAACTAGGTTTTTCAGGAATATTTTTTTTGCAGTGCTAAAATAATAATTATTGCCAAAAAATAAAATCTAAATAAAAAAACACCATCCTTTTTTTCGGATGGTGTTGTAATTTGTGTTTTTATACAAACGATATTAAAATTTATAGCCGACCATAATACCCACGGTTTTGTTCTTGGCATCCAGGGTTTTGTCTACACTGGTGAACCCATGACTATAATAAGCGTCTACTGTAAAACGATTGACATCAATACCTATACCTGCTCTTCCATCGAAAGAAAATTTCTTGTAATCTGTATTTAAGCTGGATTTTACCGTTTTAACATCGTAATTTAATTGGGGACCCAGCATACCACGTAGGCTGAAATCTCCATCTTGCAAAAACGTATAACCCACTTGGAGTGGAAGGTTGATTTGGTAAAACTTAGGAGTCTTTTGTGTATTTTCGAACGTATATTCCTTTCGCAATAAACTGACTCCAATACCTGGCTGAAAGAAGATACGGTCGCCTATGCGTGCAAATGCAGCGACAGATACACCTACCTTGCCATTATTATCCTTAACGGATTTATTACCAAATGATGTCATGTGATAGTTGCTTCCAACTTGTACACCATAGGTTACTTCCTGTGCTCGTACAGTACCTGCTATTCCCAATAATGTTAATGCCACCAAGGCAGCTTTGAATGTTGTTTTCATCTTGAATACTATTTTGATTATCTATTTGTTGTCCTGTTCTTTTATTCTATGACAACGGAAAATGATTGTACCCTTAGAAAAAAAACATTTTTCTATTTTTAGATAATTAACTTTAGTTCCAAACTTAAAGGCATGAGATATGGCGCTGAAAATCTCATTTTAGTCAGTGGCTATATTGATAGCTAATCGCTCCAATATATATGGAGGTTTATTCGAATAAAAAAAAGTAAAAAATAAATAAGGGTAATAACGACTTGTGTTGTCTTAGTAATAAAGTAGATTGTTTAATCATATGGTAGGTTTAGCCAATGTCGGAAAATAAAGAAAAGAATTTCGAGCAGCTTTTTCGAGCGCATTATAAGGAATTGCATCGCTATGCCTTTAGATATCTGGGCGATAGTGATGGAGCTGAGGAGGTCGTACAGCAAGTCTTTCTGCGATTATGGGAGAAGGATTGGGAAGAACAGATTCATACTTCTCTTAAAGCTTATCTGTACCGCGCTATTTATAATGAAAGTATGAATGTCCTGAAGAAGGAACAGCGGAAGCTCAAATATCAGTCTTATGAACAGCATAGACAGGAATGGGAACCAGCGGTGGATGAAAGTAGCAGTGACTTGGATAAAAAGCTGCAGGTTGCCCTGTCAGAATTGCCTGAAAAAAGTAGGACTGTGTTTGAACTGAGCCGTTTTCAAGAGATGAAGTATAAGGATATCGCAGCAACATTGGACTTGTCGATAAAAACAGTGGAAGGACATATGAGCAAAGCGTTGCGTCACCTGCGTGTGGAGCTTATGGATTATTTGACATTGATTATTTTCTATCTGATCTATTTGCTATGAATAAAGAACTACTGGAAAGATATATCGTTGGGGAAACCAATGAAGCAGAGAATAATGTGGTACAGCGCTGGCTGGAGGAAGATCCAGGCAACAGGGCAGAATACCTAAAAGTGAAAAATGTATTTCTATCTTATCTATACGCTATGAATAAGGAATTGCTAGAAAGACATATGGTCGGGGAAACGAATGAGGCTGAGCGTATGATCGTAGAGGAATGGTTGGAAAAAGACGCTAATAATAGGGAGGCATATTTGCAAATGAAAAAGTTATGGGATAGCTTGCCTAAACCCCTGGAGGTTCCAGAAGTGGATGTGGATAAAGCGTGGACTGATTTTAAAGTTGTTAGGGACAGGAGAGCTGCTGAGCTTACTGAAATGCCCAAAAAGAAAACAAAAATCATCCAATGGAATTGGTGGGCCGCGGCAAGTATCTTGCTGGTCTGTATGGTAGGATTCTATGTTTTTGATCGTTCACAGCGTGAGGAAATGCACCTTGTCAGCCAAGAATCCGTACGCCAGGATTCATTGCCCGATGGGTCTTTAGTTACGCTCAATAAGAATACTGAACTGGCCTATTCCAGCACATGGAGCAATAAAAACAGAAATGTGGAATTGAAAAAAGGAGAAGTGTTTTTTCAGGTACATAAGGACAAAAAACACCCTTTTGTGATCGCAACAGGTCATACCAATATAACAGTACTGGGGACCAGTTTTAATGTGCGGCGTATTCCCAATGCAACGGAGATTATTGTTGCAACAGGTTTGGTTAAAGTTGCTTATGCGGATAAGGAGATCTTTCTGCGGCCTGAACAGATGGTGACAATTCGGGATAGTGACACGATGAAAGTCGATCGGAAGCCGATTCAGGATAAATTTTATAAATACTACGTAGATCGGGTATTCGACTTTGAAAATACATCTTTAAAACGGGTTGCTGAAGTGCTTAGCAAGGCATATGACTATAAGGTTATAATAGATGATCCTGAACTTGAAAAAATACCTTATACGGCGAAATTTGAGCAGAACAGTTTAGCCGAAATACTAAAGGTGATGCAAAATACATTTGGACTAAAGGTGATCATCAAAGACAAAGAAATTCACCTAACAAGATAATCAAAAGCGATAACATGTTTTCGAAACAATATTGTACAAATAACATCATGATATTATTTTTCATAAAACGAATCAGGTTTTATCTCCTATTCTCACTGCTATGCTCCTTTCATTGGGGGCTAGCGCAGCAAAAGCTCGCTGGAGAAGTTCAAATGCCCGCGTTCTCAAAAACAACGGTCGGCGAGGTCTTTCAGTTGTTAAAAGAACGACAAGACGTACTGTTTTCCTTCAATGGAAATATCTTACAGATGGATAGTGTCATCTATCCCAAAGCTTATAAAGGAAATTTATATGATTATCTCGATGGGATCTTGGGTAAGGAATATAGCTTTAAAGAATTGGGTAAACACATTATTGTCCAGTATACACCACAACGAATGTCGGTTGATTTTGAGGTACAGACTCCAAGGAAAGATAAGGTTGTTATCACAGGATATATCAAAAATATCCGAACCAATAACCCGATTTCTAATGCCAGTATTTTTGACCGCAGTGCTTTGCTGTCTACATTGACAGACAAGAATGGTTATTTTGAATTGGATGTCAAGAAAAAGAGCAATCTGATTGCAGTTAACGTAAGTAAAGAAATGTTTCGGGATACCAGTGTGATGGTTATTTTTCCTATTGAAGCTCAGATAGGTGATAAGAAGAAACGTGAGTACGGTTATTTTGAAGGCTATGAAGAGGATCATGGCCTCTATAGGTCATTTTTTGGAAGAGTCTTTTTGTCACCTGCCCAACGGATTCAGAGTATGAACCTTGGCGGGATGTTTTTATATAGCCCTTATCAAATCTCTATGACACCGGGATTAAGTTCACATGGATTTATACGATCCCAGATTGTCAATAAATTTTCATTAAATATTATCGGTGGTGCGACTGCTGGGGTGAAGGGGGTAGAACTTGGGGGAGTATTCAATATCAACCAATATAATATGCAGGGTTTCCAAGTGGCCGGAGTGTTCAATACTGTTGGTGGAAATGTTGACGGAGTGCAGCTTGCAGGAGTCGGGAATAGGGTCTTTGGTCGTGCAAGAGGTGTTCAGATCGCTGGGGTATTGAACAAAACCGATACGGTACGAGGTGTACAGCTTGCTGGAGTCGCAAATACTGCAGAAGAAGCTGCTGGGACAACGCAATTAGCTGGTGTATTAAATAATAGCAGCAATGAAGTGGGGATACAAATCGCAGGGATCGCCAATAAGGCCAAAAAGGTAAAGGGATTTCAGCTCGCAGGGATTGTCAACATTGCCGACAGTAGTGATTATCCAATTGGTTTATTGAACCTGATCAAAAATGGTGAGAAAAGCTTGTCTGTGGCAATTGACGAGGAGCGTTACCTTAGCGTACAGTTTCGATCCGGTGGACGGGTACTATATAGTGTATTATCGGTTGCTGCAGCTCTGGATGATAATGGTCCCGCTAAATATGCTTTTGAAGCCGGTTTGGGTGCTATCCTGTTGAACCGATCCAAATTTGCGCTTCGTACAGAAATTACCACTCGTAATCATCTAACAGATAAATTTAAAATGCTGGATAATCATCAATCTTCTTTCCGGATTATCCCGGCGTATAAATTGACCGATGCATTGTCCATATTTGTTGCACCAAGTTTAAATTATGCTGAACGGGATGAGGGTGTTATTGCAGGCGGAGGTACCCGTTGGAAAGCTTGGGGTAGGGACAGAACAAGAAATACGTTTTATGGTGGTGGAATAGCTGGGCTTATGCTAAAATTATAAAATTAAAAAATTAATTAAAACCATTTATTGTATTCATTTGTTATACAAATAGCTTTTAAACATTTAACATTTTATATAATGGGCCTTTGTTATATCAACAAGGGCCCATTGTGCTTTGCTATATAATTAGCCTAAGAGACTAATATTGATGATTTTTGTATGAAGTCTACATGTCAATTAAGCGACAACTGTAGCGGTTTTCAATACATTCCGATAAGGATAGGAGTGAAAAATATGTCTACGTGCAAATCGTCCTAAAGAATCTGCATTGACAAATTTTATATAATCATTTCGTTGGACACCAAAGTATTCATATTGACTGCCATCATGGAAGGTGATCGTCAAGATTTGGGCTTTCCAATCTATATCCTGAATGCCCGAATTTGTAATAGTCTCTGTATAGATTGGCAATTGTTGTTCAATAGTTTCTGGGCAGATACTTACCAAAAAATGATAAGCTTCAATCATTTCTACACTCTTTTCCTCGGCAGCCAAACGACCTTCTTCATCATTGACAAATTTATCCGGATGACATTCTTTCATAATGGTCCGGTAAGTGGATTTTAGTGTTTTGAGATCCACTGATTTATCCACATTTAACAACTTACGGTAGTCGGCAATTTTTTTCATGGCGGCAAAGATATGCTTAATAATCAGATTATTTGCATGATCATGCAAATAAGATTATTTTTTGGACAAGGTTTTTAAATAGAGTTGCTCAACCTTCTCACGTGCCCATGGCGTTTTCCGCAGAAAAGTCAAAGAGGATTTTACACTTGGGTTTTCATTAAAGCATCGGATGGCGATTCGTTGTCCCAATTCTTCCCAACCATAATAGTCCACTAAATACTCAATGATGGTATCTAACCGTTTTCCGTGTAATGGGTTGTTGGCTTGTTGTTGCATGTTGTAAAGTTAGTAATCTTTATATATTCTAACGGAATTTTATCCTGCTTTTATGACTATTTGAGTTACTTTGCAGCGTTTTAACTAGGAATTCTTGAAACGTTTCGCTAGTTGGTCGAGCTGTTGAGCGAGCTTTTCATCCCAAATATTTCCCTCTGCATCGAGCTTTCCCCTTACTCCTTGTATCAGTAGGTTATTTTCGGGTTCAAGTTGAGCGCCAAGTCCTTGCATGATCCTTTGCAATTCAGCATGTCCCGTTTCGCCTTGGGCCGAAGCAGTAATAATGCTGACTGGTTTGTCCGTAAATATAGTCGTTGCGGCACACCATTCAAGTAGATTTTTTAACCCGCTTGGGACACTAAAAATGTACTCTGGGCTACTGATTAAAACCAGGTCTGCATCCTGAATAACCTGACGTAAAGCAATGATTTCTATTGGTGGACGAGATGTGCTTTCTTCGGGATCGAAATGGGGTAATTCTTTTAATCGGTCAAAGAGAATAAGATTGACCTCCGGACTTACTTTATGTTGGAGGTGACGTACCAACTGATGATTGGATGAATGCTCGCTTGCGCTGCCTATAATAGCGAAAATAGTTTTCATTGAATATATTTACTTGTTGTTCAGCCCAAATGTCTAGGACGTTAAACTTTAATATTTCTCCCAATGTGACATGAATTTTGTCATGTTGGGGTTCTAAACGGCTAATTTACGATTCTGAATCCAGACGATTGACATAGTTTTTGGCCTGGAGGTAATTTTTTCGCTCCAGGAAAAATAACAGCACTGTTGGATATAATGCAAAAAGATGGCTACTGTCGAACATATTCTCATACTTTTTCAATAAGATTTCAGCGATAATCATCACTAAAACGAACAAGAATAGATTAAGTATGATAATCACCTTTAGGTCTCTTTTCCTTGAAAATTGGTATTGGATGAAACTGGGGTAGTCTATGGTCATAAAAGTAAGCTGGGCGAGTAGAAAGGTTACTATTCCCAGAAGAAAAAAGACACCTTGTTTAATGTAGGATTGAATGATTAAAGATTGCAATGTGCTGAAATCTGTCTTAAAATAAAAAAAACAGCTTATAGCAAGTAATGTAAAAAGCAAAAGCTTATAGCCTTTTTTTTCCATGCGGATGAGATCTGTCAATTTATTCAGCGTATCGAACAATTTGCAGATGATAGCAGTGATGAATAAGCAAACAATACTTTTGATCTGAAAAGAGCCAAAAAGATCAATAATGCCATCGTTCTCCGCTGACTGCCAATAGGCCTTCTGAATAATCAAGAAGAGACAAAAGATAAGGTTATAAAGAGCCGCATAGAAAGAGATACGTTGTAACAATAAGAGTTTGCGGTCTCTCTTTTGCTGTTCGTGATCGGTGGCTGAAGTGGCTGTAGATCGGGTATCAATGTGGGGAGGATTCAATTGCTGTGGGCCGTAAGTTGTCTCCTGGGTGGGGCAGGTATGAGGCGTATGAAATTCGGCTTTAGCTGACTTGGCGGTTTGATTTTCAGAAAGAACAGTATGTTCATCAATTGTGCTTTCAACGATTTCGGCTTCTATTATTTCTTCTTTTTCTGAACGGAATTTTTGTGGCGTAAAATAGTATATTGTCTTTCGGAGTAAAAAAACAATGATAGCAATCCATGCTAATGCGAATACAGTAATAAATACCCATTTCATCATCAATAAACGAATACATAGGTAAAGTATTGGAGTAATTAAATAAGCTAAAATACCTTTAGGACGCATTTTTCGGTTGTCCTTAAGCCATTTTAACACATAGATGTTTAATATGATACAAACAAATAGGGTAATTATAATTTCAGACCACATAAAGATAACTATATCTAAAGATAAAAACTTTTTCCTTTTACGGATTAAGTTTATACTTTTGGAAATAGGACTTATGTTAGCTTAAGACAGATTATATGCTTTGTTATGAGAAATAAAATGGGGTACCGCTTGTTATGGGAGCGTATTCGTACCGGGGACGAGGCAGCTTTCTTTGATCTGTATGCGGCACTCTATCAGGAACTTGTTAATTTTGGAATCCGTACCTGTAGTGATAGTGATCTGGCTAGTGAGGCTACTGACCAGGTTTTTGTCAAGATCTGGGAAAATAGAACGCAGCTCGAACGTGTTGAAAATGTACAGTCCTATCTGATCACCTTTCTAAAAAGACGTATTTTACGCTTGCTTGAAAAACAGCATAAAATTAATACCGCACTCCAAAATGTAAAAGCTGAAGATGAATGGATTGAGATGCCCTATGAAGAATTCGTTATCAAAGTACAAACCAATGAAATTATTCAGATCCGTCTAAAAGAAGCACTAGAAAAACTGTCTTTCCGTCAAAAGCAATTGGTTAATCTGAAATTTTTTGAAGGTTATTCCTATGAAAAAATTTCTGAAATCACCCAAATGTCTGTTAAAACAGCTTATAATACTCTTTACGACGCATTAAAAATATTGCGGGAGGAATTGAAGGATATTTAATTCGATCGGCGCGTATTTGATTGGATGAAATGTAAAATAAATGCTTTGATTTTCAGGTGTTTGTAAAATATTTTGTTTTTTTCTTAGGAAAAGAATCTCTTTCTGGGCACTATAGGATAAATACCCATTAGAATGAGCCAAAAAGATTATAAACAGTTAGAGGATTTTTTGATTGACGATACTTTTCAAAAGTATTGCTCTGGAGAAGATAAAACCTGTATCCTTTACTGGCAACAATACTGCTTAAATCATCCTGAGCAGGTTGACATGATCCTAAAAGCAAAACGTCTTTACCAGATTTTGGTCGGGAACCGAAAATCTGTTCACGAACAAATGGAAAGATTGAAGACCGATCTTCAAAGTGTTTCAATAGAATCCTCAGGCATCCGCAGAATTTCATGGCAAAAATGGAGCGCTATTGCAGCGGTATTTGTTGCGGTAGTGGCAGGTGGAATATGGTATTATATGCGTCCAATAGCAAACACCGTTCCGCAAATGATGGGTGCTGTTGGTGAGGTTTACCAGACAAACAAAGGCGAAAAAAAGACATTTGAATTAAATGATGGGAGTACTGTTACCCTAAATTCAGCAAGTAGGTTGGAGCTGTCTTCTGATTTCAACGGTGAACTACGCTTGGTTAGGCTTAGCGGTGAAGGTTATTTTCAGGTGGCGAAAAATAAGGAAAAGCCATTTATGGTACAGGCTTCTGATTTTGATATCAAAGTATTGGGAACAACGTTCAATGTGAAGAGCTATCCAGATGAACCAACCGCGGAAGCGGTCTTGGTGGAGGGGTCAATAGAAATGAAGAGCAAAGGGCAGCGTGAAAATTCTGTTGTCATTAAACCAAACCAAAAAATTACAGTATTTAAAAATCAAAGTGGACTTGTCGTAAATACAGATAAGGGAAATAAACCGAAAATAAGTAAGCTGCCTATTAAGGAAATCGCAATTGAAAATATCCCGGTGCTGGAGTCAAATGCTACAGAGATACCCGATATCGCATGGAAGGAAAATAGATTGGAAATTGTGGACCAAGATTTCGAATCATTACGAAGAACCTTAGAGCGTTGGTATGATGTAGATATTCAGCTTCAGGGCGATCAATTAAAAAGATATCGCTTCACAGCAACCTTTAGCAGGGAGAATATTGCTCAGGTATTGAGCGCTTTACAAAAAGTTGAACCTTTTAAATTTGAATTATATGGGAAAAAAATAACTATCTCAGAAAAATAAAAAGGATGGTGGACCAACACCATCCTTCATTGAAAAAATGATTAACCAAAAGCAGCAACATTGGGGCGTGCTGCTTAATATTAATTTTAACCAACACTAAAATATGATTAAAAATT
>JAITLV010000090.1 GCA_031277685.1 Sphingobacterium sp. | reverse complement strand
TTAAACTATATTGCGCAGTAAAATTTAATTGATTAGTATAACAAATTCACTTATCTTTGTAAAATGTTTTTAAATAGGCGTATAGCGGCTATCTGTGCCGGCATGATGTTTCTATTGGTGTTTACTGGCTGTAAGAGTAAATTTGAGAAATTGCGCGCAAGCAATAATATCGCTCAAAAATACGAAGAAGCTGTAAAGCTGTATGAGAAAAAGAAATATACAAAGGCATTAGTTTTGTTTGATGACTTGCGGACGAAATTCCGTGGACAAGCTGAAGCAGAAAATATTTACTATTATTTGGCCTTCGCCAATTATCGCTTGAAAGATTATACCTCAGCTGCATATCACTTTAAAGACTTTGCTGACGTTTATCCAAACAGCCCGAGGGCAGAGGAGTGTCGTTTCATGCACGCTTATTGCTATTATTTGGATTCGCCAAGATCAACGTTGGATCAAGCAAACACAAGAAAAGCAATTGATGCTTTACAACTTTTTGTTAATCTCTATCCGGAGTCGGAACGTTCCAAAGAGGCTGCAGATCTTATTCAAAAGCTAAGAGACAAACTTGAGCTTAAAGCATTTGCCAATGCAAGACTCTATTATGACATGGGATTGAATGATGATTATAGGGCAGCTGTAATTGCATTGCAAAATGTATTGAAAGAATATCCCGATACTAAATATGCGGAGGAAATTGAATTTCTAACACTAAAAGCACAATACATTTTTGCTTCCAAAAGTATCTTGACCAAGCAGGAAAGCAGATATGACGAAACATTGGATTATTACCGTAGCTTTGCTAGTAGCTATCCAAATAGTAAACATATAAAGGAAGCCGAGTCGATTCGTGAAGATTCTGAAAAAGGACTTAAGACTGCCGCTTCCCACATGAAAGAATATACAAAGGCACTTGCTGAGCAAGAAGCCTATATTAAAGAACAAAAGGCGAAAAAAGAAAAAGAAAATACCCAAAAAGATGAGTCAAAAAAATAACAATTCGATTCCAAACTCTACAGTTACACGTGACTTAAGACAGTTGGACAAAGGAACTGACAATATCTATGAATCTATTGTAGTTATTTCTAAACGCGCGAACCAAATTGCAGTAGATATTAAAGAAGAATTAAACGGAAAACTTGCTGAATTTGCAAGTAACAACGATAACTTAGAAGAGGTATTCGAAAACCGCGAGCAAATAGAGATTTCAAAACATTACGAGCGCATGCCAAAACCTACTTTGGTAGCCATCGATGAATTTTTACACGACAAGGTGTATTACAGAAATCCTTCAAAAGAGCAGGACTAATCCACAAACAATGGCTTTAGCTGGGAAAAATATTGTAATTGCTGTATGCGGCAGTATTGCCGCATACAAAATTGCATCTCTCATCCGTCTTTTGATCAAAGCAGATGCCCAAGTAAAGGTTATCATGTCTAAGGAAGCAACAGCTTTTATTACACCACTTACGCTTTCTACACTCTCCAAAAATCCTGTTTTAATAGATTATTATCAGCCAAATACTGGAGAATGGAACAATCATGTCGAAATCGCGCTAAATGCAGATTACATTTTAGTTGCTCCCGCTACAGCGAATACCCTTGCCAAAATGGCCAATGGTCTTTGCGACAACCTACTGACAGCGGTATATCTTTCTGCTAAATGCCCCGTATTATTTGCTCCGGCAATGGATTTAGATATGTGGAAGCATCCTTCCACGCAGTCCAATATCCATAAGCTCCGCTCATACGGAAATATCCTAATTCCCCCAGGGAAAGGGGAGCTTGCTAGTGGTTTAGTGGGCGAAGGTCGTCTCGCTGAACCGGAAGAGATAATGGATTTTCTGGTTAAATTTACAACGAAAGACCTTCCTTTATCTGGTAAGAAGGCATTGGTATCTGCAGGCCCCACTTATGAAGCTATAGATCCCGTTCGTTTCATTGGTAATCATTCTAGTGGAAAAATGGGCTATGCTATCGCAAAACAACTTGAAGAGCTTGGTGCAGATGTCACACTCGTTTCGGGTCCTAGTGCCTTGAAAATGCCTGAGCGTGTCCATACAGTTTCAGTAACCTCGGCTTCGGAGATGTTACATGCTTGCGAAAACTATTTCGAAGCTGCAGATATTGTTGTGATGAGTGCTGCAGTGGCGGACTATACACCAATCGAGGTCGCTACTCAAAAAATAAAAAAGAAAGAAAACGAGTTCAGCATCGAACTGAAGAAAACAGCCGATATTCTGGCTACCTTAGGCGCTAAAAAGAGAGAAAAACAATTACTCATCGGATTTGCATTGGAAACCAATAACGAGCTCGAAAATGCAAAAGACAAATTGATTCGAAAAAACCTGGATTTCATTGTCCTCAATTCCATGCAGGATAAAGGAGCCGGATTTGCGACGGATACCAATAAAGTCACTATCATCGATCGATCTGGGAATATCCGTGAGTTTAGCCTAAAATCGAAAGAAGAGGTTGCTAAAGATATCTGTTCAATTATCGTAGACCTTTCCTGAGCATGATCTTTACAAATACGCTCTGAAGACCCATCATGCCCAAATCTTATAAATTTATAATCCTCAATTCTTTTGGGTAGTAATTATTGATCCTGTTAGCCAATACTTTCATCCAACCCAATGATTTTCCTTGAAAACTCGCTATTGCCCATCCCTGAATATTTCCAGCAATCACATCAACAGCGACCTGTTCTTTTCTAAGGTAATTTTGCGCGTCCTCAAGCGACAATTCCACCGATGGGAAGCTGCTATCCAAATGATTACTCAAAGCCAGTGCATGACTCGGAATTAGCTCTTTTCGATTAAGTTTTCCAACGTTTGTTCCAGCATTCTTAAGGTAAAGTACATTTTGTAGATACTTTAGATCATGTTCGTACATTTTTGGGAAAACGTATACATCTTCATGATGCAGAAAGGTATGAAAACCTTCACTATCCGAAAACCAATTGTTCAAAATTCCTTTGGGTACATCCGATTTCTCCGGTTTAATTCGCTTTCTATTGAAAGTTTCCTGTTCACCAACTTTCTTAAGGACAGTAATAAAAAAGCCCTCTCCACCTAATTTATGCGGGTAAAACCGATAACCGTGTGCAGAATGCTTATTAGAATTTGTATGATCAATTCCCCAATTCTTCTCAATAGGTATTTCAATAGATTCAAAGTCACCGCTTTCCAATAGCCAATCGACGATATCTTCATTTTCTTCTATGGAGTAAGAACAGGTTGAATAGAACAAATATCCGCCTTTTTTTAGAGCAGTCAAACTTTCGCCTAAAATTCGCTGCTGCCTTTCACTACAAAGTTTGACATTCGCTTCGGACCATTCATCTATCGCATCAGCATCTTTTCTAAACATGCCAGAACCAGAACATGGCGCATCAACAACTATCAAATCGAAATATCCAGGAAGACGATTAAATGCAGCTGGATCATTGTTTGTCGTTACTGTGTTCGCGTTTCCCCATTTCATTAAATTATCTTGTAGGATGGTAACCCTGGTTTTAATAATTTCATTTGCAACCAAGAGTGATTCCGGATGTAGGCTGCTGTTTAATAAGGTAGATTTCCCTCCTGGAGCGGCACATAAATCTAAGGCTCGGATACTCTCTGCATCCAACTTTAAATGTTGAATAATATGATCGATGAACATCGAAGAAGCATCTTGCGGATAATATGCTCCTGCATGAAATAAAGGATCTAATGTAAATATCGGTCGATCCTGGAGGTAATAAGCAGTATTACACCAAGGGACTTTTCCTATAGTAGAAAACGGACAATCTTCTAACTTATTTGAGTTCAGACGTATTGCTGTAGCCCGAATACCTTCCTCATGTATTTTAATAAATGCATCAGTATCAAATAACGGGTTCGCCCCTAATTTTTTCACTAAAGAATTTGGCAGAAAATTACTCATGTTGTCCTAATAGTTTGCGATAAAATTAAGATAAATAAAAATGAAGTCAAAATAAGTGGTAAATTACAAGAAAGAGTAACTTTG
>JAITLV010000297.1 GCA_031277685.1 Sphingobacterium sp. | reverse complement strand
GTTTAATAAAAAAATGTCTCAGTATTTTGATATTCCCAGGATCCCTTTAACCTACTATTCTGCATCGACAGTAGAAGAGTTTTTTAATATGCAGGGGTTTCAATATCATCCGATGATGTATGCAGATAGTACCGGTGGCGTCGTTTATAAAAACAATGTATTGTCTGCAAATAATTCGGAATATTATCCTCACGAAATCAGTCATCTGTATATCAGAAAAGCTGTTCCCGGGATAAATCAGTTTTTCGATGAAGGACTTGCTACGTATTTAGGCGGAAGCGGAACGCTATCTTATGAGCAACTTAAAGCCAAATTCAAGAAAGAAGTCTATCGGATAGATATATGGAACGTTTGTCAATCCAATATATTTGACAGGACTTATTGGACACATGATTTTCCAGCCAGCTATGTAGTGGCAAGTATAGTTTGTGAATATGGCATCAAAAAATACGGGAAAGTGGATTTTTTTAAATTGCTCAGAGATATACGGGAAACAAATTTAATTTTTGAAAATCTAGGTTTAAATAAAGAGAATATACAAAAGCAACTGCTCCTACTATAGGCTGATAACTCAGTCTGAAAATTAAATACATAGTTAATTAGAAATCTGATTAAATACATGAAAAATTATTTTTACCTGTTATGCTTGAAAAGCCTATTAATATCTAATTTGGAAAACAGAATTAAAATTGAGTAAATTACAAATATCGATCGTAAAATGAATTATATGTCTGAAGTTGAGAAACCACATTATTTAAAAAAATCTATAAGTTTATTCAGATTTTATGGAATAGGATTGCTGATTTCAATCCTCACAGTAATGTTATTAAGATCAGAAAATGAGAATTTTAAAATAGTTTATGAAGCTCTCGTGGCAATACCATTTCTCATCGCTTTAGTTTTAGCTCCACTTGGGTTATATTACAGCTGGAGGGCCTATAAAGGTAAAGAAGAACCCAGAAAAAAGCGGACAATGTTCCTCATGGGACATCTTTTCTTTTGTACGTTGATGATATTAATTTTTGCAGTTATAATAAAGGATCTCGCTTCTCTAAACTGGTGATACACTAATGGAGAGATTAATAGATAATGATTCCCTGTCAGAAGCGAAATTACTTATTCGGCAAATTAAGAAAATAATTATTATGAAGACAAGATTTATCACACTATTCTTGCTGTTGTTTATAGCAAAATCTTTTGCACAAAATACATCTAGCCCACCTATTCAAATTAATTCTACGGATAGTACAGTTGTATACAAGCTTTTCCCTACACAAAATATGTTTACATTTATCAAATTGAATACAAGAAATGGACAAATGTGGCAAGTTCAATGGGATACAAGCAGTAAAAACAGATCTGTAAGTACATTATCAGATATATCTTTAGTAGATAAAGGTGAAGAAAAGAATGGTAGATTTTTTCTTTACCCAACTACTAATATTTTTAATTTTATTCTTCTCGATCAAATAGACGGTAGAATGTGGCAGGTCTCCTGGGGAAGAGAAAAGGACAGAAAAGTGTTATTAATTGAGTAATTATGTATTTTTATTGTCTTAATAACTAATCTTCATTTTGAAACCATTAAATACATGAAAAATGTAATTGCTATATGCACATTAATCGTGCTCGCCTTATCTTTTCAAGATTTAAGTGCTCGAACAAAATATCCTGGGAAAAGACATACGACTAGTCATGGTGGAACATATAAAAGTGGTAAGGGTAGCTCTCATAAAGGAGGAACCTATAAGAACTCTAAAACAGGAAATCGATACGGTCGGCACAAATAAGAAAAGTATTATTTGATTCTATAGTTTATGTCGATTTTTTAAATAAAAGCTCTCATGTATAAGTTCTTATTAACCATATTTTTATTTGCCTGCTGTCTTGGAAACAGTTCCGCACGTCATAAAAGAGATAACCAAACCGAGGTAAAAACGACCTTTTCCTATGCATATATACGGGTAGAAGGAAAATTTCTTTCAAAAAAACTTAAGGTGAAAGTCGACTTAGGAGATTCAAATGAACAGATTGCGGAAGGTGAAAAGCTGTCTGAAATATTGACTAATAAAAAATCTTATGCCTCCATATTGAACTATATGTCTAAAATTGGTTATGAATTAGTAAATACATTCGACTTAACGGATAACTATAACGGCTCAGGAGGAACTTCTGGCATTATCTACATAATGAAAAGAGTTGAGGAATAAAAGGTTCGAAATTGTCATACAGGCTTAATGATCAATTTGTTTTAGATAGATGCTTTCATTAAATTTATAAAGTAATACCAATGATATTAACCCAAAAACTTTTTTATGGCCTTACCTCTTCAAGAAGCTAGAGATTTAATAAGTAATTCCATTTTTTTAGCGAGATTAAATGATCTAAATTGTACAATTTCTTATCCTTATCTAAATATTCAATTTGAATTAAAAGGATTGTATAATATATATAAGTATTTTTATGATCAGTTTGTCGGATGGGAAAAAATAAAAACAACAAGTCCAAATATATTACTTAATAGTAGTTACAACTATTTCAAAGATAGACTAGTCTCATTACAGAATTTTATAAAGGTAGAACTTCAAAACCAAAACCAATCGGAAAGTTCAATAATTTTATTGTTTAATAGGGATATACTAGGTAGTATTAAAAATCTTAGGAATACCACGCCCTTTCCATTTGATTCACCTGAAGTCGACTTTTTAATATCACTTAATTCGACAAATTCGAACAGTGTCGACGCGGCATATTATTATCTTATTGGTAGCAATCAATCTATTAATTCTACTCATGCGCTTGAAGGTACGATTATGGCTTATGAATTTCGTAACCAAGACAATTCTAACATCTTCAATAGACGAGTTAAAGAGAAAACCTCCTTCGATAGATTGCGCTCAAGATTTGAAGCATTGTCTAATAATTATGAAAATGAGCTAACAGCCCATATTTCCAAATTGAAACAGGATTTTAAAGTCCATACCGATGAACTTGACGAATTTAAAACGTCAAAAGAGAAATCAGTTGCGGACTGGTTTATTAGTGAAAAAGGAGCTATAGAAAAATTTAGAAAAGAATCTCAAGATAACATTGATAATATCCAGGCGAGTTATAGGAGTAAGGTCGAACTAGACGAGCCTATAAAACACTGGACCAAACGTGCTAAAGAATTGAGAGCAAAAGGTAATTGGTTGTTAATGGGAATTCTTTCCGTTTCATTAGTTTTTGCTTTTGCTGTATACTTATTATTGTGGCACACGCCAGCTGATCTTATGATATCTATATTCAATGGAGATAAAGGTGCTGCAGTACGTTGGTCAATAATTTTCGTGATTTTTGTGTCTATATTTTTTGTAGTGGCACGGGCATTATTAAAATTTATGTTCAGCAATTATCACCTAGCCCGCGATGCGGAAGAAAGAGAAAAACTCACATACTTATATTTATCAATGATCGAGAATGGAGCTCTTGATAAAGAAGAACGGAAAATCATTCTACAATCTCTTTTCAGCAGGTCCGATACAGGTTTGTTAAAAGAAGAGTCATCTCCCACTATGCCTAATATTTCAAGTTTGATTAGTAAACCTTAACTCATTTTCTATTCGACACCAAATACAGACGGCTGGATTAAGACTACACCACCTCTAAAGTGGTATCATTTTATCTGTAATAGCTGTTGCTTTGCTCTTAATAACAGTCAGGAGTCCAATCACTTTATAGTGTCTAAAACATACGCTAATGAATATAATATCAATAAACCACAAAAATATAAAAAAGCTTTACCCACAGATGTTCAAAAAATCAACTGACCTGTAGGCCGTCGGGCGAATACTGATCTCCGACTTTGGTATAATATCCTGGATCGAACAATCGCTGATACTTAGCTAACCGCTGAAAATTATAAAAGTTTCGTTTATTGAACCTTAGTAAACTTAGACGTTAATTTTTCTATATATTGCTTTGCTATCAACCTATCAATGTATGATACAGAATCTTCGGACCGATTGCCCTGACTCCTGAAATGATAAGATCTTGATGATCTGTGACTCGCTGAATTTGCTTTTTTTCATTGTCCCTAATTTATAAAACTACATTAATAATCGTAGCTATTTTTAGGGGAGATTACAGTTTGTCGGGCTTGCGTTCGTTGCTCTTGCCGAACAGGTCTTCCAGCTCTTTATCTCCTAGTGTGTTCACTTCTTTAAAGGTAAACCCGCTCTGCTGAAAGAACTTAAGGTACTTCTTTACGGTATTGCGCGATTCGCCCGCCTGTATGGCGATAGCCTGTTTGCTACGTCCATGATCATGAAGTCTCAGTATCTGTCTTATTTTGTTCATGCTGATCGTCGTGTTGGCCATAATCTTAGGGTTATTCTTCCCCAAAAATATGGTTACAGCTACAGCTCCAAAACTAACGGCGACAACTGGTCAGTTTCGTCCGAAATACCATAGTCATTTTCCGCCGGAACAAGTGGTCAATATAAGCGAAACCTCCAGCTTAATAAACATGGAACCAACGAATTAAAATTCAATAAAAATCTTCAAGTTGGAAATTCTTTAGATATTCTATAGGATTTTTTTAGATTTATAATTAACTTTATTACAGACATCTCATGTCGTAGCCATATCAAAAAACTAATTAACCAAAATTCGAATCTTATGAGAATTAAAATCAAGAATGCAGTAGATAAGCTATTAGCTTTACCTGACACTGCAAAAAAAAGCATTGAGTTTAGTCATATCAATCCACATCTAAAAGGGAAATCGGTCAAAGGAAAAGTATTTTTAGCCGACGATAATACCATCCAGATAGCTTTGACTAAAATAGTAGGTTATAATCACAAATATGCAAATCGATCAGCAAATTTGTTTTTAAAAAATGCGTTGTTTCAAGGTTTCGGTGTTGGCAGTATCCTTTGGACAGAAGAAGACCCCGGAACTATTGGTAGCGTATTACGTGAAGGAACACCATATTTTGGCGTTGGTCATGCTCCCCGTCTCGATTGCGGAGGATGGACACTGTTGGATGATGTCCCAGTGGAATTCTTACGAACAGAGGATGGTGCTTGTAGACCTGGATCAAGAGTTACTTATTCACTATTTAAAGTCATATAAGTATGAAAAATAGCATATTTATTGTAAGTTTGATTTTAACGGGTGTAATATCCTGTAAAAGTCCGCAACCGATGTTGAACAATTTGTATCATGGCCAAATTGGTAATCAGGAAACAGATCTTCATGTTATTGACGTAAAAGTCGGTATAGTGCCATACAAAGCCTCCGCGCAAATACCTGAGCAACCAAAACTCCTGTGGGATCTGCGCGACAGTCTCTCCTATCATCTGTTAAAGGAAATTAGCGCAAAGACTAAGAGTCCTGAGGAAATTATTTCATTGATGTCCAAGCCGATCTATCCACTAGAGAAAGAATCACCTAAAGAATTGCCTACTGATTATACAGAATATAAGGTAAGGCTGGTATTTTCAAATATAAAACGATATTTCATCGATCCAAAGTTTACCCATCCTAATACAAGACTTGCCTATCTGAATACTTCTGTATCAATACCGCACGAGCGGCAAGGGATAGTATTTAAAAGCATTGATAAATTGGAGAATGAATTCGAGGAAATAGATCGTGGTGATATCTCAAGAAACCAGTCTGCGACATTCAATTCAAAGCTGACTGCAACAGGACAGATTGGTACCAGTGTTGATAATACCAATACTTCTTCTTCGGACAAAAACAAAACATCGTCAAACACTGACGAGAATACAGTATATGATAAAGATGGGAATATAATTGGAAAAATTAATAATTCAGGTAATCTTGTACGCTCAAACAGCAATAGCAATACGACGACCACAAAAAGCGGAGCATCAGCTAATATTTCGGGAGAAGTTGGATATATCAATACTGAAACTATCAATGAGGCAAAACGGGTTAAGTCACAGCGTATGAAAGCAGGGTTCTCCTTTAGTCCGACTGAAATTGTTGTCTCA
The DNA here is from genome assembly GCA_031277685.1 of Sphingobacterium sp. Classification (GTDB taxonomy): domain Bacteria; phylum Bacteroidota; class Bacteroidia; order Sphingobacteriales; family Sphingobacteriaceae; genus Sphingobacterium. The sequence continues at coordinate 6,202 of JAITLV010000297.1, read as the reverse complement.
CAAGAAGGCAGGCAAAATGGCGATATCACCAATAATGTTTTTGTTGATGCAACGATAAAATTTACAGGTCAAAAATTAACGGATGACAAGCCAATATTTACCTTTAAAAACCTGTTTAATGACAGATTTCAGCCAACACCGGCAGAGGAAATCAATTTTGACAATAGAGTTATTAGTTACGTCCTTTGTACCGGAAGTACTCCTCTTAACCTAAATGTTAAATTCGAAGGACTCTTGCGGGCTGTTGACAATCTGAAAGGTCAGACTGGAGAAAATGACCTTGAATTTGATGATAAAGTTACCATGTATCATCTTAAAGAAAGAGCAGGAACAGAAGCAGTCTTAGATCCGATCATATTCTGTAAATATGTTTACAAGGTAACAGCGAAAACAAAAGAAGGCAAAACATTATACATGCGTATCTCATGGCGTGGTGACAGCCAATTGTACTTGTTTTCGGAAGAAAAACCAGAAGAGTTTATCAGATGGCTCGAATTGCAGATCATCAATGGAAACCTCAAAAATTTAAGTACAAATAGATTCCAGTTGTATTTTCCTATTTCTGGAGGTGGGAACTTAGATATCGTAAAAGATAACATGACTGCACAAGATCTCGCAAAACTTAGAGAACTAAAAGATTGGAACCTTGAAGCAGCAACAAAATGATAAAAGAGAGTCTGGATGTGAAATCACATTCAGACTTCTTTTATCCAAAAAAAATCAATCGTTTTTCAAAGATTCGTTTTCCAACTTTTGCTCCTGCTCTTTGATAACTTTGATCAAAGTTATGCCATTAATTTCTTTGAAAAGTTTTGAAAAATTTGGTCGTGAACGCATCCCACATTCTTTAGCCAACGATGTGCTGTCATATTTCAAGTATTCCCGATCTGTGAGAAGTTTATCTATTATGTATTAATTGCAATTTTACCTTCCAACACTGCATATCCAGTAATAGAATCTCCGCTTAAGCTATCTGGTAAACTCAGTGAATACTGTTGCTGATTCTTCAAAGCTTGCCCGGGTACAGTATTCAATGAGTTATTCTTTATATTACAACTAAATAACATCGCTATAATAACCACTAACAATATCTTATTTTTCATATTAATCTCAATATTTCAACAACGGAAACAATGATATAAGAGGGTTTTGCGTAGCAGGAACAGGCGCCCCCTGACCATATTTTCCATCTTGATTACCTGTGCTGCCACTATGAAAATTTTCAACGGCTTTCTTAAACATATTAGGATCAAAAGCAGGTGCATACAGTAATCCCGACATGGAATCCTCATAAACTTTTCCTGCAACCGTCCCTGTACCCCAAGACATTGATGCATATCCCAGCACATTATATGAATATTATTTAAAAAATACCTTTAACGGGATATTTTTTAATAGATTTTTTACCTAACAACAAAAAGTTTTTAGGATTATTCTTACCCATTTTTTTTAGAAAGCCTAAAGGCTTTCACAACCTATTTCTTTGTTACCATTATAGGTGTCTTAAATTCACCGATTGCCAATTTTTTATTTTTCTCGGTTAAGTGTCGTATACTTGTTCCGATTTAAAAGTTAAACGGCTTTTACTGTTATCTAGTTATAAAAAAACATAACTGAACTACATATATTTTTTAACTCCCCCCCCCATGAGACAATGTCTTAAGAGTTTATAACATCCCCAACTAAACGACCAGTTATAATCGCTTTTTCCAATTGTCTTATATTTAATGTTTTTCTACCTTTTTCCTTATTTCTAAAAACAGCTTAATAGAATTTCCCGTTTATTTGTGAAGTTTCCTGTAGACCATAATCCTCATTCATTGCTTTGATCACAAGCGGGGCAAATTCCCGTAGGCCCGATGTATCGATAAATTTAGCAGTTTCTTTATTAATAGATTCTACCGACTTATTATTTTCTAAGGTGATTTCTGCTCAAACCTTTGGCTGAATCAGTTCGCCATCCAATAGATCATCCTGCTTCTCGATCGGATTACGAGCAACCTCTTTAAGGTGTACTGGTGTACCCAATGCGGTAATCATAAATAGCTGACTACCCTTTCCTGAGATTTCGTCGATATCTACACTAAGTCCAATAATAGCTTGAACACGTTGCTTGAGCGTTTCGGTAACACGCTTGTACATTTCCTGCATCTTCTTCTCATAGCTGGTAGAGCGACCGCCAAAGAAATCGACATAGCTCGCTCCTATATCGCTAATGACAGCGGTGCCGATGACAACATTGGCAGCTATTGGATCATTATAGCGTGAAATCTCCTTCCATTCGATGGGATTGGTCGTGGTTACTATCATGGCATTATACTTCTCAATCGGGCAAGGTTAATACCCAAACCTAATATACATTAATTATTCTGAATTAATATGTTTACAGATATTAACTTTCAAGATTATTACAAACTGTAAGGCGAAGGTATTGCTTTGAAAGTAGGATTGGTTACGGGAAACCGTAATTGATTTATTTAACCATTTTAATTAGACAATAAAGATAAACACCAGGTAGTAATTTCTGTATATGAATACATAAAGATAAGGTACAACAGAATAAGACCGTAGGACAGTGGAAAGGTTCAGGATATTGAAAAGCTCACCGAAAGTGAAAAGGATCACGTAGTTGCACTATTTGACGCATTCATCGCCAAAGGCAAGATGCAGGCGATACTCAAATAAAACATCAACGTCTAATCTTTATAGGATTGAGGGTTTTATCTCAAAGGTACCATTCGGTTCTTTTCTATAAGCAAAAAAGCCGGGCTCCATATCAGAAAGAGTCAACAGCTCCTCATCTATGTTCAATATCTCTACCATGGAAATAACTTTATAGTCCGATTCTTCAACCGCTCTGTCACTAATAAATTCCCACATTCCATCCTCTAAATGATGATAAACTCTAGTTATTTGATCCGTCTTATTCAAAACAAATGATGTTGTCAAAACTGCCTCGTTGGCATCAGAAAAATAAGTAAACACTGTCATATCGAAATGTCTTTCAAACATCTAAAGCACCGCTTAAAAGTATCGATATTCCTGGGAACATCAAAAAAGCGGCAATGATCCATATATAGGCCGCACTGAACGGGATGATAATGTTAAAATATCTTCAAAAAAGGCTAAATACTACTGGAATCTTCAAATCTTGTACGTCTAATAAGGATGAATATCATCGCAAAATAAAAATCTGGCCGTGGATCGTAACAAAAAGGACAGCCTCATGACTGTCCCTTCAACACTTGTTAGCAACACATAAGCACCTTTTTCTTTTAAACGCGCTTCTTATTTGATTTGTTGATTGAATAATAAAATGAGTAAACAACAGTGGTTGCTGTTACTAGTCCTACAATTATATATCTCGAAATTCCAGGATTTGGATCTAAGAAATAAAGTACCAATACCGTGATAACAGCGCAAAGAATATATGCCAAAAAATAAATTAAAAAATTTCTCATAAGCCAAAAATATTTGGAACTGTAATGTTGGTTGTAGATTTATCGAAAACAAATTTATCCCAATATGTAGGTATCGCCAAACCTGAAAATATTAGTTTTGTTGGTTGCACTTCTTGTTCTGCAAATGGATCTATAAAGACTCGAACAGAGTTTCCAACAGCCCCAGTGACAGCACCTCCTATAGCGCCTGTAAAAGCACCAGGGGCAGCACCGACACCTCCGGCAAGAGATCCGACAACAGCACCGCCAACGGCTCCCGCTATTCCACCTCCAATTCCCCCTGCTGCATCTGCACCACATAATTTATGTAATGTTTTGCGTAAAGAGTTCCAGTCGAAAGCTTTTTTGCTAGATGAAAGATTACTTTGATTCTTGAATATTGCCGATGAAGAATTTGCAATCATTTCATTCCCAAGTCGATTTGCCCAATATGAGTAAGAATCTAAGAGGGTCTCTGCTCCTGCAACAATAATAGTTTGCTCAAGTTGATTTAAACCAAGGAATTTTTGAGATTGGAGAATTGAATTTATTAACGTTTCCCCATGGGAGTAACTATCAGGTTCAACACTTGTAACCATTATGGCTACCTCGTAAAAATCTCTACTAAACTTACCATAATCTGAAACATCATAATAATCGAGTGCAGAAGATTCGAATTTTGGTATTATATGTAATTCATTTGTTTGCTGAATATTTTGGGCAGAAAGAAAATCTGAAATTATTGACTGAGCTTCTAACATGGGAAATGGTGTGCCACCACCGCCACCGCCCGTTTCAGGGGGAGGACCAACTGGGCCAACTGGAACGTTTGCCCGTTTTACAAAGGATGTGTTTTGAGTTTGATTATTAAAATAAAAATCTAACCCATTGCTGTGCAATTTCATTTTTTCCTTAATTTCTTTTCTGTTTACTTTTAGTTTAAGCTCGGAATTTCCAGAAGTGCTCTCTTTTTTGCACGAATTACAAACTAATACTACTACGAGTACTAGGACCCCAATGGTTTTTCTCATATCTAAGTTTTTTATGGTTTTACTTAAAATTACCAAAAATTATCCATGTTTCTGTCCACTTAGATATTTTAAACTGTAAATATAATGTTACATTATCACTATAAAAATATAATTATCACAAATAAGAAAATATATTAACAACTGTAAGGCTAGGGTATGATTTTAAATGAGAGGTTGGTTACGGGAAACCGTAATTGATTTATTCGGCCGTTTTAATAGGGATTAAAATAAACAAAAAGCCTCCCTTATAACCGTTAAGGGAAGCAATTTTGGCTAGATGTCCGCTTGGGCTAGATGTTAACCGGCTTTGGGCATTCATTTACTGTAAAGATCGCGAGATTAGTTGAGATAATTGTTGTTCATTTCTTAGAAAAAGTTGTTCAAAAATCCCTTTCTAATAGTAATTTAATTCCAAAAGGTTATTTCACTTCATCAAATAGTATTATCAGTTTCACAATCACTCCAAATCCACCCACTTTTAGATAACGACAGACGTCTTTTATCAAAAAGTTCTTCCCTGATCATTCACACCTGATCCGTCAACGTAAAATATTTTTTGGTACTTAGATCATCTATAGTCAAGTATCCGGTAACAGAAAATCTATTGACAGCTAGTACTCCGTGCTCAACAGCTCGAAATATTTTTTTTAAAAACCAAACAGGATTCGATCCTCCCAGACTCAAGGTTTTTTATTCCGTTTATATCCTTTTTCATCGAATATCGTCCTTTATCCACTTTAATCCCCCGCCTTGGATCATGGCTATATACTTTTGCACGTGATCATCGGTCAATAAGCCATTGTCTTCGAGGTGGTAATTGAACTGCTTAGTGAAGGTTGTTGATAAGGATATTGTCTTCAAAGCAAATGAATCATTAAAGTCGATATTTGGCGCAAATGCAAAATTTAATGTAATATTCGCTCTACTTCATCATGATCTGTAAAATTTCATTTCCCTTAAGGACTAGACTGGGCGGTAGATTTCAAATAAACGGGTTCTTCCCCACTTTTGGTGGTAAATCTATCATATATATCTAGTGCTCATTGATACGAAATATCCAAAGAAGAAGAAAAATCAGTTTTAGCTATTTAAAATATACGTTATATTTATTCGAAAGTAATAGCATCATATAGCCCCGCTAAAACAAATGACAGAAACAGAAAAATATCTTGCCGACTTTAAAACAGCTGTTACAAGCGTATATCCCATTTCGGATAAGGCATTTGATTTGTTGGCTGAGGCAACTTACATTCAGCAATTTAAGAAAAATGAAGTTTTACTGAGAGAGGGTCGTGTCGCCAATGACATCTTCTTTGTTTGTAAAGGAGCCTTAAACTCTTATTTTATTGATGAAAAAGGAGCTATCTGGAATAAATGGATTTATTTGGAGAGGGATTTTGCGAGCACAAGATTTTCGGCAATCATAAAAACGCCCAACGATTTTAAATTGCAAGCTATTGAAAACACTACTGTAGTATGTATGCCTTATCATCAAACAAGAGCAGCTATTAATCAAAATGATGAACTAAAAAACCTTTACATTGCCTATTTGGAGAAAAAATGGATAGTCATTAATGAAGAAAGAGAAATTTCTTTACTGACCGAAAGTGCAACCACAAGATATCTCAAATTGCTGGCGGCACATCCGGGAATTGACAGCAGAATTCCACTACAATATATTGCTTCGCACCTGAGCATTACCCCAACACAGTTGAGCCGAATACGTAAAGG
>JAITLV010000199.1 GCA_031277685.1 Sphingobacterium sp. | reverse complement strand
CCATGCGGAACACAGATCAGGCATCCTTCCTTATCGCTCCCCAAAATTTCACGCAAACGACGGGACAACTGATTATCAACACATTGAAAACCCAAATTCTCCGTCTGATTGATCATATGGAATTCCCCATCACCAAATCGTACCATCGAAAAATCTGAAGACAGCAACTTCGCCAATGTTTCAACATTGGAATGAATCTTCGGGAAGGGCAATACGCTCTTGAAGAAGATATATCTCACATTCAGATACCAGCGTCGTATTAGGTTTATCATATTAGGTAATGTTATAAGTAGATTTATTGGTGACATGGTTAACTATACGTTCAAGAAGTTGTCTATTTTCGGAACTGAATTTCCGGGCAAATAACATATCTGAGGCAATTAACCTATCGAAATCGGCATCTGTCCATTCGATCAATTCGCCGTTCTGCCAGCCGATAATACGTTGACAACCCTGCATTTCTTGCATACTGTTGAATAATCTGAGCCTAAAATCGGAATTCCAGCAAAGGGTCTGTATAAAGATTTCATCGCTGCAAAAGGTCTTTTGGTAGGTTTTCAAAACAGCTTTCTTTTTATCTAAAATATACCGGACAAAATCATCTGTCACACTTATCCATTGCGGTCCCTTTTTAAATACCACATCATGATTTCGTTTTATCCGCAACAGTAATTGAACCCGCAAAACCAACGCACGTATTGTTCTATACCACATCACGGCAATACCTTTTCCTGGTCTGAACAGCTTAGCATACAGGTGAACACGCCGAACTTTTCGATCAATCTCCTGTTCGGTCGTTTTTTGAGAAATGCCAATAAACTCCTTCCCCTGATAATAATTGAAGAAAGCATGCAGATCATCCTGATGTTTAAGTGGCAGGTCCACACCTGATAAGACGTGATAATAGGCATATGTTTGTCGCCTAGCAGCAGTCTCAAACAACTTGTATTCCGCCTCGATCATGGAGACATCGCCCCAACGTACATCGACACGATCCGATAGGACAAAAAGCCTCGCTTTTCGTAGTCGGAAATCTGGCAGCTGATCCAATTTTCTATCAAAATGAATATAGATATCGTTACGTTCATCATCCAGACAATAAAGAAGCCGCTCCATAACAGCAAATTCATTATGGGCCAAAACCAAAAAAGCATGTTTTCCCAGGTCCATATTATTCGTTATTTTGTATAGCGTGAAATGTTGTCAAATTTTCCCTTAAAATTTCATTCAGATAGGCGACAGCATCATCCTGAAAATAAGTCAGCTTATGTATACCCGTGCGCGCAAAAATTTCACGGTAACTGATCGGATAATTGCCCCCTGCGAGTTTTGTCTGCAATAAATGTGGCGTAACATCGCTGACAATCTTACCTCTGTTAAATCCGAGTCCTGAAACCATCAGTTGCTCGTGGAGTATCTGAAAAATAAAATAGTTAATTGCTTTGTCCCTGGTCCTCCAATAATTAAAGAGTAAGTCGATCATGCACGACAATAGCGGATCATGCTTTTTAGCGAAAATAATACTGTTAAGCATTCTTACTTTGTGTCGTTTGTCCCAGCCCCAGTAAAAAGCAAAACTATTTTCCCAGTAATCGCTGTATTTCTCCTGCGCGTCCCGTTGGTAAACAAAAAAATCTTGCACACTCAAACTCCTGGGCAAACTATCCGTCAGCAAAATTGTCGCATCGAGCCATACACCGCCATAAGTCTTCAGCAAAGCCAAACGTAGCATATCAGAAAAAAAAGTGCGGTTGATTATTCCACTTGCTCTTTTTTCGAGTATAAAATCCGGAAGGTCGATATATTGTCCAAATGTATCGTCATCCACCCTAACAACCGTATAATCACCTTTGAAGTGGTCAACGGATTGAAAGCACAGTTTAACAACTGCCGGTAGATTATCGCCTGCAAACCCCTGCCCCCAATACTGCCAGATGACCTTATTTGTCGGCAGTTCTACCTTTTGGCGCAACGAGTAATGGCTCTGCTGACCCGTATGATGCCGCTCAATAAATCGAATCCATAAGGACGTAACATGCCGGTGTTTTCGCCAGATCATCCGCCGACGAATAGTGCTCCAGATTTTAAATAAAATAGACATCGATACTTACGTTGAATTAATTGATTAAACCATTTTTTTTCGCCAATTATTCATGATAAGATCCTTCATGGATCCATACTCCTCCAATCGGATCAGGGCACAAAAACACCAGAATGACAAGACATAACTTATAACGATGACGATTGCTTTGATCCATTTCTCCAAGCCGTATAACATCAAATCACTTCCCCACCATATTACTCCAGCAACACTACAGGCTATCAAGATACTAGGAAGGAGATCAGCGAGCTGTCGCAGCATCGTATAATGCAGAAATTTAGCAGTATAAAACGTATTGATAAACAGCGATATAATAGAAACGGCTACTTGTCCCCAGAGCAGTCCATAAATACCGAACCTAAGCCCCAGTACCACTGCCACGATGACCAGTAGCTTTTTGATAATTTCTAATCTGAGGTAGAGATCCGAACGACCTTTTACCTGTAAGATATTTAAATTGT
>JAITLV010000172.1 GCA_031277685.1 Sphingobacterium sp. | reverse complement strand
CAATAATCAAGGTTATTGGGGTTGGTGGTGGTGGCGGCAATGCCGTAAACCACATGTATAAACAAGGAATTAGTGGGGTAGATTTTATCGTGTGTAATACTGATGCGCAAGCATTGGAGCTAAGCCCGATCCCAAATAAGGTTCAATTGGGAATTAGTCTGACCGAAGGTATGGGGGCTGGTGCCGATCCTGATGTGGGTGAAAATTCTGCTATCGAAAGTATTGAAGATATCAAACGTATGTTGGGTACCAATACCAAGATGTTGTTTATTACTGCTGGTATGGGTGGTGGTACAGGTACAGGAGCAAGCCCTGTTTTAGCTAAAGCAGCTAAGGAATTGGGGATTCTTACCGTTGCGATCATTACGACACCATTTACATTCGAAGGTAAACGCCGTCGTTCACAGGCGGAAGAGGGGCTTTCAGAATTACGTAAATATGTAGACTCTTATCTTGTTATTTCAAATGACCGTTTGCGTGAAATCTTTGGTAACTTAACCATGACCGCAGCTTTCGCAAAAGCGGATGATATATTGACCACCGCTGCAAAAGGTATCGCCGAAATTATCACTATCCCTGGTTATGTAAACGTCGATTTTAAAGATGTTCGCACCGTAATGAACGATAGTGGTGTAGCGATTATGGGTAATGCGATTGCCGAAGGCGAAGATCGTGCATTGCGTGCTGTAGAAGGTGCTTTAGCTTCTCCGTTGTTGAAAGACAATGAGATCGAAGGTGCCCGTTATATTTTATTGAATATTACTTCTGGAACAAAAGAAGTAACCATGGATGAAGTTGCGATCATCACAGATTACATTCAGGAAAAAGCAGGTTTGTCTGCTGATTTGATCTGGGGTAACTGCATAGACGAAAACTTTGAAGATGAATTATCGGTAACAATTATCGCTACTGGTTTTCAGACTTCGGAAGAACGTGATAAAGAGCGAGAAAATACAAAAGTATCTATGCCCTTGACACCTGAACCGGTAAATTCTTTTGTGAAACCTGTTTCTCATGTTGCACCAAAGGAAGCTCCAGTTGCCAATAGTTTTGTCACGCCGGTTCAACGTGTGGATACACCAGCTCCTTCAACAAATACATCAACACCAAATAATTTGCAGTCTGACTTGTTTACTTCTCCGAAAAATGTTGTGCAACAACAGGTAGCAGTTGAAGAACCACAAGTGATACGTCATGATTTGGGTTTTGATGGCGCCTATGAAGAGGAAGCTTCATTTGCTGAAAGCGATTTTCAGCTGAAAACTTCACCTTCTGTTTTTCAGTTTCAAATGCCAACAGTATTTGATTCGTATTCGGCTCCATCTACTTCAGAGTATGATGAAAGACCAACATTCTCTTCAAGTACAACAAACGAGAAGATTGAAGTACCTCAGGTAGAGGAGGAGCAGGTGTCATTTGAGGATCAATTGGTGCGTACAAAAGAGCGTATATTGCGATTGAAAGAATTAAGTATGAAATTGAAGTCGTCGAACGGCCTTCATGAGCTAGAAAATGAGCCTGCTTATAAAAGGAAACAAATGTCATTAGAGGATACACCTCATTCTTCGCAATCACAGGTATCTCGCTTTACACTATCATTTGAAGATGGGAATACGGAGATCCGCCCAAATAACTCATTTTTACATGACAATGTAGATTAATCGAATTGACATAAAATACTAAAAAAGCCACCCAATCGGATGGCTTTTTTAGTATCTTTAAATACCGATAGAATACAATTATATAAGCTATGACTACAAAATTAAATAACCCTGTATGGGTCATGAGTTCTGCCTTTGATAAATTGTCATTACCAGAATTGATTCAAACAACAAAACGAATTGGTGCTGGTGGAATAGACCTTTGTGTTTTTAGAAAAGATGGCACGCGTGAAGACCATACAGCTACACATTTAGACTATGAAGGATTTACGCCTGCAAAGGCAAAGGAGACGCTTGAACTGTTTAATCAGGCTGATCTGAAGCTTTCACTAGGAGCCTTTGAAAATATGATTGGTGGAGATCCTGATCAACGCGTGAAAAATCAGAACCATTTATTGAAATTGATTCGGATAGCCCATTTGTTGGGGGGGGATGAAAATAATGTTAAAGTCGGTACTTTTGTCGGTTATAATCATGAATTGGGAAACCAACTGGATGGCTTTCAAAAAAATCTGGATGAATATAAACGGGTATTTGCACCGATTGTTAACTATGCTGAGAGTCTTGGGGTGACAATTTTATATGAAAATTGCCCTATGGAGGGCTGGCGTTCTTCACGCTATAGCTCGACCTATAATAACTTGCCAGCTGTATTGGCTGCGCGTAAACTGATGTATGCACTAGTGCCGAGTAAAGCACATGGCGAAATTTATGATCCTTCGCATGATGTATGGCAAAATACTAATCCAATTGATGTGATTCGTAACACTGATATCAGTCGATTGCAACGAATACATGTAAAGACCACACGTAATTTGCAGACTACTGCTCGAATTGATTGGGGTGGGATGTATCCGATGCAGCATGTAGATGCCGAATTGGCAAAACAAGCAAATGTTGCTATTCCAGGTCATGACTGGGACAGGCATCATTATGAAGCAATGCTTCCGGGATTTGGTGGATCGGATAGCATGGATTGGCGTGGTTTTGTGGATTTGTTACAGGAACGTGGATTTAAAGGGCCTTTTGAAATTGAAAATGAGGCGAAAAATTCAAAAGATACAGGTGATTTCTCTGCAACAGTACAAGGATTTACGACTTGCCTTAATTTCTTAGCCCCTATGTTATGGGATTTAGAGGCTGAGGTGGGTTACGCTTATAAAAAGGCTGAACCTTTAAAAGATACAAATGTGAAAGATATTCCGGTTGTTACAATGGATGATCTACATTAAAAAAGATACACTCCAACAATACTTTAATTGTTGGAGTGTATTCTGAAAAGTTCAATGAGTTCTGGAATATTGGAAACGTTTAATTTTTCAAATATCCTGCTTTTATAGGTGCTTACAGTTGATGGGCTTAATTCAAGTAAACTGGATACTTCGATGATTCCCAGTCCTTTGATCAGCTGTTTTGCCACATCCACCTCCCTGTTGGACAGGCGTGCCAATGGATTTAATTTTGTGAGTTCGGATTTACTTTGGGTCAGCTTTTGGACATATAGATCTTGCACATTGCTTGACATATATTTGCCCCTTTCTTGGATAGCCAATATGGCATGACTCAACTCCGCCATTGCGGTAGTTTTATTGAGATAGCCTACTGCTCCTGCTTCAATATAGCGCAATGCATATAATGATTCATCATAAGATGAAAAAATTAAAATTTTAATTGCAGGTTGAATTTGTAGGATTTCCTCAACGACTCTAATATTATTTCCCCCAGGCATATTGATGTCCAGTAATAATAGATCAAAATCTTCCAGTTTTATCTTTTCTAGTACTTCGTCGAAATTTTCAGCTTGAAATATTTCAGCTTTTTTAAGAGTTTCCTTAATAATAACGGATGCTCCTAGTCGTACGATGCCATGGTCGTCTGCAATAAGAATCTTCTTCATAGATACTTTATATTATTCTGGGCTTTAATTACCGTATGAAATTTAAAGTACTATCAATATACAATATATCTTGATATTTTGCCCTAGTTAACGAGCAAATATAGCAAATTAAGTTAATAAAAAACTTGAGCTTATCGTTTTGGATAGTAAATTTGAAAATAGGACTTAAGATAGAAAATAAAGGACAATGAATGACTCACTATAAAAAAATGGTTTATTTTAATTAGATTTATGTGACAATTATTAGTTTTGATAAAATTTTAAAAAATTAAATGATTTAAATATGGGATTTTTAAAAGAATTTAAAGAGTTCGCAATGCGCGGTAGCGTTGTTGATTTGGCTGTCGGTGTTGTTATCGGTGGGGCATTTGGTAAAATTGTTACCTCATTGGTTGACGATATTATCATGCCGCCCATAGGTTATTTAACTGGTGGGGTTGACTTTTCTTCGAAGAAGATCATCCTCAAAGCAGCTGATGAAGCTGCGAAACAAGCTGAAGTGTCTATTAATTACGGAAATTTTATTAATGTCATTATCCAGTTTTTAATTGTTGCGTTTTGTATTTTCATCGTTATTAAAGGATTGAATTCTTTGAAACGTAAAGAAGAAGTTGCACCTGCTGCACCTGCTGCGCCAACAAAAGAAGAAACGTTGTTGACTGAGATCAGAGATATTCTTAAAACCAAATAAATTCAAATTGCTATTTGAAGGAATAAAGACAGCGCGGGTTTACTGCGCTGTCTTTGTTTTTTAGTAATTGTAAAATGCTTTTTTAGGCTGTCAATGAATAAATTAGCGATGGCTTTCTATTTAAAGTCTAAATGTTCTCAATATTGTTTGTTTTTGTCTAAAATAAACTTTACTTTTGCATTCCTCTTGGGGAGTTTTGTATTAATTGAAGTAAGAACAAATTAGCATAATAGCGTCATGAAAAGAACATTTCAGCCATCGCAAAGAAAAAGAAGAAACAAA
>JAITLV010000194.1 GCA_031277685.1 Sphingobacterium sp. | reverse complement strand
TATCAAGAGATTTTTACAGATCCATCTTATTTTGGACAAATCATGGTAACGACCAATGCTCATATTGGTAACTATGGTATTGATGAGGATGATACCGAATCAAATCAAATTCAGATTGCAGGGTTGGTTTGTAAAAATTACAACATCAACTACAGTCGTAAAATGGCGGATGAATCTATTCAAAACTATTTTGAGGAAGGAAATTTGGTCGGTATTTCTGATGTGGATACACGTTCATTGGTAAGACATATCCGCGATAAAGGTGCAATGAATGCAATCATTTCTTCTGAAACACTTGATGTAGAGGAATTAAAAAGTCAATTGGCTAAAGTTCCTTCGATGGACGGTCTTGAACTGTCATCAAAGGTAACTACCGCTGAACCTTATTTCTTTGGTAATGAAAACGCATCTCTCCGTGTAGCAGTATTGGATTTGGGAATCAAGAAAAATATCTTGCGCAATTTTGAGGCACGTGATGTTTATACCAAGGTTTTTCCCGCTAAGACAACATTTGAAGAAATGGAAAAATGGAATCCGGACGGTTACTTTATCTCAAACGGTCCTGGTGATCCTGCACCAATGGATTATGCTATTGAGACCGTAAAATCTATTTTGAATGCAAGTAAGCCTATGTTTGGTATCTGTTTGGGACACCAAATTCTAGCTTTGGCCAATGGTATCCGCACAAGCAAATTGCATAACGGACACCGTGGTATCAACCATCCGGTCAAAAATATTATCGCTAACCGTTGTGAAATTACTTCACAAAATCATGGATTTGGTGTAGTAGCGGAGGATATTGAGAATTCAGAAAATGTGGAGATTACACACGTCAATTTAAATGATCAATCTATCGAAGGTATCCGTATCAAAGGGCAAAAAGCATTCTCAGTTCAATATCACCCTGAATCATCCCCAGGTCCACACGATTCACGTTACCTGTTTGATGATTTTATTACAATGATCAAAAACTAAACAAATATAGCATATCAAAACCCTCCATACCCTGGAGGGTTTTTTATGGTACTTACCCAAGCTATTATTCAGATTGGTCATATTTTATTCACAATAAATGACGGATTAAATACATTTTTTGTTATATTTGGTTGTGAAAAATGTCTGTAGCTAAGAGTGTGTCTTAACTACACTAAGTAATGAAAATAAATTATAGTCTAATAAAGAGATGAGTTTAATTATCGATGTTCATGCGCGTCAAATTTTGGATTCGCGCGGTAACCCTACAATTGAAGTAGATGTTACTACACAAAATGGTTTTGTTGGTCGTGCAGCTGTTCCTTCAGGTGCTTCAACAGGTGTTCACGAAGCAGTAGAATTGCGTGATGGCGACAAATCAAAATACTTGGGTAAAGGTGTTTTGAAAGCTGTTGAAAATGTAAATACCAAAATAGCGAAAGCTTTGGAAGGCGTAGATGTTTTCGAACAAAATGCCATCGATAAAATCATGATCGATTTAGACGGTAGTGAAAATAAAGGTAATTTAGGCGCAAACGCTATCCTTGGTGTTTCTCTGGCTGTAGCAAAAGCAGCTGCACAGGAGTCACGTCAACCTTTATACCGTTATATTGGCGGTGTTAACGCAAATACATTGCCTATTCCAATGATGAATATCATCAATGGTGGATCTCACTCTGATGCACCTATCGCATTTCAGGAATTTATGATCATGCCAGTAGGAGCTCCTTCTTTTTCTGAAGCATTACGTTGGGGAACAGAAGTATTCCATACCTTGAAAAAAATCTTACACGATAGAGGTCTTTCTACTGCAGTAGGTGACGAAGGCGGATTTGCACCAAAATTCGAAGGCACAGAAGATGCGATTGAAACAGTATTGAAAGCGATTGAGATCGCAGGTTACAAACCAGGTCAAGACATCTGCTTGGCATTGGATTGTGCTTCTTCTGAATTCTACAAAGATGGCAAGTATGACTACGCTAAATTTGAAGGTGACAAAGGTGCTGTACGTTCTAGTGAAGAACAAGCAAGCTACTTAGCTGAATTAACAGCGAAATATCCAATTATCTCTATCGAGGATGGTATGGCTGAAGATGACTGGGCTGGCTGGAAAACATTGACTGATAAAATTGGCGATCACGTTCAATTAGTAGGTGATGATCTTTTCGTAACAAATACAAAACGTCTTCAACAAGGTATAGATACACATACAGCAAATTCTATTTTGGTAAAAGTAAACCAAATTGGTTCATTGACTGAAACAATCAATGCTGTGACTTTAGCTCAAAATTCGGGTTACACATCAGTTATGTCTCACCGTTCCGGTGAAACTGAGGATGCGACAATCGCTGACTTGGCGGTTGCTTTGAACTGTGGTCAAATCAAAACAGGTTCAGCTTCCCGTTCTGACCGTATGGCTAAATACAATCAGTTGTTGCGTATCGAAGAAGAATTGGGTGGTAATGCTCGCTTTATCGGCAAGAACTTTAAATATGCGAAAAAATAAGCTTAGTCTTAATTGAAATAAAAAAGGTCGAAGTAGTTACTTCGACCTTTTTTATTTTTTATGGGCTGTAATCGGTGAGAAGAACAGTCGTTTTATCTGCTTTGATCCTGTCTAAAATAAGCTGTTTTGCCCACCATTTTTATTTGGATGTTTTAAATTCAGATCAAATGTTTCGTTGATCTTTTTGATAAAATGGGTAGCGAGCAGGGGCGATTCAATTTCGACGTTCTGATGGATAAAAAAGTATAATTTCTGTAATCCATTATCCCGCCAAAGTTTTAACACTTCAACCCAGTTATCTAAGCGTTCGTAATCAGAATCATGGTTCGCACCGACATAGCGGATAAAAGCGACAGGTGTGGTCAGGCGCATATGCAGCATATCTCTTCTTCCGGCTGTATCCACCAGTACATTAGTCACATTGGTTTCCTCCAATAAAGTATAAAGTTCTTTTGTTACCTCCACTTTTGAAAACCAATCCTTGTTTCGTACTTCTAAAGCTAAAGGAACATCTTTCGGCCAATCGTGCAAAAATAGTTTCAAACGGGCCATATCTTTGGGATTATAATTGTCATGCATCTGCAGGAAAACCATACCCAATTTTTCGTCAAACCGAACAACAGCGTCCGTAAATAGTTTTACTTTATCCGTTGTATTGAGCAGACGACTAAAATGACTAATGGATTGGGGAACTTTTGGGAAGAACTTAAAATCCGCAGGTGTTTTCTGTTTCCAAGTCTCTACTTGCTCCAGACTGGGTGAATTGTAGAACGTTGCATTCAGTTCAATGCTGTTAAACTGATTGGAGTAGTAGACGAGTTCGTCCTTTGTTCCTCTAGGGTAAAAGCCCTTTAAATCTTGTTTATTCCATTTTGCACAACCGACATATACTTCAAAAGGTTTCTCATTTTTGAAATGTTGTAAGAGATTTAACGTCTCCGGGGGAGTAGGAGGTAAGTTGAAGTCTACCTCTTCGGGATGGTCTACTTGGCCAAATTTCATATCAATTTTTTCTAAGTTTATGATCAAATAATAAGTGTGCGAACAATGCTAATAGGGTATACGTCATACCGACCGCTATAACTCCGGACCATTGGAAGTGTTGCCATGCCTGAGCCGCAAAAAAGGTGCCTGTTGAGCCTCCTATAAAATAGCTGACCATATAAACCGTGTTGAGACGATTATTGGCGCCGAGATTTAAAGCGTAGAAGTCACTTTGATTTAAGATATGCATGGACTGTAACCCGAGGTCAATGAGAATGACGCCAATAATTAATCCCCAATAATAATTGCCAAACAAGGCAAAAAGCAACCAACTAAATACCATTAATAAGATCGCGTATAAGATGATTTTTGATGTACCTATATATCCGGTCATTCGGTTGACAAAAGCTGCAGCGAGAGCGCCACAGGCACCGACAAGACCAAATGCCCCAGCAGTAGCTGGCCCATCATGGAACGGAGGCCCCCCAATGTGGAAGACCAAGGTTGTAAAAAAAGCGGAGAATGCACCAAATCCCATTGCTCCTCGAAATGCAGCCAGCTGTAGAACAGGTTGTTTCTTAGCGAAATTCCATACCGAAATCATCAATTCTTTATAAGTGCCCTTAAAATTCGGACTGACTTCAGGTAGTTTGAAGGCGATAGCCAATGCTGTGATGACCATGATTACTGTAGCAATCCAATACATTTCACGCCATCCAAAATAAGAACCTATAAATCCGCTAATGACGCGTGATAATAATATACCGATCAGCAATCCTGACATCACCATGCCTATTGCGGCTGCCTGTTTTCCTTTCGATGCAAGTTCAGCAGCCATGGGTACGAAAACCTGTGGTATTACGGAAGTAAAACCGATTAGAAAACTAAAGATGAAGATAGGTACAATAGCGTGGGAAAGTGCCATTCCGGCCAAAGAAAGAATAATGAAGATGAAATCGATTAAGATCATTTTCTTTCTTTTGAACATATCACCCAAGGGAACAATCACCAATAGCCCACAGGCATAACCAATTTGTGTTAACATGGCCGAATTGCTCACGGTGGCTTCACTCACCTTCAGATCTTTGGCAATCAGTCCCAATAATGGTTGATTGTAGTAGTTATTGGCGACAACTAGACCAGTGGCAATGGTCATCAACCATAAGGTTGATTGAGATAATACTGTTTTGGACTCGGTGATATCAGTCATCGGTTAATGTAATTCGTCCCACAATTCTTGAAATTTCTGTTTTAGATCAGCGACTTCCTGTTCAAGTTGTCCGATACGCTCCAGGAGCACTTGATCCGCGAAGGCGGGAGCAGAGTGGCCCGTATTTTCGAAAGTTTCCAAATTTACTTCACCTAGCAAGTGAATATAACGTACTTCTTTATGTCCAGCTTGTTTCGGTAAAGATTTCAGATAACCTTCCTGGGCAAGTTTTTCTAACTGTTCGTTAATTTCACTTAAAGACTCAAATTCATATAACCTTCCGGCGTTTGAATTGATTTCTCCAGCTGTCATTGGTCCCCGAAGCAGTAATAGACACATAATGGTCAATTCAGAAGGGACAAGGGGAAATTGTATGGCAAAATTATGTTTATACTTTGTCACCCGGGATCCGCCACCGATTACAGTGGAAATCAATCCCCTTTTTTTCAAGATATCCAATGTATTAACGATGTCTTCTTCGGTATATTGAACGACAGGTTTGCGTGAAGTTTTTTGGTTGCATGCAGCCTGTAAGCTATTTATCGTCATTGGATAATACTCCGGGGTTGCCTTTGATTTTTCAATGAGGGAGCCTAGGACACGCTGTTCCATGGTAGACAATTGAGGCAAATTAGTCGTTTCCATATAATTTTAAGTATATTTATTTGTGATCGAATATAAGTTGAACGTCAAACGGTGCCAGACATCAACTTGAGGATTTGTTCTTATCCAAAGATGCCTTTTTTCCAATACAACTCCAAAATATCCTTTTGATATTGTTCGATAAAATGGGATTGCTTTAGTTTTTCTTATCTTCGCATGAATACAACAAGTTTTAAAGTGCTCAAGATAGCTTATCGTCCCGAATTTATCCATCCCGTCAAAGAAGGACATCGTTTTCCGATGTTGAAGTATGAGCTGATTCCGCTACAGTTGAAGCACGAAGGATTGGTAAATGAACGTAATTTTTTCGAACCGGAACTGGCGAGTTTTGAGAGCTGCTGTCTGGTTCATGATCCAAATTACGTGAAGCAACTGTTTGATTTGACCTTGGATGCGAAAATGGTACGGCGGATCGGATTTCCCTTAAGTAAGAGTTTAGTGGATCGGGAACGCTATATTGTTGATGGAACTGTGCAGGCCGCTAATTATGCTATGCAATACGGGGTCGCTTTTACCGTTGCAGGCGGAACTCATCATGCTGGATATGACTTTGGTGAGGGCTTTTGTCTGATGAATGATCAAGCGACAGCCGCAGGTTATTTGTTAAAGCATCAGCTGGCAAATCGTATACTCATCATCGATCTGGATGTACATCAGGGGAACGGAACGGCACATATCTTTGAAGGGCACCAACAGGTGTTTACCTTCTCGATGCATGCTGAGAAAAACTATCCCTTTATCAAACAGCGATCTCATTTGGATATCGGTCTTGCCGAAAATATTACGGATATGGAGTATCTAAAGATACTGGAAGATAATCTGCAGGATTTATTTCAACGTATCAGGCCTGATTTTGTTTTTTATCAGGCTGGTGTGGATATATTAGCAACTGATAAACTGGGCAGATTGAAATTGAGTCCAGCAACCTGCGGACGTAGGGACGAGCTTGTATTGGGGATATGCATGCAGCAGCATGTACCCGTTCAGATCAGTATGGGAGGAGGATATTCCCCTTTGATCAAAGATATCGTCAATGCCCATTGCCAAACATTTAAAATAGCAATAGATTTATATAATTTATAGAATAAAGAATATGTTTTTTCATCAAGACGCTACTTTTGAAGCATTATCTATACATCGTGTAGGAAACAAAGCACAGGACGAATTTTATATTTTGTCTGACGAACCCGTATCTCTTGAAGGCGATGAAGTATTACCAGGCCTTTTGATGCAGTATTTTATGAGCCCTTTTGCCAAAGTGAATGAAGTATATCGTCTATATCATCCAAATGAAGAATTGGATCTGAATGAAGTCTTTTATTTCGTTCGCCAATATTTTAAGGCGCAAATGGCCTTTCATGATTTCTCCCAGCAGATCTCGAAACATCTTTATGAAGTATCCAGTCACCCGAAGATTAAAGCCGGTGAGGTATATGTGGTTGCACTAAAAAATGTTCAGATCGAAGGTGAAGAACATGATGCGATCGGGATATTTAAATCCGAGAACAAAGAAACTTACCTAAAGGTATACCCCGAACAAGGAGCTTTTACGCTGGAATACGAACAGGAGGCTATCAATATTAATAAGTTGGACAAAGGATGCATCATTATCAATGTCGAAGAAGAGGAAGGGTATAAGGTGCTTGTCCTTGATCAAACCAATAGGCAGCAGGAGGCGGTATATTGGAAAGATGAGTTTTTAAAATTACGTGTACGTAATGACAATTTTAACCAGACTGGCAACTACTTAAAAGTATATAAAAATTTTGTTCAGGAAAAATTGGATGAAACATTTGAACTGGAGAAAGCTGATAAAATTGATTTAATGAATAAATCAATGAACTACTTTAAGGAAAAAGAAACTTTTGTCCAGGAGGAATTTGAGGAAGAGGTATTGGGAAATCCCCAAGCCATTGCCTTGTTCCAGGATTATAAAGCTGGTTTTGAGGACGAGTTTGATTCACCTTTCCAGTCGAGTTTTGAAATTGCGGATAAGGCTGTTAAAAAAATGGAGTCTTCCTACAAGTCGGTGCTAAAATTGGATAAGAATTTTCATATTTACGTTCACGGAAAACGGGAATATTTGGAGAAGGGGTTTGATGAAGATAAAGGGATGAATTATTACAAGGTTTATTTCGAGAACGAAACTTAATCATCTATGGCAAAGCGTAATAAAATAGCTGTCCTAATTTTTGTCTTATTTATTGGTCTGATATTCTTTTTATCACGGATTGAAAGTAATAGCGGATGGATAGAGGAGTTTTATGCCCAGGGCTTTTATCGGTTTTATGGTCATATTCCGAAATATATTTTTGGTTACATTCCGATTAGTATAGGTGATATATTTTACGTTTTCACGATTATTTTTCTGCTTTATTTGCTGGTTAATATCATACGGAAGCTATGGTATAGAAAATGGCTGGAAGTCTGTCGAACTGCTCTGTTTGCTATAAATTTTCTGCTTGGATTATATATCTTTTTTTACCTATCCTGGGGGCTGAACTATTATCGCAAGCCGATCAGCATAAATGCGACTTTGCAGGTGGACAGTCTCAAACTTGCGGATTATCTGATGGTGCTGGATGAATTCTTGGATAGTACAAATACACTCCGTGAAGATGTGGATCCCGCGCAATGGGCTAAAAAGAAGGATCATATACGGGAAGATCTTGCGAGTTGGGTGAAAAAAGATACTACGTTTTCATCTTTTTTATCAACGAGTCAGGTGCATGCCAAATCGCCTTTAAATAGTGTGGTTGTTTCCTATTTCGGTGTTTCTGGCTATTTTAACCCATTTACGCATGAGGCGCAGGTAAATTATGCCATGCCAGCTTTGTCATTTCCGTTTACTTACGTGCATGAGCTTGCTCACCAGCAAGGGGTGGGCTTTGAGGACGAAGCTAATTTTATAGCCTTTGTTCGTCTGCAGCATCATCCACAAGCCTTTTACCGTTATTCAGCTTATTTACAAACAACGCTTTACATGCTCGGAGAATTGCGTGGAATGTATCCGGAACTTTCGAATGGTTATCAATCAAGATTAAGTAAAAAGGTTCTGGCGGACATAACCGATGAACGATTATTCTGGAGCAATTACACGGGGTGGATTAATGATCTGATGGGGCTGTTCTATAATCAATACCTGACTCATAATAATCAAAAAGAAGGAATAGCAAGGTACGATCGGATGACAAGACTGGTGTTGGCATACGAATTAAAGAGGCGGGGCTGCCGTTGAAACCTGTAGAAAAATCTGTATTTATAAAAACGCCGGATCAAGGTTGTAACCTCGCCCGGCGCTTTTATAAATATGATATCTTAATTATTGTTCTTTTTGTGTAGAAATTAATTCAAAGGAGCCTTCATTTCCCGCGCTACCAGAGTAAATTTGTCCTTGTGGTAAACCGCGAAGGCCTGTAGGAGCGGTTTTAATGCGATCATAAATATTTCTCAGGTCTGTATTTGCATTAACAGCTCTGCCACCTGCTACTACATCCGCATAGATATAATTGGGCGATTTCTTATCTGTCGTCTGTGGCTTTAAACTTCCTGAAGTCAGCGTTACCTTCACTTTCCCGCCATTGCCATTTGGATATGTTTTGGTACCATTAAAAGCATCATCACCTTTTGCGATAATATACAACGACCCTAATTTTTGAAAATTAGCATTAATATCAAAATTGGCACCATTGTTTTTTCCGTCAGTGCCATAAAATGTTGCTTTGTTACCGATCTCTGCATAGCCAACCGTGATTTTTACATTTTTCTTTCCATAGAAAGACAACGTGGAGTTATCTTTCATGATCAATGTGTCAATATGGATAACCGCTGTTGAATCTTTACTATCGATATTTTTCTTGGCTTTTTTTCCAATTTCAAGCTTGGAAAAATGCTGTGTTTCCTGTGCTTTACCAACGAAGGTGAATGCAATGCAGAAAAGAAAGCCTAAAATAAATCTTGATTTCATATGACTATTAATTATATGTAACTAATTAATAGTTTGACAATTGAAAGCGCAAAGAGTTTAATTTTTACCTAGATATTTTACAATTAATTTAGCAGTCTTTTCCGAGGCACCGGGAGAACCGAGCTTTTCGGCCAAGATATCATAATTTTCCAGTACACTCGCCCGGTGGGCTTTGTTGTTGATCAGTTCGCCGACTTCATAGGAGATATCATATGCCGTACAATCTTCTTGGATAAGTTCACGTACTGACAGGAAATTATTGATCAGGTTCACCAAAGATATAAATTTTACTTTCACCACAAGTTTTGCAATCCACACGGATATCGCATTGGCCTTATAGACTACAACCTGCGGAACTTTCAATATACCTGTTTCCAAAGTGGCTGTGCCGCTAGTGACTACCGCCGCTTCCGCATTTTTAAGGATATCGTATGTTTGGTTGAAAATGACTGGAATATCAATGCCCTTCAAAAATTGCTTGTAATAAGATTCGTCGAAATTTGGCGCGCCAGCAATGACAAATTGATGTACAGGAAAAAAATAGGGGAGCTCCGCCATTATAGGCAGAAGTTTGATAATCTCCATCTCCCTACTGCCTGGCAATAAGGCAATAAGTGGTTTATCCGTAAAGCCGTTTTCTTCCCTAAATTTAGGATTAAAAGAATAAGTTGAAATCGCATCCAATAAGGGGTTGCCTACATAATCTACTGGCATACGCCATTTTTTATAGAAATCAACCTCAAACGGGAGGATACAGAACATATGGTCAACTATTTTTTTGATCTTTTTGACACGTCCCTGATTCCAGGCCCACACTTTTGGAGAGATATAATAACATGTTTTGATTCCATGTTTTTTGGCGAATTCGGCAATTTTTAAATTGAAACCCGGAAAGTCGATGAGTATCACGGCATTGGGTCTTTCTTGCAGCAGGTTAGTTTTGACTGTCTTCAAGTTGTTGGATATTTTGCCTAGATTTTTCAAAACTTCCACAAAGCCCATAAAAGCCATTTCTGAAGTATGTATCAATGCTTTTTCTTGAGCTGCTTCCTGCATGAGATCTCCGCCAACAATTTTGAATGTTGCATCGGGATCCTCAATTTTGAGTGCTTTAATTAAATTGGCACCATGTAGGTCACCTGATGTTTCGCCAGCAATAAGATAGTATTTCATATGTAAATGATTTATTCTTTAATGGCCATATGGAATATCCAATGCATTTTGATACCAAAAGCAGCGATATTTCATCGGAGTATTTATCGAATTGTTAAAGATAAGATTATTCTAAGGATATGATGAATTTGAGCGCATTATTCCATATCTTTATCGAAGATGTTTAACTTTGGAAGAAAATATCGTGAGTATAAAAGCTAAATAGTATTTTTGTCCTATGCAACGATTATGGTCTTTAGTAAGAAATAAGTATTTATTAGCCACTTTGGCTTTTTTGGTGTGGATGTTGTTTTTTGACAGAAACGATTTTGCTACACAGTACAGTTATCAAAAACAAAAAGCTAACCTGGAAACGGAACGATCCTTTTATCTGAAAGAGAACGCGGCAATTATAAAAACTATAAATGATATTCGATCCAACCCACAGGAGGTTCAACGTATTGCGCGTGAGAAATATAAAATGAAGAAGGAGAATGAGGATATCTATGTTATTTCTAAAATTGTCCCCAAAGAAAACCCCTAGTTTTATTGATAGAAAAAGTTGTCCTATTTAAAGGAATCATGATACAAAATAAAAAGACCATCATATAAATACGATGGTCTTTTTTAGTATATAGAAATGGGGTATTTTTAATTTGCGGCTTGAGCTACAAGGCCAAGGTATAACGGATTTTTCTCATCAGTTGCTTTGCCGATCAATATCAATGAATAGTAGTAGTTTTCGGCCAATTTGATATCCTTGCGGGTCGCTATGGTTTTCCCGGCCTTATCTTTCGCAATAACAGTGTAAGTACCACTTTTTTGTGCGATGAAACCTTGGTGTGCTGTTGCTGAATTTTGTGTTTCTTTTGCCCGATTTGTCCATTCTGTTGGTGAAGTTTGGCTGGCAATTTGGAGAGTTACTTGATCAGTTCCCTCAGCAAAATTGAAGAAACGTAAACCAGACTCTGTATTCTTGATCTCTTTATTGATTTTATCCGTGGTGATTACTTGAACTGGTTTTGATTTATTTCCATAAATAAATGATGTATATATTGTACTATCTTTGATTGTAACTGTTGTATCGACCAATACAGTATTATACTCTGCTGAAACGGCTATTTTTCTTGCTCCAGTAAATAGACCAACT
>JAITLV010000068.1 GCA_031277685.1 Sphingobacterium sp. | reverse complement strand
CCACTTAATTCCACGTTTGAATGGTTACATGGAAAATCCCAAAAGTAGCGTAAGGCATGTGATACCGAGTAAAGGAAGTTATTAGATGAAGTGGGTGTATATATTAAAACACTGGGGGGGTACCTTATTGATTCCGGCAGTATTCCTCACTATATATGCAGGAATTGAGAGTAAGGATATTATAGATAATCTTTTTCTATTTCCTTATTTTTTGATCATTGCTGCTATTTATTCTCTACCGACTTTATTGGTCTATATTTTAGCATTCTATTTACTGAATCGTTATAAAGTTGATCTAAGATTGGCAAAGCTCATTTTGATTATATTAACCGTTGTTGGAATTTGCGTGACATCTTATCTAATATCGAAAACTATGAGCTTAGAATTCGTCATTACGTATTGCGTTTCCACCACTCTTTGCGGTGTATTTTTTAAATTTAAAAAGGCATAATTCAGATTACAGCAATAAATGAATAGATCATATGTTTTTAATATCACTTCCCATCTATCGACTTATGAGGGGTGTAAGCCCAGGAAACATTTCTTCCTTCGCCAGCATTACCTGGATCAGGTTCTATAGGTTATTCTCAGATTCTTTCAAACCACCCCAAAATGTTTCCAATATAAGGACAAAAGCCAATCGTATTTAGTTTTATAACGAAAAAAGATTTACCTTCATCAAAAAAACAGGCAACAGAGCAGAACCAAGTAAAACGATCGATTATTTCTAGCGCAACATCGCCCCCAACAAGAAAAACTGTTTTGCTGCGAACTAAAATAACATTTTAATTACCCAAAGCTTATGGCTATCATAAAAGTTGTCTGCGGAATTATAATCAAAAATGATCTGGTCCTGATCTGCCGAAGAAAACCCGAAAAATCGTTAGGTGGCTATTGGGAGTTCCCGGGCGGAAAAGTGGAAGCATCAGAATCTTATGAGGAATCACTGCGACGTGAACTGATCGAAGAATTAAATTTGACAGTAAAAATCAAACGGCACTTTAGAAGTGTCATTCACCATGATGAGAAGAATCCCATCGAGCTGATCTCCCTTATCTGCACAACCGAAGACACTGTGGTAGCATCTACTGATCATGACCTGATCCAATGGGTCAAGATGGAAGAGCTAGTGAATAGGAAGCTTGCTCCTGCCGATGTAGCCATAGCGCAACAACTGCTTGATGAATATAGGCTTCCGAGTGATCAGACGGCCCCTAACAAGTCCAGAAACTTAAACTGGAAATATATGGTTCGGCATTGGAGTGGTATCTTGTTGTTAGGTTCGATATTATTTAGCCAGAATATTAAATTTAATTTAATCGGCCCGTTAGATAGTGTACAGTCAATAGCCTGGTTGATATTATGCCTATATTTTAGCGCAATATTTGCCTTCCCTACTTTACTATGTTATCTGTCGGCATTCTTTATACTCAACAAGAGTACTATGCAAGTAAAGTGGATTAAATTGACCCTAACTTCTATTTCAATTGCGGGAATTGTGCTCACAGCATCGCTAACACAGACCAACGGGATACTCATACCGATATTATGCTACTCGACCCCTGCTATAATCTGTGGACTATTTTTCAGGATTAAAAGCTCGTGATTGGCTCTTTTATGATCATATAACACATAGAGCAACTTGTTTTCCACCCTTGGCCTAGCAATAATTAATTGCAGCATAAGCGTTTCTGACGGCTCCAACATTATTCGTTTCCTACATTACTATCTCCTACTCAGTGAAATTCACCAATTAAGCCGGAGGTAATTGATCTTTAACTACTTTTAACTTAAACGACTCAAAAAAAACAACATTTATTAGTTACTTTCATACAAATTATAATCAATGAAAAAATACGTAACTTCTTTATTCCTCTTCATGTTACTTCTAGGAAAACTACATGGACAGGAAGATGTCTCAAAAACTAATGGTGGACTTACAATTTTAAAACATCCCTCATCATTTAGTGATTTGATTAAGCAATTTAAAGGGAAGATTATATATATAGATCTCATGGCCTCATGGTGCAAACCATGCATTCAGGAGCTGAAAATTTCTAAAGGACTCGATGAGTTTTTCACTAAAGAAGAGATAGTCAAACTCTATATTAGTATCGACAATTTTGGACAAACCGACAAAGCCCTGGAAGTACTAAAAACCGAGAACCTCACGGGATATTTTGTAACATACCAGGCCCCGGACGGAAAACCGAATCAATTTGCAACAGATTTGGAAAACCTATTTCTATACGACAGCAAAAAACAATTTAAAGGCATCCCAATTTATGCTATCGTTGATAAACAAGGAAAGTTGATCACAAATGATGCAAAAAGACCAAGTTCTGGAGAAGAGCTTAAAGAGCAATTACAAAAGACAAATAATTCACACAATTAAACAAATTCACATCGCTTGATGCACTATTCGATGGCAGGAAAATCCGATTTTTAACTAATGATATTAAATTCCAGCTTCTTTATCGGTAAAAATCTGAACTCCTGCTTTCTTTTCAATTAATTGTAGTGGATATCGTTCAGGATTATATACACCATTAAGAACTTCATTCAAAGCGTTTCTCTTGGATTTACCAAAGGTAACAATCAGAATATTTTCAGCTTTATTGATAATAGGTTCAGTCAAAGTAATTCTGAACATTGCCTGTGGCTTTAGATAGTAGGCATCAACCCATTTTTCTTTTTCTTGTAAGATCTTTTCTCCTGGAAACAGAGAAGCTGTGTGGCCATCATCTCCCATTCCTAAAAGGATGAAATCAAAAATACCGTCAGCTCCCAAAACATTTCTGATTTGAGTTTCGTATTCTTTAGCGTAATTTTCAGGCTCAATTCCCTCTTTATACATGGGGAAAATTTGATTTTTATTGACTGGAACTTTATTCAAAAGTACTTCCAAAGTCATCTTAAAATTACTTTTTTCATCTTCAAGAGAAACCCATCTTTCATCTACCCAAAAAAAATGAATTTTCTCCCAAATTATTTTATCTGCATATTCAGGAGTAGCTAATAAACTAAAGATGGCTTTCGGTGAAGAGCCACCACTCAACGCGACCACAAATTTATCATGCTTCTGGATTGCTTTTTTCGAAAGCTCAACAAATGTATCTGCTGCTTCTTTATATAAAGCATCCAGATTATTAAATATTGTAATATTCATTTTCTTTTCATTAGATCTTAAACCCACTGATGTCCCTGCCGCTCGACCAGTGCATCACTGTCATCAGGTCCCCAGTTTCCTGAAGCATAATTTGGGAAAGATGGGTCTTTGGTTTTTTCCCAGGTTTCCTGAATCGTTTTTATCACATCCCAGGCTTCTTCTACCTGATCAGAGCGCATAAACAGTGTAAGGTCTCCCACAAGTGCTTCCAATAAAAGCGTTTCATAAGCTTCGGGCGTATCGGTCTGACAGGCAAAATTATCGAAAATCATTTCCACAGGTTTAAGCTCTAAAGACAAGCCTGGTTTTTTAGACATAAACTGCAATCTGATGTCCATTTGTGGCTGGATATTAATAACCAATCGGTTAGCCGACAGAAGCGAGGTGCTTTCTGAAAACGTAGAATTTGGAAGGGGCTTAAACTGAATCGTTATATAAGAATGCTTTTCTTTCATCTTCTTCCCGGTACGGACATAAAAAGGAACATCCTCCCATCTTTCATTATCCAGATAAAACTTAATAGCGACAAATGTTTCGGTATTGGAATCATGAGCAATTCCCTCTTCCTGGCGATAGCCATTTACTTTTAGCCCATTTACTTTGCCTCGTCCGTACTGTCCTCTTACCGCATAATGATCTACTTTTTCGGGAGAAATCCTACGGATGGATTTTAAAACATCAACTTTACGATCCCTGATCTCACCCGATTTAAGTGAAGCCGGAGGTTCCATAGCAACCATACAAAGAATTTGCAAAAGATGGTTCTGAATCATATCGCGCAAAGCTCCTGTCTGCTCATAAAAACTGGCTCTTGTCTCCACTCCTACTTCTTCGGCAACCGTAATCTGCACCGATTCTATATGTCTGTGGTTCCAAAGCGGTTCAAAAATTGAATTTCCGAACCTGAACGCCAAAATATTCTGCACTGTTTCTTTACCTAAATAATGATCGATACGATAAATCTGTTCTTCCTGGAAAGTTTGTGAAAGAAGATTATTCAGCTCAATAGCAGATTCTTTATTGTGACCAAAAGGTTTTTCGATAATAATTCGATCTGTTGCAGGATCAGATGCTATTGATGTATTTTTAAGATGATTTGAAATTACCGATACAAAGTTTGGTGCAATGGACAAATAGAAAAGTCTATTTCCTCTCATTCCGTACACTTTATCGAAATTTTCCAGTTTCTGATATAAATTCTGATAAGAGCTTTCTTCATCAAGCTGATGCTGAAAATAGCTGATGTGAGCCTGAAAACCAGCCCAATCTTCCTTGATTACAGTCTTCCTGGAAAAACTCTCCAGATTTTCTTTAATATAGGCTCTGAATTTTTCATCCGTATTTTCGGCTCTTCCTAAAGCTAAAATATTAAAACCTTTTGGCATTCTGCCATCGATGTATAAATTGTAAAAGGCTGGAAAAAGCTTTCTTTTTGCTAAATCCCCTGTTGCACCAAAAATAACGATCGTTGTTGGATGCAGGATTGTATTGTCACTCATTGTCAGGATTTAGTTATTTGGGGTTTGCCAAGAAGTATGAAAGACTCCTTCTCTGTCCGTTCTTTGGTAAGTGTGCGCACCAAAATAATCACGCTGAGCCTGAAGCAGGTTTACAGGTAAAGATGCTGTGGTGTAAGCTTCGAAATACCCTAGAGCCGACTGAATTCCTAAGCTTGGAATTCCGTTTGATACGGCAAAGGCAGCTGTTTTTCTTAATGACGAAATTTTATCTTTTACAATTTCTGAAATTTCCTGATCCAATAAAATATTAGATAAGTTCTCGTATTTTGAATAAGCCTGATAAAATTTTTCCAATAAAACAGAACGGATAATACATCCACCCCTCCAGATTTTAACAACATCTTTTAACGGAATTTCAAACTGATATTCTTCAGAAGCTTTTACCAATAATGCCAAACCTTGAGCATAACTGATTAAAGTAGATAAATACAAAGCCTCTCCCACCTCTTTGATGAACAATTCTGTATTTTCAGGAGTTTTTACTTCTTCTTTAGCATATAGTTGAGAAGCTTTCACTCGCTCATCTTTGTAAGCGGATAAAATTCTTGATGTTACTGCAATATCGATGGTTGGAATGGACACACCAATTTCCATAGCCTCCTCGGAGGTCCATTTTCCGGTTCCTTTTGCGCCTGCTTTATCTAAAATATTGTCGACAAGAAAACCCTTTGTTACATCATCTTTTTGTTGGATAATATCTCTTGTTATTTCAATAAGGAAAGAATTCATCTCGCTTTCATTCTATCTTTTGAAAACTTCATACAATTGTTCATTGGACAGATTAACTCCTTTTCTCAGTAAATCGTATGCTTCACTGATTAATTGCATGATGGCATATTCAATTCCATTGTGAACCATTTTAACATAATTCCCTGCTGCTCCTTTCCCCATATAAGCCGTGCAAGGTTCCCCGTTTACTTTTGCCGAAATAACTTCCAGCATAGGCTTCACCAAATTGAAAACTTCCAAATCTCCACCTGGCATAATACTCGGTCCTCTTCTTGCGCCCTGCTCTCCTCCAGAAACTCCCATTCCCATAAAATGAAGGTTTTTAGAAGCTAAATCAGCTATACGTCTCTCGGTATCCTTGAAATAAGAATTTCCCGCATCAATTACAACATCTTTTGGACTCAGAAGCGGTGTTATGCTTTCAAGAACAGCATCAACCGGCTTGCCTGCAGGAACCATCAAAATAATTTTTCGCGGACTGTCTAAACTTGACACAAATTCCTCTAGAGAAACAGATCCAACAACCTTTGTACCTGAAGCCACTCCTTTACGAAGTTCCATTACCTTTTCTTCATCTAAATCGAATCCTACGACAGAAAAACCATTATCGGCAATATTGTAAAGCAGATTTCTTCCCATTACACCCAGACCAATGACCCCGTAATTATACTTTTCCATTCTTACTTAAAGTTTATGTTATAAGTCAAAATTACTGAAATGCATGCCAGTAAAAGAATTATCTAAAATTTTCTTTCAATCGTTACACTAGTTATCATCAACTGGGAAACATCTTTAATGAATAACACCCTGATAATGAAATTATTCAAAAAATAAATTCTTTATGAAAATCATCTTTCTATTCCCGGTACATTTTTTTAGATGGCCGCCTTTGGCCGCTCGCAACTTCCGGGCTTATACTTCGGTTAGTGCTAGCCTTCGTTTCATTAAACAGGGTAACTATTTCATTAAACTTAGGTAAAGGTAACGTGTTTATTTGCGACACTAAATCAGTATGGTCGTAGCAGTTAAATTGTTTCGATTAGTAGCAGATACCGAAAAGTCAAGAATTGAACAGGGTATTGTAGTAGCTTAATTACGGGAATTCGTAACCGAATTTCTGTATTTCAACTTTTGTTTTAAGGCGACGTAATTAATTCAATGACGATCTGAATTCCAGTGGAGAAAGTAATGTTCGGCTTTTAAAAAGACGATGGAATGATTGTGGGTGCTCAAATCCCAGCTGATAGGCAATTTCAGAGACCGACATTGAGGTGGTAGAGAGTAATTCTTTTGCTTTGTCAATCAACCTGTTCTGGATATGCTGCTGGGTCGTTTGCCCTGTCTGTACTCGTAACATATCACTCAGATAATTTGCACTCAGATGCAGCTGATCAGCAATGGAGTGTACTGAAGGTATACCGTTAATGATTAATTGATCATTTTTGAAATAATCATCCAATAATAGCTCTAATTTGGAAAGAAGATCACTATTCACTTTCTTCCGGGTCAAAAACTGGCGGTTGTAATAACGGTCACAATATTTTAACAGTAGATCAAGGTTAGAGACAAGTAGATCTTGTGTAAAGGAATCCATGTTGATCGCAATTTCCTGTTCAACATTCGCTATGATATCAAAAATAGTTTTCTCCTCTTTTTCAGAAAGATGCAAAGCTTCATTGGCTGTATAGGAAAAGTAACCATATTCTTTCATGTCGGATGCCAATTTATATCCATGCAGAAAATCCGGATGTACCACCAGCACAAACCCTCTCACTTTATCAAGCAGTATATCATCAAACTGAAGTACCTGATGCGGAGCAATAAAATACATAATCCCTTCATCAAAATCATAATATTGCTGCCCATATCTGCACTTCCCACCGGCACAGTCCTTTTTTAAAGCAATAACATAAAAATCAGTGGTTATGGCATTGAGTATAGTCTCCGGTTTCAGTTTAACATCATCAAAATTAAATACACTGATCAGCGGGTTAGCCGGTTTCTTTAACCCCAAGAATTGATGAAGTGCACTTATTGATGATACTTTTTCCGGAGTTTTCATATACTGATTTTCATATTTATACATGACTAATTTACTTAATTATATTTTCTCCTGAAAGCTGCTCATCTTTAATGAT
>JAITLV010000180.1 GCA_031277685.1 Sphingobacterium sp. | reverse complement strand
CAAGCCCCAAGGTTTCCAGAAATTTTCCAGCACTTGGCCATAAGTCTTATTCTGCCAATGATCAAATATGGGTTTCATCGACATATCTGCTAAAGGCATAGGTTCAACATAGACCTTTTGCGGTGTATTTAGATACGTGTAATCGGGCAAACGGTTAAATAAATAGGCTGAATAGAAATAGCGGGCACATAGCTCCTCAAATTGTATCGGATGTAGTTTTTTCCCATTGATAATTTTCAATATTTCCTCATGATAGATATTATTTGTGGCATTATCCTGAAGACAGGCCACAACGGCAAAATCTTTCATTCGAATGGAAAAAATCAGTGTATTAATCTCATCACGATACATAAAGGTATCAGGAGCATTGTCTACTGGCACTACAACTAGGGAAAATGGAAATGTATTTTCGAACTCCATCGGAATAACCAGCGACTGCAACATCGCATGTAAATTGGTAAAACGCTGGGCCAGTGCCTGTGAAAAATTCATATCCTCCCCCGTAGCCTTTTGTTGACGGATTCCAGCAAGAATTTCGTTATAGACAACGCCATAAATGATTTTTGACATCCATTGGAATAATAATAATGGGTCTAATTCTTTTACCGCTTCATAACCTTGTTCAAATGATTGTTCAACAGCACGCTCCATTTGCTCTATTGCTTCGGCCGTATGGATGGAACATGGAAGCTTTAGGGACTTGTAGGTAACTAGATTCTCATCTAACATTTTGAAAGGTTTGTCTTCCAATTGAAAAGATTTCATCATCCAAACGGGAAAGACCTGAATGTTCTCCTCTTCAGACTGAAGTTTATTCCCTGTGAGAAAACAAATAGCTGGATCAAACTGAAATTGTTTGAACGGATTATACAAAGTTGTCGCCATAATAGCAGCAAAGTTAATACAAATCAAAAAGGACACAAGAAAAGGTAGCTCTTATTACGATACAGTGACTTGTTTATTGAATTTATTTTATTTTCAGAAATTTTTGAAAATTCAAAAACTATATATAAATTTGAGTAAGAAATTAAAAATGAAGATGGAATTACAAGAAGCTAAACAGCAGTTTATAGATACATGGGGAGCACTAGGATCCGAATGGGGTATTAACAAGTCCGTTGCCCAGGTGCATGCATTACTCCTTTCTGCAAGCAATCCAATGTCTACGGATGAAATTATGGAGAAGCTTGTTATTTCCAGAGGCAATGCCAATATGAGTATCCGTCAATTAATCGACTACGGTATTGTTCATAAAAAACATATTGCAGGAGACCGAAAGGAATATTTCGTGGCGGAAAAAGAGGTATTGAAATGGGCGATGAAAATTGCTGTCATGCGCAAACAAAAAGAACTCGATCCCGTCATGGATATTCTCAGAGAAATCAGCAAAAATACCGAGAAAGATAAAACACCGGAAGGCAAGGAGTTTCATAAGACGGTAAAAGATATCCAGGTATTAACAGATCAACTCGAAACTATCGCAAACAAGCTGTTCAATACCAGCGGTGGAGATCTGTTACTAAAATTGATCAAACTAATGATGTAATCTTATGAACTTTAATATCCTTGCATACGCGATATATGGTTTGCTAACCTGTTACATTATCCTTTGGGTAGGCCGCTTGTTTCACAAAAATGGCCGGATTTTTATTCTTTCGCTGTTTAAAAACAACGTTGCACTAACAGACACGACAAACAACTTATTGCTTATGGGATATTATTTGCTCAATATTGGTTATGCCGTCATTCAGTTCAGTTACTGGAAACAAATCCAAGCATTTGAAGATCTGATCAGCAGTATTGCGTTAAAAACAGGAACCTTGTTATTCGTACTTGTAGGCATGCATTACATAAACATGCTGAGCATTTATTTCTTCGCTAAAAAAACAAATTCATTCACCATTAAATCATAATATCATGGGAAATTTAACAGTTATCGGGTATTTTATTTATCTCCCCATTGCGATTGTATTGACTTATTATGTCGCATATGTACTTTTCAAAAATAGCATTGTGTATATGAATGATATTTTTATCGGGCGACCGGAAGTTGCCAATGCGACAAATAATCTTTTTCGTATTGGCTTCTATTTAATGAACCTGGGATTTGCTTTATACATCCTTGAAATCAGCTTATACAAACCTAGTGTACAGGAGCTCATTGAACGCCTCAGTTATAAAATCGGTGGATTCAGTATCTATTTAGGCATTATGCTTTTCCTTAATATGTTTTTATTCTTTCGGGGCAAAAGAATTGCCAAACAAAGAAGAAATACAACTACGACGACCAACTAATAAAACTTATAGCTAAAAATTGCCTCATCATGCCTAAAATAGTTATTGCAGGTGGAACAGGTTTTGTCGGACAATATCTTTCCAAAAAATTTCAGCACTTGGGCTATCAAGTTATCCTCATCGGGAGAAAAGAAGGAAATATACGCTGGACGGATTTAATGGGTATTTCGACCGCACTTGAAAACGCCGAAATGCTGATCAACCTTGCTGGGAAATCGGTTAACTGTCGTTATACAACTAGCAACAAAGCAAAGATATTTTCTTCAAGAACAGAGACGACCAGCATTTTGGGCAGGGCAATTAAACACTGTGATCACCCGCCTGTACTCTGGTTGAACGCGAGTACGGCCACAATCTACCGTCATGCGGAGGATCGACCAATGACTGAAAGCAGCGGTGAGATCGGAACGGGATTTTCCGTCGAGGTCGCAAAGAAATGGGAGAAGACATTTTTCGATTTCAACTTAACGCAGACCAGGCAGATTGCTCTCCGTATGGCGATTGTCCTGGGTACTGAGGGCGGTGTTATACAATCTTTTAAAAATCTTGTTCGCTTCGGTCTAGGTGGAATACAGGGCAATGGCAAGCAATACTTCAGCTGGATACATATCGAAGACTTGTTTCAGATTATCTTATTTCTACAAAAACATGCCGAAATAAACGGTGTCATTAATTGTGCTGCCCCCAACCCGATTATGAATAGGATTTTTATGGAGACTTTTCGACACATCATGCACCGAAAAATTGGTCTCCCCTCACCGAAATGGTTATTGGAAATAGGTGCTTTATTGATCGGGACGGAAACGGAGCTTTTGTTAAAAAGTCGTTGGGTAATACCGGAAAGATTAACGGAACTTGGTTTTACATTTCAATTTCCGACGATTACGAATGCTTTAAGTGATATTTTAGCAGGAAGGTAAAAATATCCAATTACTGCAAAACGGGGCTGTCCGAAAAGATTGGATAGCCCATTTTTATGCAATTTTATATGCATCCCTCCACAGTTTCTTTTCAGATATTCAATTCTTAAAGGGGTTTAGTTGACCTTTTGGACACCTTCTTATGTCTCAAATCCATATACATAGTGAAAGTAGTTTGTAAGATGGTGACCTGAAAACCCAAAAAAATTATGGAATTTATACATAAAAATAATCATTATGAAAATAGCCTAAAATATGCAAATACAATCCAAGTACAAGCTCACCACACTATTGGTATTGTCGATACGAATACTATTAGCCCTGATATTTATTCAATACGGAATGGGAAAGCTATTTGGCGGGCAATTCGGAGGACTGACGAAAGCAGAATTAAATACCCCCATCAAAGACTTAAGTTTATTCAAAATAAGTTGGTATCTTTTCGATCATCAACCGTTCAAAGCTTTTATCGGCGTGTCACAGATTATTGCTAGTGTATTTCTACTATTTAACCGCACGGTCATTTTAGGCCTATTGATGTTAATTCCCATTATCCTTAATATCTTAATCATTGATTTGACGATTATGCATTATGGATTTAAAGTTGCCTTCTTTTTTAGATTGACAGGTTATCTATTTTATATTGTATTGCTACTATTTTATTATAAGCAAGCCACCTACCCCGCTCTTCGAACCATAACACAAAAGAAACTCCCTCCCCATCGATTGGAAAATAAATGGGTCTATTTATGGCTTTTGTTGATAGTCCCTTTACTTGAAATCGTTACATCTGTCCCAAAAATGTTATTCCTGTTAGTGACACATCCAAAAGAGATTTGGGTACAAATCTTGCAATGGTTTAATAGCTAGATGTTATTTCTAACACATGGGTGAAGAAAAAAATTAAACGTGTTTGAGTGAATTAGCTTATCCTACGTTAACTTTAAAGTTTTCAAAGATAAGTGGAGCAGTCACAATAGCCCCCTCACTGTTTTTCACTCCCTTGAGTTCTGACGTTTTACCTTTCTCTAAAAGATTCTTCATCTCTTTCTCTTCCAGAAAAACACCATTCAAGGTTCGCCAAATCTTGAAATCACAACCGCGGGCATAATGATCACACTGTGCAACCCTGTCATAAAGCAGGATTAAACCTTTTTCACATTTAGGACACTGAATCTTTCCCTTTTGCTGTGGTTTAACCTCTTCTTGTGCCAATGAAATACGTAAGGTCAATAACTCTTTGGTAATTTTTGCCGTATAGTCCTTAATATGCTTCATAAACACATCATAAGAAACCTTATTGGCACGCATTTCCTCCAATTTTTGCTCCCATTTCCCCGTCAGTGTCACCTTTGCAATCGAGCGATCTTTCACCAGATTATATACGGCCAATCCTTTTTCGGTGGGAATCAGTTTTTTCTTGTCCCGTTTGATATAATCCCGTTGAAAGAGTGTCTCAATTGTCGCAGCTCGTGTCGCTGGAGTTCCTAAACCGCAATCTTTCATTGCCTGACGCATTTCATCATCTTCAATTTCTTTACCTGAAGTTTCCATCGCTTTCAACAGGGAGGCTTCGGTATGAATCGGACGTGCCTTTGTAAAACGTTCAGCAAGTTCTAAAGTTAATATCTGTAATAATTCCTCGGCCAGCAACTTAGGTAACTGGGCATTTTCATTATCTTGATCATCATTGTTTTTATCTTCATCCGGAGCTTCTATCTGCTCAGCAGAAAGACGCCAGCCGTATTGTTTAATGACAGTCCCTTTTGCGATCAGCTCCACACCTTGTGCATCAATCGTAACTGTGGTGATATCCTTGATACAGACTTCAGAGAAACTCTCGACCATACGCTTAGCAATCATATTGTAAATATTTTGCTGTTCTTTCAACATGTGACCTGGTTTTTCATCAGTAACCAACAGCGCATGGTGATCTGTTACCTTTTTATCATCAACGGAACGTTTATTTAACTTTGCTCCAATCAAATTTTTAGCGATAGACGCTATAGACTCTTCTGCATGATCTGAGAGATGCTGAAAAAGTTCTTCAATATGTTCGAAAACGTCTTCACCGATATAACGGGATCCTGTACGTGGATAGGTAATGACCTTTTTTTCATAAAGTGTCTGGGCGATACTCAGCGTTTGATCCGCAGAATAACCATATTTTTTGTTCGCGTCTTGTTGAAGGGAAGTCAAGTCAAATAATAAAGGAGGCTGTTCTTTTGTTTCTTTGGCTTCGACTTTGGCAACCCGTGCGTTTGTTCCAACAGTCAATCTGGCAACTGTCTGTTCCGCAACATCCTTTTTATCTATTTTATTTGACGTAGCTTTAAAGCTGATATTATCTTTCTCAAACCCTGCCTGAATTTTATAAAATGCCTGTGGCTTAAAATCTTTATTTTCCAGATAGCGTGAACAGATCATCGCCAAAGTAGGTGTCTGAACTCTTCCCAAAGAAAGAAGTCCCTTATTTCCTGCTGCCAGGGTGATCGCCTGTGTTGCGTTGATCCCGATCAACCAATCCGATTCGGATCTTGACCGGGCAGACATGTATAAACTATCGTATTCAGTTCCTTCTTTTAAATTGGCAAAGCCTTCTTTAATGGCTTTATCTGTCTGACTTGAAATCCAAAGTCTTTTAAACGGTACCTTTGACCCCAGAAAGTAATATATATTTCGAAAAATCAACTCTCCCTCACGTCCAGCATCCGTTGCGACAATAATTTCTTCAGCCTGTTCTAAGAGCGATTTTATTGTATTGAGCTGTTTGACCGCACCGGTGTCATCCATTTGTTTACCATCCCGCTTAACTTTTTTCGATTCCAATTTAAAGCTTGCAGGTATGATGGGAAGATTGGAAATAGTCCAGCTATTAAAACCATAAGCCTGTGGTGTACACAATTGAACCAAATGCCCAAACGCATAGGTAAAGGCATATCCATTTCCGGCAATGTAGCCATCTTTGACTTCCTTCGCTCCCATTACACGGGCCAGATCGCGGGCTACAGAGGGCTTTTCAGCTATTACAACTTTCATTTTAAAGTATTGAGATTTGAGTATTGAGATTTGAGACACTACTTATGAAAGCCCTTGGCTTGTCAAGTATTTCCACTTTTACTTTGATAGGATAACTTACAAAATTAAGCTTGATCTCATCAGCTCGATAACTAAGATGATTAGTTAACCGATAAGTTGTTCATAAACTTATTCAATACTCGGAATTGTTATCCCTTTAATCTTACGATAGAGTTCGATCGCATACACATCCGTCATCCCCGAAACAAAATCCAATACACAGCGGATTTTAGAGTACGAGTCTTGCTTGTCGGTATAAAATTGCTCTGGGATCAAAGCGACTAGTTTCTTATCGTAGTTATTTTTATTTTTTTTGAGGTATGCTGGCACAAATTCTTTTAATAAAGCATCCATGACACGATAGCCCGCTATTTCAATCTGAACTACTGTTGGCGCATTATAGATCTTCGCGATGGAAATCTTTGAGATCTTGTTCATTTGCTTGACAATATTTTCATCCAGTGCATCCATTAATGCTGAGGAGAAAGTTCCTGTTAAAAATTGCTCCTGTTCACGAACAAACACGTCAACACAACCTTTGATCAATGTATTAATGGCCTTGGCCCGCAATAGTGCTACACGGCTAGGCGTATCAAGTAAGCCATCCAGTCTGTCACGAAGGTTTTCCGATCCACATAATGGTAACAGAAGCTCTTCTACTTCTTGGTAAGATAATATTTTCAAATGGTGTGCATCCTCCAGATCAATAATATTATAACAGATATCATCTGCTGCTTCAACAAGATATACTAAAGGATGTCTCAAATAGCCTTTTGGATTTGATGGGTCTCTCAATAGGCCCAATTCATCTGCTACTTTCTCAAAGGCCTTTTGTTCTTCTGTAAAAAAACCATATTTTTTCCGATGATGGCTTTTTTTGATATGACCATCAATAGCTAAACAAGGATATTTTACAATGGATGCCAAGGAGGTATAGGTCAGGGCAAATCCTTTCGGATCTTTTCCCTGAAAAGCATGGGTCAAAATTCGCAAAGCATTTGCATTACCCTCAAAGTGGGTCAAATCTGCCCATTCTTCAGCCGTCACCTGCTCCTGATATTTCCGGCCTTCTCCATCTGTAAAGTAGGTAGATATCGCAGACTCTCCTGAATGTCCAAATGCAGGATTGCCCAGATCATGTGATAAACAGGCCGCAGAAATAATATTCCCGACTTCTTGAAGAAATGGATACTCCGTATCTAAGTTTGGATTCCCCTCCTTTAACTGTGCATAAAACATACGGCCTAATGAGCGGCCTACGCTGGCCACTTCCAAACTATGTGTCAACCTATTATGCACAAAAACAGCACCTGGAAGCGGAAAAACTTGGGTTTTATTTTGTAATCTTCGAAATGGGGAAGAAAAGATCAGCCGATCGTAATCCCGTTGGAATTCTGATCGAGCCACAAGGTAGCTATCTACTGTTCTATCTTCATACCCCCAGCGTTTTGCAGAAAGCAAATCTTTCCAGTTCATTTTTTCAGACATAGCGCAAATATACCATTTCTCCAATAATTGATTTGAACCAAATCTCAAAATGACAAATTTTACGAACAGCTGTTGGCTAGGTCATTTTTATACAGGTTATATTCTGTATCTTTAACTCTCAATACCAATAGGAACAATCATGACTAAATATCAATCACTTATTCCAAAACATTTTGAAAGCATTATTGAGGGGAAAAACACCCATTTACTTTTATTGAAAAATGAGGGCGGTATGCAGGTTCTCTTAACAGATTATGGTGCCCGTATTGTCAGCATATTAGTCCCTGACAACAAAGGTAACTTGGTTGATGTTGCACTGGGATTTGATTCTATTCAGGATTACTTAAAATCGGACGAAAAATACCATGGCTGTACCGCTGGCCGCTTTGCTAACCGTATCGCAAACGGCAAATTCGAGCTAAACGGAAAGCAATACACACTTCCTCAAAACAATGGAACGAATTGTTTACATGGTGGCATCTCTGGCTTCCATGATAAAGTATGGGACCGTAGAGTCACTTATCAATCGCATGTAGAATTTTACTACGTCTCCAAAGATGGTGAAGAAGGATTCCCTGGAAACTTAAAAACTATGGTCTCCTATACCTTGACAAGAAACAATGAAATCATCATCAAATACCACGCACAGACAGATACAGACACCCATGTCAACTTAACAAACCATACTTATTTCAATCTTGATGGTGAAGGCAGTGGGGATGTAT
Source organism: Sphingobacterium sp. (assembly GCA_031277685.1). Taxonomy (GTDB): domain Bacteria; phylum Bacteroidota; class Bacteroidia; order Sphingobacteriales; family Sphingobacteriaceae; genus Sphingobacterium. The sequence goes on along the minus strand of JAITLV010000180.1, from coordinate 7,287 downwards.
TGCAACAAGTACTTCAGATCAATTCAGACGAAGTACTATTCGTAGACGAAAACCAGGTACCCAATGCAATCGTGCCTGTTGAGGGAACAGCATTTGACTTTAGGATTCCTAAAAAAATTGTTCAGGATATCACAGCAAATGATGAGCAGCTCATCGCTGCAAAAGGTTATGATCATTGTTATGTCAACAATAAGCCTATCTCCCAGCCCTGCGCCACAGTTTATTCTAAAAACACAGGAATTCAGCTCGATGTATTCACTACAGAACCAGGAGTACAGCTTTATACCGGAAATTGGATGACAGGAAATGACATCGGTAAAAGAGGGAATAAATACCTACCTTACGCCGGGTTTTGCCTAGAAACACAACATTTCCCAGATAGCCCCAATCAGGCTGAGTTTCCCTCAACATTATTAAAAGCTGGAGAGCAATTCAATTCAGAAACACACTTCAAGTTCTCCATCAAGAAATAACAAAAAGAGCTGTGACAAAATATTGTCACAGCTCTTTTTGTTGATTGTATATCACAGCGTACAGCGGTTTAATATCCGCCATACAATTTGAAATACCTCCTATTTGAGCAACTCAGCGAGCGCTTTTTCTACTTTTTCAAATTCAAATGTCGCTTTTACCTGCTGAAACATGCGTTGTATCTGATCATTGCAAAGATTTCCAATACTACCTTCATGTGTATGATTTACTTCTTTTGATGGTTTGAAGCGTCCCTCATCTATATCAATACCAATTGTCCGATAAGCTTCACGGAAAGGTACTCCTTTAAGAACCTCATTATTTACGACCTCTACTGAGAATAGATAATCATATTTCGGATCATCAAGGATATTATCTTTTACGGAAATATTCTCCAGCATAAATGTGGCTATCTCAAGACATTCATTAAGCGACTTAAATGCTGGAAATAGATTTTCCTTTAACAACTGAAGGTCCCGATGATAACCCGAGGGGAGATTTGTTGTCATTAAAGCGATCTCATTGGGCAGAGCCTGGATCTTATTACAACGGGATCGAATCAGTTCAAAAACATCGGGATTCTTCTTATGCGGCATAATACTGGACCCAGTTGTCAGATGTGTCGGAAAAGATATAAAACCAAAATTTTGATTGATGTACAAACAAACGTCCATTGCGAATTTTGCTAGGGTTGCTGCAATAGCGCTCATTCCTTGTGCTAGAATACGTTCTGTCTTTCCCCTGCCCATCTGCGCATAAACTACGTTGTAATTCAAGTCTTCAAAACCCAACAATTGTGTTGTCATTGTTCGATTTAAAGGGAATGAGGAGCCATAACCCGCAGCTGACCCTAATGGATTCTTATTACAGACCTTCCACGCAGCTTTCATCATTTCCAGATCATCAACCAAACTTTCAGCATAAGCACCAAACCATAAACCGAAGGATGAAGGCATAGCAATCTGAAGGTGGGTGTATCCCGGAATCAAAATATGTTTGTAACGTTCGCTCAGCTGAATTAATTCATTAAAAAAAGCTTCTGTATTGTGAATAATATTTTGAATTTCTGAACGAAAATATAATTTCAGATCGACCAGTACTTGATCATTACGGGATCGTCCGGAATGAATTTTTTTTCCTGCCTCGCCAATACGTTTTGTCAGCAACATTTCAACTTGTGAATGCACATCTTCTACGGAATCTTCGATCTGAAAATTTCCGGCTAAAATTTCCTGATAGATATTTTTTAATTCCTGTTGTACTGTAAGGAGATCTTCATCCGTCATGAGATCAATACTGTTCAACATACGCGTATGGGCCAGGGAGCCCAATACATCCGCTGCTGCAAGTTGTAGATCCATTACACGGTCATTACCTACGGTAAACGATTCTACAAACGAATCAACATCTATATTTTTTTGCCAGATTTTCATGAATATAATTTGTTTTATGGTAACGAAGTTATCATGGCCCGGTTATTCATTGCGGTTTAACGGCTGATTAGAGCTCACGATAATTTCATCGGAATATTATTTGTATCTCAATTTATTGCCTTACTAAGGACATTCTCCAGTGGGCTATCTTTATATACCCATCAACACAAGCGCTCAAGATAGCTCATGCTTTTTCACATGAAGCGATCATGGATTCATTATCAAGCCTTGAAGCTAGATCTGATTTGATGCGGATATGTATTTATTATTAACATTACAAAAATACCAATTGCAAATGGTTATATCAATGCTAAGCTCCTCTCGATTCAACATTCTTCATAGAAAGAGAAAAAAGGAAGAATTTTGGAGAGAAAAAATAGATGTTACAAAAAAAAACAATTGTTAAAAGTTTGTTAAATCGCGATAAACACATTTTATAAGTGACCACTCACTTTATTTTTAAAACTTATTTTGTCAGTTTTTTAAGTATTCCTATGTTTGTAGTGTAAGGGAGATGAAAAAGTAAAAGCCGGTAAGGTTAGTAAATACTTACCACTTTAAATACACCGAATTTTAAAACCAAATATGATAGACCCCAACGTCTTAAAACTTGCAAGAAATTACCTAACCAATTGTGAATCGAAATTTAAAGGCACGTCAAAACCAAGATGTGCCTTTTTTCATGTTCGCGTCATCCAACGATTGTAAACATGTGATTCTTGCCTAAAATACGTATCTTTGTGTATCATATTGAGAATATTCAACATAAAACGTATACGATGGGAACAGAAAGCAAGAGACAGCAACGTTTTGCTGGAGTCATTCAACAGGATTTAGCAGCATTATTTCAACGAGATGGCAACGCATGGGCTCCAGGGGCATTCATTACAGTTACACGTGTTCGAGTTACTCCTGATCTAGCTATCGCACGTGTTTATCTAAGTTTTCTAAACACGAAGAGCGCTCAGGAAGATATAAAAGCTATCCGTACCAAAACTTCCGAGATACGCTATAAATTGGGATCAAAGATTAAAAACCAGGTAAAAATTGTACCACAGTTAGAATTTTTCCTGGACGACACCAATGAGTATGTGGAGCATATGGACAAATTATTTGAGGAAATCAGTAAAGAACCTCGCCAACCAGAAGAATAACACAACTTAAATTGGCTTACTAAGGATCAATGGTCTTTGAATTGGATAGCAAGAAGCTAACATTTCCACATCCGAGCTATGCTGAAGAAGATGGCTTATTAGCTGTCGGTGGTGACCTTTCCGCTGATCGCCTATTGTTGGCATATAGTAATGGTATTTTTCCCTGGTTTAGTGATGACAGCCCTATCTTATGGTATGCTCCTAATCCACGTTTCATTATTTACCCGTCCAAGATCAAGATCAGCAAGAGTATGGCCGCCTTCATCCGGAAAAGCTCATTCGCCATCACCGTAGACCAGAACTTCAGTATGGTCATCCAAGCTTGCTCTTCCATCAATAGAAAGGATCAGCATGGCACATGGATCACGGAAGATATGATCAAGGCATATTCAACACTGCATCAAATGGGCTACGCACATTCTGTTGAGGTATGGGAAAAAGGCTCACTCGTCGGTGGACTTTACGGTGTACTCATCAATGGTGTGTTTTGTGGCGAAAGCATGTTTTCCAAGGCACCTAATGCTTCCAAAGCTGCGCTGATCTATCTGGCGCAAGAAATAGACCTCAAATTGATCGACTGTCAATTTCACACCCCCCATTTGGAGCGTATGGGTGGTGAATATCTTTCCTTATCTGATTATTTAGCAATACTAACAAAAGCCCCCACAATATGAAAAGTCCTTATAGCACACATTTCGATATTGACGCAGCAACAACTTACCTGACTACACCAGGCTCTGGTCTACTTTCACGTGAAACAAAGCAATGGCGTACACAACGCGATCAGGATTTCCACGAATCAAACACCAACCTTCGTGAACAACAGGGAGCTGCCTTGGATTCTTGCCGAACGACTTTAGGGCAATTCTTCAATTGTCCAAGTTCTAATGTGTTTCTGTCAAGCTGTTTTTCTTTTGCATTCAACGCTTTATTGGCGGGGCTTCCTAAACATTATAAGGTACTGCTCTTGGACAATGACTATCCTTCGGTAAATTTCCCAACAATATTAAGTGGATTTGAGCATCGCTTCGTCAATATGAATGAACAACTGGAAGCAGATATTCTGGATGCCATAGCGACCTTTAAACCTGACGTATTTATTCTTTCGATTGTTCAGTACATCTCCGGCCTAAAAATAGATCTTTCTTTTATACAGGAATTAAAACATCAGCATCCCGAACTATTGATAATTGGTGATGGAACACAATTTTTAGGAACCGATTTATTTGACTTCAATACTGCGGGCTTTGACGCGGTGTTGAGCAGTGGGTACAAATGGCTTATGGCTGGATTCGGAAATGGATTTATTCTCTTAAACGATCGACTTAAAGAAATTCTTTATTCAGCTATACAGAAAGACTATAGTTATCTCAACAATCAATGGATGAATAAGTCTGTTGTTCAGTTATGCTTTGAACCAGGACATCTGGACACCTTATCGCATGGAACCTTACAGCAATCTTTAATGCAGCTGCAACAATGGGACTATGCAGCAACAGTTTCTTATACACAGGACCTCGTGGCACATGCCCGAATTGAACTGACCAATAGAGGTCTCTTGCTGGATACTATCCTAAACAGACGTCCACAAAGCAATATTTTCAACATACAGATCGACCCAAAAAATTTTCAACTCTTGCTGGATGAAGGGATAAAATGTTTCCCTCGCGGTACTGGTATCCGTGTTGGTTTTCACCTTTACAACGACCATGCAGATCTTGAAAAACTATTACATTTTATAGATACAAAAGCAAATTAAACATGAAATTTAGAATAGGCGACTTAGTCAGGTTTGTAGATGAACCCATTGAAGGGCACATCACCTCCATGCAAGCCAACAATATTGTAGGCGTAACGGATGAAACAGGGTTCGAAATCCCTGTTCCTATGGACAAGATAACCCTTGTTTTTGGAAATATGCGGCGAGCGGATGACGAGCTTGATCAGCATGCCATGCCATTGACCCCAAACCGGTTTATAGAAAAAGGGATTTTACTGGCCATTTCCGGCGATCACAAAGATGGATTAGCTAAGTTACATATCATCAATGAGACAAGTTATGAACTCCTTGTATCGGTTTCCGAAGCTACAGCAAATAAAGTGAAGGGGCTTTTTAGCAATAAAATCCCACCACATGACTCAATCCAATTCTATACAGGAAACTTCGCCAATGTTGGAAAATGGCCAACATTCCGTTTTCAAATCATTCGACATAGCAGCAGTCTGCAGGAACTGACCAATCCAATCAATAAAGAGCAACGTGTACGCCCGGTGGATCTCACCAATCCGAAGGTGCTCCATGAAATATTAGATGAAAAAATTTGGTCTTATGAATTGGACAAAATCGAAGAGGATTTAGGACTAGATAAACTAAAGACGCATTTTATACCGCATCGTCCAAACAAAAAATAAGCTAGATAAATTATCTAGCTTATTTTTTTAATACCTTACTCATTTGTTGCCCCGATCTTCTTTGTACTCAACAACAGCAGCAGGATCCCGATTAAATAGACTATCCACCCCCAACGCATATGGAGTGATTTGGAAAGCAGTTTGTCCGCAAAACCCCAGTCAAAATAGTTATTGATTTTAAACCATACTGCAGAAACACTCAATAGATACCAACATGCTGCCAATCTGGTCATCCATTGATAGGCGCGAACTGCACGAACAAAAAATAACAATGCTGTTATTCCCAAAATCAGCATAGTGATAAAAAATAAATAGGCGTCCACCTGATAAAGGTTCCAGTTACCTTTGATAGGAACTTTTAAAAATGGAGTCATACTGGACAAAAAACAAATGATAAGTCCAACAATGGCAAAATACTTCCTAATGATGACCATGGTTCAAATTACGTTAAAATTGATACGAATATAAGTTGAATATTGCCACTTATATAACTTGTATTCCATTTTCTCGAAATTTGTTCTATTTTTAAAACGAAATTCTCGTAAAGAATTCAAAACAGATACCAATCACCCCATAAGGCAGTCGCTTGAACAAGGACAGTTCATAACAATTGGGGTATGATTTAGTAACTCAAAAGAATTCCTGTCGGAAAGTTTATTTTTAAATTTAAGCCAGATATTGACAAATGAAAAGAGCGTTTGAAGAAACTCCCTCAGAGCAGGTGCCAGAACCAAAATCAAAGAAAAAATTATATATCATTATTGGATTGGTGATATTCCTGGTGCTACTTGCCGGTGGCGGATATTATAGTTACATGCAACGGCTAGATCCTGATACTGTTCCTTTAGACAGTGCAACAGCTGTAGACGGATTTGAGCAAGCAGATCCTAAAGATCTTGAAGAAGCTGATGGCTGGAGTTCCATTGATGATTATATACACTGGAAGAATGCCATCTTTACAATCCCCGAATATGACAATATCCCATTACGTTATCGCAGAGGGATCACAAAAATCTTTATGGGAAATAGTTATCTGGAGCCATCTGATGACAAACCCATCTATAAATTTACCCGTATAAAGGACCGTGCAAAGTCAGTCTTCTGTTACGGTAACTTCACTGATCGTCGTGACGCAGACAATTGGAATAAAGAAATGGCTTTTTTAGTGGAAAAAAATGACTATCAAAGCAGTGCCATTTGGATTATTTCAGCAAAAGGAGACGTTCTCTTCTGGAAAGAATATTCCAGCGAACTTCCTTTGATCAATAGTTTTAAAAAAGGACAGCAGATTTTTATGGATGAAATGAAATTAGTACCTGCCCCAGCCGATGGAATTATTGTCAAAAACAAAAGCGCTAAATATGCATTGATTTACAATAAAGGGACTAAAACATTTGATACGTATTATCAATATAGCGACAGTGAAATAAAGGAGGCGACCGCTACCGAAGAAGGTCCCTATGTAGAGGAACTGGAAGATATAACGGTAGACTCAGCACAAACAAATACAGGCAATAATGAATAGTTTGCTGCCTTCGAATGGGTGAAATTTTCATCACGCAGATGCGTGATGAAAATCATCCCATACAAGACACAGATACACAGTGCTTAAAATCAATCACTTAACGACATAAAACAGCTATTTAAAATCTTTCTAAATTAATCCCTTTGACAGATTTTTGACACAAGCACAAAGCATTTAAGCTACATTTGTACCGTTAAATATAAGCGAGGGATTAGAGCTTTGAAAAATCTTAAAGTATTAGCGTTTACTCATAAACATGTCGAACTAAAAGATCTAGGTAATCTAGTGATCT
>JAITLV010000287.1 GCA_031277685.1 Sphingobacterium sp. | reverse complement strand
CTTTATGTAAGCTGAATTCGTCATCATGCTTAATCATGATTTCATTATTAAGCAATATCCAGTTTTTTGCTACTTCGTTTGCTACCATCGCAAAAGTTCTTTAAGATGTCAATAAATTGGTTTATGTCTTCCATTGTTCCGGACAATTCAAACTTGAAAGCCAGTGGAATGTCGAAATCCTGTGAAATACGATCAGCTGCCAGACCGAAATTGGGACCCCAGTTACGATTGCCGCTGGAGGTGACGGAATAGATATTTTTAGCTTCTCGTTTCATGAATTCTTTTGTATTTTCGGGTATCTGCCCAAAATTTGTGGTAAATGTGACCAAATGGCCAGGATGATCTACCTGAAGGTCAGCTGTAATTTTATGGATATGCCAACCAGTAATCTGAGCGACCTTATCCATAAAACGCTGTACGTTACCCGTTCTGGAATCGTAATAAATGTGTATCATACTGCTATCTTTAATTTAATGATACCCAAGATTTATTAAAGTGCAATGGCAGCCAATTCTTCTGGTTTAAAGCCAATGATACGGTGTTGAATTTCCTCATCTTCCAATACGATGACAGTCGGAACCGTACGGATTTTGAATTTTGCGGCCAAGTCAGGTTCATCAAAAGGATTAACCGTTTCATATTGGATACCTTTTTGATCCAAATAAGCCGATACTTGTGCACACGGAGCACAATCGTTTTTCTCAAATTTGATAATTCTTGCCATGTCTATATGTTTATTTTTTTTATCCGATCTTCATAGAAAAAGAAAGGTCGTTACTTCGTTGAATTGCCAATTCTTTCATTAGCTTAACAAATATCACATATTTTCTTGCGAAGCGGTAGTTTGACTTTTCCACATTTTGGGTAAAAGTTTGTCATAGGATGCGTTTACTGCTAGTTGGTGATATTAATGTATTGATAATCTGTGTTATATAAATGTGGATAACTTTAAATTATGAAATTTTACCTGTTTTTTACTAAATAATTTAAGTTTAATTTTAGTGTCATAAAACAGCTACAATACTTGATTTTTTTCTTTAATTTTATTACTTTTTAGTGCCCTAATTTGAAAATATATTTATGAAGAAGCTATTCTATGGTCTCTTGTTGATTTTGTCCCTGAAGACACAAGCACAAGAGAATATTACCTTTCAAAAACCGACTTCCGAAATTTTGGCTTTGGCAGATTTTATTCGCCCACCCCAAATAAAAATATCCGATGATAATAATTGGATGCTATTTACTTATCGTTCGACCTATAAAAGCTTGGAAGAGCTGGGGCAAGAAGAAATGAAATTGGCTGGATTGCGTATTAATCCACGCACGAATATGGAAAGTTCAACTGTCTTTTATAATAAGATTGGATTGAAGAAAATCGGACAGGAAATTGAATACACGGATTTCGCGGGAATGCCGAAAATGGCTGCCCTGTCCAATTTTGCGTTCTCTCCAGACAATAAGCATTTGGCATTCACCAATACAAATGATACTGGAACGGCTTTATTTGTGTTGGATTTATCGACAAGAAAAGTGAAGCAATTGACCGCTTATAATCTAAACGCAACTTTAGACGCGCCTTTTCAATGGTTGGGGACCTCAGCACGATTACTAATTACAGCCTTGCCAAAAGAAAAAAATGCTCTGTTGGATCCTTCTAAAGATTTACCGACTGGACCGGTTGTGTCAATTAGTGACGGTAAAGTATCACAATTAAGAACTTACCAAGACTTATTGAAGAATCCGCAGGATGAACAAAACTTTGAAACATTGGTGCAGTCCAATCTACAGTTTGTGGATCTAGACGGAACGATTTCCAAATTCAAGGATAAGGATATCTATACAGGAGTTGCCTTCTCGCCAAATGGTAGTTATGTCATGGTGACGACAATAACGAAACCCTATTCTTATGTCGTGCCAGCTTCACGTTTTCCACAACAGACGCGGATCTATGATCTATCGGGAAAAGAGATTGCTTTGGTGAACGAAGTGCCTTTAACAGAGGTCATGCCCAAGGGATTTTCGTCTACGCGCCCGGGGAGACGGTCTTTACAATGGCGGGATGACCAACCGGCAACTTTGGCCTATGTAGAGGCGCTGGACGGAGGTGATGCAAATAAACCGGCCGAATTTCGCGATGCTCTTTATACATTGGATTATCCTTATACGGGGGATGGAAAACAGATTTTTAAAACCAAAGATCGCTATGCTGGAGTTGTCTGGGGCAACGATAAGTATGCATTGGTTCATTCGCAATGGTATGACACACGTAATGCGAAGACTTTTGTCGTTAATCCTACTACAGGTGAATCGAAACTGTTACACGATCGGAATAGTCAGGATGTCTATAATGATCCGGGTACAGTATACCAGGCAAAAAATGCGCTTGGAACCTATAGCATGTATATAGATAAGGATAAAGTCTTATTTATTGGGAAGGGATTTACCAAAGAAGGGGAATATCCTTTTATCGAAGAATTGGATCTACGTAATCTAAAGAAAAAACGCCTTTACACGGCTGCGGCATCTGAGATGCAAGAACGTATTAGCCAGATAATAAATCCAAAAACTGGTGAATTGTTGATATCGCTCCAATCAGCATCGGTATATCCGAACTATTACCAAAAAAATATGAAATCAGGCAAACAGGTTGCATTGACAACATTGGAAAATCCATTCAAATCGCTTGAAAAGGTTCATAAAGAAATCCTGAACTATAAACGTAAGGATGGTGTTGAACTTTCGGGCACTTTATATCTTCCTGCAGGCTATGATTTTGACAAAAAAGAAAAATTACCCTTTTTGATGTGGGCTTATCCACGGGAATATAAAGACAAAAATACGGCTGGTCAAAGTACAGCGAATCCGAAAGAGTTTACATTCCCAAGCTATGGTTCTTTTATATATTGGGTTTCAAAAGGCTATGCTGTTTTGGACAATGCGGCATTTCCGATCGTGGGTGAAGGGAAAAAGGAACCAAATGACAGCTTTATTGAGCAGTTGGTTGCCAATGCCGAAGCTGCTATCAATGCCGTGGACAAACTGGGGTATATTGACCGTAAGAAGGTTGCAGTCGGCGGACATTCGTATGGGGCTTTTATGACGGCACACCTGTTGTCCAATTCAAAATTATTTGCTGCAGGAATTGCCCGCTCCGGTGCCTACAACCGAACGTTGACACCTTTTGGTTTTCAGAGTGAACAACGTAATTTTTGGGATGATCCAAAGCTCTATATGACGATGTCTCCATTTGTAAGTGCTGATCGTATGAAGACCCCATTATTGCTCGTCCATGGTGGGGCAGATAATAATCCGGGAACATTTACTTTGCAGACAGAACGTTATTTTCAAGCTTTAAAGAATCTGGGGGCGCCCGTGCGTATGGTTATTTTGCCACGTGAAGCGCATGGCTATGTTGCTAAGGAGAATATCTTCCATCTCCTATGGGAACAGGACCAGTTTTTAGAAAAATATTTGAAAAATTAATTGGCCTATCGCTATGTTAAAAAGAGCCCATAAACAATAGCAACTCATTCTATTCAACGGAAAAAAAGCCAAAATTTGCAGTGCCCCCAAAAAGTTAGACACTTTCTGGGGGCATTTTTATGAACGTCTTTCATCGGGGCCACTTCGTCGGGAATTAGGGATTAGTAAATCTTTGCTATTGATCAGCCACTGGGAAAAGACGAGATAAGCTATAAAAGGCTAGTGGTCTTAATCTACGGAAAGATTTGCACAGCAACTACCACTGTAGGCAATTTTCCTGTGGCTAAATTCAGCGATAATTTGTCTGGAAATATAAATTGATTAAGCGTGCAATTTTAGTTAAGTTTGGGTAATTTACCAAGGGAAAGAGATCTAATTATGAGACCTGATATATTTCGAGAAAAATCGCCATTGTCATCTGACGACTGTTTTGTGGTCTTTGATCGACGAAAATCTTCTTTTACTTTTCCGGTTCACATTCATCCTGAATATGAGCTTAATTATGTGGAGGGTGCCAAAGGGGCTCAACGTATCATCGGAAACTCTGTGGAAACGATCGGTGAACAGGACTTGGTACTGATTGCGAGTCCTGAGCTCGAACATGCCTGGAAGGATGGTGAATGTGAGTCCAATGATATTCATGAAATCACGATACAGTTTCACCCTTCGCTTATTGAGCAATATTTAGATAAAAAGCAGTTTGCCAGTATACAGCAGCTTTTATCAAAAGCGTCCCGAGGTGTTGTGTTTGGAAAGGATACGGTAGATCGCGTATTGCCTTTACTGCGTATATTGACATTGGAGCGGGATGGCTTTTATTCGGTGATGAAACTATTAGTCTTACTCTATGAACTATCCAAAGGGGAAGACATCCGGGTGTTATCTACAGCAACAAATACAGTATTGAGCAATAGCGAACTGCTTATGGGGCGGTTGCAGGAATACGTAGTTGCCAATGTCAATAAAGAACTGAGCCTCCCTATGGTCGCCGCTATTATGAATATGAGTAAATCAACCTTCTCCCGTTTCTTAAAATCCACCACAACCATGAACTTTACAGATTATCTCCTTGACTTTCGTATCAATATGGCTGTTCGGCTGCTAAAAGAAGAAACTCCGATTGCTGATATCGTCGAGCAGTGTGGTTTTAATAGTGTTTCTTATTTCTACCGTGTATTCAAGAAGAAAAAGGGGATAACTCCAGTAGAATATCGTAATGGCCTACGGAAACAGCAAATGATTATATAGTTATCTCGCAATCGTTCCAATTTATGTCCCTTTTTCTGATCAGATGGTTTTCGGGTAGTTAATTCTATTCACTTTTTTAATAACAATCTTAGCACCAAGCTAGTTGTTTATTTTTATTCACGGCAATTTCCCCTCAATATCGCGTGTCAATTTGCTTCATACTTCAATGATAGTGAGTCAAAAGTTCAATAATCTGGTTGTGTTTTTTTTGTAATAAGTTGTACTACAAGTAGTTTTTGTTCTTTTCTTGACAAGCTTAATTTCAGATTTCTAGGTTTAGTTTTCATGTTACGCAATCGTTTGTGTTTATCTTTTATTGTTTCGAGAATCAGAAATATGAGCTAAAAGTGCAATATAAATGACTTGATCCTGCTATTCGTGACCTCTCCTTTTCTCTAATTTCGTCAGATAAACCAATAGTAGCATACCAATTACGTAGCAACATATTATATACAATCTATCTATTTATTGTAAACCTTAAATACAGACAAAATATGAGAAAAACTGCTTTACTATTCCTGCTTTCCGCCTATGGAACGTTTGCTTGGGCGCAGCAATCCCAAAAGGTACGGGGGAAAGTACTTGATGCAGATAATAAACCAGTAGCTGGAGCTACGGTGAACATCAAAGGCGGTGCCGGCGGTACGAAAACGGATGCTGATGGTTCGTTTACGCTTGATGTTGAGAAAGGAAAAACCCTAAAGATTACCTATGTAGGGATGAAAGAACAGGAAGTTCTTGTCAATGATGCATCGACTTATAGTATTGTGCTTCAATCGGGCACAGAATTGGATGAAGTCGTTGTGATTGGATATGGTACGGTGAAGAAAAGTGATTTGACCGGTGCGGTTGCATCCGTAACCGGAAAAGATCTACAATCCAATTTAGCAAAAAGTGCTGCGGGTGCTTTGCAGGGGCGTGTTGCGGGGGTTAGTGTTTCAAATGCCGGCGGGTCTCCAGGTGCAGGAATGAACATCAATATACGGGGTATAGGCTCAATGGGCAGCACAAATCCGCTATATGTAATCGATGGTGTATTTGGTGATATCAATACGGTGGATCCAAATGATATTGCTTCATTGGAGGTGTTGAAAGATGCGTCAGCAGCAGCTATTTATGGTTCTCGTGCTGCTAATGGAGTGGTGATTATTACAACGAAAGGTGGTAAAAGGGCAAGTCCAGCCACTTTGAGTTTAAATGCCTATACTGGGGTGCAAAGTCTTCCTAAAAAAATGGGCTTGATGGATGGACCGCAATGGAAAGAATTTATGCGGAATCAGAAAGAGCTACCACCTCAAGCGGAAAGTTTTAATGCAAATACCAACTGGCAAGATGAGGTATTTGAAACAGCTCCAGTCAATAAGATCAATTTGGACATTGCTGGAGGTGGAGAAAAATCTACTTATAGCGTGTCGGCTGGTTATCTGAATCAGAAAGGTATCTTGAAAACAACGGGGTATGAATCGTTCAATGTACGCAGCAAAAATACCTTTAATTTTTTCAACGACCATGTTCGTGTCGGAAATACCTTCTTAGTTAAATCAGGTGACCGGAAATACGCCAATTTGGTTATTACGGATATCCTACGTCAAAACCCACTGTTACCAATCTATGACGAAAATGTTGTTGGGGGATACTCTACTTGGGCTCCGTGGATGAAAAATTTGGATAACCCTGTAGGTAATTTGAACTTGAATAACAACCATGTCTACCAAACAGACATTATGTTGAATGGATATGCGGAAGCAGATTTATTTATTAAAGGGTTGAAATACCGATTAAATGTTGGGATTAACCGAACTACAGGAAGAAATTATAATAAAGCTGACCGCCGTCCCGACGGTACTGCAGTATTGCAATCTTCGCTCAATGAAAGTGCTTTTTTCAATAATCAGTGGTTGATCGAGAATACCTTGCATTATGACAATACCTTTGATAAGCATACAATTTCCTTATTAGCGGGCTACTCTTCGCAAGAAAATTCCAATAGAGGGTTTGGAGCCAAAAGACTTGATATTCCACCAGGAACGGATGCTATTGATGCAGCTTCACCGTCGGAACAATCGACTTCAGGTAGCCTGCAGGAAGCAGCCATGATATCACAATTCGGCCGCGCAATGTATAGCTATGACAATCGATATTTGTTTACGGCAACGGTACGTCGAGATGGATCTTCAAAGTTTGGCAATGGACATCGTTACGGGGTATTCCCTTCTATTGCATTAGGCTGGAATGTGATGAATGAAGGCTTTTTTGAAAAGGCGAAAAATACAGTCAATGAACTGAAGATACGTGCATCATACGGTCGTTTGGGTAATCAAGAAATTGCCAATTATACGACCCAAAACGTTACTCGATACGGAATTAATTATATCCAAGGCGGAGCATGGTGGCAAGGGGCAATTCCTGGAACGAGTTGGGTTTCACCATCTAATTTAACCTGGGAAGAGACCGAGACGAGCAATATTGGTGTAGATCTTGCCTTCTTGGAAAGTAAGCTGCGTATTAGTGCAGATTATTACGTACGAAATACAAAAGATATTTTGTTGTCGATCAACCAACCTCCTTCTGCTGGGAAATCAGGTTCGCCTGTAATGAATGCAGGTACCATTCAAAATAAAGGATTTGAGTTTTTGGCGAGTTATCGCGATGCCATTGGCGAAGTAAATTATAATATTGGAGTGAATGCTTCTGCCGTTAAGAATAAAATGAATGCGATTACGGTGGGAAATACGCAAGAGTTTGGTGGTTATAATCCGCAAGGTGAAGGTGTAATCAGCTGGGCTAAAGTTGGCTATCCGATAGGTGGTTTTTGGTTGATCCAAACGGATGGGTTGTTCCAGTCAGATGCCGAAGTACAGGCCTATAAATCGGCAAAAGGCACTGTAATCCAACCGACAGCGAAAGCAGGGGATATTAAGTTTATAGATTACAATGGGGACGGACAAATTGACAATAACGATCGTCAATATATGGGGAGTCCTTTTCCTTCGCTAGCTTACGGTATTCGTGGTGGATTGGATTATAAAGGCGTCGATTTTGCCTTCTTCTTTGATGGTATGTATGGTAATAAAATTTATAATTACACCCGTGCTCGGATGGAGACTACCGGTGATATAAATAATTATTCTATTGATCTTTTAAATTCTTGGACACCAACAAATACCAATACTGAGATCCCACGTTATACTCGAACAGATCCAAATAGCAACGGACGTCGGGTAAGTGACCGTTGGTTGGAGAGTGGTGCGTTCTTCCGTTTAAAAACAATAGAATTGGGTTATACGCTACCCAACACTTGGTTGAATAAGGTGACTTTGAAAAACGCACGGATCTATTTGGCCGCTGACAACCTGTTTACTGTAACGAAATACAAAGGTTATAGTCCTGATTTAGGCCCTAGCAATAACGATAACGGGGTCGGTCAAACGGGTGTAATGACAGCAGGTACAGATCATGGACGATATCCGCTAGCACGCACGATTATGTTTGGTTTACAGGCAAATTTCTAATGGATTGTAGGGGTTTTTACAATTAAAATTTAAAATGACAAAAATGAAGATTTCAATTAAAAAATATACAGCGGCCGCAGCAGTTCTTTTGTTAATGGGGAGCTGTAGCAAGGATTTTCTCGACCGCATCAATCCCAATAAGCCGGTGTCGGAGATTTTTTGGTCAAATGAAGGCGAGGCACAAGCTGCAATGGCTACAGTCTATTCACCTATTCGTGGACAAATGTACGGTTATTATGGTGCTTACACAGGTTATCAGACGATGAACCGTGCAGATGATGTGTGGTTTTTGGTTGGTGAAGAAAGACATACTTGGGAATATGTTACCTTTCTCAATACACCAGGAACAGCTGAAAGTGATTTTGGAAGTTTATATAGTGGAATCAATCGGGCTAATGTGCTTCTTTACAATATCGGAAAAGTTCCGATGGATGAAAATAAAAAGAAGGAACTGATTTCTGAGGCAAGTTTTTTACGGGGAGTATATTACTTCTTACTTGCTTCCAATTATGGAGACGTACCACTGTTGTTGATTCCTGCAGATGTTGATCCAGAAAACAAGCCCTCAACACCAGAAGCAGATATCTGGAAACAGGTGATCGCAGATTTCAAGGCTGCAAAAGAGAATTTACCTGTTACACGACCCGCAGCAGAGGCAGGACGCGTTACTAAAGGGGCTGCAATCGCTTTTTTAGGAAAATCCTTGGTATATACCAAACAATATGCAGAAGCTGAAACAGAGTTAAAGGCGCTCTTAACCGCACCATATAATTATGATTTGGTCGAAAACTTTGAAGATAATTTCAAGGACAATACGAAATTAAACAAGGAGTCTGTGTGGGAACTAGTATACGATGGTAAATATGGTTCGGATGGTATCTGGGGATCAGAGGAACCCAATAGTCGCCAAGGATTTATTATCCCCAATTTTGCTGGCCCTGCTGGTACGGGTGCTTGGTTTAAATTAGTGCCAGGTATCTCTGTGGTTCGTGACTTTATTTCGGAAGAGCGTCCAACAGGATCGGATACCCGTTTTGATAAACGTATGTATACGAGTTTTTACTGGAAATATTCAGACTATGAAACTGGTCTGACCGATGGAGCTTGGTATGGTAATCTTTCTTTCGATAAATTGTGGACAGAATCCTTAGCTAAAATTTCCGTAAACCCTGGACTTGTCTATCCAACTATTAATGGTAAAGAAGGGCGTTTTTTGATTAAGAAATACACTAACTTCTTTAGAAATGTAAGCGGTGCAAACAGTATGTATGATGCTGCAAATACTAATAATAACTTCCGTTTGTTGCGCTTTGCTGAAGTATTGCTACTGCATGCAGAGGCATGTGCTAAGAATGGTAACACTGCCGGAGCTGCCGCTAGTTTGAAACGAGTTCGGGATCGCGCGGGGTTAGCCAACAAAACTTGGGCTAATGCCGATGAATTGATGAAAGAAATTATTCATCAGAACGAACTGGAATTTTTCTTCGAGGGACATCGTTTCTTTGATTTAAAACGCTGGTATCAGTATGCTGACATGAAAAAAATCTTTGTGGATAATAAAAAACAAGGTGCCGAAAATTTTCAAGCCAAACATTATTACCTCCCATTACCTGAAAGTGAAATCAATACCAATACAAAGATTCAGCAAAATCCATTGTGGAGGTAGGTCATTACATTGGTTCCGGCAGGTTGACCCACAAATAAAAATTTATTCTCGATTCCACAGTTGAGTATTAGTTTTTCCGGTAGAGGAGTAGATGCCTCTGCCGGAATACTTTTTAAAAAATTCTTTTAAACAATAGTCGTATGATTGCAGTACAACGAATGTGCAGATTTTTCACCACTTCGATTTTACCGGGGGTATGCCTAGTGCTGTTGTTGTTTTCCTGTAAGAAAGATCGGGAAACTGCAAATCAATTGTCCTCCAAGTTGGCGTTAACATCGAAGATCGATGTCGGAGAATTGTTGCTTGATGTCAAGCAGAATTCACAGGAGTATGTCTTCAACTTTGAGAAAGGAACCGTAAATATTCCTGTTCCGGATGTTGTAGAGGTGACGCCTAACCTAGATCGGTGGGTCACTAACCTGAAATTCAGTGATGGTTCGGAGTTGATCGTGCCCACAAAAGGAACTTCACTCGATTTCATGGTCGAAGGAATAAAGATTGATCCTTCAGGTTACAATCCATTGGTAGCATTAGTGAATGTTGAGCTGCCGACTTATGGACGCGTTCGTGTTACTGTGCGCGGCAAGCATGGTCAAGTAGGTACGATCACGCATCTGTGCAGTGATGAAACACCACGTCAAAGTGTGCCCATATTAGGCTTGTATGCAGATTATAATAATGTAGTCGATCTTGCTTTTACAGATTTTGAAGGCAAAGAACGCGGGAGCACAACTATTCATATCCGTACGCAGGCAGTGACCGTACAAGACTTCCCCAAGTGGAAGATTGTCAAGGGCCAAACAGAGAAAATGGAACCTGGAATCAATTTGGTGAGTTATCCCGGTCAGAGTGAGTTAGATACTTCTTTACCTTATATGATTGATAACGAGGGGGAATTGCGTTGGTTGCTGTTGTTGAAAAAATCACCTGATTTGCAGAAGTTTGCCGGATCGATAGGTCTTAAGCGAACAAAAAAAGGAACTTTTATTTCTGGTGATCAGTCGCAGCAGCGTGTCGTAGAAATGGATCTATTTGGAAACTTGGTCAATCAATGGGATCTCGCCAAACTGGGATACGGATTTCACCATGAAATTAGTGAAGCGGCCAATGGTAATTTCTTGATCAATGTAACCAAAGTTGCGGCCCGTTTAAACAATGGGGAGCCTCGTATTAACGATTTTATCATCGAATTGAATCCGCAAACAGGCGTTTTGGTTAACGAATGGGATCTCGCCAAGCAGCTAGATACGGCGCGTTATGTTAAGCCTGATGGTATTACACCGCCGGCCTTTTCGCAGAGCCCAAATAACTGGGCGCATAACAATTCGATTACAGAAATTGGCGAAGATTTATTGGCTACGGCACGTTATCAGGGAATTTTCAGCTTCAATCATTCGGGAATGACGCAATGGATTATATCGCCGCATAAAAATTGGGGCACCAAATATCAATCGTTGTTGTTAAAGCCTATTGCCGAAGATGGTACAGCAATTACAGATCCGGCAGTGATCAACGGGGATGCTGCAATTGCTGGCTTTGATTGGCCCTGGGGACCACACACACCGGTAGCTCTCGCTAAGGATCGTATTTTGGTTTTTGACAATGGGTATAATCGGCAATGGGTATCAAATTTCGCTCCTGGGGTGGTTAGTTATAGCCGGGTCGTGGAATATAAAATTGACATGGCCAATAGAACAGTGCAGCAAGTATGGTCTTATGGGAAGGATCGGGGGGCTCAAGGTTTTTCACAGGCCATATCTGGGGTACAATATTTGGGTCAAACAGGACATGTTTTATTTTGTCCCGGTATGGGGGTAGCAACTTCTATTGGTTCGGGCGGACGTGTTGTGGAGATTGATCCGAAAACCAAGGAAGTGATATTCGATCTTGAGATCGCTACAGGCAGCGGCACTGCATTTCACAGGGTAACACGTATGTCACTCTATCCAACGAATTTATAAATAACTTTTTTGAACTTACGTAATTTTATGTCCGAATCCTTTGAGCGCCAACAAGCCAATATTATTGAAACACAACGTTTATTATTAGAAAAAGCAAACGTTGGAATATCCAGTCCGGGAAAAATTGTCACACGTTATTTTAACCCTGTTATCACCAAAGAACATATTCCGCTTACTTGGCGTTACGATTTCAATCCATTGACAAATCCTCATTTTTTGGAGCGAATTGCATTCAATTCAACCATGAATGCGGGCGCACTCTTTTGGAAAGGAAAGTATCTACTGTTCGTTCGGGTGGAGGGAGTAGACCGAAAATCTTTCTTTGCTATTGCCGAAAGTGATAATGGTATTGACCGATTTCGTTTTTGGGACCACCCTGTTTTACTGCCAGACTCTGAAGCAGATGAAACCAATGTCTATGATCTTCGGCTTACAGCACATGAAGATGGCTGGGTCTATGGAATTTTCTGCAGTGAACGCCGTGCATCTGATGCAGTGCCTGGTGATCTTTCCAGTGCTGTTGCTTCTGCGGGGATCATTCGGTCAAAAGATCTGATACATTGGGAGCGCCTACCTAATGCAGAAGCTGGAAGTCAGCAACGCAATGTGGTACTGCATCCTGAGTTTGTGCAAGGAAAATATGCGTTTTACACACGGCCTCAGGACGATTTTATTCTGGCAAAAAGTGGTGGTGGTATCGGATGGGCCTTGGTGGAGGATATCACCAAAGCTGTTATCCAGGAGGAAAAGATTATCAATAAACGTTTTTATCATACGATCAAGGAACTTAAAAATGGAGAGGGACCGGCGCCGCTAAAGACGGAGAAGGGATGGCTGCATCTCGCACACGGAGTCAGGGGTACTGCTGCGGGCCTACGTTATGTATTATACCTTTATCTCACGAGCTTAGCGGATCCAAGTGAATTAATTGCAGAACCTGCGGGCTATCTATTGGCTCCTGAGGGTGAGGAAAGGGTAGGGGATGTTTCCAATGTGCTTTTTTCAAATGGCTGGATCATGGATGTGGATGGTACTGTGTATATTTATTACGCCTCCAGTGATACACGGACACATGTTGCGGTTTCTTCTGTGACGAAATTGTTGGATTATTGCCTGAATACATCGGCAGACGGACTTCGCTCTGCAGAATCATTGCGCAAGGTGATCAATCTGATTGATCATAATATGCGCTATATAAATAATAAAAGTCGGGGCGGGGTTGGATACAAGGTATACGGGGGGCACAGTAAATGATCGTAAGTTGTATGCCGAAAATAATGTGCTTAGCACACTTGAAGCAATGGTAAAAGCGCGATGAAGTGGATGAATAACAAAATGTGTAATGTACAACCGAATGCTATGTTAAAGAATGTTTGTATTAAAATTCTCGCTTTGATCAGTCTTTTCAGTTCGGCATTTTCTGTGCAGGCTCAAGTATCGGAGACCTTGAAAATTATCTCCTATAATATCTGGAATGGATTTGAACATCAAGCGACACGCAAGGATAAATTTAGTGATTGGATACGCAAAGAACAACCAGATATCGTGGCGCTACAGGAGCTGGTTGATTTTAATACTAAAGACCTGAAGGAACTAGCGAAGGTTTATGGGCATAGATATGCTATCTTATTAAAGGAAAAAGGATATCCGGTCGGGATCTCATCCCGGTATCCGATTACGCTGATCAAAGCACAGGTGGATGGGTTCTGGCATGGGATGCTACATGTTAAGATCAAAAACGTGGATTTTATTGTCACACATTTGAGCCCGTTTTCTTGGAAGTATCGTACAGGAGAAGCAAAACAAATTGTGGAGTATATAAAGAATAACCATTTGGATAACTGTATTATTCTGGGCGATCTCAATGCCTATTCACCGATGGATGCCATTTGGTTGGAAAACAAGAAGGCTTTGCGGAACAATCTGCTGAATTGGGATCAGGAACATCCAGAATATGGCAATATGCTTGGACAGCGGTTCGATTATAGTGTGCTGTCGACTTTTATTGCTGCTGGTTTTGACGATTGCATTGGGCGCACTGTGTTCCCGGAAAATAAGCGGGTCAGTTTTCCAACCGCCACGCTTTATGGCTGGAATTGGGGGGACGGACGACTAGCGGATGTATCGGAACGACTTGATTATATCCTATTGTCTGAGGCTTTGTCACCTTTCGTTCGACGGGTAGAGGTACATAACGGTCCTGAACTTGAGGGGATATCGGATCACTACCCAGTTTCGGTGGTGATTGATCAATTGGAGAAATAGAAATATAATTGTAGATTGCGGATGACCACGAACAGCATATTCATGGAAATTTCCGTAATAGATATCATTATCATCGTCAGTTATCTGTTAGCGATGATTGTCATCGGTTTGATCCTAAAAAAACGGGCAGCCAAGAATCTTGACGCTTATTTTTTAGGGGGAAAATCGCTCCCTTATTATATGCTTGGCATTTCTGACGCATCGGGCATGTTCGATATTTCCGGAACCATGTGGATGGTGTACCTTGCTTTTGTATATGGCTTAAAGAGCATGTGGATACCTTGGCTTTGGCCGGTTTTCAATCAGATTTTCTTAATGGTCTATTTATCGGTTTGGTTGCGACGGTCAAATGTCTTGACGGGCGCGGAGTGGATTCGTACACGTTTTGGTCACGGTCGGGGCGCCGATGGGGCTTATACGATTGTTATTCTATATGCAATTGTTGCTGTACTGGGCTTCTTGTGTTATGGTTTTATTGGCATTGGTAAATTCATGGAAGTTTTTTTTCCATGGGAAGAGGTATCCCGTTTTATTCCATTGACGATAGATCCCGCTATGGCTCCGCAATTATATGGTATTTTTTTTACGGGCATAACAACTTTTTATGTCATGCTCGGTGGTATGCATAGTATTGTGTGGGCAGATATGGTCAAATTTGCTATTATGATCATTTCGGGGATAGCTATTGCTGTTATTGCGATGCAGCAGGTTAGCCCAGAATTATTGGCCGCAAACACGCCTGTAGGCTGGGATTCACCTTTCTTTGGTTGGCATTTGGATTTGGACTGGAGTACATTGCTCCCCTCCATTATGGATCGGATTGCTGCTGATCAATATAATCTTTTCACCATCTTTGTGATGATGATGC
Source organism: Sphingobacterium sp. (assembly GCA_031277685.1). Classification (GTDB taxonomy): domain Bacteria; phylum Bacteroidota; class Bacteroidia; order Sphingobacteriales; family Sphingobacteriaceae; genus Sphingobacterium. The sequence goes on along the minus strand of JAITLV010000287.1, from coordinate 4,121 downwards.
TTTTTAAAGGGATATTTATGAGTATGGCGGGTCCTGCAGCCAACTATGATATGCAGAAAATATTGGCCTGTAGGTCTCCGAAAGAAGCTGCCTTAATGAGCGGATCGGTATCTGTTATTCTGCTTATCCCACGGTATTTGATGATTATGGGCTTCACGGTCTTGGCGCTAGTTTTTTTTCGGGATGAGTTTGCCCAGATGGGTGATCAGATGGATTTTGAAATCATCTTACCCAAAGCGATCAGCCGCTTTGGACAAGTTGGGTTAACGGGATTATTGCTGGCGGGATTGTTGGCAGCCTTCATGTCTTCTTTTGCATCAACAGTCAATGCAGCTCAAGCGTATTTGGTGAATGATGTCCTGCTGAAGTTTATGTATCGTTCTGCTTCGTCCAAAAAACAGATTCGTTTAAGTTATGTTGTTTCCATTGCTGTGGTCGTTTGTAGTACGATTATCGGTCTATATGTGCAGAATATCAATTCGGTTTTGCAATGGATTGTTTCGGCACTATATGGTGGCTATATTGCTGCGAATGTGTTGAAATGGCATTGGTGGCGGTTTAATGGCGCGGGATTTTTTTGGGGCATGTTGACCGGAATATTTGGTGCAATTATACTTCCGCAGTTCTTTCCGGATACACTTCCTTTATATTTCTTCCCTTTTTTGTTCGTACTATCGCTATTGGGTTGTTTGATGGGAACCTGGTTGTCCAAACCTACCGAAGATGATGTGCTTGTTGATTTTTATGTGCGTGTACGTCCTTGGGGATTTTGGCAGCCTATTCATCAACAAGCGTTAGAAAAGTATCCAGATCTAAAGAAGAATGACCATTTTAAACGGGATATGTTTAATGTGGCCGTTGGTATGGTGTGGCAATGCTGTCTGACCCTGGTTCCGATGTATATTGTAATCCAGCAGGGGCAAGGCTTACTCACAACGATCTTGATATTGGGGATTACCACACTTATCCTAAAAAAGAACTGGTATGATAAAATGAATCAGGAGGAGGAGGAGTATAATGCTTTTATGACGAAATATGGGTTGAATAAAACTGAAAAAGCTACTACAGATTGATTATAAAAAATTTTCAAATAGACTAAAATAGGATACTAGCCTATATGTGACCGGTATCCTATTGTGAAATGGATCAGTTGAACAGGCTAGACTAGTTACTCGCTTTAACTTTGAACGGAATGACATAGTCTCCCCATTCCAAAGACACCGTTCCTTCTGGCGTTGCGTTTATCTTAAACTGTTCTTGTGCGTTACTACTGGTTCCATTGCTTACGGAAATACGTAAGGCATCTTCGTTCGCATCATATTTTGTTCCCCATTGATTCCAGACTTTGTTGAACATAACAGTTGTTTCGTGCTCTCCGGGAATACTGTAAAGACCATATTTTCCCGCCGCAAGTTTTTTGCCTTCAATCAACACATCTTTATTAAATTCGATGGTTGTCGCTTCATTCGCCCCGGTCCGCCATACGATCCCGATGGGAGCGATGTCAACACCTAGTTTGCGGCCTTTGAGTGATGGACGGCTATAATTGATGTCGATTGTCACGCCGTCGGTTGTGGTGACTTTGGTGCTGTCTGGGGGGCTTGGGCGTTTGCTTTTGTCTGTCTGTGCAAAGCTAAGTTGACCGATTAAAGTCAAAATCGTTAAAATTAGTACTCTCATATCGACTTATTTTTGATTAAACACTTAAATATAAGATTTTTAAATTATGGAATTGTTAGTTTTTTTTGAATACTTTGGGCGGGATATTTTGGTTATATAAACGAGAAAAGCCAGGATATGAATCACTGGCATTTTCCGTTTATCTATTATTTATACAAGATATTCAAATAGTGTCTGGTCTTTGTTGATTTCAATGACATCAAACTTATATTCTTTCATGCGTTCGATCAATGTCTCGTAATCCTCCGGTTTGTTGAGTTCGATGCCAACCAATGCTGGGCCTCTTTCGCGTTCCGTTTTTTTAATGAATTCAAAGCGTGTGATATCGTCTTTAGGTCCCAGTACTTCGGATACAAAAAGTTTTAGTGCACCAGGGCGTTGCGGGAAACGGACGATAAAATAATGTTTGTACCCTTCGTAAAGTAAAGACAATTCTTTGATTTCACTCATACGGTCAATATCGTTGTTTCCGCCGGATATAATACATACGACTTTCTTGCCTTTAATTTCATCTTTGTGGAACTCTAAGGCTGCCACAGAGAGGGCACCTGCGGGCTCGACAACGATTGCATCTTTATTGTACAGTTCTAAAATACAGGTACAGATCTTTCCTTCAGGAATGGAGCGTGTATCATCCAACAACTGTTTGGCAATCTCGAAGGTGGTTGCACCAATTTTTTTAACAGCGGCCCCGTCGACAAATTTGTTGATATGCTCGAGTTCAATCGGCGCACCATGTGTCAAGGCCGCTTGCATAGAGGGAGCTCCTTCGGGTTCTACGCCATAGCATTTAATAGCTTTGTTTTTACTTTTCAGGTAATAGCTTGCTCCCGCAGCTAGGCCTCCACCACCGATGGGGATAAATATGGCGTCCATATCGGGGAGATCCTGTAAGGCTTCAACAGCTACTGTGCCTTGCCCTTCTACAACTTTGAGATCATCAAACGGCGGGATAAAAGTCATGCCATGCTCTTCTGTGTAAGCCAAAGCTGCTTTTTGACAATCATCAAAGGTATCTCCGGTCAAGATAATTTCAACATTTCCATTACCCCACATTTCGGTTTGTGAAATTTTTTGACGTGGTGTGGGGCCAGGCATGAATATTACACCTTTGATGTCGAGTTTATTACAGGAGAAAGCGACTCCTTGTGCATGGTTGCCTGCACTTGCGCACACAACGCCGCGCTGTCTCTCTTCTTCTGTCAGGGAAATAATTTTGTTGTATGCACCACGTAATTTGTAGGAACGGACGACTTGCAAATCTTCTCTTTTGAGATAGACTTCAGCACTATATTTTTCGGATAAATGCCGATTATATTGTAGTGGTGTTCTGTTGACTACGGATTTGATGCGGTCAAGCGTAGCTTCTGAATTGATGTTTAAGGTTGATAGATTCATTGTTAGATGATTGCCTAGTTAAGGTAGTAAATTAAATGCAGATATCCGTTGTTATACCAGAGATTCTACCTATACTGTTTTAAATTTAGTTGATTTATAAAGAAGATCCCATCTAGGCATGATAAAATAGCCTTTATCTATGGCTGTTGGCATCCTCTTAAAAAATGAGCTGTTGATAAAAAAAGGCTGCATCAGCAGCCTTTCGTTTTTTATATTTTTTCTCCGATGAGGCTTTTTAGATCATCATCACAAATATTTTTCTTGGCATCGGCCAATACCAAAAAGCGTTGATAGCAGTCTGCTAGATCGTCTTTCTCAAGATGGAAGCCTAAACGCTCCAAATGGTGTTTGAGGGCATGTCTACCTGAGCGTGCAGTTAAGATGATATCAGCTTCATCCAAACCAACATCTTCTGGTCTGATGATCTCATAGTTTTCGCGGTGTTTTAGGAAACCATCTTGGTGAATACCCGAGCTATGAGCGAAGGCATTGCGCCCTACGATCGCTTTATTTGGTTGCACAGGCATGTTCATCATCTCACTTACTTTGCGCGATAAGTAGGTAAACATGCGGCTATCGATGTTTGATGTTAAGCTTCCAAACGACTGGTTGTGTACTTTAAGGATCATGGCTACTTCTTCGAGTGATGTGTTCCCAGCACGTTCACCTATACCGTTGATGGTACATTCTACCTGACGGGCACCATTTTGTATTGCAGCAATGGAATTTGCTGTTGCAAGTCCCAAGTCATTGTGACAATGTGCCGAAATAATGGCCTGATCGATATTGCGTACATTCTCCTTGAGGTATTTGATTTTTGAACCATATTGATCTGGTAAACAATAACCGTTTGTATCAGGGATGTTGACTACCGTAGCGCCAGCAGCAATCACTGATTCAACCATTTTAGCGAGAAATTCCAAATCTGCGCGACCAGCATCTTCTGCATAAAACTCGACATCTTCCACATAGGATTTGGCATGTTTTACAGCCGCAACGGCACGTTCTAAAATTTCTTCTCTTGTGCTGTTGAATTTATATTT
>JAITLV010000284.1 GCA_031277685.1 Sphingobacterium sp. | reverse complement strand
ACTTTAATCCATTGTTTATGGGCTTTAGAAATAGAAATAATGTCTTGATCATCTTGGTTAGATTCAGCGACTGCTCTTACAAATAAACAGCCTTTAAAAAAATCTTGTCTAAACCAATTGGTGTGCCAATCCAGAATTTTATTGATGGCTTCTAAGCCCGTTGCATCTCCTACATAACCTAGAAGGCTTTGCTTAAACCTTTCATCACGTGCAACGAGTACAGACTTAACCAGTTGATTTTTATTTTTATAGTACGTGTACATAGTGGTTTTAGAGCAGCCAGATTCATCGCGAATCAAGTCAACGCCAACCCCGACAAAACTATTTTCATTAAATAACTTCTCGGCTGTATCTAATATTTTTAAGGCAGATTTTGACATGTGTCTTTTCCAAAAAATAAAATAGTACAGATCTGTACTATTTGAAATTTTATCTATATGCTTTTTAAAAAGCAAATTTTTGTTTGAGGAAAAAACCATGTTATCGATCTTTTATGGCAAAGAAAAACTGGCTCCTTCACCCAATAAAGTTGATATTTTAAGAAGCCTTGTTGGAGGTACAGTGAGTATTTTTATACTTCTGTGGTTGAGTAAGCTCACACATAATATCTTTATCATGGCGCCGTTTGGTGCGACCTGCGTATTGCTCTATACCGTGTCTCAGTCACCTTTGGCACAGCCGAGAAATATTATATTTGGGCATCTTATTTCAGCTTTTGTGGGTTTGTTTTTTCTAAAATTTGTCGGTGTTTCTATTTTTACAATTGCTTTATCAGTGGGTTGTGCTATTGCACTCATGCAGATTTTTAAGTGTGTTCATCCACCTGCTGGGGCTAATCCTTTAGTTATTTTGCTTACCGCGAGTAGCATACATTACCAGTGGAGCTTCTTAATTTTCCCTGTTTTAGTCGGCGCAGTGTCGTTAGTTTTGGTGGCGATGCTGATTAATAATATTAAAGCGAGTACGAAGTGGCCGATGTATGGCTTAGGAATTTTAAATAGTAAAAAGTAGGGAAGGCATGAATGTTTTAAGCTTAAAAATAATAAAAGTATTCACTACATTAAAGGGTGGGTACTTTTAAGTAATTTCATAAGCATAGAGTCTTAGAAAGCTTTTTATTATTGAAACTTAGCAAAAAGCAGAATCACACCTAATACACATAAAATTGAGCCAATCACTTTATTAATTTGCACTTGCTTGGCTAACATTTTCTGTCTCAACAGCATGGATGAAAACAGCACAGCCACCAGTGAAAACCATACGAAATGGGCAAATGACATAAAAAAGCCATAAGCCAAAAGGATCGATTTAGGCGTAGTTAAACTCACAATTTGCGTATAGGTGCTAATCACAAATAGTGTGGTTTTAGGGTTGAGGGCATTGGTAAAAAAGCCGTACTTTATGGCTTGCAAAGTACCTATAGTGGTTAAGGCCGCAGTGTCTAAAACAGGCTTTTGTGTAAAGGTTTTATAGCCAATATAAATCAAATAAAGCGCACCAATGTACTTAACAATATTCAAAATTTGCGGCGTATAAGTCATCACAAAGGCAACGGCAATTAATGTGTAGGTCACATGCACCAACACGCCAAGCGATATTCCCAGTGAAGTGAGCACACCTATTTTTCTGCCGTATAGATAACTGTTTTTGGTCACAATCGCAAAGTCAGCACCGGGGCTAACCACTGCCAAAATCGTAATGAGAATAACCGCAATAAACTCTGCCATTATCTTGTACCTTCACTAAAAACCAGTGAGCTAATCTGTACTTTTTGGAATGTATATAAGAGGGCGAAAGTACTACTCAATGCAGCTATTTTTTGTGAATAAGAAGTTATATCTATATGGCTGTGAAGATAGATATCGATATTCAATATGTTTTTCATCATCTAAAATGGGTTTTAATCAAGATGATTTTTATTTTGAACAGAAACCTAAAAATAAAAATCGATAAAAACGACTACATATCTATGAGTTTTTGGAATGATCGAAAGAATATCGCTGAATTCACTAAAATTTTTCTACTTTGTGGCGAAGTATGGCAGTGTCACTTTAGCTGCAAAAAAATTATTTGTGACGCAAAGTGCGGTCAGTAAGCAAATTCATAATTTGGAAGAAGCTTTAAATACGGCTTTATTCGACCGAAAAAATAAAACCCTTGTGATGACTGAGCAGGGCGAAATTTTATTGAGTTGTTGTCATCAGGTATTTGGTCAACTCGATGAATGTCTCATACAACTCAGCCAGCCTAAAACTCTCAGCAAACAACTGGTTTTGTCCTGTGAACCAACACTTTCCATGAAATGGCTCATTCCACGGTTATCAAAATTTAAAAAGCTCGGTCATGATTTTGAGGTTGTACTACTCACAGCAGGTGGGGTGGTCGATTTTGAAAAAGATAATATTGATATCGCAATTCGTAGAAATGACTTTGATTGGGGAGAGCATATCTATAGCGAAAAAATTGCCGATGAATATATCGTTCTAGTTCAAGCAACCAAGCCATTGGAAACCAATGACGTACTTATCTCGACCTCTAGGCCAAATTTTTTCAAAAGTATTAGCCGCATTACTGAATTAAAGCAAAATTTAAAAGGTTACGCCAAAGTTGAACTCGAACATTTTTATCTATGTTTAGAAGGGTGTTTGGCTGGACTCGGAGCAACGGTCATCTCAATTTATATGATTGAAAAAGAGCTTGAGTGGAACTTACTGCAAAAAATTTCACCTGTTGTGCAAGATAATTCAGCCTATTTTTTACTTTCTCATAGTGCTTTTGAGGAAGATTCACGTAAAACCATATTTTTAGAATGGCTAAAAGCAGAGATGAGCGAGATTCAACATAAATTACTTTAAGTCTAGCCATTTCATCTAAAGGTATGTTATTTAAATTATTGAAAGTAATAATAAATATTTAAAATGATTAAGGTGCTTTGCGAGCGCCGTATATTGAATTTCTGCTGTCTAAAAATTTATAAGATGAAAAAAATTTAACTTTCTACTTCTTTATTAAACTCTAAACATGAATTTTACTCAGTTTTGATTGAGACTAAATCATTTTTATTCATGTTGTGATTGCGGTATAAATCTATTCATGCTCTGAAGCGTTCCAGTCATTCACTTTTGATAAGACCGTAAGGCACAAATCTGACAAGGCTGAAAAGTTTAAAAAGAGCAAAAAGTTTTTATTTAGGTTTTATCTCAGAAATTAGGGTACTGATCACAATGAGTAAAGAATTTACATTTACGATTAAGAGTATTTGTTTCGATGAAAACTATCGTCCAGCAGACAATACACGTATTACAACCAACTTTGCTAACTTAGCGAGAGGGATGAGCCGCGAAGAGAATTTGCGCAATACATTGCAGATGATCGACAATCGTTTCAATGCCTTAGCTCATTGGGACAACCCTAAAGGCGACCGCTATGGCGTTGAACTTGAAATCATTTCAGTTGAAATGAATATTGATGCCGAAAACCGTGCCAGTGGGCTTCCTTTAATCGAAATATTGAAAACCAATATTGTTGATAAAAAGACCAATGAACGTATCGAAGGTATTGTAGGTAATAACTTCTCGTCTTATGTACGTGACTATGACTTTAGTGTGCTGTTGCTAGACCACAACAAAAACAAGTCGACTTTTAGCACGCCAGAAAAGTTTGGTGAATTGCACGGTAATTTGTTTAAGAGCTTTATTAACTCTGAAACTTATAAAGCCAACTTTAAAAAAGCGCCAGTGATTTGCTTAAGCGTTTCAACCACTAAAGTGTACCACCGTACTGAAAACGAACATCCAGTTTTGGGTGTGGAATACAAGCAAGAAGACTATTCACTCACTGATGAATATTTCCAAAAAATGGGCTTAAAAGTTCGCTACTTCATGCCTAAAAACAGTGCTGCACCTTTGGCATTCTATTTTACTGGTGATTTGCTGAGTGATTACACCAACCTTGAGTTGATCAGCACCATCAGCACAATGGAGTCGTTCCAAAAGATTTACCGCCCTGAAATTTACAACGCAAATTCAGTTGCTGGACAGTCTTATCAGCCAAGCTTAAAGAACCAAGATTACTCACTTACTCGAATTGTGTATGACCGTGAAGAACGTAGCCGCCTCGCTATTGAGCAAGGGAAGTTTGTTGAAGAGCAATTTATCAAACCATACCAAGCGATTCTTGAGCAGTGGTCTGCTAATTACGCTCTTAATTAATTAACATATAGGTCATTGATCATGAAAAAATTACTACCGACTTCAACTGCTGGCAGCTTACCTAAACCATCTTGGCTTGCAGAACCTGAAAAGCTTTGGTCGCCTTGGAAACTCGAAAATGAAGGCTTAGCCGAAGGTAAAAAAGATGCTTTACGTTTAGCGTTGCACGAACAGCAACTTGCTGGCATCGACATTGTGAGCGATGGCGAACAAACCCGCCAACACTTTGTGACCACGTTCATTGAACACTTAAATGGTGTAGATTTTGAGAAGCGCGAAACAGTTCGAATTCGTGACCGTTACGATGCAAGCGTGCCGTCTGTAGTAGGTGCGGTGTCTCGTCAAAAGCCTGTGTTTGTTGAAGATGCTAAGTTTTTACGTCAACAAACTAATCAACCAATTAAGTGGGCATTACCTGGCCCAATGACCATGATTGATACGCTTTACGATGGTCACTACAAGAGCCGTGAAAAACTTGCTTGGGAATTTGCTAAAATTTTGAACCAAGAAGCGCGTGAGTTAGAAGCTGCTGGTGTAGACATTATTCAGTTTGATGAACCTGCATTTAACGTCTTCTTTGACGAAGTAAATGATTGGGGCGTTGCGACTTTAGAGCGTGCAATTGAAGGTCTAAAATGTGAAACTGCGGTTCACATTTGCTATGGTTACGGCATTAAAGCCAACACTGATTGGAAAAAGACACTCGGTTCGGAATGGCGCCAGTACGAAGAAGCTTTCCCGAAACTGCAAAAATCTAACATCGATATCATCTCGTTAGAATGTCACAACTCTCATGTGCCTATCGATTTACTCGAACTTATTCGTGGTAAAAAAGTCATGGTTGGTGCAATTGATGTAGCATCTAACCAAATTGAAACTCCGGAAGAAGTAGCGAACACACTTCGTAAAGCGCTTCAGTTTGTAGATGCCGACAAGCTTTACCCTTGCACAAACTGCGGTATGGCGCCTCTTTCACGTGAAGTGGCACGCGGCAAGCTAAATGCTTTAACGGCAGGTGCAGAAATCGTTCGCAGAGAACTTACTGGTTTTGATCTTACTGCTTAATATTTACCAATAAGTGGTATAAAGGGTTACTTTTTTGATGGCAGTTGATAATCAAACAAGTAACCCTCATTTTACTTACTACATGTCGTTCTAATCAGGACTCATGTTGATAAAGTACCTTCCTGATGGAGTTGGGCGGTATAGCAAACACTCAGGACAAGGTACGATTCAATTTAGGAATAATGTCATGGTTCAAGCAACAGACTTTAGAAATGCAATGTCTTTACTCACAAGTGCGGTTAGTGTTGTGACTACGGCAGGCATGTCTGGCCGTTTTGGATTTACTGCCTCTGCTGTTTGTAGTGTGACTGACACACCTCCGACATTATTGGTTTGTATGAACCAAGCTGCGAGCTCACATGCACATTTCCTAGATAACAAAATCTTAACTGTGAACGTTTTAGGCGCACACCACGAACATATTTCAAAAGCATTTTCATCTAAACTCACGCCAGAAGAACGCTTTAAACATGGCGAATGGATTGAGTTAGAAACAGGTTCACCTGTGTTAGATGATGCTTTGGTCAGTTTCGATTGCGAGATTGAACAAATTCAACAAGTCGGCACACATACTATTTTTATATGTCCGATTGTTGCGATTAAAAAAAGCCAGCATGACCAAAGTTTGGTTTACTTTAACCGTGCTTATCACCAAGTGGGGCAGACCGAGATTGTTTGATCCCACGCGTTTTGGTGTTTCTGAAATAGCGAATAAGGGCCTAGGAACAATCTTATTTACAGGTTGTTTCACCCAGTTCAGGCTCTCGAATTTCTAGCTTATTGTTATGTTCTACTACACAAATACGAATATCAAATGTTTTGGATGTATCCAAAGTAATGTCATAAGCCACATTCTTTTCAAATTCTTTTAGAGGAATTTTTACACAATCTTTCTCTTCTATTGGCAAAGGAACATTTGAATACTCTTTCTCATAAGTGCTTTTGTAGCCGTTTGTGTGATCAGCTTTCCCCATAAAAATCAAAAATTTATTATCAAAACCATAATCCGTTTTCTTAGGGTTATTGGTAAAGGCACATACATCATCTTGATGTAGCTTAACTTCTAATGGAAGAGGGCCTTGGCTACAACCATTCAATAAACACCCAGTGGTTAATATTAAAATGGACTTTGAAGATAGTCTTATCATTGATGTTCTCGTAAAGTTTTAAAAAATATTCAAAATCAAAAAGTAAAATTCATGCGGTTTAGCTTACCGTATCTGACTCTTTTTAAAAAATGAATAAATACAATTAAATATAATATTTAAAATAATAATTAAGTTAATCTAATGAAAAATAATAATAAATTTAAATACTTGTCATAAAAGCTACATTGACACCTATCAACTCTCGGATTATGCTTTGCCTGCTGGCCACATTGCCAGTCGGTTTTAGCAGACCGTTCTCAAGAACATTGAAAAAATTCATTTTTTTTAATGTAGACCCGTTCGTCTCCCTTTTGTAGCGGTAGGACGGAAGGGGGACACCTTCGGGTGTGCTGGGTCTTGAGCCAGTCTGCTAACCCCTTTTCGTTCTGCCACCATAAGTCCAAATAAATGCTCTGGCAGAACTCCCAAAATCAGGAGTTGGCTATGCACATCCATCATTTCTTGGCACCCCGTGCCAAAAGTTATAACGACACAACTTAAAAATTTATAGCAGCTTGAACGCCATAAGGTTTTCAGGCTTTAAGTCATTTTTACTTAAAACTTAGCAACAACAAAACTTGAGATGTGCCAAGCACCGTCTTGTGGCTTTGCTGTGCCTTTTTTTCTCCCAGAAAGGGCACAGTTTTTTTTATCTCATGCAGAAACAACAAGAATTTAAAAAGGTAAAACTATGCAAAATTACTTAGAAACCTCTTCCAAAAAATTACAGGTTGTTCAAACCGCAATCCAACTCTTTACAACTCGTGGCTTTCATACAGCGGGTGTAGACCTGATTGCCAAGGAAGCCAAAATACCGAAAGCTACACTTTATAACTATTTCCACTCGAAAGAACGCTTAATTGAAATGTGCATCGCCTTCCAAAAAAGCCTGCTGAAAGAAGCAGTGCTCTCCATCATTTACTCAAGCCGTTACTACACTTCAAAAGATAAACTTAAAGCAATTATTGTGTTACATGCCAATTTAAATAGTCTGTACAACCTTTTGCTTAAAGCTATTTTTGAAATAAAACTGGTTTACCCGCAGGCTTACCGTATGGCAGTTGAATACAGAACGTGGCTGCGCCATGAAATTTTTGACCTGATTTTTAGCGGAGAAACCCGCGAGCCAAAGTTCGATGCCAACATGGTGGTAAACCTGATCGATGGTTTGCTGCTACAGGTTTTAAGCTCTAACAGTTTGAATGAACGGGATGTGGTGTTGGAGCGGTTTTGGGGGAGGGAAAAAGCCATCTGAGGTAGAGAATTTATCTACTAACTAGAAGTTATTGGCCAAATTAAGAAACTATTAAACTCTAAATAAGGGTCAGCTTTAATATAATAATATTTTCTGTATACAACTAATTAATTTCTAAGTGTAGTTTTTTAGAGAGTATTAGAAAATTATTATAAATTTGGCTATAATTTTAAATTATATTTTGTATTTTTTTAAATTATAAAGGTTTTGTGAGTCTATTTTTTTGATATATTACAATTTTAAAAAGGAAATAAAGTGTACTTACATTGTTTAGAGTTATTAAATTTTAGAAGATATAAAACACTAAAAGTTGAATTTAATTCGGGTTTAAATCTTTTAGTTGGGGAAAATGATTCAGGTAAAACAGCTGTCATTGATGCGATTAAATATGTTCTAAACACTCAAAGTTATGATTATTTAAAACCAAACTTAGATGATTTTTACTTAGATTTTGGTAAAGATGAATCGCACCGTTCTAAAGATTTTAGAATAGAGTGCACTTTTACAGATTTTAATAAACATGAGGCAAAACACTTTATAGATTGGATAGGTATTGATGATGAAAAAAAGTATTTTTTGAAAGTGTGGATGACTGCAACGAGAAAAAATGGAAGAATTTTTTATGATATTAAGGCGGGTAATGATGAAGAAGGGTCAATAATCAGTGGAGAAGTTCGTGACTTATTAAGAGTTACATATCTTAAACCATTACGCGATGCACAAAGTGAACTAACACCTAAAAAGGGTTCAAGACTATCTCAAATTCTTTATAATCACGATATTTTTGAAGATGAAGAGAACCATCGTTTAATTAGAATAATGACTTTGACTAATAAAGCTATTGAAAAGTTCTTTACTGCTTATGATGGAAAAGAAGTACTTAAAGATATAAATATGTACTTAGAAGAATTTTCTTTAGAAAATAACAAACTTGAATCAAAGTTCAGCGTAAGTGATAGTACATTAAAGTCCATATTAGAGAAGTTATCACTTAAGTTATTTAATCACCCAATAAATGAAAATAGCAATCAAGGACTTGGTTCTCATAACCTTTTATATATAGCTGCAGAATTATTACTTCTTAAAAAAATTAACTATCAAGGTTTAAAATTAGGATTAATTGAAGAAATTGAAGCTCATTTACATCCTCAGACCCAAATAAGATTGATTGAAGCTATTCAAAGTATTAGTGAACAAAATAATATACAGCTTATTCTTACAACGCATAGTACTAGCTTGGCATCGAAAGTTAAATTGAAAAATATGATTCTATGCAAAGATGGAAATTTATATCCTATGGGAGAAGAGTATACAAAATTAAGAAAAGGTGACTATTTGTTTTTAGAGCGTTTTCTTGATTCAACTAAATCGAATTTATTCTTCGCAAATGGAGTAATTCTTGTTGAAGGAGATGCAGAGAATATTCTATTACCTATTATTGCAAAAAAGTTGGGTCGTGATCTTTCTAGGTATGGGGTATCTATTGTTAATGTTGGCAGTACAGCTTTTCTACGTTATGCAAATATTTTCTTGAGAAATGATAATAAATTTCTGGATTTAAAAGTTTCACTGATAACGGATGTCGATGTAAAACCATTTATTCATGAAGAAAAGCAAACTAAAAGTGAATTAAATGCTGATGGAGAAAAGGTTACAAGGGAAATGACTTTAACTGAGGTTGAAAATAAAAGAAAAGCAACTATTCAAGAAAAACAAGAACAATATGAATCTCCTGTTCTAGCTTTTATTGCTCCTCATTGGACTCTTGAATACAGTATCGCCCGAAGTTGCTTGAGTGAGTTGTTTTATGAAGCTGTCTATATATGTCATAAAACTAAATCAAAAGATTATGTTTATACTGGTCATAAGAAAAAAGAACTAATCGAAGAAGCTCAAGTTCAATATGAGAAATGGAAGAATACGGAGCACTTAAGTACAGATCAAATAGCTTATAATATTTATAAGAAAATTTTGCTTGATAAACAGTTATCAAAGGCTGTGGTAGCACAAGTTTTTGCAAGTTTGCTCATAGATGCTGATCTTAGTGAAATATCTAAAGATGAAAATCTTATTTATTTGGTTGATGCCATTAATAATGTGACGAGTAAATAATAATGAGTTTAATAACAGATAGTGATATTTCAAATGTTGAAAAAAAATATTCTTTATTTTTTGATGAAGGGAGTAAAGAATTTATAAAATGTAATATTAATAAAGATATTAAAGCCTGTCCTGGAGCAGGGAAAACTACCTCTCTAGTAGCAAAATTAGATATTCTTACAAGTAAGATGCCCTTCGTAGATAAAAGTGGTATTCTTGTTTTGACACATACTAATATAGCAATTGAAGAAATTAAGCGAAAATTAGGATGTAATTCGGGAAAATTACTTGGTTACCCTAATCATGTAGGAACTTTTCAATCCTTTGTAAATAAATACTTAGCAATTCCTTTTTATGTAAAGTGCTTTGAAAAAAAACCAATAGCTATTGATTCTGTTATTTTTGAAAAAAAATTAACAGAATTTATGAAAAGGAGTTTTGAAGGGAAATTTTTATTACAAAGATGTGAAGAAAATCTAATGTCTATTGAAAATTTTATTAATAGTTTAGAGGTTAATGGAAAAAAAATTGAACTTAACATTAATGGGCGAAAAAAAACAATAGTTAATAATAGTAGCAGTTTTTATCCAAGACTTGTCTCTTATATAGAAGATGATATTATTTTTAAAATATGGGAGAACGGTTATTTAAAATTTAGTCATTGTTATGATTTTGCAGAAGAATATTTGCAAAGTTATCCAGATATAGTAAATATAATTTCGGCTAGATTTAAGTATATTTTTATTGATGAAACCCAAGATACGGATGAGCGTCAGTTCAAATTGTTAGATACTTTATTTGGAAATTCTGATTCAATCGTTCAAAAAATAGGTGATAATGATCAGTCAATATTTAATTTTGAAAGTAAAGAAATAGAAACATGGGATATTGGTGATGACTATATTAAGATTAATAATACGAAAAGATTGTCTCAAAAAATATGTAAAGTAGCTAGTGATTTTTCTGTAACTAATTATATATTGGAAAGTGAGAGCCAGATAGATATTCATCCTATAATTATTGTATTTGAGGATGATAGAATTAATGAAGTATTACCTGTTTTTGCTGAAAAAATAAAATTATATAATTTAGATTTAATTGATAACTCATTTTTTAAAGCTATTGGAGGTATAGGTCAAAGAAAAATTAAACATACTATACCAAGCTATATTGATTATCATAGAAAAGAATCTTTAGAGGAAGTTGATGAAAATAATCTTAAAGATAAGTTTTTGAAAAGTAACTGTGAGCTTACCCCTTACTTTATTAATAATATTTATTGGGAAATAATTTTACAATATCTTGATATTTTAAATGTAAGAAATAAGGTTGATAAATATACAAAAAATTCATTAAGTAATTATCTTAAAATTAACCAAAAAAAATTACTTGATCAGCTGAAGTTAAACTCAATTTATATGATTGATAGCATATTTAGTGCAAGTGATCCTTTTTTATATTTGGAAAAATCTATAATAGATTTAGCGGATTTTATGGAATTTAGTTATGATTGTAGTACTCTTAAATCTATAATTTTTAATTATAAAGTTGTAAACCCAAAAAAAAATTCAGATAAAGTTACTATAAATATTGATGGTTCTGATATTGATATTCATATTTCTACAATACATAAATCAAAGGGAGAAACTCATACAGCTACTTTAGTTATGGAAACTTATAATAGAGCTTATGATTTTAATCAGTTACTCCCTCTTCTTAAAGGTAAAAAGCTTAAGAAATTTTCTGCTAAAAAGAAATTACTCTATGTTGGAATGACTAGACCTACTCATTTACTATGTTTAGCACTTCACAAAAGTTTCTTAAAGTCTTCTGGAAATAGAGTTACTTTAAATGAAAGTGATTTTGAACAGATGAGGCTGAACGGATTTGAAGTAATTGTTCTAGATTAATCAGTTTTTCGTTATTAATTGCTTAGATTAAATAAAAAAGAGATGCGCTTGGCAACTCTTTTTTAAACATATTTGCTTTAAGATGAATATCTTTCATATTATAAATTTTCTATAAGAGTAACTTTATAAAGAACTTTCATACTCTGCATATCCATCTTCAATTGCTGGAATAATCTCTACAAACTCAAAGTAGGGTACTGTACAAAACTCAGAGTCTCGAATCTCATCAATCACAAAATAATAATCTTGCAGAGATGTCGTCTCAAACACAGCAATATCACTGGCTTTAGTACTAAACGCTTCAACGTCATACCATCGAACTTTTACAGTCGGGTACTTCTCAAAAATAGGCTCAAGCTTTTGTATACTAAACTCCGCCCGCTTTTCACGAGCTAAAGCCAACCAAGCAGGCAAAGCTCTTAAATGAATAAAAAAAGTATAGGTTCTAGACATAACCACTCCATGACTGAGCCGAGTTGTAGTTCAACTGAAAAGACAGCATTTGCTTGTCATATCAACATGACTCAGTCAGTATATGAGTGATTGCTCACATTACATACTCGCATTTCGGCTCATGTCAGAAATCTTCCCAGACCCACGCAAACGCCCGCGTCAAGCACGCTCGATGGCTACATTTGAAGCAATTTTAGAAGCGGCTGCTCGCATTTTAGAGTCATTAGGCTTTGCTGGATTTAATACAAATGCCGTGGCTGAACTTGCTGGGGTAAGCATTGGTAGCCTATATCAATACTTTCCATCTAAAGATGCCTTAATCGTTGAATTAATTCGACGTGAGCGCACTAAACTCTCAAGTCGTATCGTTGAAGCCATACAGCAACATGAAGCCGCAGGCTTAAAAGAAAAACTAAAACTCATCATCCAAGTTGCTGTGCAGCATCAATTGAGCCGCCCGCAGTTGGCACGAACCTTAGAATTTGCTTCTGAACTCATTGGACAAGACACCGAGGAAAGTGAACTTCAACACGAGCTAGAAACCATAATTTCTGATCTGTTTAAACGTTCTGGGGTTTCACATGCACAGACAGCTGCACAAGATGTAATTGCTTTAAGCAAAGGTATTATTAACGCAGCAGGCATAGCAGGGGAAAGTGATTTAAATCATTTACAGCAGCGAGTTGAAAAGGCTGTATTTGGTTATTTGGGGCTAACTTAATAATCTATTTTGTTTTATAAAAACAGGTAGACACATACCAACTAAAATCAGAGAACCACCCACTATCATATTAAAATGTAACTGTTCTTGAAGTAACCACATTGAAAAAAATGCCGCAAACACTGGTTCTAGGTTATAGATTAATACGGCTCTATTAGGGGTAGTATAAGATTGATAATTGGTTTGCACCCAAAAAGCAATTATAGTTGAGAAAATAGCTGTAATAAATAAAGCAGTAATTAAATTAAAATTCCATGTGGTGGGAATAATATTATGACCTGTCAAATTAACAACACATGACATCACAACTGCGGTTGTAATAAGCTGCAAAATTGTCAATACCACACTGTTTTGCTGCTGGGATTGGATTTTATCAATGGCAATAATATGTATAGCTGAAAAAATAGAACCTAAAATAATTAGAAGTTCTCCCTTTTGTAATACCCAGTCTTGCATATCGGACATCACATATATCCCGATAAGACCAAGTAGTGTGGCTATAATAATGTCCAATGAGGGGAGTTTGTAAGCAATAATGCTTGTTAAAATTAATACCCAGATTACACTTAACCCTGCTAGAAAGCCGGTACTTGATGCAGTCGTGAGCTCTAGACCAAATATTAAAAAAATAAAAGAAAGACTTAAAAGAAAACCCAAAAATATACCTGAAAAAAGTGTTTTAGTTTCAATTTTTGAAAGGTCTTTCATTGCAAAAGGAAATAGTAAAATTGCAGCTAAAATAAACCGTAATGCCAAAACTGTAGAAACAGGATATTCATTGATGGCTAATTTCATGATAGGAAAACCAATTCCCCATCCAGCAGCAACAGTTAATAATAAGAGTTCAGCAACAATTTTTTTATTTTTAATCACTTAATGCTCTTTTAATCTTTCATATGTGGTGTAAATTAAATCTAAAGCCGTATCTAGATCTTCTAAAGTTGTCCTATTTCCAAAACTTAAACGAATTGCGCTTTGACTAATTTCATCATCAAGCCCCATAGCACTAAGTACATGACTAGGCTTTTGTTCAGATGAAAGACAGGCAGATGCACTACTTAAAGCAACTTTCATTTTGAGTTTTTTGAGTAATGTACTTGATTTAACCGTTGGCAAAGAAAAATTAATCGTATTGGGAAGGCTTTGTTTTTCACAGCCATTCACAATGGCATGAGGAAAAAACTGTCGCAATTTTTTAAGAAGATATGTTTTGAGCTGTTTTTGCTGTGCAATATTGTCTTCATGTAAAGCAATAAAGAGTTCAGCCGCTTTTGCCATACCTGCTATTCCAGGTAAATTGGCTGTTCCACTTCGCATACCCGATTCTTGTCCGCCACCATGAACAAGTGGAGAATTTAAAATGATATCCCTCTGATTACAGTACAACACACCCACACCTTTAGGGCCATAAAACTTATGTGCTGAAATACTCACGAAATTAGGTTTGATATCTTTAACAGAAAAGGGGAGTTTTCCAATCCATTGAGCCGCATCGGTATGAAATAAAATATGATGGTCATGTGCAATTTGGCTGATTTCTTGAAGCGGTTGAAGCATTCCTGTTTCGTTATTTGCAGCCATGATAGAAATGAGGCGTGTATTGGGTTGTAAAGCTGTTTTCAATGCTTGAATACAAACTTTTCCAGATTTATCAACTGGTAAGTAAGTAACTTCTACATCCTCACGTTGCTTGAGGTGTTCGCAAATATTAATCAGACATTTATGTTCTATGCTACTTGTAATAATATGCACAGTCCCTTGAGGTTTATAATAATCCACAACAGCGCGAATAACAGTGTTGTTTGCCTCAGATGCACCTGAGTTAAATATAATGTGATTTGGGTCAGCATCAATCATTTGAGCAACAGTGGCTCTACATTTTTCTAAATGATGATATGCTTTGATTCCTTCGTGATGACTTACAGAAGCAGAGTTTGCAAAATAGTCGTGAAAGCAAGCTGTCATTGTTGACAAAACGTCAGGATCAATCGGTGTTGTTGCATTATAGTCAAGATAAATCATTGTTATACTCAAGCTTTATATATTTTGATTAAGGTATTTTTTAGATAAGATTCATTTCGTGATTTACTTCTGCAATTTCCCCCGCATCATCACCAAAAAATATATTAATAATTGAATGATTGATATCTTGATTAGAATCTTTGATTGCAGAAAGAGCAAAGCGCCCTTGGGTCACCTTGGTTTTGTCTGAAAGATCAGACCAATCAATAATAATGATATTAGTCACATCAGCAAATCGTTGTTTAACTTTAGTCAGAACATCTTTGTAGTGTTGAGACATAATGGCAGGACATTTGGCTGTAAATGTATGCCCTTGGCGACGTGCCATAACAAACGAATGATTTTGATCTGTTAATTTAATTTCAGTATGTGTTTCTTCTTCATTGAAAATAAAAGGACTCTTATCTTTTTTTATTATTTTTTTGATACTATCAATTGCTCTGTTTTTACTGGTTCGTTCAGAAAAAATAAGTACTTTATCTCGTTTAATCAGTTTGCTATTCGATAAAATAGATTCCAGTTCGCTAGGTAATTCTGATCTTGTTGAATCTTGTTTAGTTTCTGTTGGTAAAATTGTACAACTCTCTTCTGAACAAGCTAAACCAAGGTCATCAATTAAAATGCCATAAGTGAGCTTAATGTCTCTTTGATATTTTTTTATAATCATTGAGCCAAGCGCTATGGCATCATTTAATGTATTAATTGCAAAATCATCTGCACCAAAATTATGACTAAAATGCCCACCTTCAAGATAAATCACAGTTTTATCATTAATTTTTTGATAAATACTATCAACGACAGTCATAACATTGCTTAAGTAATTTTTATCACATAAATTCATTTTTATTTCCTATTCGTTATATGTATATATATATTATTAGATTAGCATTTTAAGTAGAAAACCATCAGGCAAAAAATTACATTTTTATCATAATATTAGAATTAGGCTGTCAAATAAAAAAACTAGGTTTTGCAAATTTAAGAAAAGATTTTTTGCAAAAATATCTGACAAAAACTGAACAAACTTTTATGTGGATATTGCGAGAGGGACGAAGATAAAACTATAAGGGTTGTGTTGAAGTGTATGAATATTTCAAAACTAACCAATATATGCATAAACAAGTTTATATTCTTGAGAATATTTAGCCATAGAAAAGCACCCTCCAAGTTAGACTGAATGTGTCCAACTTTCGGGGTGCAGTTCATACTGGCGGTTTTTTCAATGACAACTTATCTGTCGCTCAATGACATTTTATGTGTCGCAAATGACAACTTATATGTTGCGTGACGCGTGACGTCGTCACGCGACACATATGCTGTCATTTCCCATTTCAGAAATTCAAAAACTTAGCGATTCTTGTGACGCATAATGACACTAGAATACGACACAACTAATGACATTTTGATAAGAAAACGACACATCTGATGTCATTTTCCTAAAAGTGGTTTATTGAACCATTTTTAAGTTAGTACGCATTAGCAGCTTACTAGATAGTTAGAAATTTTTCTTTTTAAGAAATGCTTTCTGTTTTGTCGATTGACACTAACAGAGATTCTCCTTGATTAAGGAATGCTATAACCCCTGAAGGTTGATCTGTAGTTTCAGTTCTCCATTCATTGATTGGTCTCGCTTCGGCTAATTTATGAGCATTTTGGGATAGCTTTTCTAATTCATTGTTACTTAGATTAGATTTAGATAGATAGTATTCACACCATTTGCAGAAGGCTAATATCCATAATGAAATCTTCAATGCCTTATCCCATCGTGACCAGTTTGAAGTGCTAGCCAGAGGTTGCTGAATAATCCTTTTCTGTTGGTTCAAAATCTTATTTATCAATTGGAGACTACTTTGCTGTTGCTCAGGGCTGCTATGAGCTATAAGAAATGCACAAATATTAGTTGTTTGGCCTTCTCGTGCTTGGTCAAATAATAAAGATGTATTTGGACCTTCTGGCTCAAGCATTGAAATGAGTTCTTGAGTCCAAATCTCGCAGGCATCATCGACGTTAACACGATCATTTTCTAGTAGAGGAGAAATGATGTCTTGGAATAACCAAGGTTCTGCCCAAGCCAGTTGTTTCATATGTCCACGCATTGAGTCAATTAAGCTTTTTAATTCATCTTTAGAAATCTTTGAAGGTAAAATTTTATGTAATGCTGTGATAAGGCCTTTATAGGCTTCGATATTATCTGATTTTTTAGCAGCACGATTAATCATCCAGCCAAGGACTTGTATTTGATTTGCGGTTGTAAAGTTAGTTATCAATGATATAGCTTTGGAAAGGCCATTCGGTTTTTCTAATTGTATTTGGATAGCATGTAGTCCCATCCAATAGAATAAGGCACTACTACTACTAAGTAATCGATCTAGTTGTATTTCACTGATTCTGATTTGTACAGAAAGAGAAATTTCACTAACGATTTGGCTTAGGAGGGATAGTCGTATGATTTTTGAGCTTTGGTTGTCTGTAGGAATATCTAATATTTGTTTTTCGGCAATTTCCAAGAGTACATCTGGATTAAATTGCCATAAGAACTTAATAGCGAAGTATTCTGACCAAGTTAAAGCAGAATATTTTGTCGTATGAAATAAGTGGTGTGGTTGATATGGGCTATATAGTAACTCTTCGATGGTTCTTGTAAAGAATTGAGACTCTACTACAGTTAAATTCTTATCTATTTCTGTATATTCACGATTAAATGATAACTTGAGAAAATGAGCTAGAAATTTTAAAAAACTATGTTCAGATTCAAGTTTTTCTATGTAATATTCATTAGTATGTGAATGAGCAAATATATCTCCAAGTATTTCCCAGATTGGGCCGAAGTTATTGAAGTTGTCTGCTTGCTGATCTAAAAAGTTATGAAAACTTGTTACTCTTGTGGATAAATTGAGAGATTCTTCTTCAAGTAGGCCGAGGGTAGTCATTTGTTCTTTTAGTGCGTTACTGTTTAAACCGTGTAGTGTAGGCTCACTACACCAAATACTAAGTACTTCACCTGCAAAAGTTTTATTGAGAAAGAGTAATGGCTCGTACCGTTTCGGTGTTGAAGGAGGTAAAGCTGTAGAGTCGAAGAGAAGACGCATATTGGTATTTTCAATATTTTCTTGATTCTGTGATACTTTGGCTTCTTGTATCAGTGATAACACATACTCTTCTACATCTAGCAAAGTATCTGATGGAATTGGTGTAATCAGTAGCGGATGGTTTTCGGCCGCCCTTTGAAATGAGTTAGATAGATGAAAACCTGTGATTGGAAGACCATCTTTACCCATAATTATTATATAGCGATCATGTAGACGACCTTCCTTCAATCCGTAAATCCGTAACTTAAGGTGTCTTAGCTGGTGATGGCTTTGCTCACAATTAGCTAATAGATTATTAATCCCATTCTGAGCCGTATTATCTGATTGGCGGCGTTGAGGTTTATCTTTTGGAGGGGTTTTTGGTAAAGATCTGAATACGATATAGTCTGATTTTTGTACAGAGTAAAGCAATAATAAGCCTAAACCTGCATCTTCAAAATAAGGATCAAAAATGACTATTTGGTGCTGTTGATATTGAGTTAGTAACGCCTTGAACCATTCTACGAGTTGTAAACGACCATTATCATTACCCTGACTCCAGCGGGGGCAGAATAGACCATTCGATTTTTGGGGATGTAGCCGTTTAAAAAGAGTAGCTATTTCACGGTTGACTGGAACCCATGAATCTACCTCACGTCCCCCGACGTGACCAGCAAAATCTTGATTATTGTGATTAATCGTTAGGGCTGCTTCTACTCTTAGTTTGTCAGCATGTTGAGCTGTTTTTTCTAGCCAATCGAACTTAAATGAACTACCTCTTCCATGACCAACAACATGGCTTTGAAAATGCATTTCCCTAATATATCCAATTTGCCAGCGTGAACATAACGTACCTTGTTTATAAGTACTATCACGAAAGCCGAAAATCTCTAGTTCAGTACTATCTATACAGCCACTTACTTCTTCATCTAATTCGAACCTACACTCAAATAATCCATCTTTATTTTTTTCTGCTATAGCGAGTACTGAATAAGTGATTTGACTATTATTTTCGATATTTAGACGAAATTGAAAACTGTTATAATATGGTATCTGAGAGGGATTAAACCTAGTTATTAAAGTGTGTGGTGAGTTTATCCAGGTTATTTCTAATAAGTTTCGCTCATGATCATCTAAGGTTGGAAAAACTAGCAATTCTATGTCACCAAATCTAGAGGTATCGGTATTAGAAAAGTCCATACCTGTATCTCCATTAAGAGATTTGACGACCATCTTAGTTAACTTTGGACTATATAGAGATCCCAGTTGAAATAATGCATCCTTATCAGTTTGGGTAATTGAGGCACTAAATGCTCCAGCTTCTCCATGTGGGCTAGAGAGTGAATGATGATAAGCATCACGATTTATAAGGTATGCAACAGGGCGGTAAGCAAGATCAGTAGGAGATAGGGAGGTTTTTCCAAATTCTTTTTCTAACTTTTTTGGAATTATGAACCCTAGTTCCGTGCTAATTGTGGTAATAGTTTGCCTATCATTTAATAATCTTAATAGATCAGCACAATGAATGCTTTGAAGGTACAAAGTAAGTTTCGTTACTCTAGCCTTAGTTTTTTGGTCAATAGTACAGAACTTGTTGTTATCGCTGAAAGTCCAAGTGTTATCAAAGTGATTATAAGGAAGCAAGCGGCCGTAAACTATCCGATTCTCAATTAATTGGCCGCATTTAACTTGTAATACCCACAGTTGAAGTGCACAGGGTTTAACATTTTTTGAGAACAATCTTTCTAGTCTACTATCATTGATTAAGTCGTTCAAAGTAGGAGACTTTAATTTTTCTTGAGCGTGTTGATGCATTTCGCTTCCTAAAATTAATAATGATTGGGAATTATTTTTGATTTTGTTAAGAATTTAGACTGATAATTATAATAAATAGGCATATAGCTATAGAATTGACTATTAGTCCACTAAGAAATTATCAGAGAGGTGTATTGAATTGATGATAAATAGCTAGATTAATCAATATACTAATTTGTGAAACTAGAATCTCCTATAGAAAGTAAAATTTTAGTTAAAAATAATTATCTATATTTCATCTGGCGAATTTGTTTTAAGTTTAAAAGATAAAAGCCACCTACTATGAGATGGCTTTTGAATCAGGGAAATTTCAATTGTCGCTAGGGAAGTTTCAATTGTCGTTTTTCGCGTGACGCTCGTCACGCGACACAAGGTTTGTCATTCAGAGATTATTAACTTTAATGACTTAGAAAACATTGCGACACATAATGACAAAGGTAAGCGACGCAACCTCTGTCATTTTTTGAATAAAACGACACAACCTGTGTCAATTTCTACAATTAATATATTAGTTATATACATAGTTATTACTTAATAAATATTCTTTTCTTTGCATTAAATTAACTGATTTTACATTTTTACTGTATTTTAAAAATTTGTAAGTAAAGTACCTAGCCACTTTATCTTCATGAGTAGATAGAATTATTTGCTTGTTACTAAAGTCATTACGTAGAACTTCGACTAATGAAGACATATTTATATCATCCATTGTCTGAACAGGATCATCGATAAGAATTGTAGAAAATTTTGTAGAGTAAACTCGGTGTAGCGCTAAAGTTAAAGCAATTACAACAGCAGATATCTGTCCCGAACTCATTGTATTTAGTATGTCATGATCACTTTCCCAGTTGGAAACTAAACGTACATTCTTAAGTTCATCATCACCTGTTGGATCTTTGATAAATACTCCATGTCCAAGACCAGCTTGATGAGTTTGTAGAATTTTCCCTGAATAAATATAAAATGGAATTTCAATCTCTGTTATTAATTTTTTTCTATATTGTCTGATTTTAGATTTAACAGATGTAATTAGGCGATTAACATCGATTAAAGCTCTATCTAGTAGATTGAATTTTTGGCGAAGTGTAGAAAGTTGCTTATAAGTTTCTGTTAAGGAATTTAAATATAAACTTTGAAGATAGTTTTCTTTTTGATCAAAAATAAGAGTTTGTGCTAGAGCCAATTGATCCTGAGAGTTGTTGAAATATTCTCTATAAAATCTATCGAAGGCATTGGATTCATTAGCTTCCAAGTAGCCTTCGGGAATAATACCTATTGCTGTGTGAATTCTTACGCATAGTTGATTTGTAGCCTCAGTTATGTGAGCTGTTCCACCTGTTGTTGGAAGGATATTCACTATTAAATCATTGTATTCAATTTTTTCGGTAAGTAGCCATTTATGAATTCTATCTAAAAGATCTTTGTTAGTGAGAGCTTTCGTTAAAGATTGCAAGTTTTCATGGGAAATAGCTGTATTTTGGTCCTGATAAATTTGACAAGCTTTAATAAGGGGGCGAAGGTGAAAATCATTAAAAGTGTTTCTAATTTTTACTAAAATTTTATCTTTATCAGATAGTTCTGATTGTAATGTAAGTTTATGTTTAGCTATAGCATGAGCTAAAGAATCATGATTTAGGTAGTCATGGCCACAAAGTATGCACTTAGATTCTTCTGGTATATTTTTTATATTTGAAGAAATTTCATCATGATATTTGATAAGTTCCGTATAAATAGAATTTAAACCGTTCGTTTTTGTTTCTTCAAAAATTAATGCTTGAAGCGAATTTTCAAAAGATTGATGATTTTCAAGACCTAAAGTTTTATAAATAGTTTCAAGGTTTAATGATGATTGAATTAATTTAAGATCACCGCTATTTAAAATGTTATAGGTATTCTTAATTAGTTGGTTAGTTTTATTCTGATTAAGATAAAAATCATATTGTTCAAGAGATTTGTAATATCCTAGATAAAGTGCAAGATATTCGCGCTGTTGAATAGCACTTTCAAAACTTCGACTTCTAATATAAAAATTCTGATATTTAATAAGATTTTTAATACTGTTAATTTCATCTAAAGCGATATTTAGTTTTTCTTTAGTGAAATCTAAAATAGAGGATGAATCCCAAAAAGGAGATTTATTATTCTTTATTAATTCTGGGAAAGCATACGAATGTTGTTGAAAGCTTTCTATTGTGCTGTGCGTATCGTTATCAATTTTATATGTATCTTTGATGTATTGAATTTCAGCCTCAATTGGTTTTTTTGCAAGAGTTATTTTTTTTTGAATATCTATTAGTTTGTTGAGCTTTTCATCAGCCTCCAAAGTGTTTCCAAAAAGCTGGGCTAACTCTTCAGCTCTTCTTGCTTCATTCTTTGTCTTAAGAAATTGAGATGTTTCCTCTTGTTGTACATAATGAAAAAGTAAAAAGTCTCTAGCGAAATCTTTACTATCAAAATATTGTTCTAATTTATTTTGAGATGAAGTAATTGATTTTTCATCTATTATTTCATGTAATTCCCATAATTCTGTAAATTTGGATATCTTTTTTAAAGCATTAGGCGGATTGTTTTTAAGTTTTCGTTGAAATATTTTGACATTTGAATTTTCATCAATGAATTCAATTGTAATCTCAATATTTTCATTTCCTTTATGTGCAACAACGATATCAGTAGGAACTTGGCGGTTTTCGACAGAAATTAGACGAGAAATATTTCCAGTTAGAGCTAATTCAATTGCATCGAATACAGAAGTTTTTCCATAACCATTTGGTCCATCTAAAAGTATAAGATTACTCTGCCCAAAATTTATTATATATGGTTCATTGCCAAATATTTTAAAATTTTTGAATGTGACTTTTTGTAATTGAATCATGTTAAGTCTCCCCAAATTTTTACGACTTGTAGATAAGTATCACTTTCAGACCATTCTATATCTGACTCCATTATTTTTTTATAGATCAGAGAATCTTGTGCATTAAAAGAGTTTTCAATCTCTAAACTTAGATTTATTAACTCCTTTTTAGAGGGAGTGTACATAATGAACGGAAGCTTTAAAGCTATTTTTAGGAAGAGGGAGTAGTAGTTTCTAATAGTTTTATGTGTATTCTTGAAATCTGTAAAATTTTGGCCATTTCTATTATTAATAATGTCACTTATAACAGAATTTGAAATTTCATTAATGTTATTGCTTGTTAGGAAGTCTTTTAAGTCATTCAATTCAGTTTCCGAATAAGTGATGATATTTTTTTTAAAATTATAAGGGTCTTCTTCAATTGAAAATATAGTTTCTTTATGTATTAAAGTCTCATTATGGCAGATCAGCATAGTACAATTTTTTATGAAATAACGCTCAACCTTATCAGAGTCGCTTATGGCTTCAAATAGCTCCTCAGCTTTATGTTCTAGTAATTCCTTTGCTGATTCATTAGATTGAGTAGGTAGCTGAATAGTAACGAAGTATTCCTCTTTATTGTCATTTGAACTAGGACTGAAAAGAAATATATTGGGATTGTTATCTAGTAGCTCTATATCAACTACTTGGTATCCATTACTTGAAAGAATTTTATTAATAATGGTAATCATTTAGTTAATTGTTCCTTTGCATCTGTTAAGGGAATAAGATTTATAACCTTAAGTGGTTCATTTCTCTTGGATCTTAAATCTGTATCTAGAACAGGTGGTACATCTGTATGTTTTGATGTGTTTGGCGAAATAGATTCGATGGTATTGCCATCATATATAAGATTTTCAACTTCATACAAAATTTCAATACTACCTTTATTTGAGCTGATAGCTCTTTCAATTTGGGTAACCTTACGATGAATCTTAATTGTTGTGGGAAGGTAGTTTTGATGTGGCGGGGATATAGATCTGTACATTAATTTATAATCATTCTGCGTATGGGTAGCTAAGTTATAATCAAGGTCATGAAAAATTCGTATAAGGACATGTCTAATCCCTGTAAAATCTGTCTCAAAAGTATTGATAATATTACTATTTTGAAGATCAATGTGTGGAGAGAAATTACGATAATGTTCCCAAAGTTCGTGAGCAGATAAATTTAATAATAGTTTACGTATTTCTTGTAAATTACATTGACTGCCAGGTTCAGGAAATTGATATTCTTCATCTGGATCTTCCATAAAGTCATATATATAGAAGAAAAATCTATCTTTAAAATTTAGAGCAACATATTCGTTACTAACATCCTCATGGTCTATATTAAGCGCATCAATTATCTCAACGAATGTTATAGGAATCTTTGTTGGGCTTTGTTTATTCTTATGACGATGAATAATATATTTATCCATAACTCCTAAGAAGTATAGAAATGCTTTATTTAATTGGTTTGTTGTGACATGAGTTTTTCTTTTTGAAAAACAAATAGATAGTTCTAATTTAATCTTTGCATTGATCTCGCTAAGGTCACAAAATGAATTTCCGTCATCATATTCATATGCAGAAATTCTAGATAAAGCATCATTTGTCCCACTTAGAATAGATTGTAACTGTAAGGCTAACTCTTCATCTGACTTATCTGTAAATGCATTTCTAATAATAGACGTAGTTTTGCAGGGATTCTTTGCATTAGATGCAGCTTTGTGAAGAATCGAATTTTGATCGGTTGCAGCCTGATATTCATCTAAAATTTTCTGGATATCATCTGAAATTGATGATCGAAGGTCGTTACAATCAGATTTAAAGTTTATGACTTTCCATGTGTGAATTTTTCCAATCACATTTGGATTTTTTGAAAGTTCTAAAGTTATTTCCAAAAGAGCATCTGAATATTTACTATAGCTACTTTTTTCATATGCTTTTACTTGATGAAAAGAGGTAGATATGTCATCAACAATTACTTCAAAATCTTCATTATCTTCTAGCATTAAGCTATAACCTGAGAAGTCTTTTTCAATCACCTCTGAATTGATACATTTTAAGGCATAGTAGAGGGCAACCTTGCCTTGATAGTTGAAGCCACTCCAAGATGGTGATGCATCAAAAGCCATTTATACTTCCCCCCTTAACTTAAAATTTTCTTTTCCAATAGAAAAAGCCCTAAATGTAATTTTTTCTATAGTTTATTGGCAGATGATTAGAATGTTGGATTCTAACTATGTTTAAAGCTAAATTTCTACTTGTTAAGTAGAAAAAATTTCTGAAAATCAAAGTAATAAATATTATTCATTTAAAAAAAATTAGTCGAGCAAAATTTAGAATTTATTTAATTACAATGATTCAAGATGTCTTCTTTTTTGAAGAGTCTAACTTTTTTCTCATTTTTTCCAAAATAGTAAGGTTTTATAAGCCCTTGGCTCTGTAAGTTGGTGATATGAGAGTGAGGCATACCTAAAAGGGTGCTTGCTTCAGCACCAGTTATGAATTCCTCTTTTAACTTCAAAACTTCAGTTAGCTCATTCTTGTTAATAAGCTTCCAGTAAACTAAATTTTCAATATGTAAGAATCCCGTATCACACCAATATTTTTTTATCCAATTAATAGGACAATTTAATTGCTTTGCTGCATCTACATAGGAAATATAATTTTCGCTATTGAGTTTGTTCTTAAGATTTAACAGCGAACTTTCTTGGATCTGAATTGATAAAGGATTGTTCTCATCTTTCACAAGAATCCCTCTGTGAACAAGTACAGCCACTTTGTTAGAGCTGATTTTTAGTATGGAAGCAGCATCTTTTAAAGAATAATACTCGGTACTCTGGGGCACATTTTTTAACGCATTTTTTTGTCTTCCAGAACGAGTTGGATAGCTCTTAATCATACTTAAGTCATCTGGTTTTATATCCTGGACATCAGTCTTTAAAAAAATATTGATTGCAGTTGAATCTATATGTGGACCATTAGTAGGAGTAATACCTAAAGCCCTTAATTTTTCTACTAGATTAGTTGGAGATGCCTCTAGTTGTGTTGCTAGTGGACTAACGAGTATGTAATTTTCTTTGAATTCATTCACCTTTTCTTTTGAATATTTTTTGAAAGTCTGTGGTATTTCATTTGTATTCTCTAATTTGAACCATCCAGATTTTGCTAGTTTTCTAGCAAGGTCATAATTGATATCTAACAACTTAGCAACATCCTTTAATTGCATACTATCATTGTCTGGGGGGGCTTCGATGCTAGTTAGATGTGCAGATTTAGGTTGAGAATATGTATCAATTAAGAAGTGTTCTATGTCTCTGCTAGCAATATCTCCTTTATAGAGTTCTTTCTGTCCAAGCTTCAAAAAGTCATTTTCTATCAATTTCTCAAGCTCAAATCGAGAAATATTTAAGATCAGTTGTATTTCATAATTTCTAAGATTTCTGGAAATACTATTTTCACTAACTCTATATTCTGAAGAATTCTTTTCGGTGATTTTAATATGCTTGTTGAAAAGTTTTTTATGTTTTAGAAATGGTAGCAATAGAATACGTGGATGAGAATTCTCACTTCTACTGTTAATATTTTCACTTAATTTTATGGCAGAAGTTTCTGGGGCAGAAAAATATTCATACACTTTAAAAAAAATATTTTCATTTGTATTGGAATTATCATCTTTTAAGAAAGAATTGAATGCTTTCCAGCATGATGCAAAATCTGAAAAAACTTCATTTGAACTATGCGTAAGTATGTCAAGAAACCAATAGATACTTTCCATTGATTTTACTTTTTGTACAGGTCCTTTATCTAATTTAAAACCGCAGCGAGAACAGCTTAGAACCCCTGTTTTGGGGAGAAGAAAATTCTTACATTCAGGACAAGAATCAATTAACAAACAAGAATGTATTGGACATGCATGTATAGGCTTTAATGTCCATATTTTTCTAAGATATGCTTTTTCAGAAAGACAAGTAGGACAGTAGCGTAAACCTTCTAATTCTAATAATTCATGGGGGACTTCAATTGTTCCAATCATTATAGGAGATCTATTGGTTGGCCTTGATCTTTCAAAAGCTAGAAATTTATAAGAACTATCAAGATTTAATACTTCTAACACTTGAGTGAAGCGTTTCATATCAGAAATATGATAATTCAAAGACTGACGAATGATAGATTTATACTTTTCTTTGCCTATTAAATTAAAAATTGAACTATGTGCATTGAGTTCTGCTGTTCTTAACAAGAAACTCATTGGTGATTCATCTTCATGAGGTATTGCTTGTATTAAAAGAGGATTTTGCATAATTCTGACTATTAAATTAATGAAATAATTTGTGAAATGTTCATTTCAAATGGATTTTTATTTTGTTTGCTAATGTAGAGCGTGATGCCTAATTTCCATGAATAACTGAAATCGAGGGGAGTTATTACTTGCCTATTATCATGTAAAGCATGTGCGATACTTTCCCTAATCAGGCTCATTACATATGAGTGATAGCCTTTTGTTGCTAGTTGAATTTGCATGCCTACAAGTTGGCTATTTAGAGGTGGTGAGAAAGTGATATTTTGCTTATTGAGTGTTCTTGCAACTTCAGCAAGAAATGCAAACATGCTCCCGCCACTTGAAGGATCAACAGTTAATGGATTTAGGTGGTAGATGAAAGGGAATCTACGAGCAATCTGGCTATCAACTTGAAGTAGTGGGACAAACTCAGGTAAACCAACTAAACAAAAACTAATCCCTGTTCGGTTTACTAGCGTTTTAAGCCAATTGCCTGTAGTCCGATTCATTCTTGTAGATGTTGGTTTACGCTCAAATAAATGGTGAAATTCATCTAAGAATATAAGCTTAGTTTCGCATTGTGCGAGTAAATAAATAAGCCTGCTAGTTAAGTATTCAGTAGTGCCATACCCATTTTCATAAGTAGGATCGCCAAGCTCTTTGAGCATCGTTATTGCTAATGATTTAACTGTGGCAGGCGATGGTACCTCTACATAGCATACAGGGATGATATTTTTCTTATGATCCGTCTCAATTTTTTCTGTACGAGGCATAAGACTCAAGATTGTTTTACAGAGGGTTGTTTTTCCAAGTCCTCCTTCAGCAAGAAGCATACATCCAACTGGTTCGCTAAATGAAATACTTCTTTTTACGCAATCTTGTATGCCTGTGAAAGCGACCATGAATTCATTGGAAGTGATAACAAGATTGTTAATCGATCGAATTTGTTCAAAACGATTCTCAAATTTTTCCATGTTTAAATACCTCCAATGAACCAAATTGATTGATTGGTGTAGGTACATTTATTGAGGAAACAGCTTGTTCAGCAATATCCTTGTCTTTTGAGAATAGTTGTTCTTCGATCCTCTGTAGTTGCTTGGGAAGCTCAAGAGTAAGTGGTTTCAATCTTGGCTTTCGTCTCACAAGATTAGTTTGAATCTCATGCATAAGTTTATACAGATAATATAAATCGGACATCGAACCAATTTTTTGTTTATCAGATTGAGATTGGATTTTCTTGAGTTTTTGAACTTCAAGATGGGTTACTCGTGTTAATCCAAATGTATAGTCTTGATTGGTTGAATCTGCTTGAATGATTACATCTTTTTTGTCGGGATCAATGATAAAAACTTCATTTAAATTTAAATCATCTATAAGCACGGTAACTTTTTTTATGCCTTTAGCTTGTAGTGTAGTTAGAGCATGTGAAAAATAACTAATACCATCTACACGTACTTGACCGTGATTAATGCTTCTTTCAATAGGCCTACGGCATAAAATTTTTGCATCTATATCTGTAAGAAAACTCGGTCGTATATCTTCAATGGCATCTTGCCACATGATGATAGGTGAACGTCCTGTCGTGTGATGGATAGATCGGTGATAAACCTCATGAATCCAAGTATCTATATATTGTTTTAATTGTTCTAAAGTTAATTGCGCAATTTTACTTGAATTATATTCACCTCTATTCGTTGGATTAGAAAAAGTTGTACCCGGTAGTTTTTGAATAATCCCATGTGTGAGCGTACTAAAAAAACGTTCAATATGAGGTTTGTTATTAGGTGTACCTACTTGGGAAGGAGTCAAAGTAATTTTCAGCTGTTCACATACTCGCTCGAGAGCATTGTTTTTAAACTCCACTCCATTATCTGGAATGACGATACTTGGGATTCCTCCTGGTAACTTTTGGTTTGGCCGAGTAATCATATCTTTGATGACTTCTAATGTAGTTGCAGCACTAGGGGGGTACATATTGATATAAGTTCCAACAATGGCTCTAGAGTAGATATCAATTGCACATGCGAGAAATGGTCGGCCTAAAGCAAGTTTCGTCTTCGGATCAATAACGATTAGATCTAAATAGTGTGTATCAATTTCGACCATATAAAGAGCGAATGGACTAATGATACTTTTGCCAGCAGCTTGAAATTTTTTCTTTGCTATTCGGGACCCTTTTTTCATTTTAAATTCAATATAAGGATCTAATTTTTTGATATGTCGCTGGATACTACGAAGTGTTGGTAACTGTTCTAATGGGATGCCTTGTTCCATGAATCGACCAAGCATATAGGCAAGTACGTCTTTACCACTTCTATATTCAGGCTTTAAATAGATTTCATTGATTGCTTGATTTAGAATTTGATAAATTTCAGGAGAGAATCGTAAACTGCGATTACCTGAATGTTTGTTTTGTAAGCACAGTTTATTCTGAGAAGAACTTTGATATTTATTGATCCATCTTGCTACAGTACGGCACGAAGGTGGGTTAAGGTCATTAATGTCGGAAGCTATTTGGGGGATTAATTTGGAAAGCAGATTAATACTTGTAGGGTGCTCCAATAGTTGTAATGCATTAATAACATAGCGTTCTTTGCGATGAAGTTCTGAGCTATATTTGGAGTTGATTATGAGTTTCTCAGGTGCAAATACACATAAAATTTCACCTAATTTATAGCGGCTTTCGAATTCGGTGGGTGTTATTGAAAATGATTTTCCACCAGCTATAGCAGCATACCGAATAGCATTATAGGTTATAGATCCGATTTCAAAAATATAGTCGGGATGTGCTTTAAAATAAAAACGAAAACCAGATTGAGGTATAAAAAGAGAGTTTTCCATATTAATAGACCTTTCGACTATTCATATTTTCTGAGCGAAGCTTAATTTTTTTATGAAAAAATAAATAATCAGCGAGTTCTTGTTTAAGACCTATTGATTCAAGTGTTTTGTAGACTTGCTGTGAGGTATAAAATTCTTCGAAATTTAAGTGACGTAAGGCGTAATTGATTTCGAGGGTGTTCCAATTGAATCTATGTCCTCTTTGATACCAGTAAAGTAGCTGCGAAATTTCTGATTCACTTGGTAAGTCTGTGTGATCTATTAGCTTAAAAGTAATATCCATTGAGTGGAGTAGATTAGAAAGTTTTGCAAAGCGGTTTAAGTCATCAGTTGACAATGATGCTATGGATGGTTTGACTTCATGGACTTCATAAGCACCTTCTTTAGTTTGAACCAAGAAATCTGGAAAACAATACTGTTCATTGATAAGTAAAATTTTTAATGCTTGTGATCGATAATTAATGACGTTTGGATTTTGTTCTAAACTGATCGCATGAGCCAGTTCAAGACGGCTTTCTAGTGGTATTGCACCGCAACACTTTTGACTAGGGAATAGGGACGTTCGACGGCCAAAAGCACCTTGATAGATTTTACGTTGTCCATGAAGTGTAGCTGCTATATTTGCTGTTGATTCAAATGCAATCCTGATTTGTTCAAGGATATTTATTTGAATATCAGTTTTTGAAAAAAATGTTTTATAAGACATATCTGTTTATCCAGAAGTAATCCTACTCTCAATAGGTATTTGAGAATGAGTTAATCTGTACTATTACGATTGAATAGCACTTACTTGACTGGTGACGATATAGAGAAGATACTATGATTCTCAGGTCTTTATATGCTTCTATATAAAGTCACAAACGGATCCTTTTAGGGTCCGTTTTTTATTGATTTTTGGTTTAGTTTTTCATGATGACTCCATAATAATTTTTTGAAAAATGACAATTTAGTGGTTATGGTTCGGATCTAAAGATGAGTTTCTTTGGTTTGCTAGCCATGTAGCAACATCTTTTACTAACGCATATTTTCCACGACGATTTGGGAAAGTGAAAATAGGAATAGGAACAGTTTTACGTGTTAATGCTTGACGAAAAGCATCTGTGGTTTTGTAACCTAAAGCAATTCTTAAAGCATCATCAGCTATTAGTGGGCCGTAACGGTCAAATAGCTCTTTTTCAATTGTTGTTGCATCAACTATTAAATGGTTTTGCATAGGGCTTCTTGTATTGTCCTGTCACAACAGAAGCATATATCTTTTAAAAAAAGTTGTGTAGAAAGTAAAAATAGCTCAATCTTTTACTCTATACAAATTTCTAATTTATTGTTTTTAAATTATAAATAACTATAACTAGGATTTTTTTTGAGGTTGACTAAAAAATGAAAAATACACAAATGGAAAAAAGAAGTGAGATAGATATCGTTCGAGTTTCATTATGGTATTGGTATATCAGGGTCAATTTATCTAAAAATTCAGATTATCAAATTGAAAAAGTAATTGAGCCGGATGCTTTTAATAAAAATAAGCATGGTGATGCTTATCATAATAATAAATGGCGAGGTTATCGCTTAGGTAAACATACTCCAAGTCTTATACTTATAGGCCAAGCAGAATCTCATGTACAAGGCAGCTCTATGCTTCTTAAACATACTCTTTGGCAGGTAATAAATAACTCCATTAGTATTGATTCGCTGTTAAGTGATGAGCTTAGAAATCTATCGTGGGAAGTCCAACGTATTCTTTATAAAGCTAACAAATACGATTGTGAGAGTGCATTAGTCATGCATCTATCTAAAAGAAAATTACGCCAATTAGAGTATTTAGCTGGATTGGATGCATTGGCAGCACAGATAGTTTTTTTTAAATTAGCTGTTAAAAGAGAAGAGTGTACTTCTGCATTAAGTCAGTCTATTTATAGGACTTTACTTATTATTTGTACTGAACTTCCATTTTTTAATTATCGTGAGCACTTTATTTCATTAATTAATTCAAATGTTTTCTCTTTGGTTGGCTCAACAGAGAAAGTGTTGGGTAAAAATTTTGTGGATAGTTTTTCGAAAAATGTCAGAATTTTGATAAATCTGCTGTTATCAATGGAAGATAAGGGGAAAGTAGGTATTACAAGAAAGGAAAGTGTTAGAACATTATCAAAATTATTGCATGAAGCACAAGTTCTAAATCTATTGGATGGGGGTAACGTTCTGAAAAAAGATGTTACGTGAACTGCATCGAATGCAAATTATCTTTGAAATTTACATTCGAAATTTTTAATGGGAGTTATTGGATCGTAAAGAATAGATGGGTTAAAAGCTCTACATTTCTAGACGCTTAGATAGTTTTTCTTCCGCATACATTTGCTTTAGAGCTAAATTTTCTTGTTCCAATTTATCTAATCGAATCAGTATTTGCTCATTAATATCTATGTAACTTGCTTTCCAACGATAGAAAGTAGCCACACTGATTTTGTATTCTTGGCAAATTTGTTCGATAGTTGTACCTGCTAAATGCTTTTTAACAATGCCGTTGATTTGAGCTACAGAAAATTTTTGCTTCACAGTGAATTCCTAAACTACTATTCATTAAATTTCCAAACGAAAAATTTCCATAAACAGATAGGGTTAAGTTGAAATATCCTATTTTGGGATATTTTTAATTGTAACTGATATTGAGCCATGCGCTCAATACACGATCCTAGGTATCAAGACCTAATTAAGAAACTTATAGAACTTCGAGAGTCCAAAAATGTGACTCAGGTTGAACTTGCACGTCTTTTGAATAAGCCTCAATCTTATGTCTCTAAAGTTGAAATTTTGGAAAGAAGACTAGATGTGATTGAACTATGTGATTGGCTTAAAGTATTAGATAAAGAAATAACGATTTTTATAAATCAATTTAACTTTTAAGGTTAGAATCATCATTTTAACTGATTGATTTATTTAAAATGAAAAAAAGAATTGGACCAGATGGAATTCATTTTTTTGATAGGTGTACAGGTTTAAATCTTTTAATCGACGAAGTTTTACCTCCAGAAAATGAGTGGTCACAAGCCCCAAGGCAAGTTTCTGTTGCTCTCACAAATGTATGTGATTTGCATTGTGAATTTTGCTATGCGCCAAAAGTAAAGGCTTCACTACAATTAGATCAATTAAAGAGGTGGATCAAAGAGCTAGATCAATTGGGTACTCTTGGTATTGGCTTTGGCGGTGGGGAACCAACCTTATATCCTAAATTTGCTGAGCTATGTGAATTTACAGCTAACGAGACAGATTTAGCTGTAACATTCACTACTCACGGACATCGTTTAACTGATGATTTATTGTCTCAACTTAAAGGGAATGTACATTTCATAAGAATAAGTATTGATGGTGTAGGAACTACTTATGAACGCTTTCGGGGGCGTAAATTTTCTAAATTGATGGAAAGAGTTGAAAGAGCTAGGAACATTAGTTTTTTAGGTTTCAATGTTGTAATTAATGATTCAACAATACAGGATCTTAATAAGGTCACGGAAATTGCAAAGATGTTTGATATATCCGAAGTGTTACTTTTACCTCAGCAAGCCACTCAAAACGTCAAAGGTTTATCAAAAGACTCCTATGAAAAAATGAAGAAGTGGATAGCAGGCTATAGTGGGGAAACTCGTTTAACTATAAGTGATATTGGGCTTGAATCAAATTTTATATGTAATCCGCTCTCGATGGAAACTGGACTTAATGCTTATGCCCATATAGATGCATTGGGCTTTCTCAAAGCGAGTTCATATTCAAATATTGGTCAGCAAATTGGTGACAAAAGTATTTTAGACGCACTTCAGTTATTAAGAGAATATAAGTAAGGGGAAAAGTATGAAAATTTGGAATAGTTATGGTTCAGAGCATTCAATGAATTTGGTGTTAATAGGATCATTTGTTCAGGCTAAAGATGCTGAAAATATTGAAAATCTTGTTACAAAATTGAAAAAAGCTTCTGAACATGAAGAATATTATTTATCTGGTGAGCCTCCAGAAAATCATAGATTTTCTGAAGAAGTCTTAGAGGCTCTTCGAGAACAACGCATTAATCATCTGTCTCCATTAGAAATAGACCAATTTAACTCAGATTATTATTTAGAGCGAGATGGAAATAAGATAACGATTGATACGGATGAGATTGATATATCTGCATTTATTAAAATATTTGTAGATGCTGGTGCTAAAGTAGAAGTTTACTCAAAACATTTCTATCCTGAGAATCCTGAGAATCCTGAGAATCCTGAGAATCCTGAGAATCCTGAGAATCCTGAGAATCCTGAGAATCCTGAGAATCCTGAGAATCCTGAGAATCCTGAGAATCCTGAGAA
>JAITLV010000213.1 GCA_031277685.1 Sphingobacterium sp. | reverse complement strand
AAGAAAATATGTTTTCCTATTTTTCTGGCACCTTGTTAAAGGCAATTGAAGAAGCCGTAAAAAATAAAGAGCAGGTTATATTATTTCAAAATAGACGTGGGCACACGACAATGATCCAGTGTAATACCTGTGGATTCGTTGCAAAATGTGTCAATTGTGATGTCAGCTTAACCTATCACAAGAGCTCGAATATGATGCATTGCCATTATTGTGGTCATGTGGAGCCTCCACTTCGCGTTTGTCCGGCCTGTGGAATGCCCCATATCGAAAGTAAAGGATTTGGTACAGAGCGGGTAGAGGAAGAGCTTGAGCTCCTGATGCCGGAAATTCGAATCGGTCGTTTAGATTTGGATTCGACGAAAGGAAAATACGGGTTTGATAAAATTATCACGGCTTTTGATGAGCATGAATTTGATGTTCTTATTGGAACGCAAATGGTTGCTAAGGGGCTCGATTTCGGAAGAGTAAGCCTCATCGGTGTTGTCAATGCAGATACGATCATTAACTTTCCGGATTTCCGTTCGTATGAACGATCTTTTTCATTATTTTCCCAGGTAGCAGGACGCGCAGGTCGACGCGAAGCAGGCGGAAAAGTGATCATCCAAAGCTACACCACGAATCATCGGGTGTTAGAACAGGTGGTCAATAACGATTATGAAGGGATGTTTATGACTGAAATTACAGAACGGAAGAACTACCTCTATCCACCTTTCTATCGTTTAATCCGCATTGATATTAAACATGCGGATTTTCAAAAATGCTATGATTCGGCCAATCGTTTTGCCTCGGCGCTGCGTCAACAATTGGGCGCAAGGGTATTGGGGCCGGAACCACCCTTGGTTTCACGCGTGCGGAATAATTTTATTCAGACCATTACCCTGAAGATAGAACGCACAAATATTAGTATTATAAAGGTCAAAGACTTGATCCGTTCGGTGCTCCTGGATTTTGAAATAGATAAAACCAATGCTGGTGTACGCGTTCAGGTCGATGTAGATCCATATTAGTAGTAAACAGCGTTCGTTTTAAGCTTTTTTTAAGCTTTAAAGATGTTCTCTTTGGCAAAGAGAAATCAGGTTTTGGTATTGTTTCCTTGGGATCAAATTAACTGGTTCAGCGAAGGTTGATCATAAGGTGAGGTGCTTTGAAAAATGAAGCGAATTCGCTTGAAGATGTGTACTGTATTGGTAGTGAGTTATTTGTGATTAGTTCTGCTGAATATGCCTTTTAAAAGGTAAATTTGAAACATCATGGCGTACAAGTTTATTGATAATTATCGGGAGAAAGGTGCTCGCAAGAAATTGGTTGAACATCTAAAAAGCCGAGGTATTGCGGACCAGCATGTATTAGATGCCATTGGAAAGGTACCGCGTCATTTTTTCTTCGATGAAACATTCTGGAATCAGGCTTATCGGGACATTGCTTTTCCAATAGGTGATGGGCAAACGATTTCACAGCCTTATACAGTTGCTTATCAGTCGGAATTGCTCCACGTGAAAAAAGGGGATAAAGTGCTGGAAATTGGGACTGGCTCCGGATACCAAACCTGTATTCTATTGGAACTTGGCGCTGATGTCTATACCATTGAACGTCAGGAAAACCTGTATCATCGAACAATTCAAGTATTGCCTTACATGGGCTACAAACCTAATTTCTTTTTGGGTGATGGCTCCAAGGGAATTGAAGAGCACGCTCCTTATGACAAGATCATTGTAACTGCAGGTGCGCCATTCGTACCAGAGGTTATGTTAAAGCAGCTGAAGATGGGCGGAATTTTTGTGATCCCCGTAGGAGACGAAAAGTCCCAAAAGATGATGACGATCATTCGTGTCGGTGAAAATGATTTTGACCGTATCGAATTGGATACTTTTCGTTTTGTGCCTTTGGTGGGAGATCAGGCCTGGTAGAATATCCATTCAACATGCTTAAATGACTTTCCCAAGGTTCTTAAGCGACAATTGAGCTTGTATTTTATGAAATAAAAACATCCATGATTAAATTGAAATGAACGTGAAAGAATAAATATTCACCTTATGACCCCAACTGCAATACTATATGACCAGAAGCACCGCGAAATCGCTTCAACTGTCCTCAAATTAAATAAACAAGTCAATACGCTCAGCTTGTCGCGGCTATTTGTGATACTCGGTGGCGGAGCGTTATTATTTTATACCTTTCAACTGGAAAGCCTTCCGCTGGTGTTTTTCTGTTTTTTTGCATTATTGTTCCTATTCGCCTATCTCGTGCGAAAGCAGAGCCAGCTGGAGCTTCAGAAGAACTATTTTGAAGCCTATCTGAAAGTTTTGGCAAATGAACAGGCCTTGGCAGACGGAAAATTAAATATGTATGATCATGGCCAGGATTTTGAAGATGGCGCGCATCCTTATAGCTCCGATATGGATGTCTTTGGAACATACTCCTTATTTGCACAGATAAATCGGGCAACGACCAAACAGGGGATTGATCTTTTGGCTTCTTGGCTTGATAAACCTCTCCCAAAAAATCAAATACTAGCTAATCAGGAAGCTGCTCAGGAACTGGAAAGTGAATCGGAGTGGATTTGGGATTTTCAGGCAAAGCTTTTGGCCAATCTGAACCATAAATTGGATATCAAAGCATTTTTGATAAATTACTTTCAAGACCGGAATTTTCAGTTCGGAAATGCTTTCATGCGGTTCTATGTCAAAGCAGGCCCCATTTTATTTTTAGTTGCTTTAGTGGGCAGCTTTTTCTTGCCGAAATTGGCTGGAATTGCAACATTATTGGGCTTATTTCATGTTCTCTGGGCATTGGCAAAAGCGGGGAGTGTGAGTATGTTTTCCTCGCGGATAGACAAGATCGGTGGCGTACTGGGATCTTACGCAGAGGCGATTCAATCTATTGAAGACCACGCATGGAAGTCTATTGCAATGCAGGGAATTGCTGGAGAGCTTAAACAAAATCATGGCACTGGATCTATTTCCCTAGCCTTTAAAAAACTTGCTGGTCTTATTAACAATTTGGATGCCCGGAATAACGTCTTTGTAGGGATATTTCTAAACCTTTTCCTGCTCTGGGATTTTAGACAGGTATTGGCTATTGTTGACTGGAAGAATAAATATGAACATGAAATTTTAAATTCATTTGATTCCTTGGCAAAAGTAGAAGCTGTAACCAGTCTTGCCATTTGGAAGAGAAACCATTCGTCTTACATTTATCCTGTAATTTTGGATAACCCACTGCAGGATAAGATCGAAGCATTAGGATTATATCATCCATTGATTCCAGGCAATCAGGTCGTAGCCAATGATTACAATAGTATAGATCATCGAGTTGCTTTGGTGACAGGTTCAAATATGGCTGGAAAGAGTACATTTTTGCGGACAGTAGGCATTAATTCAATTTTAGCATATGCCGGAGCGGCGGTTGCTGCAGCTTCTTTTCAGCTCCCGATTTATAAACTCATATCCTATATGCGAATCAAGGATAATTTGAATGAAAGTACGTCGACTTTTAAAGCTGAACTGAATCGGATGAAATTTATATTGGATACAGTTTCAGCACATAGCGATAGTTTTTTTCTAATCGATGAAATGCTTCGTGGGACAAATTCTGTCGACAAATATCTTGGCTCCCGTGCAATTATAAAGAAACTGGTTCGATTGGATGGTAAAGGTATGGTGGCTACACATGATTTACAGCTGTCCAGTTTACAAGAGGAATTTCCGGGAGATATCAAAAATTACCATTTTGACATTCGTGTCGACGAGGGTCAGATGCTGTTTGATTATAAGCTGAAGATCGG
Organism: Sphingobacterium sp.; assembly: GCA_031277685.1. Classification (GTDB taxonomy): domain Bacteria; phylum Bacteroidota; class Bacteroidia; order Sphingobacteriales; family Sphingobacteriaceae; genus Sphingobacterium. The sequence goes on along the minus strand of JAITLV010000213.1, from coordinate 117 downwards.
AGAATGTAAAATATTCAATGCTTCGCTTTTATTGAAAGGTATAGGAGTGGATATCGACGAAAATATGGAATAAAAATGACGGAACTGGAGCTAGATTGGTTTACATTTGTCTCCTCT
>JAITLV010000042.1 GCA_031277685.1 Sphingobacterium sp. | reverse complement strand
CGATGAAATACTTTAAAATGTATACTAACAATGAAAAAATATGATGCCATATACTTACTCGCTTATCTTATTTTTTACGGTCATAATCTGTTTTGTCGCATCCTTCGACAAGCGGCTTCGGTTCGATCGTGAGTTTGTCCCATTTTTAAAGGCAGCAGCACTTGTTGCTGTATTTTTTATAGCTTGGGATGTCTGGTTTACCAGTAAGGGAGTATGGTGGTTTGACACAAGATACACCCTAGGCCTGGTTATAGCAGGATTACCATTGGAAGAATGGTTATTCTTTATCTTCATCCCTTTTTCTTGTATTTTCACCTATTACTGCATTGATAAATTTTTTAGATTACAATCGTTATCCGCCTTTAATAATATCGTTGTCTTTGTGAGTGTCATTATATGTGCTGTGGTGGCACTTCGATATGCCGACAGAATCTATACAGTTGTTACCGCTACTTTGACTATCGCGACATTAGTGCTTTTTCACTTTGCATTTCGGATACAATGGATTACGCAGGCCTCTGTCGTCTTCACCTTGCTTATGTTGGGCTTTTTACCTGTCAATGGTATACTCACCGGAACAGGTTTGGAGTCTCCGATAGTCAATTACAATCCCATGGAATTTATGGGGATCAGGGTCCTTACGATTCCGGTTGAAGATGCAGTGTACGGATACACCCAGTTTTTGTGGGTTCTTTACTTTTTTAAAAAATTTCAAAGTAAGTCGCATGAATTCAATCAATAAAGAAGAGTTAACCATATATTCCTGTGTGAAAATAAGACCGATCATATTTTCCTGTGGATCGACCCAATAATGTGTATTGAATGTGCCACCCCAGAAAAATGTGCTGACATTAGCGGAGCGGACAAATTTATTTTCTGGCTTCACCAGCCAAGATCCAAGGCCAAAATAAAAGTTAAATTGCTATCCATTGCAAAAGCAGGTAGATCTGTCTCATTATAACTTGTATGGGTATTATAACTACCTGATTCACTAAATGTAATTTTTAAAAAATGAGCATTAGATATGGAGAAATCTTGATGATGATTTTGGAAGTCCAGGAGGTGAAAGTGCAATTTGTCATAAAAAGAACGGGGCCCATTCAATGGACCCAGTCTGACAAATAATGCTACCCACAATTGATAACATTAGCTCTCTAATCTAAATTTCTATATTGATAAACAATACTATTTTGTATCCCACCATACCCTTGCCAGCAGGACTCCATTTTCTCCTTGTGCTTGCACGTTGGCGTTGTTTGTATTGATTTCTGTCTCCGGATACATAAAGCGCAATGGATACGCTCCTGAACTTGGCGATGACAGTGAATTTGGTATTGCAGGATAACCCAGACGTCTATAATCGTTCCATGCCTGGATATTGTTGATATTGTGCAATGCAAGCCATTTCTGGGTTATGATCTGTTGAATTTTGTTACTCGCTTCCGTATAAATGACACTTTTCTGGTTTATATAGGATTGCGCATTGTAATTATTTTGGTTGAACAGATAATTAAATGAGGCTTGAATTCCCTTTTGGTAGGATTCACTCGCGTTGCCACTCATCCATTTCCGCTCGATGGCCTCTGCTTCTAAAAAAGCAGTTTCCGCTAAGGAAATGAGAACGGTCGACTGGCTAAATGATTTTATAATCCCAGCGGGCTGATTACCATTCTCCAGCGGACCCTTTAAGGCTGAAGTATTAACCGCTGCAAACTCCTCAGCTATGGTGTTATTTCCAAAAAGGACACCTTTAAACTCCCCGCCGACCTGCGTATAGTTTTGTTGTAAGCGCGGGTCGTTATAGGCTTTGTATGTGTTGATCAAAAATTGTGTTGGTCTGATATTGGCATAATTTGCTACTGCCACACCTGCATTGTTCCGATAGAAGGTCTCGTAAAAAGGATTCATCTTTGCAGCAGTGTTGAGATATCCCGGATTGACAGCTGCATTTTCGGAAAGAAATCCTGAACCTTCTTCGATAATTTTGGATATTTCCTGCTTAATATAGGGTTCTTGACTAGGAACTTCCGATTGTTTTAGCAAGGCTCTTAATTTGAGTGTGTTACCAAATTTGGTCCATTTGCTTTTATCGCCTTTGAAAAGAACGTCGTCTGTTGTGGGCAACAGAGAGGCAACCTTGATATCTGCAATACCTTCGGTAATTAGATCAACGGACTTGGCATAAACATCTTTTCCTGATTCATATTTCGGATGCAGGTTAACAGAGCCGTTTAAAGCATCACTGAAGGGAACATTATTGTAAAAGTCAACAAGTGTAAAGAAATGGTGAGCCATCATGATCTTACAGATCCCCGCATAAAATCTTGCATCTTCGACATTGGCCTGATCCAAAATTTCTTTGTAATACAGTAGGTTGTTATAATTGGATTCCCAGACAGGTATGCCGTCTCTTGTATCCCTTATCGCCGGACCATTATAGGTCTTTAATGCCGTAAAAGCACTTACTCCTTCATTTGAAGTTCCCCAATAACCTCCCCACAAACCACCGATCTGATTCAGTTGGACAGATTCATTTACGGCAGATACGACCAAGGCAGCCGGAAGCTTGGCATTTAGGCTTAAATTTTCTTTTATTGGCGCATTCGGATTATCATTTACATCAAGAAAGTCTTTACAGGAGCTCGCTGTAAGTAAAGTAATCGCAAATAAGGCTGATTTTATGATAGTGTATTTCATCTCCGTAGTATTAAAAAGTAATGTTGACATTAAAACCCATTGATCTTGATGTCGGAATCTGTCTGAAGCTGTTGTAGCCATCTGTTTGATTATAAAGTGCCTCTGGGTCGCCGATTGTATTGGAAGAATGCCTGACGATGAAAAGGTTGTTTCCGACAAAGCCAATGCTCGCTTTTTTGATCATCCGTTGATGGGATAGCCACGATTGCGGCAAATCATATCCGATATAGAGTTCCCTAAGCTTTAGGTAATCTCCTTTAGCGGCGGTGACAGATTGTATATTTCCGTATGCCGTCCACCACGCTTTATCTCCCTTAGAATATACCTCATTATTTTCGACAATTGATCCGTCGGCCAGGCGTACCATAGAATTAGGCATAATAAAAGGCTGCCTATCGTATTTTGCAGTTTCCGGATGTGTTCCGGCAGCAAACATCCTCGGGATTACCTCCGAATACATCCAACTTCCCAGTCTAGCATCAATCTGAAAACCCATTGTAAAGGATTTATAGTTGAATTTGGTATTAAATCCAAAAAGATAGGGCGGTACCATCGTTCCCATTACCTTTTCTTCTTCCGAAGGGATTACATTCCCGTTTGGATCCAAAACGATTTTCCCGTCTTCTCTTAAAAAGTCAGTCATGCGAAGTGTTGGATATTGTAGGCCTTTGATAGCGTAAGCTTGTCGAAAGATGTTAAACTCGTCGCCTGCATATAGATTTTTGGCTTTTGTGTCGGTATAACTGAAATTAAGGCCAAACTGTAAGTTCAAATCTTTGCTTTTAATTGCGGTTCCATTGATCATGATTTCATAGGTCTTATTGATGATCTGTCCAGCATTTACGATCGTTGAATTGAAGCCCGTTGCACGTGAGATACCAGCATCAAATATTTGTCCATCCGAGTCCGAATAAGCATAAACAATATCCGTCCGCAAACGGTCGTTAAAAAATCCGAGCTGGGTACCTACCTCAAATGATTTAACAAATTCGGGTTTTATCGATCGGTTTGGCTCAGATAGGGAAGGAGTAAATCCGACTAAACTACCAAATGGAAAACCCGCGGTTTGGCTATAACTCAGGTTCAGACGATAAGGATCTAAGGTTACGTTTCCTGTCTTATTAAAAGAAACAAAAATACGACCGTAGCTCAATACCCTGCTCTTCTGCAGGTTCGCGATCGCATCTGTAAATACAAAAGAGGAACTTACACCTGGAGAAAAATAGCTGTTGTTTCCTGGATCAAGCACCGATACCTGATCATTTCTCCCTGTAAACGTTAGAAAAAGATAGTTTTTATATCCAGCCGTAAATTCTCCGTAAGTCGCGAGCGAACGGTATTTAGTAATTGTTGAACCACCGGCCAATTCGCCGGTGCGAGAGCCCGGATTGAATATATCTTCAAATAATAGATTTGTAGCACTGATATTGATAGATTTCGTATCATCCATTCGAACATTTTGTCCGACCAAAAACTTGGTAGAGAAATCACCAAAGTTCTTATGAAAATTCAGGATCAAATCATTATTGAAACGGGTAAAGCCTCTATGTGTATCATTTACGCTCCCATTTATATTTCTTGTTGCTATATTAGAAACCAATTTTCTGTTCGTCACACGACCAGGTTCTGATTGGAAATATAGTCCCGTACGGAAAGTTGCATCTAACCAATCTGTAAATTCATAATTAAACTCCAGTTTTGAATTTAATGTATGCTGATCGGACGTATTCCTGTTATTGTCAGCCATGAAAATGGGATTTCTAGTCCCGGCAACTGGATTATACCAGTTTAAAGGATGATTTGGAGAACTTGGATCCTGCCAGTTTCGTGCGTCTTTATAGTCGATATTGGCGGGTTGTGTATAAACAGATAACCATGGGCCATCACTTGTCGTATTGTTCTTGAAAAAAACGTAATTTGTATTGAAAGAGGTATTCAACTTGTTAAATCGACGCGACCCATTAAATCGTACTCCAGTACGACTTGATTTGTCGCCAGGAATCACACCTTTGATACGAACATCCTGCAAAGAAACGTAATAAGATCCTTTGTCATCGCCAGAAGAGAATGATAGATCGTTTTGTACTGTTACACCCGTGTCGAAAAAATCCAATCGGTTATCTTTATCTGGAGCACTATATACCTTCGTTGGTTGTACACCATTGATGGGCAACCCAAAATCTCTGACCTCACCATTAAAACGATCTCCCCAAGATTCATTTGCTACAGGACTGTACACACCATTTTGTCCTTGACCAAAACGCTGTTGAGCAGGGGGTAGCAGGAAAACCTTGGAAAACAGCGTACTATTGCTATAGTTGATCTGCCCTCTTTCTGCCCGACCTGATTTTGTGGTGATCATAATTGCACCATTGACACCTTCAGATCCATATAACGCAGCAGCATTAGCACCCTTCAGTACAGTAATGTCTTGGATATCATTGGGATTTATTCGGGTAATATCGGGCAATGGTACACCATCCACAACATATATAGGGTCATTTTTTGACCGGTTTAAAGAGCGTGTTCCTCTTAACCTAATTTGAATCCCTGGGTCAGTTTTTCCTGTTGTTAAGTCTGTTGCATTGATCCTTAGTCCGGCAACTTTACTCGATAACGCCAAAAGAGGATTTACAACCTTACCAAGATTCAATTCTTGATTGTCTACAGATTGTGCGGAAGTACCGAGTTCTCGGGCTTGCCTTTTTATCCCCAATGCACCAGTTACGTTTACTTCGGATAGCATGTGTGGGTCTTCAGCTAGTCGGATGACAAGATTGGATTGTCCACCACGAACCTGAATTTCCTGTGGCGTATAATTGAGATGTGAGACCACCAATGTCTGTCCCTGATGAAGGCGGATGCGAAAACTGCCCTGTGAACCCGTCATCACAGCACTTGATTTGATGCTTTCTTTCACACGGATTGAAACGCCACTAATAGGCTCTTCGGTTTTTAAATCCAGGATACGCCCCTCTACGGTAAAATTAGTCTGTGCGGCCACCTCTTCATAAAACTGCGAGGTGAAGAATAGAAATAGGATTAACAAGTAGCTTTTTAACATTTTTTAATGTTTAATTGAATAAGTAGTATGATTTCAATACCTTTGATTATATTAAGTCTAAATAAATAGCTTACGAAGATACTTGCTAAGATAAAATACCGAATAACGCAATCGGAAATAAGACTTATACTATTGGAAATTTCTATTCGATGGAGTTACTTCAAGCAGAAAAAAAAGCATTTAAATACGATCATCCGGATTATAAAGTAAGGATGGTCTATCCGTACACAGACCATAACATTGTCCCGGAAGATAAGAGCTATCTGGTTATTATAGCTATTGAAGAGGGCTGCAGCTTGTCAACGGGGCCGAAGAAAATTGTTTTGAAAGAGGGCAGTAGTATGTTGCTACGATTGCATGCGAATACAGTCAGTATCACATCCAAACATAGCAATTCGCGCTGTCTCATACTGCTATATCGAGATTCTTATCTTAAGCAAATGGATATTTCCGAGCAGCATATAGCTGCGATAAATGATGCAATACTAAATGCGGAGAAAATTTCAGCGGAGACGTCGCTTATAACTTATGTAAAAGCTAAGGATCTAATACGAATGAATGGAAGCAGTTTGTTATTACCTGCATTTTATAAGTCCAAATCACTGTTTATTCTCTCAACCCTAATGGATGCGGTGCAGCCCGGTATTCCATCCAATAAACTGGAACTACGCGAATCAGATATTGAGAAAATTAGCCAGGTGAAATTGCTTATCGAAACAAACCTTCATGAGACCTATACCATACATAAACTTGCAAAAGAAGTTGGGACCAATGTTCAATATCTTAAACAGCACTTTAAAAGCTATTATGGAATAACGATATTCAATTTTGTGTTGAAGTGTAAAATGCAGCGAGCACAACATCTATTAAAAGATCACAGGTTAACGATCAGCGTTATTGGAAATAAACTTGGTTATAAGCACGCAAGCCATTTTACTGCAGCGTTCAAAAAATTCTTTGGTTATGTTCCTAATAGTTTGCGTTATCTATTGGTCATGGGATGTGATGAATTGGCTGCGATTATAGAAATGGGGCTTATTTAAAAAATCAATAAGCTCAGGTAATATTCTATTAACCTTTGGCAGTGTACGCTGTTGTGAACACTATATTACTATAAAACATATTGAAATAAGCATTCAGAAGAGAGAGCGCTAAACGGTATTTATTACCATAGCGCAGGTCTGTTCTTCAGTCACGGCCAACCATCCTGTTTTGTCGCAGTCCTGTAACGACTGACGTTACTAATACAACGCTATAAGCCCACATGAGCCAAGAACCAAATGTTGCAGCTCGGCTTGACGGCATATTGGGAAAGATCTGTTCAAAAAATTGAATAGCGAATGTATCGAGAATCATTCCTGGCAATACCAATAGTACACCAGCCACTATATTTTCGAGACCTGAAAGTTTAAATCTTTTGAAAGTTACAATTGAAATCAAAAGCAATGCAGGAATTACTGCTAGATATAAACTAGTTAGTATGCCGGCTGAATCTGTAATAAAAAAGAATTGTCCCGCAAATCGGAAAGCCAAGGTTGCCAAAAACCAAATTAAAAATCCGATAACAAGAACTGGTAAAATAAACGTTTTTTTCATTTTCAGAATTTTGGATAAAAGTAGTATTCAGTAAGCCCTGCCTTCTAAACTCACTTACATACGTTCATACTCATCGAGAACTATTCGTAGACCTACACACTATCATTTAGCTGAATTGGACGACTTTCATCTCGCATATATGGAAGATTATAAAAATTGAAGCTAGATCAATAACATTATGTTGGATAATGCCCAAGTTACGAATAGGTATTATCCATTTTTTGAGATTTTTCTCAAGGTCCAATATACAAATTAAAGTACAGGATTACTGCGATGAAAGGACCATTTATGCTTCTTCGCCATTTGATAGATTTATTAGGTAAATTAGATCTATGAAAGAGAAGTTTTAGCTGAAATTAAAATTACGTTTATGGTAAAGCGTTGCTTAACTTCAGAGAGGACCAAGACCTGCTAATTTCACATCATACATTTCAATGTATACATTGTTACATTAATTGAGAGTTCTACTTTAACACCTTGAACTTTCGAATTTAAAGAGGTTTTTGTAGCTTATTTTTATTTTTTTTTAAGAGCAAAGTGTTTTTAAGTACATTTAAATATTAGCATCGAGTTCTTAAGTGCCTGTAATTATTTGTTGCTATTGAATTTCAATAATTTACTGGAACCAAAATTCTTCTTTAATTGAAAGTATGATGTATACAAAACATGATCTTAGCTACTTCTTAACCCTTATTTTGTTTTTTTGTACTGTGACTGTAGGAAAGGCTCAGGTAGTCCCATTCTATAACGTTACCCCGATGGAGGACAATGATTATTTTACAAAAACTATTTTTTCATTCAATCCTATTTTTATAAAAATCAATAAAGTAAAAAGTATTCTACTTCAGAGTGAAGAGAAGATTGGGATAAAATATATTTACAATTTTAACCCCGACGGCATGATAGTAAGTATGACGAGCATACGACATAATAACAAAAAAACTGATACCGCTTTTTATACCAGATACTTCTATAATTTAAATGGCCTCATCGATAAAAAAGCAAGAATAGATTATACCAATGGCATTGTAAAAGTTAGCGGCTACCAATACAATAAGAATAACAAAATTGATATCATCCGAACCTTCACATTAAACGCTCAGATGCCAAATAGGTTACAAAACAATGGGTGGCAGGGGGAGCAACTTCCCGGAGCGGACAAAATAATTCTAAAGGGTACTTTACCCGCCGAAAGCCTTTGGAAGAAAATGACAGCGAATAATGATTTTTCTTCTTTGCAATATCGCTACTATACTGAAAATGAATTTGAGGCAGAAGAACGTACCGAATATTTCAACTTTAGTAAAAATAGCGGCAATCCAGATACGTGTTATCAAAAAAAGACGTATTACTATTTAAAGGAACGTCCGACGGTGTTGTTTCTACATAATGGTTGTACTGTCGAGAAAATACCATCGGAATTGTACCAATTTAAAGAAGGGCTTTTGGTACAACTCTCCGATGCTCCATTCTCCCTTGATCCCAAAACTGAACAGTATGTCTATGACCAAAACAGAAACCTGAAACTAATGGAAGAAATTTGGAATGGGCAAAAAGTAAGTGAGCTTGGAATGAGTTACGATGAAAAAGGTTTTTTGATTTCAGTACAGCGAAAGTCGGATGCAGCAAAAGCTGAATATTTTGAAGATTGCATTCTAAAGGTAATTTATAGTTTTTACTAATGCTCTGCCCAACAATGATATTTTATGGGTATGAAAACTCCTGTAAATCCATCATCGGAGCTAAAACGAACAATAAGGGACGCTCTACAGCAGAGCACGATTAAATTAAAATTTTGAGCAAAGTCATATAAGCATTTATTGGTTATAGTTTAACAAATTATTGCACTGCTAGTTTTAGCTTTACGTGATCGTATATCACGCGATCTAACAAGTTAAGTTCAGCGAGATGATGCTGTACAAATTGCCAGCAACGTTCACTTTTTTTTTGATTTTCCCTTATGCTGATAAGCTAGAGCTAAATACATTGCTGTCAATAGCGTTGAACCATTCACATAATCGAAATTCATTTATGGGGACAATATTTCCTCTCCACGATCCCATTCTCCATCGCTAGCGGAAATGGAAGTTATACAATTATCCCGCCTCTAAAGTACAGTTATTACAGCAGTTGGCCGATAAGTAAATGATATCGTGATTAGCAAGTGTTGAGCAGATAATGCTTCTTTTAAAATTCTTATATTCTTGCAAAAATTGATATCTTTATTTTTCATAGACCATTTCATATTTTTATTTAAATGCAAAAGTTGAATCAAGATCCCTTTTTATGGACTGAATTGCGATATGCAATTGTATTCGATCGAGATCAGCTTGCATTTAAAACTTTATTTAAAAAATTTTATCCCGATTTATATGACTTTGGTCATGCAATTATTAAGTCACCAGTTCCGGTTGAAGATATTATTTCGGAAATTTTTATGAAATTGTGGCTATTGGAAGATAAGTTAATGGAAATTGAAAACATCAAAACTTATCTTTTTAGGTCTGTAAGGAATAATGCCATAAAATACCTTGAAAGACAGCATACCCATGTGGATATTTCGGAAATTATTGACTTTAACTATCAATATCCAAGTGTGGAGCAAGAATATATTTCAAGCGAAAACCTGAAATTTATACAGCAGATCATAGACGAATTGCCTTCCAAGTGTAAAATGGCTTTTACTTTAGTCAAGGAACTTGGCTTTACCTATCATGAAACGGCTGCCATTATGGAAATTTCTACGAATACC
>JAITLV010000022.1 GCA_031277685.1 Sphingobacterium sp. | reverse complement strand
CAAGCCGCTGCCGAAAAAGCCATGCAGCTGAATGGCCAGCTCATCGACCTGGTGCAGTATGAGAAGTTAGGCGGGCCAAGCAAAACCCCTATCCTCGCCGAAAACAACCCCGAGGTATTAAGCTATATGTATGTGAACGGCTACACGGAAATGAACTTTGGCTACAGTTATATCTTAAGTCCAGAATTGACAAGCATGTTTGATCAGGAAGATAAGCGCTTTAGTTTATTTTATACCAAGTCCAATGCTAGTTTTCTGGATATTGGCGCCGGAGCAAGTTATTACAATGTAAAGTATACCTCCTTTTTCTTCCCTACTGTGGGGCTGAAAACACCGGAGATCTACCTGATGTTGGCCGAATGTTATGCACGTCAGGATCAATATGCAAATGCCATTAAGATGTTGAATACCTTACGTAAAACCCGCATCGAAGGAGAAAAAGCAACCCTAGCTGTTCCAACGACACGAAAGGAAACCATGGATCTGGTCATTAACGAACGCCGGCGGGAGCTACCTATCGGATTCCATCGTTTCTTTGATCTGAAACGTTTGAATCTTGAAAAAGAATATGCGAAAACACTTGTCCGCGTATTCCCGATTGTCAATAAGACTGTCGAACAAAAGACCTATACACTGGCGCCAAACTCCAGAATGTACATTATTCCATTTCCATTGGATGTAATGAAGTTAAACCCAAACTTGCGGTTAAATACAGACGAAGCTGTACCGTTTTAATAGATGCTATAACAAACACATGAAAAACAAAATTATCTTTAGTACCCTCGCCTTGCTTTTGTCTGGAGCTCTGGTTCAAGCGCAGCAGACCCCGAATAAGACAGCGGCTAAAACAGATACGCTAAAATCAAAAAATGACCTTTATGAGGCTTATAATAAGATTGTAAATAAGCAAAAAATTGCTCGCTCAGGCGTTTTCAACGTCATCGAGTCGGAAAAGAAGTGGTATCTGGACATCCCCGACAGTTTATTAAACCGTTATTTTTTGACCGTAACACGCTTGGTATCGGCTCCACAGGGGTTTCCGATGTATGGTGGCGAGAAGCTAAATGAGCAGACACTTTACTTTGAGAAAGGAATGGGCGACCGCATACAGCTTCGAGCAGCAATTTATAAGCAGGATGCACCGGAAAACGATGCCATTCGGACTGCATTGGTACAGTCTCAAGAAGATCCAATTATTGCTATTATGGATATCAAAGGACTTAACGCAGGTAAAAACAGCTATTTAGTGGAGGTAACTGATCTTTTTCGAAAAGACAATGCTGCAGTTTCCTTTGATAGCAAGCTAAAAAGCGAAAATAAGCTATCCGCTCTGGCCGACGATCGATCTTTTATTACCGACATGAAGGTATTTCCGATCAATCTGGAAGTAAAAACGACAAAAACATATTCCTCAACATCAGGTACTCCTGCAGCTATGTTGACAGGATCCTTAACTTTTACAACCAACACCTCCATGGTGCTGTTGCCAAAAGAGCCGATGAAAAAACGGATATACGATGACCGGGTAGGCTACTTTGCCAACAAGTATATCCTCTTTACCGATAAAGATCAACGGTCCAAAGCCTTAAATTTTATACAGCGCTATCGTCTTGAACCCCACGAGAAGGATGTAAAACGTTATTTAAAAGGAGAGCTTGTAGAACCTCAAAAGCAAATTGTCTATTATATTGATCCAGCAACGCCAAAAAAATGGCGTCCGTATCTGATTGCCGGAATCAATGACTGGAACAAGGCATTTGAACAGGCTGGATTTAAAAACGCCATTGTCGGCAAGGAATGGCCTGAGCAGGATTCGACGATGAGCCTGGAGGATGCACGGTTCTCTGTGATCCGTTATTTTGCCTCCGAAAAAGCCAATGCCTACGGACCGCGAATTTCAGATCCCAGAAGTGGCGAGATTATCGAAGCCCATGTGGGCTGGTATCATAATGTGATGAAACTCGTGCAGCAATGGTTTATGGTGCAGGTTGGGCCCTTAAATAAGGCTGCACAAAAAATGCAGTTGGATGACGAGGTGATGGGCCAATTAATTCGTTTTGTCTCGTCGCACGAGGTGGGGCACAGTTTAGGTCTCCGTCACAACATGGGAGCAAGCAGCCAAACGCCCGTAGAGAAATTGCGCGACAAAAAGTGGGTCGAAAAAAATGGTCATACGGTATCGATCATGGACTATGCTCGTTTCAATTATGTCGCGCAACCGGAGGATAAGGTGGGGCTCGCGGGTATATATCCGCGTATTGGAAGTTATGATAAATGGGCCATTCAATGGGGTTATCAGTATCTTCCACAATTTTCAAGTGGAGAAGATGAACAGATTTACCTCAGCAGACAAGTAACCGATAGCCTGACAGCCAACCCTAAGCTGTGGTTTGGCGGGGAGGGAAACGATGAGGATCCACGTGGTCAAAAGGAAGATTTGGGTGATGATGCGGTGTTGGCAAGCTCCTATGGGATCAAAAATCTGAAACGAGTGGTTTCCAATTTAGTGGAATGGACGTATGAGCCAGGAGATGATTACAGTAACCTAAAGGATATGCATAAAGCGGTGCGCGCACAGTTCGACCGTTATCTCTACCACGTATTGAAAAACATCGGCAGTCAGGAGATTACAAAAAAAGTGCGTGGTCAAGAAGGTCCTGTATATGCCGCAATTCCACGAGAAAAGGTAAAAGCTGCCATGCAGTATGTGAGCGACAACGTATTAACCCCACCCCTGTGGCTGTATCCCAAAGATATTCAGGATTTGATCGGAAAAGATGCAAACAAGGAAATAAGTGATCAACAAGAGCAGATGCTTAATATGTTGATGAGCCCAGGAATGCTCTATAATATCTATATGAAATCGCTGACCAATCAAAGACCTTACGGACTTGATGAATATCTGAACGATATCGGGGGAACGATATGGACTTTGCCGGGAGGAGACGTTCGAATAAATGCTTTTAAACGTGCACAACAGCGTTTTTTTCTAGAAAAAGTAAATCAGATCATCAACCCCAAAATAGCACCAGGATCCGATATCATATCACAGGCGCAACGTAGCGATGTACAGCTGTATGTCAGAAATTACCTGGGCGCATTAGTAGCAGCAATCAATCAACTTTCCACACAACAGACAGATCCATTAAATAAACAACATCTTGCCCTCATGCTGTCAGAAATTAAACGCATTCAAAATCAAATAAATAAAGACTAAAAGATGAAAAATAACTTCAAAGCACTTTACATCAGCTGTTTAATCGGCCTGATGATGATCTCCTGTCAATCAAGTCACGGACAGGATGCTGCACAGGAACAACGCGACCGGTTATTTAATGCCTACATGGAAGTAAAAAAAGATATCATGGAGGAAAATTTTGCTGCCAGTAAAGCACACTCCGTTCAATTCGAAAAGGAAGTACAGGATTTTCGGCTAAAAGGCTTGCAGATCGATGACATGATGCGTCTGAAAAAGGTAAGCCAGGCAATGAAGACCGATGCTATAGGCTTGAAATCTGCAACGGACATGAAGGTTATGAAGCAGTCCTTTTCTGCCGTCACACAATCCTTATTCACCATTATGGAGACCATGAAATGTACAGATGAAACGGTGTATTTACAGTACTGTCCAATGGAAAAAGGCTATTGGTTAAGTTACGACAAGGCGATTGAAAATCCTTACGCAGCATCGATGCGGCACTGTGGCCAATTGGTCAAGGGAATGGCTACAGCGGATTACCCGGAGCCCGTGGCCTGCCATTAGTTGGTACGCTAACGTAATAATAGTATTTAAATCAGGAGCTGTCCAAATGCAGTGCCCCCAGAAAGTGTCTAACTTTTTGGGGGCACTGCAAACGGGCGGCTCCTTTTTTGTTTTCCCACAAATCGTCTCAAAGTATCCTCATATTGTCTCAAGCAATTAAACCTATAAGGCTAATGCCGTACATTTAATGTTCAAATCACACCAATTATATGCAGTATCTTGAATTTGAACATATCCAGTTTATCTGGAGCCGACAGCTGACATCGACCATTCTCCAAAAATCCTGTCAAGCTCATTTTTCATAAACAACCAATATTCTTTAATAAACATTAGCACATGAATTTTAAAATCAACAGTTTTAAAGTGGCTACTAAATTATTGCTATTCAGCAGCAGTTTTTTTGCTGGAGCCGCTTACGCACTACCGCATGCACCCTATGTGCAGGAGGTTCAGACCACAGTCAAGGGCAGTGTAAAAGACGATCAAGGCAATCCCCTAGTTGGTGCCACGGTCTCCGTGAAGGGCAGCAATCTACGAACTTCGACGGACGCCAATGGTACATTCACCCTGACTAACGTTGAGCGAAATGCTATCCTCGTCGTTCGAATGATCGGCTTTAGCGCCAAAGAAATCACGTATACGGGTGGTTCCAGTTTGAATGTACAATTGCTATCTGACACGCAGCAGCTTGAAGAGGCTGTTGTGGTCGGCTACGGCTCCCTAGACAAAAAGGAATTGACCAGTGCCGTCTCGAGCATCAAACAGAAAGACATGGTCGCGGGTGCTGTCTCTCCTCTTTTGGCGATCCAGGGAAAAGTTCCGGGACTCAGTGTCATCTCCACCAATGGAACCGACCCTAATGCGGGTATCTCCTTGCAATTGCGCGGTGTCAATTCAGTAAACGCCTCACAGGGACCTCTAGTGGTTATCGACGGCGTTCCCGGTGGTGATATCAACTCCGTAGCGAAAGAAGATATCGAATCTATTAACGTACTACGGGATGCCTCCGCTGCCGCGATTTACGGAACACGGGCCTCGGGCGGTGTGATCCTGATCACCACAAAAAGACCACAGGTCGGAAAGGCACAGGTGAATTTTACCTCCGAATACTTTGTCGAATCCATCCGCAAACGTCCCAAGGTCCTATCGGCAGAAAAATTTGTCGAATATGGCCTCGGTGAAGACCTTGGACATCGCACCGACTGGTATGATGAGGTTACCAACAATAATCCATTTAGCCATCGGCAAGTCGCAAACATCAGTGGTGGTTCCGAAAACGCTAATGTCTATACCACCTTTACCAAACGCGACGCCAAAGGCATGGCGATCACCTCCAAGCGGGATGAAATCGGTGGACGGATCAATAGTGCCTTTAAATTTTTCGATGGTTTTGCGGAGTTGAATACCAATGTAAGCTACAACCAGGTGAAAGCATTTGGCTCCAACGGAGACATCTTTAACAACAATGACATTTTTAATATGGCCCTGGTGATGAATCCTACCGAAACGCCTTACGATGCCAATGATGTTAGCGGTTACAACGTCTTGGAAGGTGGGTATGATACCTGGAACCCTGTTGCCGAAGCACGCCTCCGCAGCGATGAAAAGCAATTCAAATACCTATTGGCCAATGCTACTTTAAAATTGAATCTAACTGAACATCTGACCACAAGTGCCACCATCGGAATAAAGAATAACAGCGAACATGGCAATTATTACCGATCGGCACAACATCGCATTTCGCGGGAGAACAATGTGGACGGATTTGCCAAGCAATATTATAGCCGGTTCAATGACCGCGTCTTTGAATGGACTGCCAACTATACAAACCGCTGGGCCGCGCATTCCTTGAATGCTGTAGCCGGCTATAGCTACCAGGATTTTAACGGACAGGGATTTTCTGCCGAAAACTCCAATTTCCCCGTCGATGGCATCGGCGAAAACGATATGGGTACAGGCACTTATTTGCCCGACGGACGTGCAGGTATCGGATCATGGAAAAATCCCTGGGTCAAACTTGCTGCCTTTTTCGGCCGTGTCAACTACTCCTATTTAGACCGCTATATCCTGACCGCAACGGCACGTTACGAAGGATCCAGCAAATTTGCGCCTAAAAACAGATGGGGATTCTTTCCCGGACTTTCCGCAGGCTGGCGGGTTTCCCAGGAACCTTTCCTACGGGACGTCACATTTATCAATGACCTAAAATTACGTGCGGGCTACGGAGAAACGGGCAATGAAGGTTTTGATGCCAAAGTTGCCACGCGGATGTATAGCGCCGACACCTGGTTTTTGCAGGATGGAAAATGGTTTAGAACCTACGGTGTGATGCACAACCAAAATCCAAATATCAAGTGGGAAGTCAAAAAAGAATACAACCTTGGTTTAGATTTCACCGTACTGAACAACCGTTTAAGTGGCCGTTTTGATATCTACAAACGGAAGATCGACGATCTGATTTATGACATCAGCGTATCCCAACCGCCGGCGATCCACGATAAAACCACCATGAATGTGGGCAGCATGCAAAATACAGGATACGAATTTGAACTGAATTTTAAAGCCGTAGACAATGATCATTTCAGTTATACCACCAGCATTGTTGCTTCACATAATAAAAGTAAGCTCAATACCTTATGGGGCAGTCAAACATTTACCGACCGAAAGGATTTCCCGGCACCCGGTTCGCCAGGCTCGGCAGTGAGGTTATATCCGGGCGAGGATATTGGCCAGTTTTTCCTCTGGAAATTTGCAGGCTTTACAGATGACGGCTATTGGAAGCTTTACGATAAGGATGGGAATGCCTTTGATGTGCGGGACCGCAACAAGACTGTGGGCGACAAGTCTTTTGTTGGCAATGCCATCCCTACTCTACAACTCTCCTGGAACAACCAATTTACCTATAAAAACTGGGATGCAAGTATCTATATGCGTAGCTGGATCGGCCACGATGTATTCAATATGATCAATATGTACTACAGCCTCCCCAATGTAAAAGGACAGAATGTGCTGGAAGAGGCATACGACAAGCATAAAAATATCAAAGGGGAAAAAGAGCTTAGCGATTACTGGTTGGAAAAAGGTACTTTTTTGAAGGTTGACGCCCTGAATATCGGTTATCGTTTTAACCAAAATTGGATCAAACCATTGAAGTCGATGCGAATCTATGCGACTGCACGCGACCTCTTTGTCTTTACCAACTACAGTGGCCTGGATCCGGAAGTCAATATCAATGGCCTAGAACCGGGATTTGAAGAGCGCAATGTCTATCCAAAGACCAGGACGTTTATGATGGGTTTACAAGTAAATTTTTAAAGCGAGCAAACATGAAAAAATACATTTCCATAGCAACATTATCCGTAGCATTATTGCTATCAGGATGTACCAAATTGGATCAGGAATTTTATAGTTCGGTCACGCCGGACACCTTTTTCAAAAGTGAGAAAGACATCAAGGCAGCCCTATTTAGACCATTTACCCATGCGAAATGGTATATGGGCGAAGACCGTTGGCGCCTTCAGGAATATACAGCCGACAATTTTGCCATTACCACCAAGGGCCGGCATTGGTATAACGGTGGTGAGAATGAGCGCTATCATTACCACCGTTGGACGGCGGATGACAACTGGATTTGGGGAAGCTGGCGCGGAACCCTGATGGGGGTTGCCCTCGCACTGGATACAAAGAGTGATCTGAGCAAATTGGATTACGGCAAATTTGCACTGAGCGACGAGCGGAAAGCAGCAGATCTCGCACAATTAGATGCCTTGATCGCCTACTTTTATCTACGTGGATTAGATTATTTCGGCGGTATGCCTATTTTCGAATCCCTAGACCAAGAGTCCCTACCGCGCAATAGCGATCAGGAACTTTTTGCCCATATCGAAAAACTGCTCAAAGCTGCTATTGAGAATCTTCCGGCAAAGAAAGCTGGCGACAAGGAAGAGGGGGCTATCCGAAAAGCTGCCGCTGCAGCCATGCTGGCACAGCTCTACTTCAATGCAGAGGCTTATATTGGTAAAGCGATGTATGCTGAGAGCCAAAAATTGGCACAGGACATTGTCAATAAGGTCTATGGTGATTATGCCTTAGATACCAAATGGAACGGAGTGCACGGGTTTAAAAATAATGAATCACCCGAGATTATCTGGTCTATGCCTTCCGAATTCAAGATGTTGGAGTACAATTGGTTTTACGCAGACTTCTACCATTATAACACAAAGCAGTTTTTTGCGCAGGATATGGGCGGGAATAATGGCGCTCACCTGACCCCATCCAAGAAACCCAATGGCTCAAGCTACGATGTGGACTTCAAATTAGGTTCACCCTTTGAAACCTTCGACCAAGGCGATCTACGCAAAGCACCTTACGTCTATCACGGTTCGGACCAATATGAGGGTATGTTTATTGTTGGTCCACATAAAACACCTACTGGTGAGGCTATTCTTGGTGGTGAAGAATACAAGGACAAGCCTTTGAATTTTGTAGACCAAGTGGGTCGTTTTTCGGAAGTTGGACCAGGAAAAAAATACAGTTCCATCGATCAGCTACCTTCTAAAATGTCTGAAGGTGAGGAAAACACCGGCATACGTCTGGTGAAGGTACCGATTCCAAATCTGGCCAACAATACCTTACGCTGGGGAGCCGATATGCCGATTATCCGACTGGCTGAAGTTTACTATATGCTAGCCGAATGTGATTTCAAATTAGGGAACAAGGAAAAGGCTGCGGAACTGTTCAATACCGTCCGAAAGCGAAACTTTGCCAATGCCGCTGATCCTAATCCCGTGACTAGCGCCAATATTGACAAATACCGTATTTTGGATGAATGGAGTATTGAGTTTTTAGGGGAAGGTCGGCGACGTACAGATCTGATCCGATGGAAAGCTTTTACTACGGAAAAGTGGTGGGATCATAATCCAAGTACCTCCGCACATCTGAATCGTTTCCCTGTGCCCAATCAGGCTATCGCTGGCAACAGCAGTCTGGCCCAAAATCCGGGTTATTAAAATTGATAATAAAAAAAGCCAGCCTCCGATTTCTCTCGAAGGCTGGCTTTTTTGTGCTAGACTTACTTGTCCAATGCTATAAAAACAGAATTCTGGGAGCGGAATTCCGGCACAATATCTTTAACCAGTTGCACTAATTTCATTTTATCCTCATTCGGATCAGCTGTTTTGGCGAGCGCACATAATTGCTCAATTCTCGCTTTTTGTAAAGCCAAGTCCGGCGTATTGACCTTTGCAATCATAATCTTTTCATGATAGGTCTTTTCCGTATTCTCCCCATTTGCTAAAAGTTCCTCAAAAATCTTTTCCCCGGGACGGAGGCCAACAATCTCAATATCGATATCTTCAGGATAATTATAACCTTTTAAGCGGATCATCTGTTTGGCGAGATCCATAATCTTAACAGGTTCGCCCATATCGAAGACAAATATTTCACCGCCTTTACCCATTACTGCGGCCTCTTGTACGAGTTGACAGGCTTCGGGTATCGTCATAAAATAACGGGTGATATTTGGATCGGTAATTGTCAGTGGACCACCTTTCAGCATCTGCTTTTCAAACAGGGGAATGACGGAACCATTGGAGCCTAAAACATTCCCAAAACGAGTTACAATAAAATTGGTTTTAGAGTTTATATTCACCGTCGATATAGCAATCTCAGCGACTCGTTTGGTAGCCCCCATGACATTTGTCGGATTGACCGCCTTATCGGTGGAGACCATGACAAATTTAGATACACCATATTTATCCGCCAGCTGCGCCACATTATAGGAACCCCATACATTCGTTAGAATAGATTCATACGGATTCGCTTCCATCAAAGGCACATGCTTATAAGCGGC
>JAITLV010000018.1 GCA_031277685.1 Sphingobacterium sp. | reverse complement strand
ATTAATAAATAACAATCAATATCTGGATCCAACAACCCCATCATTTCAGGGCGGATTGTTTCCTCTGTCTCCACCATAACCAAAACGCATCTTTCTGATGCAAAGCTATCCACCGACTTACCTACTTTCGCATTTAACACCATAGTTGTAATCCTGTTTATTGTCTGTATAAAAAGAATCGACCCATCAAAATAGACATATTTTGTATTTTTGTCGAAACAAACTTCAAAAAAAAGAACAATAAATATACATCCTTACTGTTCAAAATAATTACTTCGCGCTACACTGCCGAATTGCTAGCGCAGTCCCTTAACGCATATACTTGTCAACCAGGAAAGCCTAGCTTCAAAATCTGGAAAACGATCGAAAAGTAAAACCTCCTGCTCAAAACAACGTGATGTTGTCACTAACATTTCGGATAAAAACAGGATATCCTTTTCCTCTAAGGCCTGAATTTCTTCTTTCTTAACGGCTAATTCAATCATTTCACGAATCAACTTAATCTCGTCATCCAACATGTAACGTGTTTTTGAAACCATCAAGGCTGGATCGGATTTCATATCTTCGAATGCGAGATGAAAACGTTTCGTAATTAAATTAATCTGATGTAGTTTTGCTTGTAAAAAACCGACTAAATTATCTTCCAGTGAAGCGTCCCTGTTATAAGTTCTACTCGCGACCTCAAACACTTGCTGACATAGATACTCCGCAATTGCATCAAAGACATCCATTTTACTGGTAAAATAGTAATATAAGGTGCTCCGCCCCTTTCCACAAGCTTTTGAAATATCCTGCATAGAAACCCTTGCAAATCCATATGTTTCGAACACTTTCATGGATGATAAGATAATTTCTTCTTTAATATTTTCCTGTTGACCTGTCATTACTCGACAAATTTACAAAAAATGTCGAAAAATCAACTCCCCCATTCAATTTTTTTCATCACGCAGTATCGGCTCCATTTTCCTGATCCAGCAATAGAATTCGCTCCACAGGTTCAATTTTATTCATTTCTGTAGGGTTAGGTGGTAAAAGGTTCATACCGTTTCTCCATATTTTTATTGCATTTTTATCTTCTACGGGATAAATATTATAGATTAAATTTGATTTCAATGCTTTTCGATGGAAATGGGCTACGTTTTATGTATAATCTTCGTCAGGTGACTTACATCGGTCAGCCCAAATTCAACAGCAATTTCCTTTAAGGTAACTCTTCCTGTTGCTATTCTTTGACGTATCAATGTACTGCGGTAGTTTTGAATATAGTCCCGTAAGGTAATTCCCGCCTGACGTTTAAAATAAATACCGAGATAATCGTTAGCAATGTTAAAGTGCTCCGCCATCATTTGTATCCGCAGACAGTTGGGATCGTAAATATTTTTATGAATATAGCAAAACATAGCCTGCAGATCGCGACTTTTGGTACTACTACGCAATTCAGGCATATTTCGCTGCAGAACATGTGCAATGCTGAATAATTGCAACCAAATAAGTTCCTGATTTCCGATTTGATCTTTCTTAAATAAAAGGAGTATATCAAAGATCTGTTCTATCACCAGCTTATCTTCCCCCGCTAATTGAAACCCCATCTGATGGGTTTCTCTACTTTTTATGATATATTCCAGCTGTTGTATTGCGGGCGTAGCACCCGAAGTGTCACGACCAAGATAGGCGTCGGTAAATTTAAGATAAACAAAATGTGTGAGTTGTTCGATTTCAAAATAATGCTGATCATCTGGCCCAAGTAGAAAGATCGTTCCTGCCTCGTAGGGAAATGAATGCCCATTAACGATATGTCGTCCTGAACCCGCCCGAATAAAAATAAACTCGTAATGATTGTGATTGTGTTCAGGATGGTTCCATTCGAGCATCTTAAATCCTGAAATAAGCACCGGTTCAAACTGACGATAACGTTTCATTTCAGAAATATACATAATTATGTTGGATTTTTACATTAAACCCCACTAGGCTTCCAACTAACTTTGGCTTTATAAATAATAGACAAAGATGAAGACTAGAAAAAACACCGCTTTAGTTGTGGGTGCCAATGGGGTCATAGGCAACAATCTCATAGACTACCTTGAAAAGACGGAAGAATGGGAAATTATAGGTTTATCAAGACGAACAAATGCCGATCGGAATAAGGTTCGTTTTATCGCTGTAGATTTATTAGATATAGCCGATTGTATCAAAAAACTAGGCAACTTGGATGCAGTGACTCATATTTACTATGTTGCATATCAGGATAGACCGACCTGGGCTGAGCTGGTAGAGCCCAATATGAGAATGCTAAGCAATGTTTTGACTGTGGTGGAACCAATAGCAAGTAATCTTCAACACATCAGCTTAATGCAAGGTTATAAAGTATACGGTGCTCATTTGGGCCCTTTCAAGACACCGGCCAAAGAATCAGATGCCGGACATATGCCGCATGAATTCAATACCAGTCAACAGCAATACCTCGAACAACTGCAAAAAGGTAAGAAATGGACTTGGTCGGCGATCCGTCCGTCCGTTGTTGGTGGAACGGCTCCCAATAATCCGATGAATCTAGCGTTGCTCATTGCTGTATATGCATCTATCTCAAAAGAACTCGGTATTCCGCTTCGGTTTCCAGGAAAAATTGGCGCTTTTCAGACATTGATGGAAATGACCGATTCAACACTATTAGCCAAAGCAACGGTATGGGCCTCGAC
>JAITLV010000011.1 GCA_031277685.1 Sphingobacterium sp. | reverse complement strand
TCGGTGAAGGGTACTGAAATGAGACAGACAAAGAATGAAAACCCACAAAATATGCTGACTGGTCGTGTGGCCGGTGTACGCGTGTGGCAAAAAAGCGCTGAGCCGGGCGCCTACAGTGCCAATTTCGATATCCGTGGGCTTGGTGCTCCATTGGTCGTGATTGACGGCGTGCCGCGTACGAGCGAAGATTTTCAGCGCCTGAATCCCAGTGATATTGAAGATGTGTCAGTACTGAAAGATGCTTCGGCCGCTATCTATGGTGTACGATCCGCGAATGGGGTTGTATTGGTCACAACTAAAAAGGGAAAGGAGGGGAAGACCACGGTGAACTATAATGGTTCCTATACTTTTCAAAGACCCGCTGGTCTGCCTGTATTGGCCGATGCGATCAGTGCAATGACCATCTACAATGAGAAGTCTATGAACAACATTAATGGTGGCAGTCCTGTTTATACAGAAAAAGATTTCGAAGATTTTAGAAATGGGACAAAACGTGCCGCTGATTGGACATCACTCGTTTTCTCGAAATATGCACCACAAACTTCACATGATATTAGCTTTTCGGGCGGCAGTAATAAAGTTCAGTACTATATTGGCGGCGGGTATTCCTATCAGGAGGGTTTCTTTAAATCAGGTGATCTCAATTATAACAAATACAACTTACGTTCGAATATTTCAGCGGAGTTAGCCAAAGGATTGAAATTGGATTTGAACATCAGTGGAATGGCAGACGAGCAAAATAATCCTTACAATAGCTCTGTTGATATTATCCGGAACTATTGGAAACAAGGGATGCTGTTTGCGGCCTATGCAGATCCCGAAAATACGTTATTAAATTATGAAGGGCTGGATTTAGAACAAAATACGGTTGCGATGATGGACGCGGATATTTCCGGGTATCGCAAATTCAAAAAGAAAACCTTTCAATCCTCAGCAGCGCTGAATTACGATCTGAGTAATTTATCGCCTGTTCTTCAAGGATTTACTGCAAAAGCATTGATCGGATACGATTACCGGGCAGATAACAATTCGATGTTTAGAAAAGAGTATTATCAATATGCCTTTAATAGGACGACAAATAAATATGATCAAAAACTCTATAATCTGAGCAGTCCAAATCAAATGAAAAGGGAGTTTTTTGATAAACAGCAAGTATTGGGGCAATTTATCTTGAATTATGACCGGACATTCGGCGATCAACATAAAGTATCGGGACTTGTGGGGTGGGAATCGCAAAAGAATGATGGGGATAACTTTTATGCATTGAAAAACCTTGCCTTTGGTTCGGATCGACTATCAGCCGGTGTGGAGGACGGTCAGATGAGTTCGATGTATCCTGGGATAGCAGATTACTATAATGAAGCAAAATCTGCGTTGTTTGGACGCGTGAATTATGATTTTGCAGGTCGATATATCGCTGAATTCCAGTTTCGGTATGATGGATCGTCGCGTTTTGCAAAAGGACATCAATGGGGATTTTTTCCATCAGCTTCTGTAGGCTGGCGTATCTCGGAAGAACCATTTTTCAAATCCAATGATGCACTTTCTTTTGTCAATCAGTTGAAGTTGAGAGCAAGTTATGGCGTTCTGGGGGATGATCAATTCAAAGATTGGGATTTTGGCTGGCTTCCTGGTTATATCTATCCGGCAACCAGCGGAAATGCCGAAAACGGCTATAATAACCAATATGCACCAGGTTATATTTTTGGTGGGAAATACGTCACTGGTGTTACGCGTAAGCCTATCGCAAACGAGTTAATTACCTGGTTTACTGCAAAAACGTTCAATGCAGGTATAGACTTTGAAGGCTGGAATGGTTTGTTTGGTTTTACATTGGATTATTTCGAACGTACCCGTAATGGATTGTTTAAGCGTCCTGAAAGCGAATTTCCTACAGTGATTGGTGCTGTTCCGCCTTTGCAAAATGCAGATAGTGATCGGCATATGGGACTGGAACTGGAATTGAAACACCGCAATAAGATCAATGATTTTTCCTATAATATTCGCGCGATCGCCACGGTGACAAGAAATAAATATTTGGTTTCCGTTGAAAATGGACCTTATAGCAATTCCTACGACCGTTGGCGCAATGATAACCTGAACAATCGTTATCAGGGGCTTCAGTTTGGTTATGAATCCGCTGGTAGATACGAAAACTGGGAAGATATCTGGAGCTATCCCATCTATAAAGAACGCGATGTATTGCCCGGAGACTATAAATACCTGGATTGGAATGGCGATGGTGAAATCAATGGTCAAGATGAGCATCCTTTTGCCTTTGATCAGACCCCTTGGCTTAACTACAGTATGAACCTAGAGACATCCTACAAAAATTTTGATATGAATTTATTATTGCAGGGGTCTGCGCTTGGTTCCATGCAATATAAAGAACCTCTTTATGCAATCTGGGGATCGAATGGGGGTGGGACATTGGAACAATATCTTGATCGCTGGCATCCCATGGATCCTTCCGCCGATCCCTATGATCCGGCAACAGCATGGGTGAAGGGCTATTATGCCTTTACGGGAAGATATCCAAAGGAAAACTCTGAATTCAATCGCGTGAGTACAGCGTATTTACGATTGAAGAGTGTGGAGTTAGGATATACTTTCTCCAATCTAAAACCTTCGTCATCGATGCGTTTAAGGGTATATGCCAATGCGTATAATTTATTTACAATAACAGGCGTACGGTTTGTGGATCCAGAACATCCTGATGATGACTTAGGCCGGATGTACCCATTGAATAAGACCTATTCGCTGGGCTTATCGCTTACTTTTTAGCACGCAAAAAAATATTCCAATGAAAAAATTACTCATTATATTATCATTAGCTGGCTCAATCGGATTTACAGGTTGTGCCGATCTGGATATTACGCCAAAAAATGTGGTCACAGATCAAGATCTGTTGAGCACCCCTGCCGGTATGGATATTTACATGGCCAGGATGTATAGTCTCATGCCTTTTGAAGATTTCAAATATATGGCACAATGGGGGATAGAGTTCAATGGTTGGCTGGCCGCCATAGGCATTGAAGGAACAGGGGAAGCTGTGACCCGTGATGGCATCAGTACTTCTTTTACGGGAGAAAGGACCGCCTATTGGGAAAGAGCATTCGAACTACTCCGGGATGCAAACCATTTGATCGAGAATTTACCCAATTATAAGGACAAGTTCTCTGAAGATCTGTACAACCATTATTTAGGTGAAGGGTACTATGTCCGGGCAACGGTATTTTATGCGATGGCGCGGCGTTTCGGTGGGGTGCCTTTGGTGACCAAAGTCTTGCAGTATCCAAATACATCAGAAAACCTCGAAGTCCCTCGTGCATCGGAAGAAGATACCTGGAACCAGATCCTGAAAGATTATGATGAAGCGATCAGATTAATGCTTCCAAAAGGTCCTAAAACAGGATATTCCAATAAATTTGTGGCTCTTTCTTTTAAATCCGAAGCCATGCTCTATGCGGGAAGTGTGGCCAAATACAATGAAACAGTTTCCGGTCGCTTAACAGGACTGGGCAGAAAAACTGGTGTACGGGTTATTGGTTTTGATGCCGGTACAGCAAAGACAGCCTCGCAAAAATACTTTTCGGAAGCTTATGCTGCTGCAAGGCAAGTGATGACCGCTGGCGGTTATTCATTGTATAAAAAGAAATGGGCTGCGAATGATAAAGAGGCGCAATACCAAAATATGGTGGATATGTTCAGTGACCTGAGTAGTCCTGAAAATATTTATGTCAAAGAATATGTCTATCCAACATTGACACATAGTTTTGACGCGTTTAGTTCACCTTTTACATTCAGATCGCCACTTTCAGCAGGAACCTGTCCAACCCTTGATTTTATGGAACTGTTTGATGGATTTGATAAGTATCCTGATGGAACAGTTAAAGTTACATCGGGACAAAGCAATCGGGAGGGTGAATATAAACTGTATGACAAACCAATGGATTTCTTCAAGAATGCGGAACCTCGGTTGCGTGCCTATGTTATTTTTCCTGATGACATCTTTAAGGAAAGAAAAATGGATATACGGGCAGGCGTCTACACCGGTTCGGCACCCATAAAACCGCTGTTCACGGATTACTCTTATGCAAATGCGGATACACGTTATCAACAGCTTGCTGCCTACACAGGTTCACCGAAGACACTGTATTTGAGTCCAAGAGATGGCAGCGGTCAGCAGACCGTTGATTATAATGGACAAAAAATAAATGCAGCAGGAAACGAAGGCCCATTCTTTGACAATGGCGAAGCGACATTGACGGGGTTCTATGTACGTAAATGGCTCAATACGAATCCAGCAAAAGAGGTAGGAGAGGGAAAATCGGATCAGCCCTTCGTCTTGATGCGTTATGCAGAGGTATTGCTCAATGCGGCCGAAGCTGCGGTTGAGTTGAAAATGCTGGGAGCAAATCCAACCGATGGAAGTGACCTGCTACAGACTGCTACCAGTGCCGTGAATGAAATTCGTGCCCGGGCGGGGGCGGACCTACTAACAGGTACGATCTCTGGTGATAATACTGGAAGAAATATTGTTCGAAGAGAACGCCGGAAGGAACTTGCATTTGAACATAAAGCGAAATGGGACTTGCGTCGTTGGCGGGTGCTGCATTACGAAGGCCGTGACGGTTTCTGGGGAACTCAAAAGGATAAAAGTCTATACAGCAATAATGAGAATTTTAGGTTCAGAGGATTATACCCATTTTTTTCTACTTCAACAGGAAAATACTTTTTTGATGCGCGATTCCAATGGGTAAGTACCAAAACATTTCGTTATACACCTGTGGACTATTATTTTGAAATTCCTGGTGGAGAAGTCGCAAAAAGTCCAGTGATTGACCAGCAACCTAACCGATAGATAAGAAATAATG
The DNA here is from genome assembly GCA_031277685.1 of Sphingobacterium sp. GTDB lineage: Bacteria > Bacteroidota > Bacteroidia > Sphingobacteriales > Sphingobacteriaceae > Sphingobacterium. The sequence goes on along the minus strand of JAITLV010000011.1, from coordinate 67,155 downwards.
TACAGACAAATGAAAAAAAGCATTTTTGGCGCGGTAGGCATCTTATGTATGTTGAATTCGTGCAGCCTCTTTGAGGCCGATAATTATGAAGCCCCTTCGGTGGCGTTAAAAGGAACTGTTGTTGATGCGCAGACTGGTGAACCGGTACTGACCGATCAGGGCAGTGAAGGTATCCGTGTCCGGTTGACGGAGCTTAGCTGGGGAGATAATGTGGACCACAATCCTGACTTTTATTGCATGCCAGATGGCACGTTTCAGAATACGAAATTATTCAAAGGCAATTATCATATCACGGTAGATGGCCCTTTTATCCCTTTGATACGTACTGATGTCGATGGTAAGGTATTGTCAGATGATAGTAAAACGATGGAGCTGAATGGTTCTCATGATATCAAAATGGAGGTACATCCATTTCTCAAGGTAGAATGGGTCGGTGAACCGACGGTAGAGAAGGGGAAAGTTAAGGCGAAAGTTCGGGTTACCCGTGCGGTGACTGAACAGTTTTTTCGCGAAAAAATAGAACCGATGGGAAATTATAGTCCCGATTTTCTAAATGTTAAGGATATTCAGTTATTTGTTAGCTACTCTTCCACAGTAGGGTATCGAGCGCGAGATGAGCGTTGGTCAACCAAAATCGACTATAGTGGAAATAGTTTTGACACCAAGTTGGGACAGGTTATTGAGATTGAGTCCGCAAATGAAATTCCGGCTGGTCGCACGGTTTTTGTGCGGGCTGCATCCAGAATTAACTATGATACCCCTCGTGGTACAGGAACGCTTCGCTGGAATTATAATGAAGCCAAAAGAGTGGATATTCCATAAGGGAACAGGGACTATTTTGATCCAGCTTATTTAAAATTTTATGTGTGAACATGAATCTTAAATAGGGCTGGGTCTCTCCGTTAGATCAAGAAAGGGACTAGTCTACTTTGGTAGGAGGCTGTGCCAACTGTTTGATAAATATTTTTTTAGGTGTAAATAAACAACAGACAATGCTAAAAACGAATATACTCACGTTATTGTTGATTGCCGCACTCACGGCAACTGCTCAGGAGCGGGATCCTGTAAAGACCACTTTTCAGAGTTCACGGGAATGGCGTCCGACAATAGACAATCGTGCTGATGCGGTGATGATTTATGGAACCGGTGGAAACCCTTCTGATAAATCCCGGAAAATTCCATTTGAAGAACGGGTGAAATCCTGGCGTGACAAAGGATATGTTACGCATTTTATGACGGGAATTGCCTGGGGCGAATATCAGGACTATTTTACAGGAAAATGGGATGGAAAGATGCATTTGGATGAAGGGCAAGTGGATGTAAAAGGTGATACCATATGGCATGGTCATATGGTTCCCTATATTGTTCCTACTGACAATTATTTGAAATACATCAAGGAGGCGCATGTCAAGCGTGTGATTGATGCGGGGATCGACGCGATATTTATGGAGGAACCCGAATTTTGGGCAAGGGCAGGTTATAGCGAATCGTTTAAAAAAGAGTGGAAAAAGTATTATGGTTTTGATTGGCGGCCACAGCACGAATCACCAGAGAATACGTACTTATCCAATAAATTAAAATATGCTTTGTACCTCAATGCACTGAATGAAGTCTTTACATATGCCAAATCCTACGGCAAGAGCAAAGGGATGGACGTAAAATGTTATGTACCGACACATTCCCTGATCAATTATTCACAATGGATGATTGTCAGTCCTGAGGCTAGTTTGGCTTCATTACCCTGTGTAGACGGTTATATCGCTCAGGTATGGACAGGGACATCACGTGAGCCGAATTATTTTAATGGCGTAGCAAAAGAACGTGTTTTTGAAACGGCATTTTTGGAGTATGGAGCAATGGAATCCATGACAGCACCTACGGGACGAAAGATGTTCTTTCTGACCGATCCAATTGAAGATTGGCCCCGGGATTGGGCAGACTATAAGAAAAATTATCAGGCTACTTTTACTGCACAGCTTTTGTATCCTAATATTGCAGACTATGAAGTAATGCCTTGGCCCGAACGTATCTATGAAGGATTGTATAAAACAAGCCCCAATAGTGACCAAAAGGAAAAAATACCACGCCATTATTCAACCCAAATGCAGGTAATGATCAATAGCCTGAACGATATGCCTAAGTCAACCAACAAGGTGTCCGGATCGACAGGAATAAGCGTTCTGTTAGCAAATTCATTGATGTTCCAACGTTTTCCGACACATGCCGGATATGATGATCCGCAATTGGCAAACTTTTACGGCCTGGCTCTACCTTTTCTAAAACGAGGAGTCCCTGTTAAAACCGTTCACCTGGAAAATCTCGCCGTTAAGCATGCCCTAGCTGAGACTAAGGTGCTATTGATGTCTTATTCCAATATGAAGCCGCTGGCACCCGAGGCTCATCAGTATCTTGCGGATTGGGTGAAAAATGGCGGTATCCTGATTTATTGTGGTACAGATCTGGATCCCTTTCAATCCGTTCAGGAATGGTGGAACACGAATGGCAAACAGTATCAGCGACCGGCCGATCACCTATTTGAAAAAATGGGACTAAATGGAGGCATGCCCAAAGAGGGAAAATATACCTACGGAAAAGGTACTTTTTATGTTTTGCGCTCGGATCCCAAGGAATTTGTTGTCAAACCCGATAATAGCCAAAAACTACTGGAGATTACCAAAAATCTATATGAAAACAGCGGCAAATCCGAAAAACTGCAATTTAAGAATTATTTTACGCTGACCCGGGGTAATTATGATCTGATTGCGGTATTGGATGAGAGCCTGAGCAATCAGCCTTATCAGGTTAAGGGAAACTTAATTGATCTTTTTGATCCAGCATTACCCATTGTTACTTCCAAAATTATCCAACCGAATGAACAATGTCTATTTGTCAATATAGATCATGTTAAGAACAAACAAAAGCCGCAGGTTCTGGCTTCTGCAAGCCGTATTTATGATCAGAAATCGGATAATCATCAATACTCATTTACAGCCAAAAGCCCAATTAATACGACAAATATCGCAAGGATTCTATTGCCTAATAAGCCAAAGAGTCTTCTTGTAGATAAGAAGGAAGTTTTCTCGGAATCAAATTGGGATAGGAAGACTAAAACCTATTTATTGGGATTTGAAAACAATCCCGAGGGTGTACGGGTCGATATCCAATGGTAATATGTGGGGATCCGATTGATTTTCAGTGTGATCAATTGGGTATTGTCAAGAGTAGTTTTGCTAAGTTGAAGTGGTAACATAGCAGGTGGCCTTATTAGTTATCAAAAGAAGAACCAGATTTGTCGTGAATCTGGTTCTTCTTTTGATAATCAATCTGCATTTAAGTTGCGGGAACATTTTTTTTTCGACTGATCTTCTGTAAGATACCTTGTCTTTTTTTGAATACGGTTCTTTGAATCCAATTATGCCATGGTCGCTTTTTATAGATGAAAGTTGCCGTCCGAAAGGTCATTTATTTTGATTGTGAGTCCTGAAACTCAGTAGGACTTAATCCAAATTGCTTTTGAAAATTTCTGGAAAAGTGTGTTGCTGAACTGTAGCCCAATAAATTTGAAATTTCATAGATTTTGTATTGGCGTAGGCTAAGAAGTTCCGCTGCTTTTCTAAGCCGCGTTAGATTGATCAGTTCATTTGGAGAAAGACTAGACACCAGATTGATTTTTCGGTACAAGGTCGGTCTGCTCATGCAGAGTATGTCCGCCATTCTATCGACATTAAATTGTGGGTCATCCAAATGTTCCATAATGATTTCTTCTATCCGAAGTAAAAAATCCTGGTCGCTCTGATTTTGGCCAATCTGCTGTATTTGAGACATGGGATTCTTGACGAAAAATTCCTTGACTTTAATTCTGTTTTTCAGCAAACTTGCAATCTGTGCTCTGAGAAATGCAGGCGAAAATGGTTTTTCAATATAAGCATCAGCACCAAATTCTAAGCCTTGTATTTTGGATTCTATACTGTTTTTTGCCGTTAATAAAACGACTGGAATATGGGCGTAGGCGATATCTTCCTTAATTTTCTGACAGAGTTCATAACCATCCATTTCGGGCATCATGACATCACTGATAATTAAATCGAAGTATTCGGATGCCAGCAAGGTCAAGGCCTCATTGCCATTTGTGCTGGTGGTGATATGGTAATCTTCATTGAGGTCATCTGCGATAAATTCAAGTAATTCAGCGTGATCATCTACTACTAATAAATTGGCTTTTGCATTCATAATCATTGGTTTGAACTGTGATTTAGGGGTAAAGTCAAGCGGAAAACATTCCATTGAAAATTCTCAACATGATATACGAGACTACCGCGGTGTTTTAGGGCCAAGGATCTTGTCAGCGCCAGGCCCAGACCACTTCCGGGAATACTCTTATTATGTCTTAATCGATTGAATGGTTCAAAAATTCTTTCCCTTTCCTCCGAAGGAATTAAAGCACCGTCGTTTTTCACGGTCAATATAGCAATATTTTTCTGTTTATCTGTGCTTAAATTCACCTCAATCCTAGTTGACGAGTATTTCAGGGCATTATTGAAGATATTATAACAGATTTTTTCAAAAGCATCTATATCAACAGATGCGATGATATCGGGACTGATTCTAATCTGCATATTTTTCCCCTGTGCCTGAACGGTGACGGCGAAATCATTTATAATGTTCTGTGTTGTCTGACTGATATTTGCTAATTCGAAATGTAATTTAAAGCCTTCTGTTTCGACCTGCCGAAAATCCAGTAGCTGATTACTGAGCCCAATTAATTTTTCTGTATTGTTCTGCATGGTCAACAATAGTTTGTCTGTTACGGGATTGCGTTCTACTTTGTCCATGAGTTTTTCCAACGGTGCTTTAATCAACGTTAATGGTGTACGTATTTCATGTACTACATCTGTATAGAAATTGATTTTTGAGCGATAAAGTTCCTGTTCTCGAAGATTCTGTACAGTCAGCAGATGTTGGCGGTTTCGTTGTTTTATTTTTTCATTAAAATGATAAATAATAAAGATAACGAGGCCGATAAGAATTAAGGCATAACAGATATAAGCAGGTATACTTGCCCAAATAGGTGGAAGAATAATGATTTTGAGACTTGCGGCGGCGGGGATGACATTGCCATTGGGATCCTCAGCTTTGACCGTAAAAACATAAGTTCCCGGTGCAAGTTTCGTGAAATACGCCCGTTGATTACTCGTAATATCCACCCAATTGTTGTCAAGACCTTCCATCTTATAACTGTAATGGATAGAGTGGGGGGCCTGGTAATGAAGTGCAGCAAAATCGAGGCTAAATGATGACTCATCATGTTTCAGCCGGATCTCATGTGTAAACAAGATTGATCTGGACAAGATTGTGCTGTCGGTATGCTGATTGATCGTTTTGTTATTGATATAAAGATTAGTAATATAGATTGGTATTCGGGTATTGTAATTGATCTGATTGAGTTTTTTAGGATCGAAACGGATCAAGCCATTGATTGTGCCGAAGTAAAAATTTCCCTCGTGATCATCAAAAGCGGAATTGTAATTGAACTGGATGGACGGCAAGCCGGATTCTAAATTGAATATTCGTTTTTTTCCATTCGAAGGGTGATAACGAACCAAGCCCTTGGAGGTGCTTACCCAGAGATTATTTTGCTGGTCTTCAAGAATCGCTAGGATTACATTACTGGGCATACCTTCTTTGATACCAATCTTTTCAAAACCGTTGCCAGTAGCCAGTTTTTTTGCCATACCACCTTCTGTGGCAACCCAGATCTGTTTTTTGGAATCTTCAAATAGACTATTGATGCGGTTGTTGGGCAGTGAGCTTGGATCGACTGTTTGATGCGTATAATGTTTGAAAGCGTTGTTTTCAGGATTGTAGCAAAATAGACCATCCCGCCAGGTTCCTAACCAGATATTTCCCTGTTTATCCTCAAGTACTGTTGTATAAAACATATACTCTGGAACGTTGCGAATCAAACGGAAGGATTTATTGGCGAAGTCAAAACGATACAAGCCCCGTGTGGAGGCCGCTAGAATATCTCCTTTCTTCGTTTTATACAAATAAAAAAGAAAATTGCTCTGTAGATCTGGATTAGCGTAACTATTTCGATCGATATGGTAAACAACTTTCTCTAGTTTGGGGTCAAAAATATCCAGACCGTTGACGAAAGTTCCAACCAATATTTTATTGTCGAACGGAAGAATTCCATGGATATTGTTGTTCGCCAGATTTCCCTGTTTTTCGGAGAAATTAATGATTTTACCGGAGCTCGGATCAAGCTTGGACAAACCGCCGTTTTCGGTTCCGATCCATATGTTACCTATTGGATCTTTGGTAATGATACGTACAACAGAACCTTTCAGACTCCCAGGTTTATCTTTTGGTAGGAATTTTTCGATAATACTGTTGTTTTTGTGATAGTAGTTAATACCTCCAAAATAAGTGCCGATCCAGATTCCCTGATCCTTATCCTGTAGGATGTTATAAACGGCATTATCCGAAATACCCCAGGGATTTTCCTGCTCTTTTTGAATATTGATATAGCTTTGATCAGCAATTTGATAAATAAATAGACCAGATTCAGTCGCAAACCAATATTCAGTGTCATTGGGCTGTAGAATATCCCGAACGTAGAGAAATTGTTTTAAACGATCTGGCCCTAAGATGGATTTCAAGGTTTTTTCCTTTAGGTCGTACACATAAACGCCGGATTTGGAGGTTCCGATCATTAATTCTCCCTTCCGGTTTTCCTTAATTTTTTCAATACTGAACCAATCTTTTGCGCCATATTTTACCTGAAAATCCAATAGAAGTACGGGTTTATCGGCATTATTGATTTGGAAAATTTTTCCTTCGGGGGTACCAAAGAAAATAGTTCCATTTTGGGTACAGCTGACAGCGGTAATATAAAGGTCAGAAGTGGTAATTTGCTTAATCTGGTTATTGACCAAATGATGGTAGTAAAGTACGCCATTGGATATGAACCAGATCCTGTTTTTCTGATCGGTGATGATAACGGGTACATCAGCATTTTCAAACTGTTTACTTAATAACCTAAACTGTTCATCGATGGGATTATAGCAATAGATTCCCTGATCGGTACCGATCCAGATTCTTTTTTTGAAATCTTCTTTAAGGGAGATAATATTATTGCCACCCAGACTATTTTCCCCAGAGGCAGACCTATCAAAATGTTTGAAACTATTTCCGTCAAAGCGATTTAAGCCATCCTTGGTGCCAAACCACAGGAATCCGTAACTATCTTGCATACTACAAATCACCGCATTGTTTGAAAGTCCCTCATTAATCTGATAATGGTTGAAGTAATAGGGCTGTGCAAGGGTTACAATAGGGAACAGCAGCAAGAAAAATAGAAAATGTAGCAGTTTCAGGTTGATCATGATTGTTTGGTTGTTGATACAAAATAGCTTAAAATTGAAACAATTTAATCCCAAAAAAATAAAAAAAAAGAGGATTTTAGTATTTGTATTGTAACCAATAAAATTAAAAAAAAATATAGAAAAACAACGAGAGTTGTATTTCTATTAGGATTATAAACCATTTAAATCATAACAAATGAACGGAAAATTGATGTTGCTGGGTATTTCTGGAATACTTACCTATTGTTGTTTATCTTGTCAGCAAACCAATGGTTCGAAAACCACCCACAACGACACGGTCACAGCTTTGATGGACACTTCCTCATTTAGTACAACGATAGACACTAAAAAAGTTTATTTATACGAATTGACCAATAAAAATGGGGTACAGGCCTATTTTACGAATTTTGGTGCACGGCTGGTGGGTTTGTGGGTGCCGGATAATAATGGGAAATTATGTGATGTGGTTTTAGGATTTTCGAAAGCTAGTGACTACAATAACTCCAAAGAACCATTTTTTGGAACAATTGTAGGGCCTTTTGGTAATCGGATAGCGAAAGGGAAATTTAAGTTGGATGACACGAACTATACTTTGGCTGTCAATAATGGGCCTAATACATTGCATGGTGGTTTTAAAGGGGTGCATTTCGCACATTGGATCTTAAAGAAGGCCGATCAGTCAGCCCTTACTTTTGCCTATACATTACCGGATGGCCACGAAGGGTTCCCAGGTAATATCCAGATGGAAGTGACCTATACACTGAATGATAACAATGAATTGATGATTGCTTATCGCGCTGAAACGGATAAAAAAACAGTCATTAATTTAACAAATCACGCTTACTTTAATTTGAATGGTGAGGGGAGCGGAACAATTTTAGACCATCAACTTCAATTGTTTGCCAATCAATATACACCAGTAGATAGCACCCTAATACCCACGGGTCAATTGGCAGATGTCAAAGGAACTCCATTCGATTTTACTGTTGCGAAGCCAATTGGGAAAGATATCAATGCCAATAACCAGCAGCTTAGCTATGGGAAAGGGTATGATCATAATTTTGTGTTGAGCAAAGAAAAAGAAGGAGAGTGGTATAAAGCGGCACATGTTGTGGGGGATAAGTCAGGTATCATAATGGATATTCTGACCACTGCGCCAGGTATTCAGTTTTATAGTGGCAATTTTATGAACGAACAGGTGCGGCTGAAGAATGGGAAAAAAGATTCATTCCGAACAGCTTTCTGTCTGGAGCCCCAACATTTCCCCGATGCCCCGAATCAACCAAGCTTTCCGACTACAGTGGTAAGTCCCGGAGAGATCTACCAAACAAAATCCCTGTATCGTTTTTCGGTAAAATAATACATAATAGTAATGATTGGTTTTGGAAGTACATCTCTGTAGAGATGTGCTTTCTTTTTTGATACAAATAGGCAGTTTTTTGAGAAAAATCAATCATCCAACTCATTGATTAAATCTTATTTTTGAATAATCAGTTATAAAACTAATCAAGCCAATAATGACAAAAAGAATAGGTCTATTATCTTATTTAATTGGAATTTGCTTTCTAAGTTCAGCTCAAAATACTGTGGTAACCACTGTTGAGCAGCTGCCGGCAGAAGGTAAAAATCCAAATTATGTTAACAACCGTTTGCCCTTAAAACAAAATGTGCTCTTAAAATTACCTGTGGGAAGTATTGTTCCTCAAGGCTGGTTAGGGAAATATCTGGACTTACAAAAAAATGGTCTTACAGGTCATCTGGGTGAAATTAGTGCTTGGTTATCCAAGAAAAATAATGCCTGGCTGAGTACAGATGGAAAAGGGGAATATGGTTGGGAGGAAGTTCCCTATTGGCTGAAAGGTTATGCGAATCTAGGCTATATCCTAAAGGATCCCCAAATAATAGCAGAATCAAAAATATGGTTGGAGGCAGCGATTAAGAGTCAACGGCCCGATGGTTATTTTGGCCCCTTGATCCTCCGCAATAATAAGCCGGATTTATGGGGAAATATGATCATGCTTTGGTGCCTTCAATCCTACTATGAATATAGTGGGGATCAGCGTGTCCTGACATTAATGACGAATTATTTTAAATGGCAGGCAAATCTGCCCGATAGTTTTTTTCTGAAAGACTATTGGGAGAATAGTCGGGGTGGAGATAATCTTTTATCGGTTTATTGGCTCTATAACAGGACAGAGGGCAATGAGTGGCTGATGGATCTCGCGGATAAGATCCACCGGAATACTGCCAATTGGCGGCAAAAAGACGATTTGCCAAACTGGCATAATGTCAATGTCGCACAATGTTTCAGAGAACCTGCAACCTATTACCTGAAGAGTCAGTCAACAGAAGATCTGAAGGCAACTTATGCAAATTTTCATTTTGTCAGACAGGTGTTCGGGCAAGTGCCGGGTGGGATGTTTGGTGCAGACGAAAACGCCCGTCCTGGGTATACAGATCCACGGCAGGGAGTGGAAACCTGTGGTATGGTTGAGCAGATGGCATCCAATGAAATTCTATTGGGGATAACAGGTGATCCATTTTGGGCAGACCATGCCGAAGATGTCGCATTCAATACTTATCCCGCGGCAGTCACCGCAGATTTTAAAGCCTTACGTTATATCACAAGCCCTAATATGAGCATTAGTGATAGCCACAATCATGCGCCAGGCATTGATAATAATGGTCCATTCTTGATGATGAACCCCTTTAGTTCACGCTGTTGCCAGCATAACCATAGTCAAGGCTGGCCATACTATGCGGAGCATCTGTATATGGCGACAAATGACAATGGCGTTGCTGCAGTATTATACGCCGCATCTAATGCAGCTATTAAGGTCGGAAATAATCAAAAAATTCAGATTGAGCAAACATCTAATTATCCATTTGAAGAATCGATTCGTTTTGCCATAGGAACAAATGGAAAGACTGTTGATTTTCCATTTTATCTGCGCGTTCCAGCCTGGGCAAAACAGGCGCAGGTTAAAATAAACGGAAAAGTACAGCCTATTGAATCCAGTGCAAAATATATCCGGATTGAACGAAAATGGAAAGATGGCGATCAGGTAGAGCTTTTACTACCCATGACTATCGAACTGAATACCTGGACAGCGAATAAAAATGCGGTGAGCATTCAGCGAGGACCATTGACTTATGCTTTAAAAATTAAGGAAAATTATGTAAAAAAGGATAGTAAAGCTTCTGCTATCGGTGACTCAAAATGGCAGGAAACTGCAGATCCGACGAAATGGCCTTCATACGAAATTCTCCCAGCAAGTGATTGGAATTATGGTCTTGTTCAAAATCAATTGCTAGCACTAGACCAATTGAAGGTTGTCAAACGGAATTGGCCAAAAGATGGCTTTCCATTTGAGGCAGATGCCGTGCCGATAGCTATCATGGTAAAAGCGAAGCAAATTACAGGCTGGAAAATAGATGAAAATGGATTGACCGGGGTATTGCCATTGAGTCCTGTCGAAAGTCAAGCACCAGTACAGGAGGTCGAATTGATTCCAATGGGAGCAGCCCGCTTACGTATTGCAGCCTTTCCCACAGTAAAATAACAAAAAGATATAAATGACTTAACGATTTGTATGATGAAGAAAACCTTATTTTTAGCCAGCTTGATGATGGCTGCGCAATTGAACTTTGCGCAGGAGTGGAAGCCTGCAGGTGCGCATATATTGACCTCCTGGGGTGAAAAAGTGACCCCACAAAAGCCACATCCAGAATACCCAAGACCACAACTGGTCAGAAACAATAACTGGCAAAATTTAAATGGTTTATGGAAATATGCCATTACCCCGGTAAATGTGAAAGAAATTCCGCAGCAATGGGATGGAAATATCTTGGTTCCATTTGCGATCGAATCTGCACTTTCCGGCGTAGGGAAGGAAGTTGGTAAGGATAAAGCCCTGTGGTATACCAATATGGTTACGTTAGATAAGTCTGTCAACAAAAATAATGTGTTGCTTCATTTTGGAGCTGTAGACTGGCAATGTGATGTCTACGTCAATAATCAGTTGGTCGGTAGACATGAAGGTGGTTTTGATCCTTTTTCGATGGATGTGACCCGTTTTCTAAAAAAGGGCGCCAAACAGGAAATCGCCATTCGGGTATGGGATCCTACAGACGATGGCCCGCAGCCGAGAGGTAAACAGGTCAATCGTCCCAATGGTATTTGGTATACCCCGGTCACTGGAATATGGCAGACAGTATGGTTGGAAAGTGTGCCACAATCTTATATTGTGAAAACAACACAAACACCACGGTTGGATGAAGGAGTGCTTGCTTTCCAGGCAACGATAGCGGGTAGTCAGCCCGGTGATGAAATCAAAGTTCGGGCTTTGAATGGTGGTCAGGTAATCAAGGAGCAAATAGGGCAGCCAAATACAGCTTTTGATTTTGCTGTTCCAAATCTAGAAGCTTGGTCGCCAAGTAATCCCAAACTGTATGATCTAGAGATTCAATTACTGCGGAAAGGGAAGATTATTGATCAGGCCAAAAGCTATTTTGCCATGCGTAAAATTTCAATGGCAAAAGATGAGAATGGCATACAACGGCTCCTATTGAATAATAAGTTTACATTTCAGTATGGACCACTTGATCAAGGTTGGTGGCCAGATGGTCTGCATACAGCGCCGACAGATGAAGCCCTCAAATTTGATGTGATTAAGACAAAAGAAATGGGCTTCAATATGATCCGCAAGCACATTAAGGTTGAACCTGCACGTTGGTATCGCTATTGTGATAGTATCGGTATGCTTGTTTGGCAAGATATGCCAAGCGGTGATCTGGGAGGTAACCATTGGGATATGCAGCCTGGAAAAATATCCGGTGGAAATCGGGATAAAGTACGTTCACAGGAGTCTGAAGGATATTATCGGAAGGAATGGAAGACCATCATGGATGTATTGCATAATTACCCTAGTATTGTCATATGGGTACCTTTCAATGAAGCTTGGGGGCAGTTTAAGACGAAAGAGATTACCGAATGGACGATGGCCAATGATCCTTCCCGTTTGGTAAACAGTGCGAGCGGTGGTAATTTTATGGAAACAGGTCATCTATTGGATATCCATAATTATCCTGATGCGGCAATGCCAGATCCAAAATTATTCGGTGCTAAACAAGTGCTGGCGCTTGGTGAATTTGGTGGACTGGGACTCCCTATCGATGGCCATTCCTGGCAGCAAAAGGACAACTGGGGATACCAAAGTTTTAAAAATAAAACCGAACTGTTGGAACGCTACAAGCAGTTGATCCGCGATTTGACGCGACTTATCCCCATGGGATTGTCGGCCGCAGTTTATACGCAAACTACAGATGTAGAGGTTGAAACCAATGGGTTGATGACTTACGATCGCAAAGTGGTTAAAATGCCTGAAGCAGAGTTGAACACTGTTCATCAGGCCTTATATTCTGCGCCAACCAAATAGACAATATACAGCTTCTATTGAAGGGTATTGTATTGATGGAAAGATCGTTTTCCGAGCTACGTTTGTGTGAAAGTGCCGGGATAAATTAAACTTGATAAAATGGTGCATTCGATGCTATTAAAATATTGGATTGGAGTAGTTGTAATCCTGAGCCTGTTGAACTCCTGTAGAAGTTCTTCGGGTTCAGGTAAGCAACAAGTTCAGACTATAGGTTCTTCTGCAAAGAGCAAGACTTATACAAATCCTGTCTTTGAACCGATACTCGCAGATCCTACGGTTGTGCGAAATCCTCAAAATAATTTATTTTATGCTTATGGAACAGCCGACAACTGGGGCGATGGTTCCGGACAGCGCCTGGTTTCTATTTTGCAATCAAAAGACCTAGTACATTGGACCTGGATCGGAACGGCATTTTCGTCCAAACCAAGCTGGAAGTCGGAGGGTGGAATTTGGGCTCCTGATGTTGTTTTAGTGAATGGGAAATATCTGCTATATTATGCCTACTCAACTTGGGGCGATCCCAATCCCGGAATTGGTGTTGCATTAGCCGATGGCCCCGAAGGACCATTCGTGGATCAGGGCAAGCTTTTCGATAGCAAGTCTATTGATGTCCCTAATTCAATAGACCCTTATTTCTTTGCGGAAAAAGGACATAATTATCTTTTTTGGGGAAGCTTCAGTGATGCTAGTACACAGGGGACATATGGTGTACTGTTGAGTAGTGATGGGACTAAGGTACCTGATCTGAATAAAAAATTTAAGGTTGCAGCGGGTGATTTTGAAGCTGTAGTGATCCATAAAAGAAAAGGATATTATTACTTTATTGGGTCAAAGGGATCCTGTTGTGAAGGAGAGAAAAGTACTTATCACGTACTTGTTGGACGATCGAAAAATTTGAAAGGTCCTTATTTGGATCGTGAAGGACGAGATTTAGCCCAAAGAGGAAATGGAACGGTGATGCTCAAAGGGAATGATAAGTTTGTCGGAACGGGGCATACTTCTCGGGTTATTACCGATGACCAAGGCAATGATTGGCTACTTTATCATGCCATGGATCCCAAGCGGCCACGCGTTTCTACAGGGGGTAATCGTCGCATGTTATTATTGGATAAGGTAATCTGGAAAAACGGTTGGCCTACCATTGAAGGCGAAACAAGTAGTACGGTGGAAAAAAACTCACCCATCTTTAAATAATTCTGATTAATCTTTAACTGTAATTAGGCCGATATACTGTCGCCATTACAGTTCCTCGGAGAAAAATATACATGCTGCATCAAACAAAAAAACATTTTGAATTGCTGGATGGGATGCGTGGAATAGCGGCGATAGCAGTCGTTTTATTTCACTTTATGGAGATCGCTCAACCAGATTACCGAAATAATTTTATTCCACGTAGTTATCTTGCAGTCGATTTTTTCTTCTGTTTATCTGGTTTCGTAATTGCCTATGCCTATGATAGCAAACTTGCTTCCATTGGCCTCAAACGTTTTTTTGCGCTACGTTTGATTAGGCTACATCCTTTGGTTGTGATCGGAAGTCTGATCGGCATACTGGCATTTATCTACGATCCTTTTAGTCATCTCGCAGCATCGTTTTCGGGACTTCAAAAATTAGGCATGTTTTTGAGTAGTATCACACTGGTACCTTATCCAGCGGTCCCTGAACGGTATTTTAATCTATTTCATTTAAATCCACCCACCTGGTCTCTGTTTTGGGAGTATATTGCAAATATCCTATATGCACTTTTGCTTGTACGTCTTTCCAATAAAGCACTATGGGGGCTGGTTCTGCTGGCTGCATTGGCCTTGTGTTTGGAAGCATTTCAATCCGGTTATTTAGCGGTGGGCTTCGGTGCAGATAATTTTTGGGCTGGTGGAATCCGTTTAGGTTTTTCGTTTTCTATGGGCTTACTCATCTTCAGATCGAATTGGGTAATCAAGAATAAATTACCTTCTTTCCTGATTATCGGCTTATTGACCCTTATCTTTTTTATTCCTTTTTCGGAAGAATATGGGAAAATTATAGATCCGGTGCTGGTTATTTTCTATTTTCCATTGTTGATTCTATTGGGGATCGGAGCGGGATCCCTAAAAGGTATGGTAAAGATTTGCTGTAAGTTTTTAGGAGATATTTCTTATCCACTTTATATCATTCACTATCCATTTATTTGGTTATTTATGAGTTATGTAGCATTAAAGCATCCTAGTTTGCCCCAAATGACTATGATAATTACACTGGGTACAATGTTGTTGATTGTTTTTTCATATTTAGTTCTTAAATATTTGGATGAGCCCCTACGGAAATATCTTTTTCGACGATTAAATTAAATGCTGCTCAAGCCATTGGTCGATCAATTGAAAGACATCGTCTTTGCAGTCTTCATTGAGTATTTCGTGGCGCATACCCTTGTACAATTTTATATTGATATCTTGCTGTCCCTGTTGACGCAGTTGTGCTACCGTCTGTTCCACACCAGTACCAAAATCACCAATGGGGTCATCCTGACCGCTAATAAATAGAAGAGGTAAGTTTTTTGGAATATGTTTTGTCCGCTGTCTATCCGTTGCCCATAGTGAGAGGCTCAGCACAGTATAGAAACCATTGTTGGTAAATAAACCACCACATAATGGATCTTCAATGAAAGCAATACGGTTAGCTTTATTAACACTCAGCCAATTGCTGTTATTTTGATTGACTTCATCTTTAAACCGGGCATTATTCTGTTTATCAAATAGCTGATTGATTAATTTACTCCGTTTTTTTGGCGCAATTGAATTGAGTAGGCCCAAAAGTATACGAAATAGCATGGAGCCCTTTTGTCGTGCGCCCGTCCCCACAATTATTGCCCCTTTAAAGCGTTCTCCAGCCTGCTGCAACACACAGCGTGTCACAAAAGATCCCATCGAATGCCCTAATATAAAATGCGGTTGATCAGGATAACGTTGCTGCAAGACAGCGCTCATTGTGATCGCATCCTGGATAAGCTGCTCTACGGGCTTAATCTGTTGAAAATAGCCCAATTCAGTACGATTGATTGCTGTTTTTCCATGTCCCAATTGATCATAAGTCAGCACCGTAAAACCTCGGTCGGCGAAATGATTGGCGAGTTCGTGGTAGCGGCCACTGTGTTCTTGCATACCATGTACAATAACAATTGTAGCGAATATCTTTTGGTTTACAGGTTCATAGACCCGGTAAAATAGTTTGTGATCGGGACTACCTTCAACAGAACCTATCGTAAAAAAATCGGACGATACCTCGTTCATCATGGTGCTTATTTGATGTCAAAGCAAACTAAGATAATTTTGTTGGATTTGCAAGGTGAACTGCTCTGTTTTGCTTAAAAATTGGTCTGTAGCCATTATATAAAGAATAAATTTCGACCCTATTAATTTTTTAGTATCGGAATATTTTTTAGATTTGCAATAATTTAGAATTAATTTAAATAAGAGGTTAATTCTTCCGTTTAATGATGAGTATTCAACTGAGGTTAGCATAAAACAATACGCTATTCACAAATCAGGTATTTTGGAATAGCGCATGCCGTGATGGCTTCATTATCCATAAAAAAAACGTTCTAATGAAAAAGACACTTTTAGCAGCTTTACTTTTTGCGGCATCTTACGCCCAGGCACAGACAAATTCTTTGATGAATGGTGAATTTTGGAAAGGTAAACCTACTTTAGCTACTGTTAAGGAGGAGATTACAAAAGGAAATAGTCCATCGCAAGCGAATGCGGCATCTTTTGATCCTGTAACGATGGCTATCTTAAATGGAGCGCCTACAGATGTTGTTAAATTCATGATTGAACAGGCAGGAAACAGCGTCTCAAAAAAAACACACCATAGTCGTAGTTACTTGCATTGGGCTGCTTCAAGTGGTAATGCTGAATTGGTGGATTATTTAATCGCTAAAGGTTCTGATGTTAATTATCAAGATAGCCATGGCTACCCAATCATTGCCTATGCTGCCTCAACAGGGAATACGAATACCGCTGTGTATGATGCTTTGTTTAAAGCAGGCATAAATCCGAAACAAAGATATGAGGGCGGAGCAACTTTAATGATGCTCGCAGCTTCTGCTGATAAAGACCTTGCATTGACGGATTACTTTATCAAGAAAGGACTTGCTATACAAGATAAAGACGAGTACGGACGTGTCGTAACAGATTATGCGGCGAAGTTGGGAAATATGGCATTGGTTGAAAAGTTTATCGCCCGAGGTGTAAAACCAACAAATAATGCCTTGTTTTTTGCTACCCAAGGGTCAAGACAGGTTTCAAATGGTTTGGAGACCTATACCTATTTGGTCGAAAAGTTGAAATTGGATCCCAAGGCGGTAAATAAAGATGGTGCGACTTTATTGCATGCATTGGTGCGTCGGCCTGATATGGCAGTAATTAATTACTTTTTAGAAAAAGGAGTCGATGTTGCCAAAGCGGATAATGAAGGTAACACAGCCTTAATGATTGCGGCGAACGGTAAAGACACAAAACTAGTAGAACTGCTACTATCTAAAGCGAAGAATATCAATGCCGTGAATGAAAAAGGTGAATCTGCATTGACCAAAGCTGTTGGTAATGGTACTACTGAGGTTGTGGCGCTCTTGATCAAAAACGGTGCCGATACCAAAGTATTGGATAAAGATGGTAACAATTTGGCTTTTTACTGGTTCAATTCCTTTAGAGAGGCTCCGCAGGGTGGACGTCAACAACAGGGAGTACAGTCCAATACACCGCAGGTGGATGAATTTAAAGAAAAATTAGCTGTACTTAAGTCGGGCGGACTGGATGTTGTAGCACCTCAGAAAAACGGTAGCACACTCTATCATTTGGCTGTTGCAAAGGAAAATGCCAACTTGGTCCAGAAAGCCAGTGAACTGGGCGTGGATATCAATGCCCAGGATAAAGAGGGAACCACAGCATTACATAAAGCTGCTTTGATCGCCAAAGATGATTCTTTGTTAAAAACATTGGTCGCTTTGGGAGCAAAAAAGGAATTGAAAACTGAATTTGACGAAACTGCATACGATTTGGCAAAAGAAAATGACTTTTTATCAAAAGGAAATGTACAATTGGACTTTTTAAAATAATAAAGATGAATACTATAATTAAGATCGCGCTAATCACACTTTTGTTTTCTGTAGCTTCTGTAAGCACATTTGCTCAAGCAGGTAAGTATAAATGTATGATTCAGATGAATGCGTATGAGGGAGAGGGGGCTTATGTTGTTATTTCATTAATCAACCCGAAAGGAGCTTACGAGAAAACACTTGCCGTATTGGGGCCGGATAAGCAATGGTATAATACGCTTAAAGAGTGGTATAAATTTCAAGCTAAAACCAAAGAAAAACTAAGCGCTGTAACTGGAGCTTCTGTTGGTGGTGGTGACCGTGTAATGCGTACCCTGGAAATTGATGAGTCCAAATTTAACAAAGGCTATAAACTTCGTTTTGAGTCTGCTGTTGAGGAGCAGAAATATCATACTGCAGATGTAGAAATCCCATTAACGAAAGAGGCAATCACAGAAAAAGCGAGCGGTAAGGGATATATTAAGCTAGTCAAATTAAATAAAGTACAATAAGAAAGAATGCTGGTATCTGTCTGGAGGTATGCACATTTAGCCTTAGCGCTTATTTCTTCTATCTTTTTACTGTTACTATCGGTTACGGGAGTCATTTTAGCAATTGATGCTGTTAATGAAAAAATACCATCATATCGAATAGAACATATAGATTCTTTAGATCTTTCGCAGACCATCACTGGTTTGCGAAAGGTTTATCCTGAAATTATCGAGATTTCGGTGGATCACAATCAATTTGTGCGTATTGATGCGATCGATGCGGAGGGAAATACTGTAAAAGGGTATATTGATCCACAAACCGGTAAATACCTGGGCGCAGACAAGAATAAAACGCAATTTGTTCAATGGGTCACTGCCCTGCATCGGTCCTTATTCTTAAAAGTAACAGGACGTATCATTATTGGTGTAGCTTCTTTCCTGTTATTTTTGATTACAATTTCAGGCCTGGTATTGATTATCAAACGCCAACAGGGCATTAGACATTTCTTTGCCAAGATCAATCGGGATTTCTTCGCTCAATACTTTCATGTGGTTTCCGGGAGGTTATTTCTGATACCTATCTTGATTTTGGCGTTGACGGGGACCTACCTGTTTATGGTTCGCATTGAATTGTTCAAGAAAACAAATCAGATAGTCGAATATCCGGTAACGGAAACTGAAGAACTTGCTGTAGCGGATTTTCCGACTTTCAAGAAAACGAAGCTTAACGATATTGTGAAGGTAGAATTCCCTTTTATGGAAGGGGATCCTGATGAATATTATGTGCTTAAACTAAAAGACCGGGAGTTGACCGTGAATCAATTGAACGGTGTGATACAGAAAGAAGTCAAGTATCCCTTTACCGCACTTGCAGAGCAATTTTCTCTCGATCTTCATACAGGTAGAACCAATATGATATGGGCCATAATTTTAGGTCTTGCATCACTGAATATTGTGTTTTTTATATATACAGGTTTTGTCATTACTTTCAAACGCACGCGGACGAAAGTTAAAAATAAATATAAAGCAGCGGATGCCGAAATTATTATTCTCGTAGGTACTGAAAATGGAAGTACGCTGTTTTTTGCCAATCAGATTCACAAACAGCTGTTGGCTGATGGTCAAAAATCACTTTTGCTCGGGATGAACCAGTATCAAAGCTTTCCACAAGCCAAACATCTGCTGCTGTTTACTTCCACCTATGGTTTAGGAACAGCACCATCCAATGCAACGCAATTTGAGCGAAAATTACTGGACTTCCCGCAAGCACAGCCAGTCAATTTTTCCGTTCTTGGTTTTGGATCGAAGGCTTACCCGGATTTTTGCGCTTATGCTGATTTGGTTGATACGCTGCTTGCTAAGCAGGCATGGGCTTCGCGATTGATAGACTTACATACTGTCAATGATAAGTGTGTCGATGAACTGATTTCGTGGATACACCGATGGAGTGAACAGACCAATATTGCCTTAGCTTCGGCACCTGCGATCTATAGTTTCAGTGTTGTGGGGTTAAAGAAATTTAAGGTGGTTGCTAAATCCGATGTTTCGGAGAACAACAGCACTTTTACACTTTTATTAAAACCGCTCCGAAAAATGAAAGTGCAATCTGGTGATTTGCTTGCAATCTATCCGGCACAGGATCAACGTGAACGATTTTATTCTATCGGATGGAAGGATGGTATGATCCAACTGGTCGTCAAACTTTTTCCTGAAGGATTTGGGTCGGGTTTTCTGTATCAACTAAAACACAATCAGATTCTGGAAGCACGTGTAATGGCCAATCCAAGTTTTCATTTTCCAACAAAGGCAAATGCTGTCGCCTTGATTGCAAATGGTACAGGTATCGCTCCGTTTTTGGGTATGATTACAGAAAACAAGACGAAGATACCAGTCAGGCTCTACGCAGGCTTTCGCAAAAATAATGAGATCACAGCGCAGTATCTGCAATTTGCGGATGAACAAAAGGAACTTGGACAACTGAAAGATGTGCAGCTGGCTTTTTCACGCGAACAAAATGGACAGTATGTGATGGATCTCATCCGCCGGGATGAAAACTATTTCGCGGAGCTGCTTGAACAGAACGGCTGCATCTTATTGTGTGGTTCACTGCGTATGCAACATGATGTCGAAGCCGCCTTAAATAAATTACTGTTAGCAAGGACAGGTAAATCTATTGCCGTTTATAAAGAAAATGGACAGATTCTAACCGATTGTTATTAATTTGGGTTATCTAGTCTTTCATCTTATGCATGAATTAACAAGTTGTCATGAACTATTGTAAACGGTATCTACTGGTTTCACTCCTCTGGTTGACAGTTGTCTCAAGTGGTTTTTCACAGGTGTTGTTCAAAAAGCAGGTCACGTTGATGGGCTCTATTTTTGAAATTAGCTTGGTAGATCAGGACAGCGTACAAGCCCGGCAACATGTTGCCGAAGTGATAGCAGAGATTGAGCGTATTGAAAATCTGATTTCCGAGTGGCGGCCCTATACGCAGATTTCGGAGGTCAACCGTAATGCAGGGATCAAACCTGTTCAAGTTGACCGGGAAGTATTTGAGCTGACAAAAAGAGCTATCCAGTATGCGCGAAACTCGCAGGGAGCCTTTGATATTAGTATTATCGCATTAGATAAAATATGGAAGTTTGATGGTAGCATGACAAGGATGCCTTCCGAAGAAGCGATCAGAAATTCGGTTACGAAGGTTGGTTATGAGCATATTTTGCTGGATAGTGTAGCATCGACTATTTTTTTGGAACTGCCAGGCATGAAGATTGGCTTTGGATCCATCGGAAAAGGCTACGCCGCCGATCGTGGAAGGGACATCATGAAGGCCCGTGGCATCCCTGCGGGCATCGTCAATGCTTCCGGAGATCTTTCTAGTTGGGGCAGCCAACCAAATGGTGAACCCTGGAAAATTGGGGTGAATAATCCATTCAAATCCCATCAAATGGTAGCGGTTCTTCGTTTGAATGAGATGGCTGTTGCAACGTCAGGAAGCTATGAAAAATACGCCGAGATCGACGGAAAACGTTATTCCCATATCATTAACCCGGTCACAGGATATCCCGCCACAGGACTAACTTCGGTAACAATCTATGGGCCATCGGCAGAATTAGCCAACGCACTAAGTACCTCGATTATGGTGTTAGGGGAAAAAGAAGGGAAGAAATTAATCCGTAATTTTCCAAATTATCGTTTTATATTTATTACAGACAAAGGAAAGGTTGTCCGGGATAGGCGGAAGTAAATTGATGAAAATAATTTAGAGTAAAAGCTTTGTTGATTCGTCTATGTAGCTATGGACATTGCATACCAAAATCATATGGCAGAAAAAAACTCCAGATCATTTACAGATATCGTCAAGACTTATGGGGGACAATTGCTGCGTTTTGTAAAAGGGAAAGTCAAAAAGACTGAAGATGCCGAAGATATCCTACAGGAGGTCTGGTATCAGTTCAGCCGTTTGACCAATATGGATGAACTGGAAAATGCCGGTGCATGGCTGTATGCAGTTACCCGAAACAAAATTACGGATAGCTATCGAAAGAAAAAGGATGAATCGCTTGATGATTTAATGGCCGATGGTGAAGAAGTCGATACAGCTTTTCCAATACGCCAGTTTTTGCTTGCCGATGATGCTCACAATCCTGAACTCAAATTATTTAAAGATATATTTTGGGATGAATTGATGAAAGCCCTGGAAGAGTTACCTGAGAAACAACGACGGGTTTTTATGCTCAATGAAATTGAGGATAAAACATTGCAGGAGATTGCGGATATGGAGAACGAAAATATCAAAACGATAATAAGCAGAAAAGGTTATGCCGTAAAACATCTGCGTTTACGTTTGCGGAACTTATATGAAGAATTAAAATTTTAAAAATAAAGCTATGAATAGAAGAATGAGAAGACGGGGGAAAGGCAAATTTGCTTTTGTGTTTGTTGCCATTGTCATTGGGGTTTTCTTGCTGGTAGCACTGTTACAATATCTGTGGAATACATTGATGTGTGATATTTTCAATTTGAAAACGATCACTTACTGGCAGGCTTTCGGACTATTTGTGCTATCACGCATTTTATTTGGACGTGGATTTGGTAAACCCGGAAGGGGCGGATTCCGTAAAAACTTCCCTCCTGATATGGATCGTCATCAAGATCTTTCAGAAGAGGAAAGGGAGCGCTTGCGTGAAGAATGGAAACGTCGTTTCAATGGACGATGTGGATTCTGAAAAAAAGATAAAATTTTTTAAAGTAAAAACCGGGTACGGGCGTCTTCTTCTATAAAGGCGCCTTTTTTTTGCCAGAAGCCGAAGAGAAACTTCGACAGTAATGACAGCATTTGACGATCTGTTACTTATGTACGCAATGAATTATATTGGGGTGGTAAAGACAAACCCTGGAAGTATAAAGAATGGTGGATAACATTACTGAGTAGTAAATTGACGGTTTTTGGGTTTAATAAACAATTAAATAGAGAAAAAATGAAAAATAAAATTCGATTTATATTACCACGTCTGATCGCATTGACGGCGATAGTGGGGCTAGCTACCTTGATTATGGGAGCTGTATTTAAGCTGCTGTTAGTTGCGACAATCTTATTCGGGATAGGAAGTTTTGCAATGGCCAAGATGCGTCGGAGAGAAATGCGATCCTTTAAAATGGATAAAGCTCCAGTCTACCCAGGCATGTACGCTGAATCAAGGATGAATAATGCAATCGTCCCTTTGCACAAGCAACAACGGGTCAAGAATGCGACAATCGTCCCGGTATATTAATATCAGACCCGGTAGAAAACCAAATAACAAAAATAAAGACAGTAGTGAAGTCCTTTGGACCACTCATTACGCCACACAGAATACTTATTACTAAAAAATAAAGACATGTTTAAAAGAGATCATTATTCCAACGGACATTCAAATCATAATAAATTTTGTGGTCAGCATTTCAAAGACCGTTTTGAAAAATTTCAACAGCATTTTTTTGAAGGCGAGGCCAGAGCGGGTGGAGTAGGACAGCAATTTGTTCCCGTAAATATTGCTGAAAATTCCGAGTTTTATGAAGTACAGGTTTTTGCTGCCGGACGGAAGAAAGAGCAATTTCAGGTTAGTATCAATGAGGGGATCTTAACGATTTCCTGTACGGAAAATACCAACAATGAGGTGGCATATATCTATAAGGAGCATTTGGGAGCCGCATTTGAGCGTGAATTTCAATTAAATGAACAAGTACTCACAGATAATGTACATGCCAGTTTTGAAGATGGTGTGTTGACTGTGATTCTTCCGAAGGACCTTGACAAAGTGAAAAGACCACAGGAAGTTGTCATTGACTAGGTGAACACGATGTAAAAGGCTGATAGCAGCTGCGAAAAGGTCCGGATTTGTCAATAAACCGGACCTTTTGCATATAACCTGATCTAAACGTCCATTTGTAGGATTGCAATGGGACGTAAATCTTTTTTGTTCGGTGTTTCACACCAGGCATAACAACGCAGTACTACATTATACTCCTTATCTACCATCTCTTATTATTCGGTAGTCATTTAGCCTTTTTCTGGACGATAATTGATGGTAAACATTGTCATGTTCTACAAATTCCAGCTGATAAAGATTTTGGTATTGGGAAGAATATGTGTTGAAATAAAAAATGTTTGTTATTTCAAACATAATTCTTATTTTTGTTTGAAATAACAGACGTTTTATGAAGAAACAACTTGTTTTACCTAAGTTTCAGATTTTATTGGAACAAATGGGAGAGAATATTAAACTCGCTCGTAAAAGGAGGAAACTAACAGCTGTACAAGTGGCTGAACGTGCTGGTATTGCTCGTTCTACTTTATACCTTATAGAAAAAGGTGATGCTAGTGTCGCAATGGGGGCATATTTTAATGTGTTACGGGTTTTAGGTTTGCAAGATGATTTCTTGAAATTAGCATCAGATGACGTTTTTGGACGTAAACTTCAAGATTTAGATTTATTGTAGAATGGCGGTTAATAAAATTGATATATATGTTTATGCCGATTGGCTTGGTTTACCACAGCCAACTTTTATTGGTATATTATCTGCCCATCAAGCAAAGGGGCGTAAAGCTTTTAGCTTTGAATATGATAAAGAGTGGTTGAAGACCAAAGAACAACGTTTGATCGATCCTGATATTCAATTTTATGCTGGACAACAATTCCCGAATAATAAAGAGAATTTTGGCATTTTTTTAGATAGTATGCCTGATACATGGGGGCGCACACTGATGAAACGTAGAGAAGTTCAGCTTGCTAAAATCAGTGGGACGAAAGCCAAAACCTTATACGATATTGATTTCTTATTGGGCGTGTATGATGAAACCAGAATGGGGGCTTTTCGATTCAAACTTGATATTAATGGGGATTTTTTGGATAATGATATAGAAAAATCAACTCCTCCATGGTCAACTATCCGTGAATTACAACAAGCTGTTGTTCACTATGAGAACGATAAAGAAAATGAAGCTATAAATAAATGGTTAAAATTACTTATTGCCCCAGGCTCTTCTCTAGGAGGAACAAGACCAAAAGCTAATATTCTGGATGAAAGCAATGAAATATGGATAGCGAAGTTTCCTTCTAAGAATGATACAATTGATAAGGCTGCATGGGAATATTTAACCTATAAATTAGCCGTTAACGCTGGTATAGAAATGGCGGAATGTCGATTGGAAAATGTTAATGGTAATTATCATACATTTTTTACTAAGCGTTTTGATAGAGTTGGAGCTAATCGGGTACATTTTTCATCAGCAATGACGATGACGGGAAATAATGAAGATACAATAAAGGATAATCCAGCGAGTTATTTAGACATCGTCGAATTCATACAAGATAATGGATTTCAGGTTAATGAAAATCTAACACAATTGTGGCGAAGGATGATATTTAATATAGCGGTTTCAAATACGGATGACCATCTTCGTAATCATGGATTTATTTTAGATAAAGAAGGATGGAAATTATCTCCCGCTTATGATCTTAATCCTTCTATTGATAAAGATGGATTAGCTTTGAATATTGATATGCATAATAATGCTTTAGATTATGATCTAGCTAAGAGTGTGGGGGAATATTTTAGATTGAATGATAGTCAAATGAATAATATCATAGCAGAAGTATTAGCTTCTGTAAAAAAATGGGAAGTTTTAGCAAAAGAAATAGGAATTTCGAGAGCTGAACAAGAATTAATGAGATCTGCATTCAAAACAGAAGCAAGAACCTAGACCAGATAAAAAGACCGCAGGAAGTTGTCATTGACTAGGTGAACACGATGTAAAAGGCTGATAGCAGCTGCGAAAAGGTCCGGATTTGTCAATAAACCGGACCTTTTGCATATAACCTGATCTTAGGTCTTTTTGAGTTTCCTTTGCAGCTGCTTTTTTCCAAATTTCCCGAAGAAATAAAATAAAGCCAAAACGACGAGAACAGCCATAAAGGGAACGAATATGGCTAGAATGGTCAATATGGTAGAACCAATGGTCTCCATCGTTGAAATAATGAAATTTCCGAGTCCTGCAGTGCCAATGGACGAAGCAGCCCTTGTGCCTGCCAAAACAGTACTGATGGTCGCTGCAGTTCCCCCACCGGCGATAATAGCTGTTGACCAGCGAAAAAAAGGTGAAATATCTGTAAACTGTACCGCAAAAAGTAATGTTCCTGCAATAGTCGCTAGTGGAATAGCGATCGTATCCAGTATATTGTCTACAACCGGTATATAGTAGGCCGCAATTTCAATAAGCATTGCAATGCTTGTACTTATCAATACCAAATTAGAACCGGCCCAAGCCCATTCATTGCCTACCTGAAATAGTTCCAAACGACAACCTAAGCTCAGTAAAAACAAAGGCATAAAAATTCGAAAGCCAGTTGCAGCGGCTAAACTAATACCAATGAAAGCACTGACCAGATATGTTGATAATTCCCCCATGATAATATGGATACTTGGTTCTATCTATTATTAGTAGAATAAAAAAAGCACGTTTTTTGTTTTTAAAATTATCAGGAACAGTTGGAGTACATCAAGTATATTGAGATATCTATTATGTTGTTTGTTATAACGTGTTGCTGTATTTATAGATTTTAGCTATATTGTATCGAATCATTCAATGAGCAGGGGATCCTGTATTTGTTTAATTTTATGAAAGTAAAAGTCAAACAATTTGATCACTTAAGGTATTATATAAATAAACTTTCTTTTAATATGGACAACAACGAAAAAGACATTAGCAAATGCCCATTTCACAATGGAACTATGCGCAACGCCGTTGCGGGAGGGGGAACTCAAAATCAAGATTGGTGGCCGGGTAGATTACGTGTGGATCTTTTGAGACAGCATGCGGCCAAATCGAATCCGATGGATGAAGGTTTTGATTATGCTGAAGCTTTTAAGCAGTTGGACCTGGAAGCTGTCAAGAGAGATTTACATGCATTGATGACTGATTCGCAGGACTGGTGGCCAGCAGATTTTGGACATTATGGTCCTTTGTTCATTCGGATGGCTTGGCATAGTGCGGGTACCTACCGGGTGAGTGATGGCCGTGGTGGTGCTGGTTCGGGGCAGCAACGTTTTGCTCCTTTAAATAGCTGGCCCGATAATGTTAGCTTGGACAAAGCACGTCGTTTGTTGTGGCCCATCAAACAAAAATATGGTAAGAATATCTCCTGGGCAGATTTACTGATCTTAACCGGTAACGTGGCATTGGAATCAATGGGGTTCAAAACCTTTGGTTTTTCGGGCGGACGTATAGATGCTTTTGAACCGGAACTGGATGTGTACTGGGGATCGGAAAAGACTTGGTTAGGTGGCGATGTGCGATATGCACATGGTTCTGAGGGTGTGGTTGAATCGCATGGGGTGTTATCTGCAGATGATGACGCTGATGGAAAGGAACATTCGCGCAATCTGGAAAAACCTTTGGCTGCGGTGCAGATGGGATTGATTTATGTAAATCCTGAAGGGCCGGATGGAAATCCGGATCCGATAGCTGCAGCAAAGGATATCAGAGATACTTTTGGACGTATGGCAATGGATGATGAAGAAACGGTAGCGCTAATTGCCGGAGGGCACACTTTTGGGAAGACTCATGGTGCCGGACCAGCAGATCATGTCGGCAAAGAGCCCGAGGCAGCGGGTATTGAGCAACAAGGACTAGGCTGGAAAAGTAGTTATGGCACTGGAGTCGGTACTGATGCCATTACCAGTGGTTTGGAAGTTATCTGGACACAGAAACCAACAGAATGGACAAACCTCTTTTTTAAAAATCTGTTTGAACATGAGTGGGAACTTACGAAGAGTCCGGCAGGAGCACATCAATGGGTAGCAAAAGGTGCTGATTCAACTATTCCCGATCCTTTTGATCCGAATAAAAAACGTAGACCGACGATGTTGACAACAGATCTGTCCTTGCGTTTTGACCCTATATATGAGAAAATTTCCCGTAAATTCTATGAAGATCAGGATGCTTTTGCCGATGCTTTCTCGCGTGCATGGTTTAAATTAACGCATCGTGACCTCGGTCCACGTGAACGTTATTTGGGGGCAGAAGTGCCAAGTGAAGAATTGTTATGGCAAGACCCTATTCCAACCGTAGATCATGTATTGGTCGATGAACACGATGTTGAAGGCTTAAAATCAGCTATTTTAGCTTCAGGTCTTAGTATCGCAGAGTTGGTGACTACTGCATGGGCTTCGGCATCTACCTTCCGGGGTTCGGATATGCGTGGTGGAGCAAATGGCGCGCGCCTACGTTTGGCACCACAACGGTACTGGCAGGTTAACAATCCGACGCAATTGCAAAAAGTATTGACAGTGCTTGAACAGATTCAACAGGATTTTAACGGCCAACAACAGGGCGGTAAAAAAATAGCATTGGCAGACTTAATTGTTCTTGCAGGTACTGCTGCAATCGAACAAGCTGCACGTGCAGGTGGACATGCTTTTAAGGTTCCATTTAACGCGGGACGTATGGATGCAACACAGGAACAGACTGATGTTGAATCAATGGGATACCTGGAGCCTATAGCGGATGGGTTTAGAAACTATCGAAAAGGTTCTTATACCGTGTCTACCGAATCATTGCTGATCGACAAGGCACAATCGCTGACCCTGTCGGTTCCGGAATTAACAGTCCTAATTGGTGGTATGCGTGTGCTACAGGCCAACTTTGATGGCGCTCAGACAGGTGTGATGACCGAGCGGCCGGGACAGCTGACGAATGATTTCTTTGTTAACCTACTTGATATGGGAACAGCCTGGACTGCGATCTCTCAGGACCGTGAACTGTTTGAAGGAACAGACCGTAAATCGGGGGCAAAGAAATGGGTTGCGGGACGTGCAGATCTGGTTTTTGGTTCCAATGCTGAATTAAGGGCCATTGCTGAAATCTATGGCAGTGCTGATGCGAAGGAAAAATTTGTGAAGGATTTTATTAAAGCTTGGAATAAAGTGATGGAATTGGATCGTTTTGATTTACATAGATAACTGGGTGGAGCACCGCTCGCTAATGTAATCTCAAAGCAGTAGCGGCGCCTGACAAGCGATTAATAATATGAAGGCCTGTACATGATCAGTTGTACAGGCCTTTTTTGTGTTGCATACAAAATTAAAGGGGGATAGTAGGGGTAAAATTCCGCCAGAAAGTTGATAAGTCTTCTTTTGGCGGAATTTTACCCCTCATTTTTGTTGAATTAGAATAAATATTTCCTTGGAAAGTGTGTTTAATGGTTCTGCGGGCTGATTTTAGAATAGCCTGTTAGCTAGCCTGAATTTAAGGGAAAAACAAATTCCCTTAAGCAGTTTTTGCGATCCCCTAAGGGAAAAGTCTGTTCCCTCTGGGGGAAAGTAAATTAAAGGAATGACTATTATGTTCAATGCATAATCAAAGGACCGGACGAATCGTTTTGGCTTCCCATGCCAGAACCGATACACCAGGGGAGTAGTGCATGGCGTCAATATTTTCGTGATGTAATTGAATATCCCCTGCTACATAACTCAACTGGCATTCTTGCAGTTGTACTGAGAATAATGGCCATTCAACGTGGTGGATGTCAAAACAGTATATTCCATTCGGTTTGTCTAAGTAAAGACAATAGCGCTCCGTAAGCCAAAGATCGAGACTTGATTTTACTTTAATTTCTTCGGTCACGCTAAAGGTAGTTTTCAATTTGAAATTCTTTTTAGGATTCAAGTTACTGTATCCTGCCGTATCCCGTAAAATGTTGGATTTTTCGTAAGGTAAACCAGATAGTTTTTTTGCGATCAATGCGGATAAATATTTACTTGCTTCAATATTGATAAAATACACTCCCTTTTTTCCATCCTGATCGATATAGGTACGTACATTTATTTCATAAAAGTCTGATAGTGGCGGGAAGGCAGGCAAATTTCTGGGCCGGATATTTTTCATTTTGAAGGCAACCAAAGAAACATAACATTTACCCCTATGCTGGTCGATATTCAACTGGGTCGGAACGAGAGGCTGGAGCAAATCATAGTCAACTTGAAAATGTAAAAAGAGTAAATCAAGCCAGTCCTGATAGTATTGCCAGGGACCAGTTGGGGGAGGCCACGGACGATGCCCATAGTCTTGTAAAATTGTTTTAATTTTTGGCGTCAAAACTGTCAATTTATGGCTCTAAGATCATTTTAATCTTCCTTTAACCAAATTTTAATTTAATATATGAAGAATTATGGAATTTTCTTTGGGCTTTTCCTATTTTGTGAAATAAAATTCAAGATTTGTGCTACTTTTTGTTATTTGATCGGTAGTAACTTTGTATTGTTTTCAAAGGAAGACTTGTTACTTTGTTAGTTTGCAGCTATGTGGAAGCACTTTATTTTTCTGATTACGGTTCTGTTTGTTTCATTTAAAAGTTTAAATGCAAATAGTATTGTACTGAAAAGTGATAGTTTTCAACCGGCGCTTTTTTCCTTAAAAACTAACCCAAACAAGGTAAACTTTCGGCTTTCAGCCCATCAAAAAATAAATAATCCAGATTTAGATCCTTTATATCCATCAGTGCAGTCTATCGCGGAAATGGATATTGAGAATAATCAGGATTCATTAACAGATCGCTGTATCATAATGGTTGATTTGCTTTGGCATGAAATACTGCCTTCGGCATTACAGAACGACTACCGTTATCAACACATGCTGGATATTGAACCGATTCCCATCGCACGGTTCTTGCTTTTCGAGCAATTGAAAATTCCATTTTAGCGCATTTTGTGCTTTCTTTTCGGATAGAAAAAGCGCAAAAATTCGTAATTTCTAATTCAATTTTATTTTATTGATTTCTTAAAATATACCAATGCACGAGCTAAGTATAGTAAAAGATATCTTCGATACCTTGACCTCGCATTACGAGACCAGGGTGGATGATATCCAGAAAATTCAGGTGACAGCAGGACTATTGTCCAATGTGCAGCCTGTATTGATCCAAAATGCTTTTGACGCATTTATTACGGAAAATACCCATTATCGGGATATGGAGATGGAGGTTGTGGTCAATGATATCATCGCCTATTGCGAACACTGTCAGAAGAATTTTCCTGTCCATTTTCACCGATTTGTCTGCGACTGTGGACAGCCTTCGAGTACAATTGTTCAAGGAAATGAACTCTATATATCAAAAGTAATTTTTAAACACGATTAAAAATCATTTATCATGTCAGACAATACTCAAAGTCCTAAAAGTTTAGGCAACCGTGTCGGTTCGGTTCAATGTGAAAATACAACGCTACATTTACTAAAAGCAAATGATTACGTCGCCAAAAGTATCCGCGACAGACTGAAAGATGTATGTGTGATTAATGTATGCTCTTCTCCAGGATCGGGCAAAACAACATTAATGCAAGAAACTGGAAAGCGTCTATCTAAGGATCTGAACATTGCAGTCTTGGTGGGCGATCCTGAAACCGAACGTGATGCGGTGCGTATGCGCGAGGTCGGTATAAATGCTTTGCAGATTGTCACTGGCGGTATGTGTCATATCGAAGCTCAGATGATTTTACAAGCGCTAGATCACATCGATATTGATGGTATTGATTTGTTATTTATTGAGAATGTTGGCAACTTACTGTGTCCTTCAGCATTTGATTTAGGGGAAGATTACCGTGTCACTTTGTTGGCGACAACCGAAGGTGACGATAAACCAAAAAAATACCCACGTATGTTCCTGACCAGTGAATTGATGCTTGTATC
Source organism: Sphingobacterium sp. (assembly GCA_031277685.1). Taxonomy (GTDB): domain Bacteria; phylum Bacteroidota; class Bacteroidia; order Sphingobacteriales; family Sphingobacteriaceae; genus Sphingobacterium. The sequence continues at coordinate 35,562 of JAITLV010000011.1, read as the reverse complement.
AAAAGCTGATTTATTACCTTACGTGCCGTTCTCAGTTGATGCCGTAACAAAAGATGCGCGTGAAGTAAATCCGAATTTGGACGTAATTACGATTAGTACTTTGCATGGCGACGGACTGGATACTTGGTGTGACTGGTTGAAAGAAAAAGTCCAGTTAAAAAAAGAACAACGGAACGTGGCTGAAGCGAAATAGTACATACGAACGGAATGAAATGGGATCAACGATCAGATAAAATGGCTGTTGATCTCATCGTTAAGCATAAACGAAATATCTTACTATAATGATGACTAGATTGCCTGTACCAATAGATAGGATTGTGTCCCAACTCCAATCGCATACTGAACCGACCGATGTCGTATATATCGAATGGTTTGAAATACATAAGCGCCGTTTGACTCGAAATACGTCATCTGGTCATATGATTCTGATGCAGTTGGAACAGGGAAAGGAATGGCATCATGGGGATGCGCTGTATAGTAAAGGGGAATTACAGGCCGTCGTGCTTGTTAAGCCGACCTTGACGATCAGGTTTAATCCCACAGATTTAGTCCAGCTTGCAGATTTTAGTTATTTTGTTGGTAATAGACACTTGCCCATTTTTCAGGTAGATCAGGGCCAATCATTTCGTTTGCCCTATGACGGTAGGCTTTATGAACAAGTTGTAGCAAAATATGGTTTGTCTGTTCAATTGGAAGAGGCATTACTGCTGTCTGAAAATTTGATTCGCCAACAGTTAAAGAATAACAAAAAGAATGAAAATTAGAACATATACATTGCTGTTGTCGCTGATCTTGTTTACATGCCTACAAGCATGCCAAAACCAATCGTCCAATACAAATAAAAATGGGGTAAAGGCCAAGGATAGTCGGGGCAAGGAGATCACACTGGATCAAGCCGCGAAACGTGTTGTTGTCCTTTATCCTTCTCTTGTGGACGAGGTCTATATGTTACAGGCGAGCGATCGGCTCATCGGTATTCCTGAACAGGTATATCAAATGGAAGATACCTATGCTTTTTTATCCAAACTGGACCCACGGATTGCTGAAAAAAGCATAGCAACACCCACTTTCGGAGGACAAGCCAACAATGTGGAAAGTATCGTGAGTTTGAACCCCGATCTTGTACTAACATTCAATACGGATCAAGATAATATTGCTCAGCTCGAAAACCTGGGCATCCCTGTCTTCACATTTTCATCGAAAGATGAAACAAGCATCTTTAATGAACTTATAGGTGTAGGAACACTATTGGATAAGAAAGAACGTGCGGAAGAGATTGTGAAATTTGTAGGGGATGAGGTCAAAAAGATGACGGCTCCTGTAGATCAACAGCAAAAGAAAGTTTACTATGCCTGGTCAAAAGGGCGGGTGCTTTCAACATCTGGAAGAGGAAGTCTTATTGATATGGCGATCCGTCTATCAGGTGCTGCGAATGCCTGTCCGTTGGAAATGGAAGCTCCAAATGTAGGCGCTGAAACTATCTATAAATGGAATCCCGATCTGATTATTCTATGGAATTCCAAAAGCGATGATGTCTATAAATTAAAGGAGCTATCAGCACTACCGGCTGTGAAAAATAAGCAGGTATTCGTGATGTCACCTTCTTTTCCTTTTGATCCTCATACGGTTAAGTTTATGCTCTTTGCCAAACAGGTGCGGCATTGGTGCTTCCCTAGTTATACAAAGCAGCAGCTCGATCAGGATATGACGGTTGCTTTTGAAAAATTATACGGTAAAGCAGGACTTCTTCAATGATATTTCAATTAAAAAAGTTGTTATTGCTGGTGATATTTCCAGTGTTATTGCTGCTGTTGTCTTTATTGATCGGTTCCAGTCAGAATATTGGTTTTGTTGAACTTTGTCAACGTATCGGACTGGAATTGGGCCTTTATCAAGGAAATGGCACGACGGTATTGTCGAGCAATATGGATACCATTTTATGGCAGGTACGCTTGCCTCGAATTCTTTTGACCTTTATGGTCGGTGCTGCACTTGCCTCATCTGGAGGGATACTACAGGCTATTTTTCGAAATCCTATTGTCGATCCCTTTACCTTGGGGATATCGTCAGGGGCTGCTTTCGGTGCGGCCTTGGCGATGTTGTTTCCGCTATTGTCTGTCAATGTCTCGGCATTTCTATTTGGAGTTTGTGCTGTAGCCTTGACTTATTTTGTCTCGAATGCAGGTTTAAAAACATCTATCATTGGAATGGTCCTGGCGGGTATGGTTATTTCGGGAGTTTTTACAGCGATGCTTACCTTGTTACAATACATCAGTGATCCATATAAATTACAGGCAATCGTGCAGTGGACAATGGGTAATCTCCATACGGCCTCCTGGTCAAAAGTGCAGCATGCTTTTTTACCAATCGTAATCGGGTTGGTGATATTGATTTTATTGCGCTGGAAACTGAACTTGTTGGCATTAGGAGATCAGGAAGCTATCGCAGTAGGCGTCAATCCGAAACTATTGAAATTGCTGATGATCGGTGTCGCAACAATGATAACGGCATCAGCCGTCGCCGCAGTAGGTGTAATCAGCTTATTTGGTCTCATTGTTCCACATATCAGCCGGATGATTTTTGGTCCAAACAACAATATTGTCGTGTGGGCAAATATGAGTATTGGTGGTACCTTCTTGCTATTGATTGATGATTTTTCCCGAGCAGTCATGCCTTTTGAAATTCCGATCGGTGTATTTACGATGATCATCGGTGCGCCACTCTTTATCTATCTGATGCGTCGAAACGAAATTAACTGGAACTCATGAGCAAATCCATCCATATCGAAAAGCTGTCCTTTGCTTATGGCAAGGATACCATTTTGAGGAACATCAATGTCTCTTTTCCCAAAGGAAAGCTTTCTGTGATTCTGGGAAGGAATGGTAGCGGCAAGTCAACATTGTTTAATGTTATCGCTGGACTGGAGAAATATTATCAAGGATCAGTAATGATCGGTGATACTGAGCGTAGAAACTGGAAAATAGGTAAGTCGAATGCACTTAAATTGGGTTTCTTAAACCAGTTTCACCAGACAACTTTTCCTTTTAAAGTGGCTGATGTTATCTTAACCGGGCGTGCGTCTTTCTCCCGTTTCTCGCCCAGAAAGGAAGATTTTGAGGCTGTGGATACGATTTTGGACAAATTTAATCTAACACATCTAAAGCACAAACCATATACGGCATTATCGGGCGGGGAACGACAGTTGGTATTGCTTTGCCGTGTATTGGTGCAGCAGCCGGATCTATTACTGTTAGATGAACCAACCAACCATCTTGATCTGAAATATCAGATTGCAGTTTTACGAACTGCCAAAGAACTAGCAATGGAGGGCACAACAGTACTCTGTGTTATGCATGATCCCAATATGGCTTACCTTTTTGGTGATCACTTTTATCTGATGCAGGATAATACCTTGGTCGATCTGCAAGAGATGAATAGAGAGCAGGTCAGGGAGGTATTGGAAGAGACTTATCAATTGCCATTGATAAGTTTAGAGAACCAAGGTAAATGGATGTTTGTGCCTAAGCTTCATGAACAGAACATCGCCTCACTAAAATCCTCCGTTCCAGATGAAATACATAGCAACTTATAATAGGCTGAAGAATCATTTGCCAAAAAGCTTATACATGTAGTGGCGGTATCGCGGCTAAAAACGAAAAAAATATGAATAAAATAGGTGCTCAAATAACAGGTCCTCTCCAAGATATCTCAATAAGTGTAGTTACTGTGCTGGATCTGGACACGGTGTTACCCTATGTTATTGAATTTCGGAAGCAGCTGTTTCCTATGCTCGACCCAAACAAGGTCCCCAATGATCTACGGGATTTTAAACAGGTATATCTCGATGATCAAGTGGGGGTATTTCTACAGGCTAAAGATCCTAATGGGAAATTAGTTGGTGTAATCGGAATGCTCGCTTACGACTATCGCTTTCCGCATTTGGATTTAGATGCGCGGAGGACTGTTGAGGTAGCACGGCTTTTTGTTGATCCCAATTATCGCCGGTCGGGACTTGGAACGGCTCTATTTAGCCGATTGATAGCTGTTGCAGAAAAGAAAGGAATTGAAAGACTTTACCTGCATACCCATCCTTTTTTGGAAGGAGCACATGAATTTTGGTTAAAACAGGGATTTCAGCTCAGTAAATTTTGTGATGAATCTGGTTTTCCAACAATTCACATGGATCTTCTGATCGGGAAGGTCGCTAACATGAAATATTCAGCCGAATTGGAACTTTCAAAATAAGGTAACTCAAGCTGAATTCTGTTTGAAAGCAGTATAGTCGTTACTCACCTTGAAAGTAGGCCTAAAACGCTTTAATCGAGCAATAATACGCTTTGATAATACTGTTTAAAGGTTGGTAAATTGCCTTTCAAATAAGTACTAAAATAGAAAAATGATGAAGCTATCATGAGTGGTCGCAAAGCAATAAAGAGTCGCTCAAATGCCTTCATTGTTGATAATAGCAAAGAATTCCAGTTGGTCTTGTTGTATTTAAAATCGCATAGTAATGGACGAACTAGACGTGAATTTTAAATTGGATAAGTACCATCTGACCGATGAAAAAAAATAGATAGATGAAAAACACGATGAAAGCACTCGCTTTCGCATTATTAGCAAGTGCAGTGGCACCAGTGGCTGTTTACGCACAGCAGAGCTTTACGATCTTTGGAAAAATACAAGATGAAAATGGGGACCCGATTTCTGGGGTAACCTTAACACTAGGCGATCAGGTGCAAAAGGTTAGCACGGGTAAGAACGGTGAATTTATATTTACTGCCGCGGCAACTTTTCCGGTACAATTGCGTGCCGAAGCAATTGGTTACAAATCACAGCTTGTTCTTATTGATGAAACAACCTGGAACCCTAAAAAAGGTGTTCGACTGCTCATGGAAGAAGGGGATCAGACCTTGGATGAAGTATTGGTGACCGGAAGACGAAATAATTCATATTTGACAAATAATATGGAATTGGGTGGGAAGTTCGCTGGCAAGCTGAAAGATTTACCGCAATCCGTAGCCGTATTGAGTAAGGAATTTATTGAGGATAAGCAAGCATTTACAACAGGAGCTTTGGTTCAGGATCTGGCTGGAGTAACTGAGGCGTCATCTTATGATGATGTCGTCATCCGTGGTTTTAAAAGTGGTTACGAAACTGGAGTTCGCTTGGTTAATGGTCTTCGATCGGGCTATGGTTATGGCAATAGTTATTATAATTCGCCACTAACGATCAATCTCGAAAATCTTGAAGTATTGAAAGGCCCGGGTGCTTCACTTTTTGGCGATATTGTACCAGGGGGTACCATCAATATGACCACCAAAAAGCCGTTAGAGGATTTTAAGGGACATGTGAGTTTTGCGGCGGGAAGTTTTGAAACCATGCGTACTACGGTAGATCTGGGTGGTCCTCTGGATAGTGCAAAAAGGATTCTCTATCGTTTTAATGCAGGATATGAGGATAGCAAAACCTTTCGTGATGTGAACCGCCAGAAGCGGATCATGCTGGCTCCTTCATTTACTTTTAAACCTGCTGCGGGGACTACCGTGGATATCGATGTGGTATACAACCAATTTAATGGTTATCTGGATCGAGGTATGGGGATAAAAGAAAATAATTTCTATGCTTTGCCACGTTCATTTACCTTAAGTCAGCCATCTGATTTTTATAATTCCAAAACTTTTTCGCTCAGTGGACGATTGGCGCAACGACTAGCGGAAAATGTAAGCCTGAATGTAAGTTATATGAAATCTATCTATCAGGAAGATGTCAATGAACACCGTACATTAAATACGTTTGCGGATGCTCCTCATAATACCATCATGAATATGCGGTTTTTTGACCGTCATGGTCGTGACTATACCGACAATGTGGTCGGCTATCTGAAATGGGATCTGCTAGGAGATAAAATTGATCATCATATTGTCGCAGGGGTCGACTTTGCACAATATCGTGGTGATAAGGAAAATCAATTGCGGGAAGCACGACAACAAACTGTGGATGGTAAAGTGGTTCCACTGACTTTTGATTTGAACAACCCGACCTATACGACGCATGATCTGACCAACTATGTCTGGCGTACACAGGTTGCGTACCCTTTTTTGAGTCCTTATAAAACGACAGGAAAATACATACAGGATCAAATCAGCATTGCAGATCGTCTGAAACTAATTGTGGGCTTGCGGCACGAACATTATTCTTCCGAGACGATTGATGGACAGAATCGTTTTCATGCCACACAGAATGCGTTATTACCCCGCTTTGGTCTGACCTATGGAATCAATAGACAGATTAACTATTTTGCAAGTTACTCACAGGGTTTTGTTCCGGTCGGTGCCAATTTTATCCAGAACTATAAGGATTATGGTGCAGACAAGGCTTTTGAAGCTGAACGTAGTTTTCAGATTGAAACTGGACTGAAGACAGGCTTTTTCAATGATCAGCTGCAAATGGATCTTTCTTTGTTTCAGATCGAACGTAGAAATATGCTTATAGCAACAGGTGCAATCAATGACTCTGGGCTACCTGAATATAGACAGTCAGGAAAAGCACTATCGCAGGGCGTTGAGCTAGATGTTCGAGGACAGTTGACCAAAGAGTTTCAGGTGATGGCAAATTATACCTTTAACCACACTGAAGTGAAAGCTTCTTCTGTTGCGTCAGAAGTAGGGCAGGCGCTACCAGGAGCACCCAAAAATATGGCTAGTGCTTGGTTGAAATATGTGTTTTCCCATACATCACTTAAAGGACTTGGGTTCGGTGCTGGAGTTTATTATGTAGACAGTAAGCGGATGGACAATAGCATTGGAAAAGATGGTGAAGGAAATGCGCTGTGGGGACAGTGGCCATCTTATACCACTGTGAATGCAGCCGCTTATTACCACGTCGGCGCAATGAAGATGGCGGTCAATCTGAACAATGTGTTTGATAAATATTATTTTTTAGGTGGATTTGACTACACACGTGCCTTTGCAGGTGCTCCAAGAAATATTATGGTTTCCATTGGTTATTCCTTTTAGCTGAAAAAATGAAACAAAAACAATCAAAGTAGGTTTTTTTGACGATTTTGGACTATTTAATTCAAGATTTGTACTAGTGACATAGCCTGCTTTGGTTGTAAATTTGAACAACAAATAATAGGATTGTGAATTTAATGATTAGGCATAGTTTAGTTTTTTTAGTTTTTCTTTTGAGCACCTTGCTCTTGAGAGGAATGACTATTCCTGAGCAACTTACAGTTCATAAGCAATCCAGTGTCCAGCTTGGTTTTTCCACTGTACATAACCAAATTAACAAAGCTGCTGAGCAGTCCGAACGGGAGAATATAGTTGCCGCAGTACATGATCATGACCTTTATGATATCACTGAACAGGTTGACTTAAAAGATGAATGGAGTAAGCTACTCGGTTGGTCTGTATTGTACATTTGCCTGTTTACATTTTGTTACCCTGTATGTCTCAACATGCGGAATAACAGAATACCTTATTTGGATCGATTGATCCTACCCCCAAAATATATTCTTTACCAAAGTCTAAAGATCCCATTTCAGGGATAATCCTTTCCATTTCTTACAACGCTGAGAACTAAAAACGCTATGCCGTAAGCATTTGCTATGGGCTTCGTTTGTCATGTTTTTCGAACGAATTTCTGATTCGTATGGAGGTGTCATGACTTGTTTTGATTGAAATAACAATAATTTTAATACTATTTAATATGCATTTATTACCTAGAGAGACAGAGAAGCTATTGCTTCATCTTGCAGGCGAACTAGCGAAAAAACGTAAAGCTAGAGGACTTAAATTAAATTATCCAGAGTCTATTGCATTGATCAGTAGCGAACTGCTGGAGGCAGCTCGCGATGGTCGCACTGTGGCTGATTTAATGCAGTATGGTGCCACCTTATTGACACGTGAAGATGTCATGGATGGAGTTCCGGAAATGATTCACGATGTACAGATTGAGGCAACCTTTCCAGACGGAACCAAATTAGTAACTGTTCATAATCCGATTCGATAATTTTTTAAAAATAGAATTTATGATTCCAGGAGAATTTTTTATAGCAGATGGCCATGTCATCTGTAATGAAGGTAGAGAAGTAACGACGATTACCGTAACAAATACAGGTGATAGACCCATTCAGGTAGGTTCACATTTTCACTTCTTTGAAGTGAATAAGATGATGGAGTTTGATCGTGCAAAAGCTTTTGGCAAGCGACTGAATATTATCGCAAGTACAGCTGTACGTTTTGAACCAGGTGAGTCCAAAGAGGTTGAATTGGTTCCGTATGCGGGTGCCAGAAGAATCTACGGCCACAATGACTTGGTCAACGGTGATACCGAAACCGAAGTCGCGAAGGAAAATGCAATGAAAAAAGTGAAAGAACAAGGCTTTAAAAACAAAGTATCATGAGTTTGAAAGTTAGCAAAGTAAATTATAGCGCCATCTTTGGTCCTACAAGTGGCGATAAAATCCGTTTAGGAGATACCGATATCATTATCGAAGTTGAGAAAGACTACGCTTATTATGGCGATGAGGCAAAATTTGGTGGTGGAAAAACCGTGCGTGATGGGATGTGTCAATCATCGGTCCACACACGTGATGAGGGTACATTGGATATGGTCATCACAGATGCTATCGTGATTGACCACTGGGGGATTGTGAAAGGTGATATCGGTATCAAGGATGGTAAGATTGTTGGCGTAGGTCGTGCTGGAAATCCAGACACCATGGATAACATTACACCCAATATGATTATTGGTGCTTCTACGGAGGTTCATGGGGGATCTGGTTACATTTTAACTCCAGGAGGTATAGACACACACATTCACTATATCAGTCCGACACAGGTAGAGACAGCCTTATACAGTGGTATTACAACCATGATCGGTGGTGGTACAGGTCCTGCCGATGGAACAAATGCAACGACAGTAACACCTGGAAAGTGGAATATCCGTCGTATGATGCAAGCAGTGGAAGATCTGCCTATGAACTTTGGTTTTTTTGGTAAAGGAAATGTGGGAACGGAACAACCGATTGTCGAGCAGATTGAAGCTGGAGCCTTGGGCGTCAAAATCCATGAGGATTGGGGTGCAACACCAGCAACAATTGATAGAGCGTTAACTGTAGCCGACAAATACGATGTTCAGGTTGCTATCCATACCGATACCTTGAACGAGGCTGGTTTCCTGGAAGATACAATTCAGGCAATTAACGGACGTGTAATCCATACGTTCCATACCGAAGGTGCCGGTGGTGGCCACGCTCCGGATATCATCAAATCGGCAATGTATCCAAATGTGTTGCCTGCATCGACAAATCCAACACGTCCGTTTACAAAAAATACCATTGATGAACACTTGGATATGCTGATGGTTTGTCATCACTTAAGTAAAGAGATTCCTGAAGATGTGGCATTTGCAGATTCACGTATCCGACCAGAAACTATTGCTGCTGAAGATGTTTTGCAAGACCGTGGTGTATTCAGTATCATGAGTTCGGATTCGCAGGCAATGGGCCGTGTAGGTGAGGTAATCACCCGTACTTGGCAAACTGCTGATAAAATGAGAAAACAGGTGGGTCCGCTTCCTGAGGATGAAGGTAAAAACAATGATAATTTCCGTGCACGTCGCTATGTGGCAAAATACACGATCAATCCTGCGATTGCACATGGTATCTCAAAATACGTGGGTTCCATCGAACCGGGTAAAATTGCTGATATGGTTATCTGGCGCCCAGCATTGTTTGGAGCAAAACCAGAAATGATTATCAAAGGTGGTATGATCATCGCATCTAAAATGGGTGATGCAAATGCGTCTATTCCGACACCGCAGCCTATCATCTTAAGAACAATGTTCGGTGGTCTAGGTAAGGCAGTACATAACACTTGTTACAACTTTGTTTCCAAAATCTCATTCGAAAATGGAATTAAAGAGGAATATGGATTGGCTAAAGGCTTATTACCTGTAGAAAATTGTAGAAATATCTCCAAAAAAGATATGATTCACAACGATGCTACTCCTGAGATTATTGTTAATCCAGAAAACTATGAAGTAAGTCTAGATGGCGAAATTTTGCGGTCACAACCGATTGATACAGTTTCATTGGGACAATTGTATTTCTTGTTTTAACCCTATAACTACTTCTTTATGGCCTGGTCCTGTATCAGGCCATAAACTATGAAAAACAACGATATTGATGAGGTCATTATGGGCTTACAACGCACCTGGCGTGCGAATAACGGCTATCTATGAAATCTTCAATATCGACAAAAGACGATTTACGCTAATGAAAAAAATAAAAATATTTTTAGGCTGTTGTTTGGCAATAGCGTTCTTTTCGGTGCCATCTGCTTATGCACAAAAAGGAGCTATTATGCTTTATGGGTCGCTCAACTACCACGAGACGACTGCCGGACATCAATTTAGTGCTGCCCCAGTGGGAGTGGGGTACTTTTTCAATGACAATATGAACGTGGGGTTAAATTACGGATTCAATTCTTCTAAAAATAAAGCATTGGATTTTACGGATCATTCCCATGAAGTTGGCCCATTTTATAGTAATACTTGGCCGCTGAGTGAACATTTCATGTTAATTGGCCAAGTGGATGTACACTATCTCTGGGGCGATCAGCATGTAGATGCTGGGGGAACCATGGTTGATGGTAAATACAATGGTTATTTGTTCCGCGTGTATCCCCTGGTGGGAATTGCTTTAGGAAAAGGTTGGGCATTAAAAGCGAAAGTTGCGGAATTGTCTTATAAAAAGACCCATAGTAAGGATGCCGCTATTCCCAATAATCACGAGGTCATCACCGGGATAAACGGTTCCACAGTCGGAATAGGTCTTTCAAAAAATCTATTTATAAAGGATTAAAATGATTATCACAGAAATCACAAGGAATATCAATCGTGAACATATCAGTAAGCGTCATGATGTGCTCTTGATTGAATGGTATGAGTCCACCAAACGTATTCAACGTCTACGTACAACGGAGGGAATGGATATTGCCGTAAAACTATTGGGCAATACTTCCTGCTTGCAGGACGGCGATATCTTGTATGAAGATGAGGAAAAAATCGTGGTGGTCAACATCAAAGCTTGTGAGGTCATTAAAGTGGTGGCAATTGATTTCCTTCAGATTGCTTTTGTTAGCAGTGAAATCGGAAACAAGCATTTGCCTCTCTTTGTAGAGGCAAATGAATTGCTTATGCCTTACGAACGCTCCATGTACGAGTGGCTGACAAAAAATGGATTTGCTCCGGCATGTTGTGTACAGCAGCTGCTCCATCCACTGAATGCGAATGTGGATCCAAGGCATCACCAAAAGTTGAAATTTTCAACAAAAAACATTCCGCTATTCATTCAGGAATAGAGCGGATTGGTACCGCGCTGAAGGTCGCGTAAACAAACAATGAATAAATAATTTATGTCAATGAAAAATACTTTTCTGGGTAAGTTGCTTCATCTTGCAGATCCAACATTGCCGATCGGTGGGTTTACCCATTCCAATGGACTGGAAACCTATGTGCAAAAGGGCTTAGTCTGTGATAAAGCAACGACTGACAAATATGTACGCCATAATTTATGGTACAATCTGAAGTATAACGATGCCGCGTTGATGAAATTGGCCTATGAAGCAACTACATCACAGGATCTAAACACGTTGATTGCTTTGGATCAGGAATGTACAGCATTGAAGAGCCCAAAAGAGATCCGGGAAGCCAGTAAAAAATTAGGTGTCCGTATTTACAAGATATTTAGCCGTTATCAGCAGCAGGATTTTGTTGTTGAATGGGGGAAATTAATTCAGCGGAAGGCGGTGGATAGTCATTATTGCCTGATGTATGGTATGTTGGCGTCCCTATTGGAAATTCCATTGGAAGAAGCATTACATGGCTTTTACTATAATGCAGCCATCACGATGGTGACAAATGCGGTTAAACTCGTGCCACTTGGACAACTGGATGGTCAGGATGTTCTTTTTGGTCTACACGATGATATTCTTGAGCTCTGTCAGGAGACTTTAGCAGTTGAACGAAATTTAGTGGGGCTATGCAATATTGGATTTGATATCCGATGCATGCAACACGAACGATTATATTCTAGGGTTTATATCTCTTAAAATTAAACAAAAATGGAAAATAGAAAATATGTTAAGATAGGTGTTGGTGGTCCAGTAGGGTCGGGCAAAACAGCATTGTTGGAAAGATTGAGTAGACGTCTTGCAAATGAGCTGGATCTGGCGGTTATTACAAATGATATCTATACAAAAGAAGATGCGGAGTATATGGCGAAAAATAGTTTATTGCCCCGTGAACGCATTATTGGTGTAGAAACTGGTGGTTGTCCGCATACTGCGATCCGTGAAGATGCTAGTATGAACCTGGAAGCTGTGGACGAATTGGCTAGCCGTTTTCCAGATCTTGAACTTATTTTGATCGAAAGTGGTGGTGATAACCTAACGTCTACTTATAGCCCAGACCTTGCAGATATCACCATTTTTGTGATCGATGTCGCTGAAGGTGAAAAAATGCCTCGCAAAGGTGGACCGGCAATTACACGTTCTGATCTGCTATTAATCAATAAAAAGGATTTGGCACCATATGTAGGTGCTAGTTTGGAAGTAATGGAACATGATGCCCGTATGATGCGCAAAGGTGCTCCATTTTTATTCTCTAACTTAAAAACTGGTGACGGTCTGGAAGAGATTGTGGGCTGGATAAAGAAATATGCATTACTTCAAGATATTGAAGAGCCTAATTTACTTCGTTAATTATGATTTGTTCTTTAGCTGTTAAAATAGCTCATCGTGAAGGGAAGTCCTTTATGAAGGATGCTTATGTCACTCAACCTTTTCGCATTGTCCCTGTGGGACAATATCAAAAAGATAATGCAGCTTATTTGATGATCATGAGTTCTTCACCGGGATTGCTGGACGGAGATGACCATCAGATTAAAGTTGACATTGCACCGGGAGCAAAGTTGCAATTGCAGACACAGGCTTACCAGCGTCTGTTTCATATGAAGGGGCAATCATCGCAAACAATGAATGTGACTTTGGGGGAAGGTTCAGTTTTCTCCTATGTACCCCATCCTGTTGTACCGCAACATTCCTCCCATTTTTTAAGCCACAATATTATTCATCTCGCTTCCGATTGTCATTTATTGCTAAGTGAGATCGTGACTTGTGGAAGAAAGATGTCGGGTGAAGAATTCCAGTACAATCATTTTCAAAACTTGACGGAGTGCTATGTGAACGGGAGATTGGTCGTAAAGGATAATGTATTGTTGCAGCCTGACCGTATGCCGATCCAGGAACTTGGCATTCTGGAGGGATATACCCATCAGGGAACATTGATCTACCTCAATAGCGCCGGACTAAATCCAGATGAATGGATAGAGATATTCCATGAAAAATACGGTGATACCAAAGACGTCGCATTTGGTATTAGCGCATTGCAACATGACGGTTTTATGGTGCGGGTACTGGGCTATGGTGCAGAGCAGCTTTATCTTCTTTTTAAAGAAATGCAGAGCGCTTTATGGGAAAAATTATTCCTGAATTAAATAACGGGGCTGAATACAATTTTTAAATAACAAATTATTCTAATGAAAAATAATATCCTAGCTTTTGTTAAAGCTTTTTTTAAAGGATTTGGACAGATTATGTTACAGGGTAATAGCTGGACTGGCGTCCTGTTTATAGGGGCTATCATCTATGACTCGGCACTCATGGGATTCGCCGGGATCCTTGCAAATCTGATCGGGGTAATAACGGCTAAATTGATGAAGTTTGACGAGGACCATATTAACGATGGGCTTTTTGGATTCAATGCAACACTTTATGGAATTGCACTGGTATTTTATTTTCAGGCTAATATCTGGGTATGGGCTGCTTTGATCATTGGCTCTGCATTGACCACGATCCTGATGGGCTTGGCGCTTAGGAAAAACATTCCTGTATTTACCTTTCCTTTTATCATGGTTACTTGGATCGCGTTATATGTATTAAGCATTCCGGAGCTCGCTTTGCGTACCGTACCTGATCATTTTGTTGATATCCAGGAGATGGATGATTTTCTTATCGAAGGACATGCCTTTGGTCAGGTTATATTCCAGGGTAGCTTAATTGCAGGTCTGATCTTTTTTATCGGTGTTTTTATCAGCAAACCAATTGGCGCCTTATATGCATTTGCCGCAGTTATCATCAGTGTTTATATTTCGCACCACGGACATGAATCTACGGATATGACCAATAACGGTATCTTTAGTTTTAATGCTGTCTTATGTGGAATTGCCTTGAGTGGGCAACGTGTCAGAGATGGTATATATGTGCTGATTGCCGTTATTATAGCAACCTATTTTGACCACTTCCTGATCCATAATGGCTGGACTACCTTAACTTTTCCTTTTGTGGTGGCGATGTGGGCCATGGAACCTGTTAAGCGGTTGGACAATTGGTTGGTTGCAAAATTTTCGGCAACAACCGAGACTTCCTAGTCTTTTTTTTACTAAAATTTTATCTATGTTGAAATTTCGTTTCATAAAACTATTCCCAATAATGCTCTTATTGGGAATTCATATAAATACAGTATACGGGCAGGTAAGCCCGCCAGGGCTGGGTAAGGCCAAAACCGCCTCTTGGTCGGTATTAGGTCTACGACGTAAACTGGATAGTGCCGGAACAAAGGAGGCACTGACTTATATCGGTTTGGGCACTAAAAGTACGCCCGACGATTCCAATCCATTTCATAAACAGGCGATCTGGGTATTGAACCATGAAGTCTATCACAAATTTGCCCCAAATCAGCAGTATAGCTATGCACTGAGCTATAGACGTCAGAATGTTTATGATGAAATGGCTCCCTACCACAATGAAGGCGTTGAACAGGAATTCAGATTGTATGGGCGTTATGCGTATACTTTCAAGCTGGGGGAACGATGGAAATGGAAAAATACACTAAGACAGGAGTTCCGTAAATTTTTTACAGCAGATTTTCATAAAACGGAGGAAAACTTTCAATTTAGGACCCGTTTGAAATCACAGGTGAATTTGAAAATATCGGATAGAAATAAGCAAGAACTGGCTTTGAGTGCTGAGGGGCTTTTTGCCATCAGTAAACAAAATGAACCAGATACCTGGTCCAGTTTTGGGTACAAGGAAACACGGTTGGGTTTCTACTATATGACAGATATTCCGAATACACCTTTACGCTTGGATTTGGGGTATATGAATGATTTGATCAAAGGTTATAATCAAGTGGACTTTGGTGTACATTATCTAGCCGTTGATCTGATCTGGAACCTACCTTATCAAAAAAGAAAACATTAGCCCGCCATAAACTTATGTTTTCGATAATCACTGGGTGAATACCCGGTGATTTTTTTGAATAGTCTAGTAAAATAAGAGGGAGATTGGAACTTTAATTCAAATGCTATTCCCGCAATATCTCTTGTCGCATCCTGCAGCAGGATCTGGCTGTGCAAAATACTGATTTCTGTAATCCATTGTTTCGGTGGTTTATTGGTTGCTTCCTTCACACATTTGTTGAGGTAGTTTTCGGAAATATGCAATAGATTCGCATAGAACAATACATTCTTATGGTCAATATGGAATTTCTGGACATATTCGCGAAAGCGAAATGCAATATCCAATTGCCTGCTCATGGGGGCCTTTGTTTCGATATCTGATTTGATAACCTTTAACAAGATACATTGCATCATCGAGATGCATACTTCCATCACGCGGCCCTCGGTGAAGAGCTCTTCTTCCAAAAGAATAAGCATTTGCTGAATCCAATTGGCGACATGTGGTTTTAATGTTGTAAAGGGATGGGAATTAAAAAACTTGATATCATTGATACCTAGTTCGATATCGGTAACAATTTCATTTTCATACACCACAAAGAAACCTTCGACATCGTCTGATATGGCAAGTGTTGCGGTAATATTGCCTTGCTTGATATTGATGACTTGGTTTTCCGTAAGTGTATAGGAGGCTGATTCTAAATGCTGGGTCAAGGATCCTTTTGTTACGAAAATAAGAAAATTGAAGGTGGTTCGATAGGGAATGACTGGCATTAAAATGCTCCGAAGATAATTTTCGATTCGATAGACCTGAATTTTATTTTCGTTAAATAGGTTATGCTCAGAAACATCAGGCAAGAATAACTTTTTATACTCGTAATTGTTGATGATCTTAATCGAATTTTTCATCTGCAAATAATTATTTATTACCTGTTTATTCTCAAGTGGATCAATGAGTTTTCTACACTTGCATTTTGTTTTATAGCCCTTAGCAAGCTAATTCCCAAGCAATCGAGTCCTTGGGGAAATAGTCATGATAGATTATACAAATATAATCAATTGTTTACGAAAGAACACCTAAAACAGTATCTTCCATGTAACGTTTTAAACTGTTTTGTAGTATGTCATCCCGATGGAAAAAAATAAGAATATATGCTGTCCAATTATGGATTGGACAGCGACAGTAGATGGGTACATGTTATACCTTTTTGCTTTGGCTGAATTTTTCTTGATTAAATTCAACGGATTTTCCTTTCGGAATAGACAACGAAGTCCATTGTTCATCCATACACATTTTCCCGATGTAAACAATTTGCCCCACATGATAGGGGTAATGGGCGAGCTGGCGATGGATAGCTTCCAATACGGTATGCCCTTCTCCCCGAATAAAGATTGTTTTCGTTAAATCTTGCTCATTTAAAGATTCAAGCGCATGAAATAGGCAATTCCAGCCTTCGTTCCATTGTGTGATAAGATCTTCTCTGTTCATGGCTGTGTTTTCGAATTCCATATCACGGTTCCGTCCTGCCTTTTCACCGTCAGAATGTAAAAAATCAGTCCAACGTGAAAGCATGTTACCGTTGAGATGTTTTACAATGACAGCGATACTGTTACTGGATGGATTAAATTGCCAAAACAATTGCTCATCACTTAATTGATCGAAAGTTTTGTCACCCAATGATTTGAAGTCCCGAAACTGCTTGAGGCTACTTGCTAAAAAATTATCCATTTGATTATGCGTTATGTGTGCTTGTGATTCTTAGGACAAGATACGAAAACCCGAGGGATATGGGCGTCGTGTGCTCGGGGTCAAATACGATAAAAAGTTAGGCAGTGGAGCATAAAGAAAAGTGGCGCTGGGGAGGGCGCCACTTTTAGCTAACTAAACATTAAACATAAATAAACAGTCTTTTTTAAAGACCTAAACTAAAATTACATAACGACTCGGCCACTTGTCGATTTGTCAACTTGGACATTTCGGGGCTGATTTTTTAAGGAGATCTTTGCTGAGGTGGAAACTTTACCTTGCAGATTATCCTTAACACTTAGGGTGACACCTGCGGAAGTACTGGCATCGACCTGAGCATTGGTTGTTGTAAAAGCGGCCATGTCCACTGATGTGGAGGAGTTGGCACTTAAATTCAAATTTGTTGCGCTTCCAGCAACCTCTTGTTTTGAAGAACTTGTCGAATTCACCGTTAAATTTTTAGCGCTTACTTCGGTCGTTAATCTGCTAGAAGAACTTGTCGAAAGCGAGATATCATCGGCAACTAATTTTTTGAGTGAAATTCTGGCAGAAGAAGATACGTCCACTGAAATTTTGTTGGCTTTGATGGTTTCGTTACTGTAGATCGAACTACTGGAAGATGCGGAAAAACTTGTCGGAATTTTGCTTGAATATACCGTAACACGATTATTTCTGGCATTTCTGATCTGTGAATTTCGTTTATATTGTACATGTAATATCCCATTTTTTACATTTGTCTCAATCAATGCGAGATGCGCTGCATTGTCAGCTTCGACAACAACTTCATTGCGGTTGGACTGAACGTAGTCCACACGTAACGATGTCGCGGCTGAGATACCATCTGGGGCAGAAATCTTCCGTGTTTCACGTTCTTGGGCCTGAGCTACATATAAAAATGAAATAAAGGCAATGGTTAAGATTCTTTTCATTGTTTTGTCTATTTATTAATTTCCGATTTTATGCGCTAATAATTTTTATTTTGTTTCCATTTCAAAAAGTAGCCTCATTTCCTTGCTTAATTATATATAATTGTGGTGCCAAAATGTAAAAACCGTGTAAATCACTGATAAACACGTTTTTTTATATTATCCTATTTTCTTCCATTGGTCATTTTTGAACAATGGGTGTTCGCTATCGGACATTTTGCTAGTGTTTTGTTGTTTACCACATTCTTTTTTCGTAAGCTGCCTGCCAGAAATAATACTCCAATCGTGAGGCCGTTATAAATACTTGTCGCATCTTCTCCCGATTTGTTGCACTACTTTGTTCAGAAATTTGATCAACATAATTTTTGGCCTTGTTCACTCCTTCAGCAAATTCTACTCCGCTATAGGTATCAATCCATTTAGAGTAGGGATTTTGGTCGCCATTGGTCATCGATACAATGTGATCCCCAACTTCTTTATAAATCCAAAAGCAAGGCAAAGTTGCAGCCATAGCGACTTCAACCGATTCAAAGGCGGCTACACTTTTGAGAAAATGGATATAATGATGACAAATTGGTTCAATCTTGTTGTTTTCTTCAGGATTTAGACCAAATTCTTTAAAATAATTTTCATGGAGTGCCTTTTCGACAATAAGGGCATTACGTCCAAACTCAAAGAAGTCCAGTGCTTGCTGGTTGTCAGCACTCTTTGCACCGATAAAAGCTAAAACACGTCCAAACTCCTCCAAATAGAAAGCATCCTGACGCATATAGAATTGAAACTTGTCCAAGGGTAGGCTGCCATTACTCAGCTCAGAAATAAAAGGCATCGCTAAGATATCGGCATAGATTGGGCTTATAGCATCCCAGGCATTATCAGTCCATTTCATGAAAAATAAGTTTAATAGGATTGTGAAAATGATTGAGTGGCCCATTTCCTTTGCCAATAACAAGGTTTTTACTGCCCTTAATTGCCTCGTGGACATAATCTAAAGCGATCGCAACAGCCTGATCGAGGGGGTGTTTTTGAGCTAACTGACTTGCGATGGCTGAAGAGAGCGAACAACCTGATCCATGTGTATTTTTGCTGTCAATTTTTTGTGATTTGAATGCCCGTGGCAAAACGTTTTGCTGAAAGAGGAGGGAGGTAAGTTCGCTGGTTTGGAGATGCCCTCCTTTAATAAGCACAGACTTACATCCTTTTTCGAGGAGAGAAACACCGGCTTTCTCCATTTCTTGTACACTGTCTACGGTTTTTCCCACCAGTACGCTAACCTCGTCCAGGTTGGGTGTGATGATCGTTGTTTGTGGGAAAAGCAAATCCACACATGCTTTTATCGTATCATCATGGATCAATTTGTGCCCACTGGTTGATACCATCACGGGATCAAATACAATCGGTCCATCGTAATCGCTCAGATAAGAACTGATCAGTTCCACTAGTTCAATATTGTGAACCATCCCGATTTTGATCGCATCTGGATGAATATCGTCGAAGATTGCATCCAGCTGGTCATGAACAGCCTGCGTAGGGATTTCATAAATATTCCGTACACCTTGGGTGTTTTGTACCGGTAATGCCGTAAGGACGTTCATCGCATAACAGCCCAGGGCTGATATGGTTTTCGTATCGGCTTGGATGCCTGCTCCGCCACTACCATCGAAGCCCGCTATGCTCAGGACGGTGGGGACAGTATATTGTTGCGTTATTTTCATGTTAATAATTCTTTTAATTGGGCACTACATTGTCTTGGATTTTTACTTTGGCAGATTGCAGAGACGACAGCAATGGAATTGGCGCCAGCCTGCCAGGTACTTTCGATGGTATCCAGATTCATGCGTCCGATGGCAATCAAAGGTTTTTCAGTTGATTTTCTTAAAAGCTTCAATCCATCGATTCCCCATTCTGTAATGGTATCCGCTTTCGTTTTTGTCGAAAAAATAGGACTTACACCCAGGTGGTCTACAGCGGGCATCTGTTCACTATTAAGTTGGGTAATATCTTCAAGCGACCAGCCAATCTGAAGCTGATGTCCATATTTTTCCTGGATCACTAAGGGGGGACAATCTTTTTGACCGACATGTACACCCCATGCTTCGATTTCAATTGCAACAGAGACTGCATCATTGATGATCAATGGAATCCCATAACGGTCGGTGATCTGCTTTAGCTTCTTGGCTTTTTCGAGCAATCGGGCTGGAGTTTCGTTCTTTTCACGTAACTGAACAATATCCACACCACCAAGTATGGCCTCTTCAGCAACATGAAGCCAAGATTGCGGATAACAGTCCTGTTCAGAGATAACCAGATACAGCGGATAGGGAAATTGAGGGTTAATTGCCATAGTACTTCATCTTGAGATGCGCTTTGATACGGTTATCATCCAGATGATAGAGTTCATCATACAAGTTCATCTGTAAAGAACCGGGACCGGAAGATCGCGCTGTCGCCAGTTCACCAGCAAGACTCAAAAACGATACACCAGCTGTAGCTGCCTCAAAAGGCTGATCTGTGACACCTAAAAATGCACCGATGAGTGCCGTTGCGCTGCAGCCAAGTCCAGTAACTTGGGTCATCATGGAATGCCCATTGTGTACCTCTGCCGTATAGTGTGCTGAAAGGATAAAATCTACTTTTCCAGAGATGCAGATAATTGATCCGAGTTGTTCCTGTAATGCACGGCCAAATCCAACAGCAGCCTTGCTGTCAGCCGTACTATCAACCCCTTTGGTATTGACTTGGCTGAAATTATAGAGGCTCATAATTTCGGATGCGTTTCCCCGTATAACCGTTGGTTTTAGCTCCAATAAATTAGCTAGAAGGTCATTGCGGAATGCAGATATCCCTGCTCCTACAGGATCCAGTACCCAGGGGCGACCAATGTTATTGGCATGTTCCGCTGCGACGAGCATAGCCTCGGCCGTAAGTTCGCTCAATGTCCCGATATTGATAACTAACGACTGCGCAATATCAACGACTTCACGCACTTCTGATGGACTATGAACCATAACAGGAGAGGCTCCGAGCGCAAGCAGTGCATTGGCGGTATTGTTCATGACCACCATATTGGTAATATTATGTACAAGTGGTTTTTGTTGTCTGACCTGTGCCAACAGATCGATAATTAAATCTTCCATTTTTTTGTTATATGTTTGCAAGTGGCTTTGTCAGGAAGAAAAGAGACAGATGGGCTGTCCAGTATATCTCGATATACAAATAAGCGATTGCTTTTCCCTACGTCGGTATAAACCGAATCAGGTTCGAAGGGACTATCTCAATTCTATACAGAATACCCCCAAAGCCATACCAAACTTAAACAAAAAAAAGCATTTTTTAGTAACCTGTGTTTTATTCATCCCCGGAACAGTAAAAAAGACTGTGCACGATTGGACTGATATTTTCAATATCAGCAGAGAAATAGATTGAGCCGATAGCTATGACAGGATGATGTCAAAATGTTCTCGTGTAGCTAGGTTACTTACTAAGAACTTGTATTGTCTTCGGTTGGTAATTCCGTATAGTCCGGTGGGGTATAAGTAACCCGGGCGAAATTTTTAGTCAAAAGTTCCGTAGCAATAACCTTTCCGCCCTGAAATTTTAAAAACTTTTCTCGCCAGATTTCATTTTTTCGATAAAATTGATCTCCGATTTTAAGGAATTGATGCTCTTTTTCAATGACATGATACGCGAAGTCGAGTTCCTGATCAACTCTCAATTCACCTTCAAGACATTTTTCAGTAAACCACAAGTTGATCTGAAACGTATGGGGTGTATTGTTCGTAAATTGATAGTCACGATAGTTATAGAATACAGTAGCCCCACTACCGAAAGGTAGTACACGTCCATCGTCAGGAAAGGGATCAAAAGAATGGTGATAGCGTTCCGTGACTGTCAATGGGCTATGGATAACGAGCCAATGGATCAGATTCGAGATCTGGCAAATGCCGCCGCCAATACCGGCCCGAGCTTCCCCAAAAGACAATTCCATGCCTGGAAGGTATCCTTTTTTTTGTGTGGGTTGTCCAACCAGTTTACAGAATGAAAAAGTTTGACCAGGCTGGATCAATATACCATTGATCTGCTTTGCTGCGATCTTTAAGTTTGTTACTTTGTTGATCTGCAATTGCCTGTTATTTTCACCCAGTTTTTTCAACAATACAGATTGGTGTTTTTTTATTCGAAATGGCAATGTATCTGCAGACCTTGTTTTTGTATACTTTTTACTGTCCAACAGCCAAATGATTTTTCGTTGTGTTCTTCTAGCCCAGACAGCAAAAGAATACAGTAAGGGATGGCGTTGGCTTAATAATTTTCGTTTTTTCACTAATGATGAATTACTGTTGATTGTATTGACAATAAGGTTACTCATATTGTTATGATTTCCTTTTCGTTCTGTTGGGATGTTTGGTTATTGAGCGATTGGAGAATGTTCCTTTTTTTGTATGGTCTTGGATGTGACTTTACCGTTTTTGTCAGCTATAACGCTCTCATATTGGTGATCGCCCAGATCTTTTGAGACTATTTTCATTCCCAATGCCCCATTGCTATAAAATAGGTAGGTGGTTTCATTACCTTGCACAGTTATCTTGGATTCGGCGGTGAGTTTCCCTGTTGGGTCAAACGCCTGCCACAACGAGAAATCACTTGTTTTTGGATTATCATAGTGATATAGCCTACGGCTTTCGATGGTATCATTTTGCCCGGAAACTTCCTCCATAAGCTGTCCATTTTCATTGTATCGGTAGTCGACCCAGTCCATCCGCTGGTAAATAAAATGGATGGACTCCTGTCGAACCAATTGATATTGATCATTTAAATGATAGATGGAGGTGGAGCGACGTTCGGCATCGGTGATGATAATAGCATGCGGTAAGTATTGATAAGATGTACTGTAAGTCCATTTACTGTTTTGAAGTTGTTGTATTGAATCGATTAATCCCCATTTGTTGTAGAAGTATCGGGTGTAATAATTGACTCCATTAGACAGGTTGTTAGTGGAGAGTTCCTTGCCTTGCTGATATACGGTCGTAATAATGCCGCTGGACTTTTCGAGATGCTCTCCAGTAAAAGTCTGCGAAATATAGGTTCCGTCAAATAAACCTTTTTTTTGACTGGAGTAGACCGGAATATTGGATCGGGAAATAATCTTCGCCGCATATTGTTTGGATGGTGTAAATGGAATCGCAGCGATGGAATCAAAGAACAGTTTGGCCTCGTATTTAAGTTTTTTTTGAGTTGTACTTGTCTGCTTGTTATTCGCTAATATCGATTTTGCGGCCTGTAAATAGGTCTGACTGTCATAGATTACTTTCGGTCTACTCTGTCCATCAAACAGGATCATGGCATTTCGTTGTTTGAGGTCTGATACATCCACTGTCCACTTACTCTTGTTGACAACAAAAATAAATTTTTGACCATCTGTTTTCGTGACCAGGAGTTTGGTGGTACTATAGGGAACCTGTCTAATAATTTCATTTGCCTTTTGATCATGGAGACGCATGGAGAAATCGGTGGATTTATCAGCTATATTGGTAACGAATAGAATAGCTTGTGTAGGTGCACCAATTTCCATTGTTTTTTTCTCCTGAGTCATTGCTGCGGTTGCACAGAATAGTAGTGCCATTAGTTGGAAAATGGTATGGCGAAACACAGTTGATCTGGAATGACAGTTCATTGTAACGAATAGGATGCTTGCTTAAATGCTTTAGTTTAGTACTTCTTTTAGAAACAATAAAGTATGTTCCCAGGCACGTTTGGCCATCACAGGATTATATTCTGGTGATTCCGGATTGGTAAATGTATGTCCAGAATTTGCATAGGTAATGATTTGCCAGTCCGCCTTTCCTTCGTTTAGTTCCTTGACCAGTCCGTCATAATCCTCTTTTGATACACTTTTGTCCGCTGCGGGGTGTTCAACCAATACTTTTGCATGGATTGATTCATGTGGTCTTTCCGGCGACTTAGCGAGTCCGCCGTGAATACTGACTACAGCAGCGACAGGAAAACCTGCACGTGCTGTTTCGAGTGCTCCTGTGCCACCGAAGCAATAACCGATTACAGCAATTCTCTTTGGATCTGCTCCAGATTTCTTTAATTGTTCCAAGGCTGCAGAAATACGCTGTTGATAGGCTTTGTAATCTGTTTTGTAATGGCCCGCGATTTTTGAGGCAGCAGTGTTATCTGCTGGAATATTTCCTTCTCCATAGATATCTGCAATGAACGCAATATAGCCCGCTTTTTCAAGTTGTAAAGCAGCCTGTTTTGCTTCATTGTCTATACCTTTCCATGCTGGTAAAATAAGTACTGCAGGGCCATTTTTTGTCGCATTGGACGTGATAAGGCCATTCAGTTGTTGTGTTCCGTCTTTATAGGATACCGGTTTTAACTCCTGTGCTTTTGTGCTCATGGTAACAATAGTTAATAGAAATAATGTCAAAGCTATTTTCATCTGTATAAATTTTTTTTGTTGACTTGTGATCTCCAGATAATTCATCTGATATTCGCTGTGATTAATTCAATCGTTTGTGCCTGGATTAAAGGTACTTTTGTTGTTGTTAACAGAATTCCCTCCCTGTTTTAATAAACAAATTTAAATTCATGAAGGTTTTATGGACTCGATAATTCCGATCACATCCAATTGTCCTAAACCTTTGTCATGAGCGTTTTGATAGGTGTCGAGCAAAGTACTGAGCAAGGGGTAAGCTGCTCCCGCTTGTTGTGCCAAACGGATATCTTTTAACATAAGATCGAGCGCAAATGCTGCGGTATAATTCCCTTCCACCAGTAGGGGCGTCTTTACTTTTGTTGCGCCGCTACCGCTGGCGCTATCGTTGATGATTTCAAGCATCTCACTGCGGTCAATACCCAACTGATCCGAAAATAAGATGGTTTCTGCGAGACCTTGGTAAATTATAGATAAAAAGTAATTGATGGCTAGTTTTGCGGCAAGGCCCTTGCCATTCTCGCCAAGATGTTTAATGGCTTTTCCCATCTTTTCAAGATAGGGCTTAGCGCGTTCAAGGTCAGTTTGTTCTCCACCTACCATAATGATCAATGTGCCTTCCGTGGCAGGTTTGGTGCTCCCGGCTACAGGTGCATCCAGGAAAGTGGCCCCTTTTTCTTTTAGCTGATCGGCTAACTTGATACTCGCATCCTGTGCGATGGTACTCATATCTACAAACAATTTTCCGTTGATAGGCAATTCAAGAATTTTACTGTAAACCTCCCGAACGGCATCATCATTGGTCAGCATCGTGAAAATTATAGCATTGTCACTGACCAAATCGACGATTTCTTTGTAAACAGTTGACTGCGCTTCGAAGTCTTTCGTTTTGGCTATATCTCTGTTGTAAACGGCAAGTGGAAACCCAGCTTTTTCTAAATTTTTCGCCATGGGATGGCCCATATTTCCTAAGCCTATAAATCCTACGTTTTCTGTTTTCATATTATGTTGCATTAATGTAAATCAAAGATTCACCTAGCAATAAAGGTACAAATGTTTTTGGATCTATAGGATGCAAACCGAAGGAAGGCTGTTAGGTATTGAAATTTGTACTAATGAGGTTGAAATCCGTTGACTGCGAATTTATTTTTGATGCTAAATCAGTACTCTGATTTCATTTCTGAGCAGTACAATTTTGTCTTCATTTTCCAGTTTTTTTAAAATCCGGGAGACGACGACACGTGAAGTATTCAGATCCGAAGCGATATCTTGATGAGTGAGCGTAAGAATCCTGTCATTGGTAAGGTTCACTTTAGCTTTTAGGTAATTGATAATGCGTTCTTCCATATTGGAGAAAGCAAGATTATCTACGGCCTGAAGCATTTCATTCATACGGCTGGAATAGCTTGATATAATGAAGTTTCGCCAAGAAGGATATTTTCCCATCCATTCGTTGACCTGTTCATTAGGGATCATGGCTACAGTTGTATCTTTTTCTGCCCGGGCGCGAATTTCACTTTTTTTATTGCCGAGACAGCAGGCAATGGACATGGTACAGGTCTGTCCCTGTTCGAGGTAGTACAATAAGAGTTCACCCTTATCTTCGTCTTCCCGAACCACTTTGATTGCACCTTCTAACAGTAAAGGCATTGCTCTGATGTATTGGGCGGTATCGATGATGAGATCACCTTCACGGAAGGTTTTGACTTGCGCGATCTGTTTGATTTCTTCAATCAATGCGGGTTCAAGAACACCTGCATAAGCTTGTTCAATGGATAGCATAGTTTTTTATTATTATTTAAATATAACGATTTCAATCGTATTGAAACATTTACGTATACTGTAAAAGGAGTGTATGTTGATGCTAGAAAAAAGTTAGGGGAGGTATGAGGAAAGGAGTTAAATAATAAAATACGGAAAAGAAACGATAATTTGAGTTATTCAAATAAGACAAAATTTTATTCTGATTATTTTTTGGGTATTGGTATGAAAATAATGTTTTTGTTGTGTTTTTGTTAATAGTGTGACTTAGCTGTTGGTTTTTTGATGCTGAAACCAAGTTTAACCTGTGGAAGATTAAAATTTGAAAGGAATAGAAATGCTGTATTTATAGCAATGCTAGTGTTAAAATTAGTTAAAAAGACAATCAATTCCTAATTTTGCGGCACAAAAAACAAAACAATCACATCTAACATGAAAAAGTCTTTACTTTTTTTTGCACTTGTTTTTGCCAGTTATGGAGCGGTTCATGCACAAACGGCAAATACTAGTTCGGTTTCAGGAGTTGTAAAAGAATCTACTGGACAGACAGTTAAAGGAGCAACCATTAAAATCACCCACATCCCTAGTGGACAAGTAGTAAGCGGCTCAGCTGATGCTCAAGGAAAATTTCAAATTTCAAATCTTCAAGAAGGTGGTCCCTACAAAGTGGAGGTGACATACATTGGTGAAACGCCGGTTGTCATTGATAACATCATGTTGAAATCGGGCGAATCGTTGAATATTAATCCTATTTTTTCGGCGGATGCTTCAACAAATTTAGATGAGGTTGTTATTGTTGGTCATGGTGTTATTGATATTGCTGCAGGTAGAAAAACACCTATTGCAGTTTCAACAATTCATAAGCTTGAAATCGAAGAGAAAGTTGGTGCACAGGACATCACTTCAACTTTGGCAAATACGCCATCAGTTTACATTACAGGTCAGGCAAAAGGTTTTGGTGAATCTTCAATGACTACGCGTGGTTTTGATCAATCCAATACGGCATTTTTATTGAACGGTCAACCGGTGAATGGAATGGACAATGGTCGTGTATATTGGTCTAACTGGTCTGGTCTTACAGATATTGCCTCTTTGGTGCAAATTCAACGTGGTTTAGGTTCTTCCAAACTGGCCATTTCTTCTGTAGGGGGAACAATTAACTTTGTAACCAAATCTACAGATATGAAAGAAGGCGGTTTTGTGCGTACAACAGTTGGAAATGATATGTTGATGAAGGGAACTGTTGGTTACAGCACTGGAATGATGAAGAGTGGTTTTGCAGTTTCAGCAATGTTTACGCATTGGTCCGGTGATGGTTATGTGAATGGTACACAAGGACAGGGACAAAATTATTTCTTGTCTGTAGGCTATAAAGCAAGTGAGAAGCACAACTTTAACCTAATGGTTACTGGTGCTCCACAATGGCATAATCAAGGTTTCACGTCTACATTGGACAACTACTTGAAAAATGGTAGACGATACAATAGCAATGTGGAAATGGTTAATGGTGCGGAAGTAAACTACCGTAAAAATTACTACCATAAACCAGTAGCCAATTTCAACTGGGATTGGACAATCAATGATAAGTCTTCCTTGTCTACTGTTGTTTATGCTTCCGTTGCGAGTGGTGGCGGTCAAACCAAAAGAACAGATAAATTTAATAAAGGTCCTTACTTAGCGGCTGATGTAAACAACCATCAATGGTATGGCATTGTTTCCAACTATAACCGTAAATTAAGTGAGAGCTTAAATTTCAACGTAGGATTCGATTTGCGCGACTATAAAGGTGAACATTATCGTCAGGTAACCGATATGTTGGGGCAGTCATCAATTGCTAACGTGGGAAACGTAAACTTGGGTAATAATGTGTTTATTACCGAAACTTATTCAACCAATCCATGGAAGGCATTCTCGAGCCAACCTAAAACAACAGAAAATAGATTAGCCTGGGATTATGAGCAAATGATCCGTTATGGTGGTTTATTTGGCCAGTTAGAGTATGCTAAAAATGGTTTTACTGCATTTTTCCAGGGCTCGGTTTCACAACAGCAAAATAGCCGTAGAGAGTACTATCTGGAGAAACCGGAGAATTCAAAATCGGAAAATGTCAATAATTTTGGCTACAACACCAAAGGTGGTGTAAGTTATACCTTAGGCAAACATAGTCTTTTTGCAAATGCTGGTTACTACTCGCGTCAGCCTTATCAGAATAATATCTTCATGAACTATAGAAATGACGTGAATCCTTTTGCGGAGAATGAGAAGATATTAGGTCTTGAATTAGGGTATAAATTTGCTTCAAGATACATTGATGTGAATGTGAACGCCTATAAAACGACTTGGGAAAACAGAGTTACTGGTAGTTCAAGAAATGCTTCAAAGGCAGATGTTGAAAAATACAATCCAAAAAATGATCCAAATCTCTTAGTGGAAGGTGATTATCTTTATTTTTCAAATTACGGTGTAAAACAAAATCACAAAGGGGTCGAATTGGATTTTGCTGCACGTCCGTTCAGAGGTTTGACCGTTAAAGGGTTTGCATCTATAGGCGACTGGAAATACGATGGTCAATCAGTTTCAATTGTACGTAATGAAAATCGTGTAGAACTGGCTACGGAAAAAGTCGATTTAACTGGTGGTCAAGTGGGCGATGCTGCACAGACAACTTATGGTTTAGGTGCCAAGTATTTTATTACAAAAGGTTTGTCTGTTGACGGGGATTGGAGATCTTATGATCGTTTATATTCTTCGAGACAAGCTGGTCAGGGTAACGTATTGGAATTGCCTTCTTACCAACTCGTGGATGCTGGGGTTTCTTATAAAATAGATGTCAGTGAGAAAAATGCAATAAGTTTTAGATTTAATATCAATAACTTATTGAACAAATTCTACATTTCTGAAGCGACTACAAATATCTTTGTGAATGAGAAAGCTGATCAGAAGAATGAATATTGGAATGGAATCAATACATCGAACGCGGTGTTGATTGGTTTAGGTAGAACCTGGAATGCTTCTGTGAAATTTACGTTCTAATAAAAGCCTATTTAATATAAAAAGACTCACATTATTGTGGGTCTTTTTTTGTTTTTTAATAAAAACTTAATACTTTTAGGTGATCTAACTGTCGACCTGATGTTGCATAAATTAATTTGTCTGGAAAATTTACAGATAGGTACCGTTTATTTTTCTGCTTTTGTGGTGAATTTGGATGGAGGAAATACCGGTTTTGCTTTATTTATTAACCAAGAAAATGATCCGATTTTTATTTTTCGAAAAGAAAAGAAAAATGAAGTGTCTTTCCATGTGAATGAAGCACAATTTTTTTGGATTGTAAAAAATAGTCAGTTTACAGCTAGTGAACGCCAAAGTTTTTTTGCTGAGTTTGTTGAATTCTTGCGTCTAATGGAAGACAAGGTTTCTAATTATGTATTTAAGCGTGAAAAACTGGTCAGATTTACAAATTCTAGAGATATTGTTCGATACAAATATCTTTATCTGACTGGAGAACTGAATTAAATCGTTTCTATTTATTTAAACCAGAATGAAAGGTGGTTAAATTTCTTTTGTAATGAAATTTAGCTTAGTTTTGGATATGAAGCAAATGATGTCAAATCTATCTGTTACCTTTCGTAGCAATGCTTTTACAGAAGCGGACTTTAAACTTCCAGTGCCTGTATTGCTTGCTAAATTCTCTTTTTTGCCAATTTCATCTTTTTTTCCAACGGATATCATTTCCTTGCCAAAGGAAAGGCTTGATCAAATTCAACAAGAAGATACAAAGCTCTTATTGGAAGCATTTATTAATGGGGTTGTCGCTGATGGTAATCCAGTGGAACCTCTGGAAAAAGTGATCGAATTAGCAAATAGTGCATTGGCTTATAGTTATCTCGGGCTTTATTATTTTAGGATAAAAGCTTATGAAAAAGCGATAGCTGTTTATACCCGGGCTATTGAAAATTTTAAAGAAGAGCCTTTTTTTTATGCCAGCCGATGTCTGATCTATCGTTTGATCGGCGAAGATGAGGGGGCATTCTATGATTATCAGATTGCCAAAAGATTAGATTTTAATTACCACAGCGTATTGGAGTGGCAGGAAAATCAAGCAGAAATAGGCTATTTTGAAGCTGAAAATCTAGTGATTCAAGAGCTCGAATCTACACAGAAAGAGCTCAGTACGGAAGAATTAAATTCATTGGGTCTAGAATATGTACATTGTTATGATTACTTGAAAGCGATCGAACTGTACACAACAGCGATCAATAAAAATAAGAGCAGTGATAGCAATCTTTTTGTTTTTAGAGGAAGCCTTTATCTCAAATTAACTTGTTTTGAGCTTGCATTACATGATTTTAATCTAGCGATTCAGCTTGATGAACAACAAACTGCAGCCTATGTGTTCCGTGCCAAGGTATTTGAGTCGTACCGTTATTCCGAAAAAGCACTACAGGATTATGCGAAAGCAGAAGAAAATGATCATGAATCATCTATTGTATATGAAGAACGGGCTTCATTATTCGAACGCCTAGGCTGTTTACCTGAAGCGCTGTCTGATTTTGACCGTTTGGTCGAACTGAATCCCGAAGATTTCTATGTGTATTCTTTACGGGCAGACCTCAAAGAAAAATTGGAGGACATGCATGGAGCACTAGTCGACTACTCTACAGCTATCGAACTGAATCCTTATTATTCGGACTTATATTCCTATCGGGCAGCTATTAAAGAGAAACTAGGAGATTCTTTAGGTGCGAAACTGGATATAGATAAGTTTAACGAATTGGAAGACGAATAAAAAAAGGTTCCTGTTATAAACAGGAACCTTTTTTGTTACTATATCAGCCTTCTAGTTATTCTAGTTCGTCTACCGTCACTAGAATAACCCATGGACTGCTATTATTTAATAATACGTTTTATTTTGTTTGAACGTTTGATCAGTTTATGTAACTTGTCATAATCTTCATTTGCGATTGAATCATGTAAGGACTGTAGTTGTTTGATATGTTCTTCCAGGACTTCTAGCACATTTTCTCTGTTCTGTTTGAAGATCGGAGTCCACATATCGGGTGAACTTTTTGCCAAACGTACAGTAGATTCAAAACCTGAACCGGCCAATTCAAAGATACGTCCCTGAGA
Source organism: Sphingobacterium sp. (assembly GCA_031277685.1). Lineage (GTDB taxonomy): Bacteria > Bacteroidota > Bacteroidia > Sphingobacteriales > Sphingobacteriaceae > Sphingobacterium. The sequence goes on along the minus strand of JAITLV010000011.1, from coordinate 4,252 downwards.
TTTCTCCTTTTCCAATACCGTAAGGGCCAGAGCGAATGAAGTGAGATGGGAGATATGCGAAACATAGGCTGTATGTACATCATGTTCATCTGCATTCATGAAACAGGTCTTCATTTCCAATTGATCCGTAATCGCATCTGCAATTTCAAAAGCATCCTCATCTGTTCGAAAAGCTTCGACGTAGACCATCATCTTCGTTTTAAATAGACCTGCTACGGCAGCTTCTGGACCTGAATATTCTGTACCGGCCATGGGGTGGGCAGCAATATAACGTCCCCTATTGGGATGATCTTTGATTTTGTTGAGTATGTTTGTCTTTGTCGACCCCATATCAATGATAACCTGATCCGTGACCTGATCAAGGATCTGTGGAACGACCTGTAAAATAGCGTCAACAGGAATGGTCAATATGAGTACTTTACAGTTTTTTATTGCTTCTTCAAGAGACATTATTTCATCGATAAAACCAATCTGTTTGGCTTTCTCGAGATTCTTCTCACTTTTATCTACCCCAATGATCTTGCTGCAGAACTTTGTTTCTTTTAGGCGAATGGCAACTGAACCGCCAATTAATCCTACGCCTACGATGGCAATATTCATATGTGAATAATTATTCTTCGTGTTTATTTCCAATTGTATTTATGCTTGATTCGCATTTATTCCATAAACTTGTTAAGCCTGATTTTTCTTTCAAAGTCAATATGAAATATCATTTTTTTTAGCTAAAAGCTATCTTTAATGCGTTGAATGGATTCGTCAAGAATGTCCACTGTGGCACAAAGGCTGATTCGGATATACAGATTACCGCCATCCCCAAAGATTCCTCCGGGAGTGATAAATACACGGGCATTGTTCAAAACAGCGTCACTGAGTGCATAACCATCCCTATAGTTGCTGGGAATCTGAGCCCAAACAAATAAGCCTACCTGATCTTTTTGGTACGAACATCCCAGCAGATCCATGATTTCGTATACCTTATGACGTCGTTCGCTGTAAATCTTGTTTAGATCCTGATACCAGGATGTATCAAGTTGTAACGCTTTGGCTGCTGCTAATTGTACGGGTAAAAACATACCGGAATCCATATTGCTTTTAAATCGTAGCACCTGATTGATGCGTTCTTCAGCACCAACTAGTACCCCGATTCTCCAGCCAGCCATATTGGATGATTTGCTCAACGAATTTAATTCTATTGCCACATCTTTCGCACCTTCCACGCTCATGATACTACGTGGTTTATCCGTCAGGATAAAACTATAAGGATTGTCATGGCAGATGAGGATATTGTATTCTCTGGCAAATGCAATCAGTTCTTTATAGAATGTATCCGATGCCGAGGCGCCCGTTGGCATATGGGGATAATTGATCCACATCAATTTGACATTCGACAGGTCCTGTTTCCGGAGTTCGTCAAAATCAATCAGCCAATTTTTTTCCTGTGTTAGTGTATATGTTACTGCTTCTGCACCACTCAATCTGACAGCCGCAGCATATGCCGGGTAACCAGGGTTAGGGATTAAAGCTTTATCTCCTTCTTCAAGGTAAGTCATACAGATATGTACAATACCTTCTTTCGACCCGATCAGGGGAAGAATCTCTGTATTTGGATTAAAAGTAGCTTGATAATAGCGTTGATACCAATCAGCGACAGCCTGCCGTAATGCTGGAGCTCCTTTGTAATTTTGATAGCCATGTACATTTGGAAGTTGGGCATTATGACTCAATGTCTCGATTACCTCCGGATGAGGGGGTAGGTCAGGACTTCCAATTCCGAGATTGATTACACGTGCGCCCTGCTTGTTCAATTCATCTATTTCTCTGAGTTTTTTTGAGAAGTAGTATTCTTCAGTTTGCTGCAATCTTTTGGCAACGTCTATTTGCATTTTATTTTTAATAATTTTGGTATATTAATGAGGCTAAATTAGGGAATTATCTATAAAAAGCAGCTATTTTTGTCGTTTTTTCAAACGAATAATGTATTGATCATGATGGGGTGACCCGCAACAATTTGAAGGAATAGTGGCTAATGGGTGCTTTTCTTGATTAATTTGTTATTTTTGTTCAATTTCCTCTCATAACAGAATTTTAATGGAAGAGGAGAGGTCGACAAATTATTTTGTTGTGTCAAATTAATTTGTCTTAGTTCAAAATAAATGAAAACATATTTTAGGCTCTTATCATTTGCTAAACCCATTGAGAAATTTGCAATTCCATATGTAATTTGCACCTTGATTACGGTTGTTTTTAGCACATTAAATTTAGCATTACTCGCTCCATTACTCCATACGCTTTTTAATACTGGTGAAGCTGCTGCTGAAGCTGTAAAGCCAGAGACATATACTGATATTTTAGCTTGGTTTAATTACTATGCGAGTATGGCAAATGAGCAGTTAGGTGCTTATGGTGCATTAAAGTACGTGTGTATCGTTATCGTGGTTTCGGTATTTATCAGTAATCTCTTCCGCTATTTCTGTCAGCGGATTATGGAAAATTTTCGTATACATACTTTGTTAAAGCTTCGTAGAGCTGTCTTTGATAATGTCATGGATCTGCATGTTGGTTATTTTACAGGACAAAGAAAGGGCGATATTGTTTCTAAGGTTGCTTCAGATGTTCAGGTTGTACAATATTCCGTCACAGGTACTTTACAGGTCGTATTCAAAGAGCCGTTACAACTGGTTGCCTATATTGTAATGCTGTTTAATATCTCGGCTAAACTGACCTTCTTTTCTTTATTGGTTATTCCGATTTCAGGATTTTTTATTGCTAGAATAGTGAAAAATCTGAAAAGCCAGGCCCGTTCAGCCCAAGAGTCTTATGGAAATATGATATCGTATTTGGATGAGGCTCTGTCCGGGATCAAGATTATCAAAGCTTTCAATGCTGTCTCTTTTATTAAAAATAGATTTCACAACGAAAATGAGCGTTATGCCAATATTGGCCGTGCGATGGCCAAGCGACAACAGTTGAGCTCTCCAGTGTCAGAGCTGTTGGGCGTCATTATGGTGGCGATCATCTTGTTATATGGTGGTCATCTGGTCCTTTCTGGCGATCAAAGTTTGACGGCACCGGCGTTTATTGCTTACATCGCTATTTTCTCACAAGTCATGCGTCCTGCAAAAGCGTTGACAGATGCTTTTAGTGGTATTCACAATGGTCTTGCAGCGGGTGAACGTGTGTTGGAGTTAATCGACGAACGGAGTGAAGTCACTAACAGACCCAATGCAAAAGGTGTTGAAAGCTTTGAACAGCATATTGTTTTTAAGGATGTAAATTTTGCCTATACAAAAGATAAGAAGATCCTTCAAGGCATAGATCTGACGATCGAGAAAGGAAAAGTTGTTGCCTTGGTAGGCCCTTCTGGTGGTGGTAAATCAACGCTGGTAGATCTTATTCCCCGTTTTATGGATGTCACTGATGGACAGATTCTGTTTGATGGTGTGGATTTAAGGGAACTGGATCAGGATTCTTTGCGTAGTATGATTGGTGTTGTCAATCAGGAGTCCATTCTATTTAACGACACGATTTTCAATAATATCGCCTTCGCTAACTTGTCGGCGAGCCAGGAAGAGATCGAATCGGCAGCAAAAATAGCCAATGCCCATGAGTTTATTCTAAAGACAGATCATGGATACCAGACTAATATTGGGGATAGGGGTGGAAAATTATCGGGCGGACAACGTCAACGGATCTGTATCGCACGTGCTGTGCTGAAAAACCCTCCGATTATGCTACTCGATGAAGCGACATCCGCTTTGGATACTGAATCTGAAAAACTCGTTCAGGAATCACTTTATAAATTGATGGATAACCGGACGACAGTAGTGATTGCGCACCGTTTGAGTACGATTCAGAATGCGGATAAGATTGTGGTGATTGAGGCTGGAAAAATTGTTGAAACGGGTAGCCATAGCGAATTACTACAGCATGATGGCTTATATAGGAAGTTGATCGAAATGCAGCAATTTACCGATTAAGCGTATTGTATTTAAGGAGTCTTTACTTGTTTTTCAAGAGCTAACTTGATACACTCTGAAATGAGTGTTATCACATTTTTTATTATAACTTTTGTTGCCTTTTCGGTACATTTGATTTAAGATAGGAGATACATTTAATGAACGCAATAGATAAATTGAATTTCTTGATTAACGATAAGAATTTAGCTGTCGAGTTGAGAGATATAGCGGAGAAAGTTTTGCGAGAGGAGCGTATCACTTTTGAGGAAGGAGTGCTTTTATATGAAAAAGGTGAG
>JAITLV010000306.1 GCA_031277685.1 Sphingobacterium sp. | reverse complement strand
ATAAATACTAATTGCTCACCAAGTTTCCTGTAATCTTTCGCACATTGTTCAAAAAAGTCCTGATGGTCTTCAATCTCTTGATCCGTAATAAGCTTTACAATGTTTAGTTCAGGTTCGACTGTATGGGTCAAAACCTGGAAACCTGAAAGTGCATGTTCGAGATATTCTCCGACTTGTTCTCGCTGTTTATTCATCTTTCCTTTAAAAATAAGCTTTAAGGCCATCTCTCTTGGAATGGATTTAATTTCATCTACTGTCGGAATTTGGTCAATTGACCTGATAGTGATTATATGTGTTGTTCTGTCCAATGCAATTCGTTTTAAATCGGTCAGTTATGGCTATTATTTTGGTTTATTTGCTTTTCCACTCTTCCTTAAGGATACGATAACCATAGGTTCCTGTGCTATCTCCATACGATTGGATGTTGTAATTTCTTAAAAGCCCTTCATTAATATTTCCAAACATCGTTATTCCGATTGGAATAGGACCGGACATATACCAGGTTAGAAATTCTTACGTATTTGGAGCACTGTAGACAGAAAGCTAAAAAACATATAGGAGAGTTCACTCCGAGCAGAATGGATGCCCATTGGATCAACGAATCTAAAAACTTTTCTTTTGCAATTCCGTCCTTATTCAGCGTTAGTATTTCTGTCGATTGTCGTTCGGAGGCCGTCTTAAATAATCTATAAATAGCTATTAAGAGGAACGGAAATAATATCAGTAACAGCCAGCTCGAGAGATCATGTGCAGGGCGTACAAGAAAAAGGGTAGTTGTTAGTGTAATGGCCAATAAAACCGTAAAAAACCAAACAAGAATGGCTGAGGTTTTACTGCGGTTATTAAAACGAAATTGATAGCTTTTCATCGTAAGTTGAGTAAGGGGAATTTCTAATAAAAAACCATAGCCTTCAATAATAAATATATGAATATTTTGTTGGAAATTAGTAGAATATCATAGAAGTCTTGGCAGATCGTTTGGTAGCCATGTTTGAACATGAGCTCTACAGATTTGTAATGGTATAAATCTTACATGACCTATGGCAATAGAAAAATAGGTGCTTCATTGTCAATTATTATTTGTATATTTAATACTATGATCTACTATTTCACATAACCCCATTTTGTAGATCCAATATGATAAACACACTTGTTTTATCTTTAAATTCTCCACAATATATTTTCCGGAAATTTTTAGTTTAACAAATAGCTGCTAGCGTACCTCAAAGAGAGAAGACGTTTTAGTTTACATTTATTCTTCCCGATCAAGTATAAACATTGAAAAGGGAAAAGGATAATACGCACTATAAAATCCATATATCATGAGTAAAGACACTAAAAAGGAAAAAAGCACAAAAGAGAAAACGCAATCTTCTTATCAAAAAGAAAAAGATTCTGTCTCTAAAGACTTAACGGATAATGTTTTCCGTAAAAAAAAGAAATAGGCAATTGAAAAGATAGCTTATTGTTTGCTCTTGCACAAAGGCAGATTAATTAGGAGCGGGTACAAAGGCTGGATTATTAGACCAGGCTTTTGCTCGCTTTTTTTAATAAAACTGAATTTGACTACAATAAGCTGCATCTTCATGATGTACAGATGTTTAGAGCGGTTTTAAATAGATTTCATGTTTTTATGCAATTAAGCGTTGCATGTCTCTGATCAATAATAACAAATAAAGACGCAAGATGAAAAAGAAAATAGTGGTATGTGATGACGACAAGGGAATACTGAATGCATTTTCCGTTGTATTGGAGGATCAAGATACAATGGTTATAACTGTTTCGAACAGTTTAATTCTGATAGATGTACTGAATTGTATAGATGCCGATATACTCTTTCTGGACATTCATATGTACGCACGAAACGGAGAGTTGATACTACAGGATTTACGGAGTTTACCTAAACATAATAGGCTACCTGTGATAATGATTTCAGGTCATACCGATGGACGGACTATTTCAAAGGAATGCGGAGCAGACGGTTTTTTAGCGAAACCTTTTGATCTTATCGATTTGGAAAACTATATCCGCAGATTTGTTTATGATACTTTTGATTAATTTTTAGGCTGTGAAGACACTAAGATTTCTGAATGAAGTCTTCCAAATTTCTACCCGGTAGTTTCTCCACCAGTTCGGTAGATGAGTGCGTATCAATTATATCGAGGAGTCAGATTCCTTTGACTTTTCGTCGACCTTATAATATTAGGTCAATACCTGTAAAGGCTTGCTTCCCCCCCTTCGAATCCAAGGGGGGGAATTTGGCCAGTAAATCTTATTACTTTATTAATAGCGCTTAATTTACCAATTACGCTTATACCATAGATAGCTACCAGTCAAAGCAAGTAATGCTGGTGTCAACCCGATTAAAGCATAGATAAACTTTACGATGTAACCGCCAAATCCGCCAATATGCAATTGATAAATTGCCCATGAAATTCTTTTCGAAAAATCTGCTTTTTCAATATCCAGTTGCCCCATAAAGGTTGCATGAACAGGATCGAAAGCAAAATTGCTCGCCTTTCCACCAAACAAAAAGAATGTGGTACCTGGCAGGTGACCGCGGACCAAAATAGGGGATTTGTTATCTTTTGGAATATTTATCGCAATGGGTTCAAATCCCGGAGCAGCTGCTTCGCAGTAGTCCAGTAGTTTATCTAAATTTGGTTTTTCCGCGAAGGAACCCTGTTGCTGCGCGATGGTTTTGTGGTCAGAAAAAAGGTTCTGAAAAACGGGAATATTCATCCATACACCTGTGACCAGCAGGACGATATTGATCAAGGCTGACCAAACTCCTACCACCCGATGCAAGGAGGAGTATAGTCGCCGCCCTCCCTTGTATAGCGGTACCTGAAATAAAATAACTTTCTTGATGTATTTCCTATAGACAACCAGGCCCGAAATAATCGTCATTAAGAGAAGTATGCCGACAATGGCGCAGATACCTTGTCCGATGCGACCGAGTAAAAAGCTGTAATGCATGGCATATATCCATCTAAAAAATGAACCACTAAGGTCCTCGTAGTTGCCTTGGCGCAGCATTATACCCCGATGTGAGTCTACAAAAGCAAAACTCAAATGATTATCGTAAGGGCTTTTGGTCTTTCGATAAAGCATAAATTCGTAGGGTTCTTCCGATGATAGCGGAAAGTCGTGTAGGACAATTTTTTCCAAATCCGGAAAAACTTCTGCGACAACCCTATAGGCGCTGTCAGCAGAGATCATAAGGCCGCTGTCGGGCCTATGATAGATTTCTGGGTTGAATGCTCTGTCAAGATCGTGTCGGAATAGCAGCAATGACCCTGTAATCCCCAAAATTAGAAAGCATAGCCCCGAACTTAGTCCCAGCCATCCATGCCAGCGGAATGCCCACTTGGTTATCGTCTTCATGGCTAGAAATTATAAGATACATTCAACCGGAACTCACGCGGGGCATAGGGCACATAGGCGTAGAGACCTATTGGCCTTGTCCAGGCACTCCCATAATTGAATCGGTTTGTCAGGTTATTGATAAGACCATTGATTGTTATTTTGCCATTTGTCCAACCTAGACCAGCGTCCAGGCGAAAGAGCGCTGCAATGGATGGAATTTCATCCTGCGGATATCGGCCAGCTCTACCAGCTTGATATTGGTAGCCTGTGGAAATACTCAGTCCCGTCAGTTTCTCAAAAGGAAGCCGATAATTTAGCCAAGTGTTTTGTATATGCCTTACGCGATAGGGGGTAGCCTTACCTACCAGTGCTGGATTGGCATCGGCGGAAATATAACTATCCGTATATGCATAATTAATGACAGCATTCAATCCCTTTACAATTTCACCTTTGAGGTCAAACTCAAAGCCCCTGGACTTGGTCTGCCCTATTTGTGATTGTAGGTTTGTCGAAGGGTCAGTCACTAAAATATTGTCGCGGGTAATATGGTAAAGGGAGAGGGTACTGTTCCATTTGCCATTCCACCAGTCTTTTTTTATACCAATTTCATAATTTTTTCCGCGTAGCGGATCGAATGTTTTCCCTTCCGCACTTAAGCCACTTTGTGGCGTAAAGGTATGGTCATATAATGCATAAATCGAGGCGTTTGTGCTGAGTGCATAGTTTACACCGAGACGAGGTGTGAGGACGAGATCCGAAACACTGGATTTTGCAGGGATATCAATATCGCTTTTCGATCGTGTTAAGCGCGCCGCCAAGGTTAGATGTAGTTGATTCTGTAAGAAACCAAGTTCATCCTGTAGGTAGAAAGCTAAATATTTTATCTGCTGTTTATTTGTTGCAATGCTTTCGAGTGAACCTGACTTTTTGTTGTCATCGAATGGTGTACCATACACGGGGTTATTAACATCTAGCGGGTATAGCGTTTGGTTGGCACTTTTGTCATTATATCCTGAGTAGCCAAGTAACGACTTTCGATTTCCGTCCAAGCTGGCCAAAATGTGATGATCGAGCTCACCTGTTTTGAACAGACCGTTCACAAAGACCTGAATGGAGGCAACATCGGTCGTAAATCTTTCGTAAGTAACACGTCTTTTGATTTCGGATGGCCGGTTTTTATCATAGGCAGATACAAAAAAATAGTTGCCATCCATATGGCTATTGGCGTAAGCAGTTTTTGCTGTCAGGTTCCAGTTGCTGCTTAGTTTTTTTGTATACGTTAAAAATGCGCTGTGTTCGGCGGCCTGTACAGGATCCTTCGTTGGGTCAGCAATACTGAAATCACGTGGGAGCGATGCGAATCCATAGGGAGAGAATACCGTGAGTAGATATTGAAGGAAAGATTGTTTTTGAAAACTATACTCCGCCGTTAGGGCGGATGTGGAGTCTATGCTGTATGTCAGGCTCGGATTGACCACGACCTTGTCATTAAATGCAAAGCGTTGAAAAGAACGCGATTTTTGCCCTAACGCATTTAATCTATAGCGCCATTTTTTATCCTTATCAAAACTGCCGTCCAGGTCAGTGCCCAGACGGTAGAGATCCCAGCTTCCTGTCTTAAAGAAAACTTGGTTGGATGTGATACCAGTTGGTTTCTTGGTGACAAGGTTAAAAGATCCGGCAGGATCACCGATTGCATTCATAAAGCCCGAAGGGCCCTTGATAAATTCCAATCGATCGATCATATTGGCATCTTCAGGCATAGGCCCATAATAGATCATGGACATGTCAACACCATTGCGTAAGGTATTGATCCCAGCCCCGCGCATAAATAGAAAGGGACCATAAAAATCGGCGGTGTTGTTGCGCATGACACCACTGACATTCCTGCTCACGGCTTCATTGATATTAATTGCCTGCTGGTCGGTGATGATACTATGGTCTATTTCTTGAATATTTTGTGGAAGCTGGAGTAGGGGAATCTGTAGCTTTAAAGTGTTGGATGCAGCATCCAATTTGTATTTTCTGTAATATTTGGAAGTGACAAGAGCTTCGTTAAGTCTGATGCTGTCGCGTAGCCCTGCTGATGAATCTGGTAAAGAATGTTGTGCATATACGATACTGCCTGACAATGCAAGCAATACGGAAAATGAGTATTTCATGAATTTATGTTGCCTTTGATGATTTTTTTCTAAGAATAATGCAATGGCCGATAGTGCCATTGTAGGAAAAGTAATTAGGCAGTAATAGGGGGGCGAAATAAACGATTTGAGTCTATACTGTGATATTTTGTAAAAACCTGTCCCAGTTGAATCGATTTTATTTCAACCGAAGCTGGAGTGAAGGAAAATAGTGAATACGAATTAATGAAATCATACACTTCAGCCTTAAGCTTCGCTGTTGGATTCTGCTTTTCTTTCTCCTGTGCCTTCCTGATTTTTTTCATTAACACACAATTTCCGTTACAGTGCAGTTGTGGTTTATCGCGGTTTTCACAAAGATACTTCGCAATGTAATCTTTGTTGACATAAAATGCACCTATGACAACATACCCCCAGCTAGCTTGGACGAGCAAGGAAATTGTCAAGAAGTATAGGAGCATTTTTTTCATTTGGCCAAACTTAGATAAATTGTTTCTGAAATACAATTTAATTTTTTGGAAGTCAATTATTGCCTTACTGAACAGTTCGTATTTCTTGTTACATTATTTGGAATAAATCTAAATAATTATTTATTTTGCGCACTTGGATGCACTACAAACATGGAACGCGATTAAAACTGGCGATAACGACAGTTTCTTGGCTTTATACGACTCGTTGTATACAGCGCTGTTCCGTTACGGATTGAAAATTAATGCCGACCGTGAAGTTGTAAAAGAATCAATCCATATCTTGTTTTGTGACCTATGGGAAAAGCGGGGAAATTTACCCATACTAACTACGGATCCAAAATATTATCTCTTTGTATGGCTAAAACGTCTGATCTATAAACAAGGGGCTAACCAAAATATACCACTGGAAGAACTGTTGCACACACCGATAGAAGATTCGATCGAATCGCAAAAAATAGCAATTGAAGAAACATTGGAACGAGATCAGGCGCTACGCAAAGCGATGGCTAACCTGACAAAAAAACAGCAGCGTTATATTGAGCTAAAATTTTTCCATAATAAGAGTTATGAGGAAATCGCAGAAATGGAAAATGCAGCACTGAGAACAGTTTATAACGTTGTTTATGAGGCAATAAAAAAATTAAAGAGTTCATTATCAGTGGTTGTGTTCCTTATTTTAAATTTTTCCAAATAAAAACAGGTAAAAAAATGAGTTTTTGTGCACTACTGTGTAAACACAATATCGAGGAATGGAACAACCTACTTTGGAAAAACTGATCTGTAATGAATCCTTTATCAATTATTGTTTGCAAGCGAGGCTTGAGGATATGGAATATTGGAAACAATGGGTTGAGGCAAATCCGCAGCATCGGCAGCTTGTGGAAGATGCGAAAGGATTAGTCCAACTGATGCAGATGGTTCCAAGTCAGGCCCAGGTAGCAGAAGAGCGTGTCAGACTTCAGGCCTTTATCAATAAAAATGTTACTCCAGTGCATCGTTTACGAAACTATAGATGGATTGGCTATACAGCAGCTAGCCTCTTGTTGGTATCTATGGGTTTTCTATTCTTAAAAAGACAGTTGCCAATAGCGGAAAATGCCACTCAAACTGAACTTGTTAGCCAACTTGTACCGACCGGTAAGTATATGAATGTACTTTTAAGCGATAGTACCAAAGTGAAGCTCGGCCCAACGTCTACACTGCGATATCCAAAGCATTTCAATGGAGATAAGCGAATCGTTAGCCTCAATGGTGAAGGCTATTTTGAAGTCACTCATAACATCCATAAACCTTTTATCATCCAAACCCCTGATCTTGAAATCAAAGTTTTGGGAACTTCTTTTAATGTACACGCTTTTGAAAATGATGAGCTGTCAAAAATAGCATTGTTCACTGGAAAAGTAGAGGTATCAAAAGGAACAAAGAGGCTACTGCTAAGTCCGGGGCAGGCTATTGTTTATCATAAGGACAAAGCAACCTTTGCAGTAGAATCCTTTGATATAGCCAAAGAGAAGGAAAATATGACGGGTTTTTTGCATTTTGAGAAGGCCACTTTCAGCGAAATAGCCAAACAGCTGAACCGAAAATATGGAATCATTGTGCAGGACCGACCGGATATCGAATTGATGTATTCGGGGACCATAGGGCATGAGCCGTTGGAAATGGTGCTTCAAAAGCTTTCCTTGACAACAGGCTATCAGTTCAGTATCGAATCCAATACACTTATCGTTCGTAAAAAATAACATCATATATCTATGTTTTCTAAATCCATCAATAGAAGCGCCCTGCTTCTTGGTGTAATTCTTTCTTTCCAGGTGTTAGCTGTCGATGCACAACAACTGAAGATTGAAAGTAAAAATCAACCACTAAAGTCTATTTTGAAGCAGATCGAAGAAAAATCGGGTTACAGTTTTCTCTACGACGAGTCTCAGATCAATATGGATCGCCGCATCAATATCGAGGTAAATGGAGCGCTTCCACAGGTTTTAAATCAACTGGAACAGTTGACTTATCTTAAATTACAGATCTCGGGTAAGAATATTTTGATCAGTAAAGCTTCTCTGGGTGTTTTATCAGGTAAGGTTGTCGATGAAGTAGGAAAAGGAATACCATTGGTAACCGTGCATCTTAAAGAACTTAACCAGTATTATTTCACGGATAATAAAGGGACGTTTAGATTCCAGTTTCCGGCCCATCGGCTAAAGTCAGCAAACTTGCAGTTTTCCATGATTGGAAGGCAAGGGACTTCCATTACAACTATTTTAAATGGGACAAATAATGCCATTGCCGACATTACATTACCGACGTTGAGTGTAGGGCTAGAAGAAATAGCTGTCACTCCCCGAACAAACAGGCGGCTGGAAAGCAATAGTTCACTTTATATCAACCGCGAAGTGATCGAACAGTCGGGCGCATTAAGTATTAATGATTTATTAAGCCTTATTCCTGGACAAAAGATCGCGGCACCCTCCTTACAACAGGTCCAGCAAGCCAATTTAAGAAGCGCAACATTGGGCACAAACTCTTTTTCCAACAAAGATCCATTTGCACTCAATAATTCTTTTGGTGTAGCACTGATCATGGATGGTATCGCATTGTCTAACAACGCCAATATGCAAACCTTAAATGTGGGAATCTATGGTATGGGAAATTCTTATGTCAATGGCAAAATATCCGGACTGAGTGGGAGTGACGCCAGTATAGATAACTATACAGGTGATTATACGTTTGGCGGTACCGATCTCCGACAGATTGCCACAGACAATATCGAAAGCATAGAAATTGCTGCTGGTGTACCTTCTGTAAAGTATGGGGATATGACAAATGGTGCTATTATCATCAACCGTATTGCAGGCAAAACACCACTCAATTTTAATGTTCAACTCCGCGACAATGCAACCGTTTACGGAATTAGTAAAGGTTTTGATACCCGAAAGTTTGGGGCCTTCACTGTTGGTGGAAATTTCACGCGCTCCTTTGAAGACAACAGAGATAAGTTGAAATCCTACGACCGTCTAGGCGGAAATATCATGTGGAGTACCTTCGCAGGAAAAGAAAAAGCTTTTACCAATACGTTATCCATAGATTATGGTCGCAACATGGATAAAGTCCGGCGTGATAGCGATGATCCAACGGCTGCGGTCATGCGTTTCAAATCATATAATTTCGCTATCGGAAGCCGCGCCAACTATCGGATTGATCGAGGTTTTCTTTCTAATATCGGGTTGAATATCCGTTATAGCGAAACTTATCAGAATACGTACAAAGAACAGGACGTCAACGGTACTTATATTATCTACTCAGATGCCACAGAAACGGGAGTTCATCAAGGCCAATATGCAAGCGGAATCTATCAGGCCGTAACCAATATTGAAGGGAAACCCATCGATTTAACAGCACGTCTGGATCTCACGGGCACATTTCAGACTGGCGAACTGCTGCATCAAGTGAATTTTGGCTCATTTTTAAATTACTCAAAAAATATTGGAAAAGGACAGATTGTCGATCCATCCAGACCCCGTAATAATACCATTGCGACAAATGCTGATATACGAAAAGAACGCTATTATGACGTCTCTCGTATTCATGGACAACGTCAGCTGGGGTTTTATGCGGAGGATGTATTTACGGCGAAAATAGCGCATCGAGACCTGAACGTCCGTATTGGGACGCGGTTGGACAAATTTGAAAAGTATGTTACATTTTCACCGCGGACGAATATTAACTATGCAGTTTCTCCAGCGCTGACCGTGGGGATTGCGTATGGCTGGGCAAGTAAGGCGCCCGCATTGGCGCAATTGTATCCGGGACCGGTATTTTATGAGATTCCCTTATATCAGCATACTGCCTTTAATGGAGGAAGTGTCGATGAGGCAAATAGCCTTTACCTGATGTATGTAGATAAATTTACACCGGATAATAGCAAGCTTAAGCCTTCGTTGTCCGAGCAGCTTGAATTTTCAGCCACCTATGAATATAAAGATTTTAAGTGGGGGGTGAACGTTTATCATAAAAAGAATTATAGAGATGTCGTTACCGTTAACAGTTTTGAGAAAATCCTCCTGGACAAATACGACGATAATCCAGATCCCAATGCGGAAGTTCCTTATATTATTGAGGGGACAAAACAATATAGGCTATCGCGCTTTGAATTTATGAATGCTGGCGACAAAAGAACTCAGGGGATCGAATTCATGCTATCTACCCCAAAATGGACGGCGATCGCTACCTCATTTAATCTAAGGGCGGGATTGACCAAATCAACCTATAGACCCTTGCAAAACATGGCGACATTTACCAACAACACGGGCAATCCCAATCGTGCAGAATCTGCAATATATCCAACACAGCGAAGGACGACTACGGTGAGCAACGCTGCAATTACTTCAAGTACACATATACCCAAAGCTAAACTGTTGATCAATTTCACAACCGAACTTAATCTCATGAATAAAACCAATACCGATGCGTCGGACGGTATACCTATTGGCTATTATACGCAGGATGGAACTTATCATGCCCTAGCCAATTTTGATCGCGATAACGTCGATTATGCCCATACCCTAAGGCCTATAGAGGAAATCAACAATCAGAATCAGCCGGCTGTCTATACAAATTTTCACTTAAATGTATCGAAGGAAATCAGCAAACGGCTAAGCTTGGCTTTCCATGTCTATAATGTATTTAACTATCGTCCACAGTATAAACGCTCTGATAATTCCATGATCATTCCAAATGGTAAACCTACCTATGGTGCGCAACTCAGACTTAAACTATAACGCCATGAAAATCATCATTAAACTTATACTTCTGATCTTTGGTTTTAGCTATCTTCTTAGCGGGTGTCAAAAAGATATCTTTGCCGATAACGGTTCCGTAGATATCTCATTGAGTACGTTTTACGAAAGTGAAACCTATGCCAGCAAATTGCCTTTGAATGATATTACGCTAAATCTCTATACCCTGAAAGGCAAACTGCTGATGACGGTGAAATCTGATGAAAATGGTGTCGTTAAGTTTCTAGATCTGGCTCCAAATAGGTATAATGTTCAGGTCGTGAAAAAATTCAGTGCGGCAGAATTTAATCAGCTAACGGGGCAGCGTGAAGACAATGAGGTTACTTTTAGTTCTGTGATACGCCAGATCGAGGTCGTAAAAGGGGCGGCGGCAACACATTGGGATCTCTCTCTCCTGACAGGTAATAGTAATCAGGAAGGCTTGGTTATCAAGCAGATTTATTACGCAGGTTCAGACGCCAATCAAGGCGCTAGTTTTAGGGATCAATTTATCGAAATCTATAATAATTCCGATGAGATTCGCTATGCAGACAGTCTCTATATAGCTGAAGCTTTTGGTGCGACAAATGCGAGTACGACCTATGTATACCAACCCAATAGTGGACAGTATGATTGGAGTAAGTCTTATCGTATGCCACAGGATATTGATGCCAACAGTGATTATGTCTACGCTCATCTGATTATCCAGCTTCCGGGCAGAGGAAAAGACTATCCGATTCTGCCGGGCGAGAGTATTGTTGTTGCCTCAACAGCAGCCAATCATCAGTCGCCCTATGTAGGAGCCGACGGGGTAGCAATCTCTGTAAAGAATCCGGGCCTCACGATTGATCTCAGCAAGGCAGACTTTGAAGCTTACTATGTGCCCTATCTTGGAAGTACCAAACCTCTGGCATCTGACATCGATAATCCAAATGTCCCCAATATACGCCTGATCAACCGGGGGAATGGTGCTGACATGATTATGAACCAAGCGGGTCAACGCAGCTGGATCATTTTCCGTGATCAGAACATGGGGCCAGTAATCAATTGGAAGGGCTATATGCCGCCATATGCCGATGGAAGGGAAAATTTGGGAACAGATTACCTTCAGATTCCAGTAGCTAATATTTTGGATGGCGTGGAAATTCAGTCCTCAACCTCAACACAATATCCGAAACGATTTACGGCAAAAATCGATGCTGGATCTATCGCTGTAGACGGAGGTGCGCGTTCCTCAAATTCAGTTATTCGGAAAACAAAAGAGATCATCAATGGAAGAAGAATATTGGAAGATTCTAATAACTCAAGTGATGATTTTGTGTCAATGAAGGCAAATCCAAAGGGATTTATTGATTAAGCGAAGAGAAATGAAAAATTATATTCAAGTTACCTTATGCCTATTTGTTGGGGTGTTGTCCCAGCTTCCGGCCAAAGCGATAGCACGACAAGATACCATATCCTATATTCAATATATTGATCAAGATAGCATGCAATTGCGCTTACGGCAGTTTGCTATCGATAACCCGATGTGGCTGGAAAAGAAGGTGCCGCAGCGTTACAGTTTAATTAGTATGGGATACAATTCCACCTCGGGCGATTATCACCGTGCCCAGGACGCACAGCGGGTAAATATGCTGAATTTTAGTTCGGAGGGAGCTGTTACTATTAAAGATGTACGCTTGTGGGGGCGTTTCAATTATACGAGATCTGTCGAAGATAGTACGAGGTTTGCCCATCAGACCAGAGAAAACACCTCTTCCCCCTGGTATTTTGGCTCCTATGGTTACAATCATTATGAACGAACGACCTATCGTATCCAGACACGGGGACAGCGTTATTTTGCAGATAGAAAATATGCTGTCTTTGGTGGATTCGATTATCAGGTAGCAAATCATTTTAGCAATAATGATCCGAGAGGTAGCATACGCGTAGCGCAACTTAACGGTACGCTCGGCGGTAGTATGCGTATCGTCAAAAACGTTGATATTGGTCTCGAAGGGAAGTATGGTTATGGGCAGGAGGACTTTGAAATCGCTTATAAAAATGGAAATTCGGCCACAAGCGCTGTGGAATCGCCCTACATGAACTATATTATCAGAGGATACGGATGGAAGGTGAGTGACTGGCTACTGGAGCAGAAGATGTTCTATCAGAACGACATGAAGCGCTTTGGTGGTAAATTTTACTCCTCATTGAATTCTTCAATAGGGGATTTTTATGGCAATGTAGCTTATCTACGTGAGGAACAGAAATATCGACAAACGCTGCGTAACGAGTCTCGCATCAATGAACTCAGTCAGTATAATTTAAACCGACTAGATTACAATTTGGTGTGGCAGCTGTCATCAGGAAATCAGACTTATATGGCATCACTTGATTGGTCCAGTACACGTGGAAAGGACCAGGTAACAGAAAGTGGAAATGCACAGAATTATGTTTATCAGAATGATAATGGAGCATTGAATTTAGCTTATATGCTAGCGAAGAAAAAGTGGCGACACTATTACGGGGGTAAAATTGGTTTATTGAATGAAATCAGAAGGGATGGCGGCACTGGCACAAGTCTGGACTATGAGCATTTAAACTATCAACTCAATGGAGCGTGGACCTATATCACCGCTGCGAATCAAGAAATAGAATTTGGTCTCACAGGTTCTCTTCGCCAAAATATAGGAACATCCTGGTCGCTACCGCTAATCAATGAAAACGTATTCCATCAATATGTCTTTTATCATGATGTCCTTTATAATCGTGCAAATTTATATGGGGGTAAAGTAAAATTGGGTTTCAAACAGCGCTTAAAAAAGGGAAATTTCATTCATTTGATTGCAGACTATAATTATCAAAAAGCGGCATGTTTATCTGATCTGAATCGCGAGAATCTTGCCCCTATAGGGACCACCCGGAAACAAGTGAATTTAATGATAGCATATGGATTTTAGGAAGTGGACTTTGATGAAGAAGAATACACTGATTGTTATCGCAATCTTTATTGCACCTTTGTTGATTTCGGCATTTGCAAATCGTGCCGACGAGCAGGTAGATCTACAGGAACTACGCGAACGCTACAGTAGTGGACGTCAGGAACTATGGCCACAGCCACATATTGACTCAGCTGTGAGACCTGGTTTTATGGATATCGGTGTATTGCCCCAGGTAAGCTATCCGGTGGATAATCCATATAGCAAGGAAAAATCGCTGCTCGGAAAGTTGTTGTTTTTTGACCCCAGACTTTCAGCATCAAAGCAAATCTCTTGCGCAAGCTGTCATGATCCGCAATTGGGATTTGGAGATGGAAAAAGCCTCGCGCACGGACATGGAAGGCGTGAGGGAAAAAGAAATGCGATGACGTTGTACAATGTCGCATTTTATAAGTCTTTAATGTGGGACGGCCGTGCTAAGAGCCTGGAAGATCAGGTCTTGCTACCGACACAAGACCATTTGGAAATGAATACACCGTTGGATACTTTAATAGCACATGTAAAAGCTGTGCGCGGCTATGCGAAATACTTCGAACAAGCTTTTGGGGATAAACAGATTACCTTGCTTCGAATACAACAGGCGCTCGCTACCTTTGAACGTGGTATTGTGAGCTATCCAACAAAATTTGATCGATTTGTACAGGGGCAGGCCGATGCATTGAACGATGAGGAACTCACCGGGCTACATTTGTTTCGCACCAAAGCACGTTGTATAAATTGCCACAATACACCTTTGTTCTCTGACAATCTATTTCATAATGATGGACAGACACTGTACGGAACCAAACAGCAGGATTTTGGCCACTACCAGCTCACCGGAGATCAGAAAGATATTGGCGCATTCCGTACACCATCGCTTCGAAATACAGGTCTGACAGGTCCCTGGATGCATCACGGCAACTTTCCAACCTTGCGTGATGTGGTCGAACTCTATAATCTTGGTAATCCAGCACCAATACAAAAGCATGTAAAAATTGATGAAAAGACAAGACCTATACATTCACCGCTGTTAAAAAGATTGAATTTATCGAGACAGGAAGTCGATGCGGTCATAGCTTTTTTACAGGCTATAAGTACACCGACACAACGTCGGATTGCTATGCCACAACTTCCTGAATAAGGAAAGCTATATCTTGTTAGCGAATCAAATTCCAGGCTGATTTTTAGTTGATTTTTTTCTTTTACGCCTTGCCAGGGATGGAATTGCAGCTGTAATTATTACTTTAAAGCAGCTGGAAAAGGCTTTATTTTCATGCTTAGAATCGCATTGGGGCCAGGAATATTCGCTTTTCGGCAGTAGAATTATTCGATCTTCTGTTCATAGAAAAAAAATGGTAGATTTGAATGTAAATTTTATCTACTTAAACTGAAAAGCAAAAAGTCGCGCATTAATCGATGAACTCCGATCAACAGATTTGGCAAATGTTTCAAGTTGGGCATGAACCGTCGTTCAAAATACTTTTTGAACGATACAACCAACTGTTGTTCAATTATGGGTTTAAGTTTACACAAGATGAGGTGATTATCGAGGATAGTATTCAAGAGTTATTTGTTAAATTATGGTGCAACAGAGAGAACTTAAGTACAGATGTTGCGGTCAAAAACTACCTATATAAGGCTTTCCGTCGTACGTTGGTAAAGAAAATCGAGCAATCACTTCGGCGGACAGAAGTGACCAATTCTTCCGTTGATTATTTGCCATTTACCATTGAGCTTCCACATGATCTTACTATAATCCGTCGGGAACGTGCTATGAAGATTCGGGATAGACTCGATCAAGCGCTGCAACAGATGACCGCTCGTCAGCGCGAAATTATTCATCTACTCTAGTCGATGTAGTGTTTATTGATGCTCTTATGGATACTTGCATATTTGTTTTTGACGAAGATGTTTCTGGGGAATTTAGCACAATTGATCTGTTGTATCGAGGTCGGTTTGAAAATGGCAATGAGCTAGCTGAGTTTGATGGTTCTGGACGATCTTTGTACTATATAAGTTTTTATAGCGGGCTAGAATTAGAGGTATTTGCGAAAGCATTAGTAGTTGAATTATAGAATAGATTTTAATAGAAGTATTATATCTCGATTTTGAAGCAAGATAATAGAAGTGATTAGATTGATTTTCGCGGACATTCATTTTCCGAATTTTTAGACAACCTATATTATCAAACAGGACGATGAAAAAGATTCTTTTGTTTATCATACTGATATTTTTTCTTAGCGGTTGCTTTCAAAAGCCTGCCCTTGACAAATCACGAATTGACTATAGAATAGGAAATAGTTTTATTCGACTTTATATTGATCATTCAGGCCACGCTACCGCTCAATCCGGACGGTTAATTGAAAAGGGTGATAATAGCATTGTCATAGATCGTATTTTAGATAGCACAAAGTTTACTGTTAAAGCTGGTGGTGAATTTATAAGTAGGTTGAGAAAAATTAATAATAAAACACATCAATTTGATTAGTTTTTTCAATTAGACTATTGGTATGAATGATCTAATTAGTAAAAATGCAAATTAAAATAATGTTTCCTGTACCGTATTTTTTAGAATGGATCGATTTGTTTATATTTCCTTATTTAAATGGCCGAGTAAAAATTGTGTATGCAAAATATTAAAAGATGAGATCAAAAATTTTTAGACCTATTTTATTTGTTGTTGTCAGTAGTACGCTGTTGCTGGCATGCCAGTCACCGTCCATAAAAGATAAAATTGAAAATGATGATGTTATTGGTTTCCGCTCTGATGATGAGGCAATGAACGCAGCCATAGTAAAGGCGAAAAACTCACTCAATCTGTTTTTACAGGCTGTTGAAAAACCGCAAGAAGGGTATGAAGCATTTGCACTTAAAATTGCATATGATACTCCTGATAAAAGTTTCGAGCATATTTGGGTCGGCGATATCACCTATCAAAATGGTCAATTCACTGGCATTGTCTCTAACAGTCCGGTCTCTACGAAAGAGGTCGCTCTTGGCGATACCGTAGTGATTGATAACCAAAAAATATCAGATTGGATGTATTTAGAGAAGGGAGTATTACGAGGAGGTTATACGATCCGTGCCATGCGTGATCAACTGTCAGGATCAGAAAAGGAAGAATTTAATAAATCGATCGATTTTGTTATAGAAGACTAGGTTTTTTTTACAACATAACAATAAAGTCCCATACTGTGCAGAAGCATACATATAGCAGATATATGAAGTGAAAATGACTGTTTTTTTTGCTAAGTTAGCTGCTGTGAGATTTTATGAAAAGAGGAATCATACAAGTGTTAAAGGGTAAGTCCAGTTTTTTAAAGTATTGCTTTTCTTGCATCCTTTATTTCCTGCTTGCCTTATTGCTCGTTAGCTTTATGGGAGGTATAATTGCCATTATGTTAATTTGTTCGTAGTAAGAAAGAAAATTCAGACTTTCGATTGCCGTCATATGAAATATCTTTCGTTAATTATTGAATTAAAAAAGATAAAGAACTTCGTGAATAAATTTTGATGCTCTCGCTACAACTCAATAATTGAAGTATGCACTTGAAATATATAAATGATACCAAAAAAAGAAACAATCGCAGCACTCAGTAAGAAGTTATCGTTGCCTTATACAGGTACGGAGCAGGACTGGGATATTGAGATGGCAGACTCCAATCGCATCAATGAATTTATCGATTGGTATCATCAATATGAATTACCTTTTGAGGAAAAAGTGGCATTAATGTCTCTGATCATTGCATCTTATGATGATTTTCTAAATGAGAATAATGTAGAGATAGATTACAGATGGGTTATCATTAAGGCGATGTTAGCAAAGGATAGAATACACTTTGTGGGGTTGATAAATTATTGGTCACTGCGTAATCAAACGGATATTTTCAGGATAACACCTCTTATGAGGACTGTATAATGTGAATAGCTAGAAATAAGCCATCTGGGTAGAGTTGGTTGTCAGCTAAATCAGGATGACGCCATTCATCCAATTCTAAGAATGTCGGTAAATCTGATGTGATGCTAAGTGAGATTTCGTTACTAGTTGGCCAAATATGATCCTAATATTCATGCTTGAAGCTTCTCATTAAATGATCAAATAAACTAAGTATTTATTCTCTTGATCTCATTTATTTAAATTTCTTCAATTCTTCCAGCAAGTTATTCTGCCTGGTAATGAAAGTATTCAGGCTATCCATTTTTAGGGGATGTGCATTTTGATACTTTTCAATTTCAGGTAGCGTTTTTCTGATTTTAAAAGCAGTGTACATGCTAACCAGCTTTTCAGTATTTTTAGTTATTTGACTGATATGATCTGTTATATTTTTTACTTTAAGATTGTATCGATCAGCACTGGCGCTAATTTCTTTTTGTACCTGTTGTTTTACAAGTGAATCTGTAATGGCCTTCGTTTGATCATCGGCATCCTGGTAATAAGATTTAGTGGTGTTCAGTACATTGTTATATACCGCTAAAACTTCTTCTGTTTCCTCCAATGTCTTCACAATCCTGGAATTGAGTGCTGTAAGATTTTTATCATCTTTAATTAATTCGGAATAGATATTGTTTACAGTTATGTTATTTCCACGATAACTTTTAAAAGAACCTGAAACAGCAGATTCAGCATTGTCCACCGCATTTTCTACGATAGGTAAATTCTGTTGCTTATTTTCTTGACAGGAAAGGATAGACAGAGCCAGTGTGGAAGCGAAAAGAACATTTTTCATAATAGTTTTGCGAAATGGCGTAATATTGTAACCATCCTATATGGCTGCATAATTAAATATACACATTTAACCCCCATTTTACCAATTATCTTTAACTTGCCTAATGTCTTATCGCGCTAGTGGGGAGCAGGTTTAGAATAAAGATTATAGATATACAATTGTAATAATGATGAAAGACCAAGATTTGTTTATTAACGAGCTAATTCAATTGTTTCCGAGTTTGAAAGAAGAGTTTTTAGACGAAGATTGCAGGGCTTCTATTACCTTTCAAATGGGCCGATTTAAACGATTTATACAGCAAGCGATAGCTAAAAATGACGGGGATAAGTTTGATGTTATGGTGGATTTTTTAACCAAGAATTTGCCTTTAGTTGATAAACGGGTTCAAAATGCCATTTATCTAAGTTTTTTGGGTAAATTGGATTTTTCCGAAAATCCTGATTTAAAAAAACGCTTAGGACAGCATTTAGGTAAGGCCTATACTGATATAGAGAATTACAATAATTCTCCAAGAAACAATCGCGGCACCGAGTAAAAAGTCAAATATGCAAGATTCAATGATGATAAAAGACGCGCTTTGGAGCCAGTTTGGAGCTAGTTTAGACATGCTCGAAAACGCGATCCATATGTGTCCCGATGAACATTGGGACACCGCATTAGATTTTTGGTACCTGTCTTTCCACAGTCTCTTTTGGACAGATTATTATTTATCGGTAGAACCCAATAAATTTGAGCCACCAAAACCGTTTACTTTTTCAGAATTTGATCCGACGGGCAAAAAACCGGACCGGACATATACCAGGTCGGAAATTCTTGCGTATTTGGAGCACTGTAGACAGAAAGCTAGAAAGCATATAGAAGAACTCACACCGAGCAGAATGAATGCCCGTTGGATCAACGAATCTAAAAACTTTTCTTTCCTTGAGATTCTATTGTATAATATGCGGCATATTCAGCATCATGTTGCACAATTGAATTTATACCTTAGACAGACTATTGATCGTGCTCCGAAATGGGTATCTCAGGAGAAAAAATAAACTAGTGCTAAGGCCGAGTCGAGACGCTTTTTTTAAACGCCTGTCTCTACAACAATGTCGCAGAAGACAAACCTACTATTCGTTATCACTAAAAAAAATGACCAAATGAAATTATAGACCTGCTTTTGATGATGGGATATGTATTGATTAGGATAAAGTTGTCTTGTAAAATGTATTTACATGGACAAGATCAAGATTTTAAGTACTACTGTAGCAGATTATCAAATTCACTCGTATTGTTGATATATCAATAATAAATAACCAAGAAGTTATGAAAAGAAATTACAGAATCTTATTTCCAGCCATCATTATTGTCGTTCTTAGCTCT
>JAITLV010000301.1 GCA_031277685.1 Sphingobacterium sp. | reverse complement strand
GGTGAACTTGTTGGCTTTGGTCTAGGGATACCTGATATAAATCAGATCCTTATCAAAGTGAAGCGAGGACGTCTACTTCCTACGGGTATTTTTAAATTGTTATTTGGAAAGAAAAAAATCAACTTGCTTCGGGTACTCATGTTAGGAGTGTTAGAAGACTACCGTAAACTTGGTATTGAAGCATGTTTGTATGGCCGAATTATAAAAGAATCAAAAGATTCTAATATTAAGGGAGCCGAATGTTCATGGATGTTGGAGCATAATTACATGATGAACCACGCTATTGAACAAATGAATGGAGAATTGTACAAACGTTATCGTTTGTATCAAAAATCATTATGATAGAAAAAATATTAATCACTGGAGCGAGTGGTTTTGTAGGCTATCATTTGACAAGAGAAGCGAAAGAGGCCGGAATGGAAGTTCATGCCGCAGTGAGAAAGTCAAGTGATGTTTCGGAAATTCGCTCCGTTGTAGATAAATTTGTTTACCCAGATTTCTCTGATGAACTATCTATCAGAGAATTGCTGGAAGCGGAAAACTATACCTATGTTGTTCATGCCGCGGCAATGACTCGTGCCAAACATGAAGAAGATCTCGAAAAGGTCAATGTTGGTTATACAAAGAACTTGGCATCTGCTTGTTTTTCTTTAAAAACTCCCATCAAAAGATTTGTTTTCGTTAGTAGCCTTGCAGCGATTGGTCCTGTTAACTACGATGCTAACCCTATTGATGAAAGTAATCCGTATTGTCCGGTTACAGCATATGGTCGAAGTAAAAGGAAAGCAGAACTAGCATTAAAGGATTTTGAAGACCAACCCTTGACGATTTTGCGCCCTACGGCAGTATATGGTCCGCGTGAGAAAGATATTTTTATTGTTTTTAAGACAATGAATGGAGGTATGGATGCTTATGTTGGACGATCACCTCAAAAATTAAGCTTTATTTATGTAGCGGATTTGGTTCAAGCTATTCTGAATGCTTGCCGTTTTGATCAGGGTGGAAAAAAGGTTTACAATCTGAGCGATGGACAAGTCTATGGTCGGTATGAAATGGCAAAATTTTTCAAAGAATTCACCCAAAAGAAAATGATCCGTATGCATATTCCATTGGGTGTAGTGAAAGCAATAGCAGTAATCTTTGAACGCTTGTATAAAAATTCAACAACGATGCCTGTACTATACCCAGAACGATTGAATGAACTTACAGCAGAGAACTGGGGCTGTGATATTTCGTTGGCTCAGAGCCAAATACAATACCAACCTAAATATGATTTGAGAGCGGGCTTAATGGAGGCATTGGCTTGGTATAAAGAAAATAAATGGTTATAATCGCAGAGAATGAGTGAGTTTAAAATAAATAAGAAGCTTTTTCAAGACCGGAAAAGAACAAATATCCTAAGTGAGCCTGAGCAAAAGTTGATTACTTATCTTGTGCCGAAGATTCCAAATTGGATTACTTCAGATGGTCTTACTGCAATCGGTTTTTTTGGTTCATTGATGATATTGGGGAGTTTTATACTGGCGGAGTACGTGGATATTCGGTATTTACTTTTGGGAATTCCTGGATTTTTTGTACAATGGTTTGGTGATTCATTGGATGGTCGGATCGCATTCTACCGAAATAAATCGCGTCGTTGGTATGGTTTCGCCTTGGATATTGTAATGGATTGGATTAGTACAGTCTTTATTGGACTAGGCTATGTCCTTTATACGACGGGCGATTATAAATATCTTGGTTTTACGTTGGTTTCGTTGTACGGATGGGCAATGATCATATCGCAACTTCGGTATAGGATTACAGATAAATACACCATAGATGCGGGGATTCTTGGTCCAACAGAGATACGTGTCATTATATCCTTGGTAATGTTATTGGAAGTTTTGATGCCAGGTTCTATTAATTGGTGTGTATTTGTTATCTGTATTCTGCTTTTTATTATTAATACAAATGATACGCGTCTTTTGTTGAAGCTGGGCGATGCAAAGGATAAGGAAGATAAATTGAAAAAACAACAAGAGGAGGCTGTATAGATATGTCTTCAAAGGTTATCACTTTTTTAAAAGCACAACTATCCGCCTTTTTAGGCGGATTGTTTGATGTTGGGGTATATTCTGCCTGCTATAAACTGTTGCATATTAGTGCCCCTTTCTCTAACGCAATCAGCGGTAGCCTTGGTGCTGTTGTGAATTTCCTGATCAATCGCTATTGGTCTTTCGGTAGCACGCAAACTTCTGTCGGTAGCCAATTATGGAAATTTGTGCTTGTTGTTTGTGGTAGTATTTTGCTCAAATCTACAGGTATACACTTTCTGGTCGATGTATATCATTTCAATTTTTTGTTTTCGAAGTTACTTGTTGAATTGCTTGTCTCTTTAGGGTTTAATTATACACTTCAGCGTTTTTGGGTTTTTAAATCCGAAAAAAAATAAATCTTTCTATTTATTCAGATCCGAATAGATGGAGACTGCCCATCTTCTCCTGGCGGGTAATAATCTCTTTTGAGTTATCCCAGCTGAATCACCTCAGTCATTCGGCTTTTTTCAGCAGATTGTCTGAACCTCCACACTGCTGTCCGTCTTTCAGGACATATTCTTGTGTCACTATGATCGTAGACCATTTGTTTATGATCAACTGTGGATTTCCTTTGTTTCCAAAATTAGAGGGCTCTCCCTATGTGGCCCATTTTAAGCCAGATCGTGGAAGTTTCCAGTCATTGAGTCCGAGTGTGTATCCTGTTTTAGGCTATTTCTGTCTTTTTTCGGCTGTGGTTGGGGAGCCGTCCGTGGCTGCATCAGGCTTTAAGCACCCCTGAGTGCAGTTGTCAGCAAGGTCCGGCCAGACTGTGAGCAGGGTAATAGCGTGCCGGACACGGACTCAGCACGGACTTACCACGGAGACAGCACGGATTTATAGTGAAGCTGCGGTGGCGCTGCTGTGAAGCAATCCTGACGGGGAAGCGGAGGGAAGTGCCGTTTACGGTATATTTCCCCTGGATCGTTTTGTCGCTTAATAATAGTGCGGATATAAAACGAGCATAGATAGGAGAGTCCTGCGATAATCCCCGGTACATGCTGCATTATTTCCGCTGTTGCCCATATCAGGGGAACCAC
>JAITLV010000299.1 GCA_031277685.1 Sphingobacterium sp. | reverse complement strand
TCTTTAAAAACATTGGATGACGAAACAAAAAAGAGGAAACGATAGGAAACATAAAAATTACTGTACAAGTAAACGCTAAGAGAAAGGGTCTGATTTAACATCAGGCCCTTTTGATATTATCAAAGTATGAAAGTATATATAGGTACAATCCTTTGTTGACTGTCTATTAATTTGTATTCATCTATATACAGATCAGTGATCATCCATTCGTATTGAATGACTTCAACTAGATGTAAAACTATACTTTCGGATTTTTGAACTAACAACAAGTCAATTTTCCGCCTTTTTCCAAATATTTAACAGTAAAAAATCCACTAAATCATTTTTTTTCTTGTTTTAAAAATAACTGTTTGAAAATTTCATCTAATTAATGACTTTTACAATCGGCTTTATATTTTGACTAAATGAAGTTAATAATTTAAAACACCAAATGAAAGAATATAAATACTGGAAAAAAATTGGGGTTGAGATTCAAAAAGAACTGATATCCAAAGCACTTGCTAAGAATATCAACTATAGCCAAAGTCCTGTATTAGGGCTTCCCGGAACAAAATTGGATGGAAGAGTTTTTTATGAACAGGCTGAATTTTTAAAGGAAGCTCCTTTCCTGCAGACAATTGTTGAGAATCCTAACCATATTGGTTGTCATACTGTCGGAGAATCAGAGCCTTTTTTTCAAGGTACACAAGATCTTGAAAAAGATGTCATTCAGATCTTAAGTAAAGATATATTACAATCTCAAGAAGATTGCGATGGATATGTTTCCTCTGGAGGTACAGAAGCAAATATACAGGCATGTTGGATGTACAGAAATTTCTTTATCAATACATTTAATGCCAATTGTAATGAAATTTTCCTGATTGCATCACAGGACACACATTATTCGGTCAATAAAGCTGCGAATTTATTAAATATTGATCTTGTCCTTGTTCCGGTCGATTTTGATACCAGAGAAATTCTGCCGGATCAACTGGATAAACATGTCTATGAAGCTGTACAAAATGGCAAAAAGTATGCTATTGTTATTTCAAATGCAGGTACCACCATGTTTGGAAGCGTTGATAATCCAGATCATTACGCCTCAGTTTTCACAAAATATCATCTCAATTTTAAACTTCATATAGATGCGGCATTTGGGGGATTTATCTATCCAATTGTCAATCAAAACCACAATATCGGTTTCAACAATAAACACGTCTCATCGGTGACCATGGATGCCCATAAAATGCTCCAAGCCCCTTACGGAACGGGGATATTTATCACGAGAAAAGGATTGATAGACAATGTTTTTACCAAAGAAGCGAAATATGTCAATGGAATGGATACCACTTTGAGTGGAAGTCGCTCCGGAGCAAACGCAGTGGCAATTTGGATGATTTTACAGACCTATGGCCCACATCAATGGTTAGAGAAAATGAAGATTCTGAACTACAGGACAGAAGTCTGTTGTCAGGAACTCGAAAAATTGGGAATTGGCTTTTATAGGGATTCACATATGAATATCATTACCATAAAATCAGCTGATTTGCCCAAAGAACTAGCTGTTAAATTTGGTTTAATTCCGGATTCGCACGACGAAGCGAACAATTGGTATAAAATCGTGGTAATGGACCATGTACAACAGGAATCACTGAATGATTTTATTAGTGAATTGAAAGAATCCCGCAGTAGAGAATGTAAAGTTTTGGAAAATTAAAATAGCCGTAATATCTTTCTTTGTGGCATAGTGATATCCTGCCGACGATACAATCTTGTTATTGAAGGATGATAGGCACTTATTAGCAATCAAAAAAGCCAGATCTCACGACCTGGCCTTAAATAAACATATGATTCACTAGTGGTCAGCCTTTGGAATGACCTAGCTGACCACTAGTTATTGAATACTATTTATACGAATTGATTGATTTAGACACTTTCCAATTGTTACCTTCACGAACCAAAGTAACCAGATCAGTCTTAGTGAAGTTCTCAAATTTCAAGGTCACTTTAGCAACCATATAGTCTGCTGATTCTTCAAGGATGTCTGTGCTTACCGTACAGTCTAGCTTCTCACCTTTTTGCTTTTTAAAGAATTTGACCAGCTCGTCACGCTTATTGGTAGTTGCATTTGCCTGCTGGCTAAAATCTTCAGCAAATAATTGATCCACCCCTACTGATTCT
Source organism: Sphingobacterium sp. (assembly GCA_031277685.1). Lineage (GTDB taxonomy): Bacteria > Bacteroidota > Bacteroidia > Sphingobacteriales > Sphingobacteriaceae > Sphingobacterium. The sequence continues at coordinate 22,267 of JAITLV010000299.1, read as the reverse complement.
CCTGCTGTAGTGACTGCAACATAGTGGTCTAAGGCGAAGTCTGCTGTGGAAAGGTTAACGTTTGCTTTTGCTGATTTTGACCCTGGGCCTTCAGCGGCCATAGCGAAAGTGGATACTGCGATTAGGGCTGCTGCGAAGAATGTTTTTACTAGCGTTTTCATAATGTCTTTATTTTATTGTGTTAGTTCTGTTGTTCTTATTTGTTGATTCAAAACTACAACACAATAAGCCCCTAGCCTATGGGCTTTAGACTAACGGACAAGAAAACTCGGTGAATGGTGGGAATGGGGAGGTAAAGGGATAGACTATTAGTTGCTAAGGGACAAAAAAATCATCAAAAGCGATACAATCTACCCGTATTTCTTTTTGTTTGATGATAGCTCTTGAAGCAAAAATTGCTAATGGGCTTATTAGGGTAGATTTTTCTCCATTTATTTTTATCTTTTCAACATTCCACATACCGACCAAATCTATTATATGCTTGTCAAAAATAGGGTGGGCATTAAAAAATAAATTATCGTTCGAATATCCGTATGCAACGGATTTATATTTATTCCATATCAAACCATAAGAAATCCCAGTTTGGTAATCATTTGTCTCAAGAAAAAATATAGTGTCGCAAGATAATATAAAATTCAAGCTATCCATATCAATAACTTGTCGCCTAATATTCGCGTCTAGATCATATCCTTTTTTTCTTAACTTATTCTTTATTTGAATTTCAGATATTTTGGACGAAACATTACTGGCAAGTGCTGCCTGAGCAAATGAATACCCTCCAAAAAAGAGTATCATCCAAATTAGTAATAAAATCTTTTTACTCATTATTATTCATTCAGGTAGATTCGCCTTTTATATTAATTTTTAAAGTTGATTATATTGTCCCGGAAAGGATCCAAATAATCTAACCCTCTTTCTTCAAATATTTCCTCAAGCTTTTCGGCACCATACTCCCTTTTAAAGGCTAACTCATCTTCTGTAATAGGTACTAACCAATAGAAATGGACTGATCTATTGTCTTCAAGGGTAAGAACTTCGAGTTGGGGTCCGTCCAGATAAGGTAGTGAAATCAGCCCATAAGAACAGGAGGAATCCAGCCGCCATCCTCTCCCCCAATTGATGGTATGCCAGTGTCCTAAACGCGAGCCGAATCTATGGAAATGAGCAACTACAATTAATGACTCAGCCAGGGTTTGGTCTTGTTCACCGGAAAAAATATGCAGTTCGAGGGCAAATTCATCTTCAAAGCAGGACATCCCCAAAGTGGCATAAGCCCACATGTTGCGTTCGGTCGTTGGGGGAAATTCCAAGACCCGAAAATGATCGCCTAAGTCCCGATATGGACCTTTTTCCCAAGTAAGTGCCTTATAATACTGTCCCCAATTGGAGATATAGTGCGCTAAAAGTTTTTGATGATATAAGTCCTTGTCCATTTTAATAAGTCAATTCAAGTTATCAAAAATAATTTACTCACAATAAAACTATTTCAAATCGGCTATTGTTCTTATTATACAAAACGGCTATAAGCTGCCTTTCGAAAGAAAGGACCGACATAAAAATTGGCGTCGTACAGTGAAAATCCAATAGTCTTTAAAAACATTGGATGACGAAACAAAAAGAGGAAACGATAAGAAACATAAAAATTACTGTATAGATAAACGCTAAGAGAAAGGGTCTGATGAGAATCAGGCCCTTTTGACTTTAAAATCCGCAAGTAACGGATCAAAATGCCGGACGTAAATGACTATCGCTGTTGATGTCCGAAAGACTTTAGCAGATTTCCAGATTTCCCGCATTTACATGATCCGTAAGCACTAAGTCAGCAAATGACCAAAGATTGTATCATTGTTCATGAATGAATTCCATTATGTTCAAGGAATAAGGATGTCTAAGGAATACCACATTTTTCCCACACGAGATAATGAAACGTTATCAATAGGTCACCTCATTTTTAATAATGCCACAAATGGCCTGATTAAAATAATTAAGATAAGTAATTGATTGATTTGGATACTCTCCAGTGATTATCTTCACGAACCAAAGTCACAAGGTCTGTTTTGGTAAAGTTTTCAAATTTTAAGGTTACTTTAGCTATCGAGAGCAACAATCCAAGTATCACCTCTAATTTATATTCAAACTTTCTTTTGCGGACAGTCTATTCTGTTTTCAATACTTGAATAAAATCATCCTAATCTCCTGCCTATTATCATAGAGCAGACGCGCTAAATTCAATCAATACATTTTCGAATAAAAATAATGAACCAAGCTAGCTTAATGTCCTGTAATATCCGTACAGATAAAATATGACTTATTTAGCGATCTGATTATTCTATAATCGTATGGGAGATCAACGGAACCTTTTGCTTCCAGGTACCCTTCACATTAAAACGATGCCCTGAGTTTTTATTTTTTATGGTAAAGGTATAATTACAGTTCCGCTCAAGGTAGGTAAACTCACCGCGGATAGAGAGGCTACGATGTGGTTTGAGCGATATTGTTTGGCTATTTCCCGGTTTGATATAGTCTTCAAAGGTCTTCCCTTTGACATAAGGGACTTTTCCCTGCCAATGGCTAACATCATCTATCAATACTTCATCCATAAAAATGGCTGCATCTTTTTTACCGATCCAGTCAAAAGCACCGTAGCTGTTACTCGAGAATTCAGAGCTATATTTGACGTCTTTAAAGATTTCAAGAGTCTCTACATTTTTCTCCTGATCCGAATCATTTCTTACTGTTAGGGAACTGCATCCTTCGCTGCTAACATATATTTTACGACTACCCGCTATTTCTTCAATTTCCTTCTTGATCAGTTCGTATTCATCACCCCTAGATTGGCTAAAACTCATTTCCTCCTGTTTATCGGACGATTGGATGCCTATCACAAAATTCCGCGTCCGGTCACTGAAATTTTCTTGCAGGGAGAGCTTTAGCTCATTGCTGGCCGTCTTTTCCAAAGTCAGCCATCCCGCTTCCATTTCGACGGTCCCCACACTTTTCAATTTGAGCGCATTACCCATCGAATCTTTCAGGAGCTCACCTGTAAGTGCATCTTTGACATAAGAAACAGCCCAACTATCTGCTTTGATAGGAATCACATTATCTGTAAAACCAGTATTTAAGGTTATATTCTTAAGATCCTGTGCAATTAACCCTTCTTTGGGGGCAACTTCTTCTTTAGAACAGGAACTGAATATGAGCAAGCAAAATGAAAACGCAAGGAAATAAAAGATGGATACTGGTTGTGAAAACTTTTTCATACGAATTGATTATTTGGATAAGCGCGCTGATCGAAAATTTATCTGTAAGATAAAAAAAATAATGCAATTTAGCTACATTTTTCTGCGATATCTGCAGCCGCTTTGTAGACATCAGCTTCTCTCCTTTTTGCTTTTTAAAGAATTTAATAATCTCGCCAAGGTTATTGGTAGTTGCATTAGCCTTCTGGCTAAAATTTCTGTAAATAATTGCGCTACACCTACCAATCACCCTCAGTGGCTACCGCAACATAGTGCGCTAAGGCGAAGTCTGCTGTGGAAAGGTTAACGTTTGCTTTTGCTGATTTTGAACCTGGTCCTTCAGCTGCTATAGCGAAAGTGGATACTGCGATTAGGGCTGCTGCTGCGAATGTTTTTACTAGCGTTTTTTATCGAAATGATTTGTTTTAAGTGGTGATAAAGCAATCATTATTGCCGTGTTTAAGCACTCATAATGGTTTATTTTATTGTGTTAGTTGTTTTCATCCAAATAATTTGTTCCTTATCGGTGATGAAGCTATCATGAGCATTTCTAGCTATGCTCATGATGGTTGTTCTTATTTGTTGACTCAAAAACTACAATACAATACGCCCGTAGCCTATGGGTTTAGACCAACGGACAGGAAAACTAGGTGAACGACTGGAATGGGCAGATGAAGGACGGTATAGCAATGGTTATTTTTTCATAGTTATTAAGAACAATTGAAAAGTATTTTTTTATTATATTGTCCTAAAATTAATTTTCCACTCCTATAGAAGCAATTAGAATATTTAAGATCAAATTTTTCATAATAACAGCATATTTATTTTTAAAAATATAATAATCGCCTATGCCTAAATTTTCGATAGTAACCCCTGTTTTCAATAATGAAAAAACAATTAAACGTACATTAAAAAGTATAATGGATCAGACTCATTTGGATTGGCACTGCATATTAATTGATGACAGTTCTACCGACAATTCAGTTGAGGAAATAATAAATTTCATTAATGCAGACAAAAGATTTTCCCTAAAAAAAAGAAGTGATTATTCTGATATCAAGGGTGCAAACTGTTGCAGAAACATTGGCCTAAAATTTTGTAAATCAAATTGGGTAATATTTGTGGATGCGGATGATACCTTAGCTCCTAACTGCTTATACAAGCGGAGTAAAGATATTGTGAGATTTCCTTATAAAGACATTTATATGTTTAAAACTGCTGTAGTGAATGAATTTGGAGAAATTCTATGGGACTTTGTCTGTCCTACTCAAGAAGTAAAAAAAATCATCTATTTATTCTATGCCCATAAAATACCTTGGCATACTATGTCTCTTGTATGGAATAAAAAATTTTTATCTAATATCGGAGGATGGAATTTGGATTATGAAAGGCTGCAGGATGTTGAATTAAGCTTAAGGGCCTTATTAAACAAACCTAAACTATTTTTTTCCGATCAGGATTATGACAGCTATTACTGGCAGGCTCAAATCAATACACATAAAAAATATTTAGCGAGATTTTCGTTCTGCAGAATCATTAAAGACTATTATACCACATTGATGAACGCATACCCTAATGATGAGATTTTTACAAGAAAAATACGAACTGAGACACAGCAAATCTTAATAACTCTTGTAAAATCATACATCTTATATGAAAAAAAGGATATTAACTGGGAAAGTCTTTATTTAAGTCTGCTAAAGACTTTGCACATATCGCTATCCGAGATTAAAAGCACTGAAAAAGCGTTCAATGATAAATTATAAATGAGAAGTCTTCTTAATTTCAATTGCCATTGAAATTAAGGCATAGGAAGAGCCATTAAAATAGGTATCGACAATCTTGTCAACTATGAATTTCCTGTATTCATAAAAAAAAACATTTGGAAAATATCTAAATACTCCTCCCTGATCAAAATGTCCAATCACTTTTTTATCTTCCAGAACCTTCAAAATTGTCGATACAGTGTTATAATGTCTCCTGTTAGCTTCCTTAGTATAGGACAATATCTCATTTACCGTTAGATTGCTACTTTTCCATAAAATTAACATTACTTCCTCTTCTCTTTTAGTCAGTTGAATCATATTTATTCTTTTATTTGGCAGGTATTCAGTAAGAAAGTGTTTTTAGATTTTCATTAATCCGTATCCTATCAAATTGAGCAAAACTTTTTTCCAATAAAGATAAATAGGTATGCAATGTCATTTTATTTTTCACATTTGTTTTCTCTTTTATTATCACAACTGGTTTTAATAAAACTTCTGTCGCAAAGACGCTAATATTTTCATGAGGTAATGATAAGCCTAAAATAGCGCCGGGAAGACCATTAAAGGAATCAGGACCAATACTAACAGGTATTTGGTTGGTATAAAAAGCAACAACATATATTGAATCTCTGTATAAGCCATTCGCCCTTTTACATTCGTAACCTAAAATATTCATCTTTTCATCGGTATATTTCCACACAATAGGTAATGCACGGTCCTGTACCAAAAATTCCTCCCCCAGAACGGTTCGGCCAAAAGTCATGGAGTCTTTTACTATATCTCTATAATAAAATGAGAGAGGAGCGTCAATTGCCATATCTACAACACCGTTTCTTTCACCGGTGTTATTGGTCATTAAAGATTCTTCTTTGGAAAATAATAACTTCAGTTTTTGAACCTCAAACTGATCTGCCTTTTTCAATTCACTGAGGTAATTGGCAATATCATATCTCTCCTTCTGATTATAGAGTATCCTATTAGCTCTTGGATATCTATTTATCTTTTTTTCATAGGAAATTTCACCTGAGAATGCAATTTTCTTATTTTGAGCTAGCCCATTTTTAAACTGAAAAAATAAGACTAATAAATATATTAAATATTTCATTTATCGTTGAATTTATTAAAGTCCCAAGATAGTGAAAGCATAAAATATCGCCCGATAGCTGTATAAGTGTTTTCTGTGATACCGAGATTGGAATTAAATCTTTTGAATCCTACATTTTGATTTAAAAGATCATTAGCATAGAGCGTCACATTTAGATTTTGATCCTTAAAAAACGATTTCTTAAATGAAACATCCCATAGGAAACGATCCAATTTATCATTAAAAATCCTAGAAGATGGCATATACGTGTAATTTACGGCTTGGATCATGCTAAATCCCCTAATTAACTTTACGGTCACTCTACCATCTAAATCAAAACCAGTCGCTGTACTATTATAATCCGGATTTAATGATGACTTTAATCTATTATAAACTGGGCCCAAAGAAGTATTAAAGCCAAAAACCTTCCCAACGGGATGATTAAGAGATGCTTTTACACTCCCCTCTAACTGCTGCATCTGATTTAAGTCTTCATTGATATTCAGAAATTTATCACTATAGCGTCCCTGCAACACAATCATTAAATAATCTTTTGATTTTGACACTTCAACACCATAATGACTATAAAATTTAAGTTGCTTGGCGTTTTTATCAAAGATATTGATTGTCTCAATTGTATTTATACCCGAAGCATCAATAGATGTACTATAGCTAAGTGGATTCTGAATAATGGAATAATCTAATGTCGCTCTAAAAACCCTCATTTTCAATAAACGGAAATTATGGTAAACCAAACTGAAATCATTATTTATCTGATCTTTTAGATTTAAGTTGCCTTTATATAAATTCAACGGATCTTCAATATTATAAAATGATTGATATTGCAAAATAGAAGGAATACTAATTGACCTATCGTAATTGACCGTCAATGTTTTGCCACTTTTGAAAGAATAATTTAAAGAAAGATTCGGATTTGCATATATTTCATTTCTTGTCAGTCTATTTAATTGATTTTGGTCAATATTATAATGGTTGACCAAAAGTTTAGTCCCAGTTTCTATAGTCCACTTAGCTTTTTGCCAATTAAACAATAGACCAAAAGTATTGCTCAAGGCGTTAAATGAGTAATTGCCACTAGCTATCGATTCAATTTCTTTATTGAATTCGGTATTTTTTTCGTTGGTGGAGTATTCATTATTCAGCGTATAGTTTAAACTGAGATTGAGCCTCCGGCTCAAAGGTTCGTTAAACGTGATTGCCCCATAATTATTAAAATGAACGACTTTTTGATTTGAAATAATATTGGTTTGCAGGCTTTCTTTGTCATCTTCTTTTTTAATATTTTCGATATCGCTCGAACTTTTCTCCTGATTTCTATCTTGGTTCAGCGAAACCATCATTACCCTACCTTTTTTTGCAAATTTTCGTTGCCAACCAAAGTAGAAGTTATAAAATGAACTGTTCTTATTTTCTAAAGAAGTACGATTTAAGTGAGTCCTATTAGTCATTTGCTCACTAGTCAGATCTGTTTGACCAGTTTTAGCGTATTCAAGTTGATTTAATCCCGCATTCAGTTTAAACTTCAATTTTGAGTTTTCATTTACTTTGTTGCCGAAATCTATATGAATGGATTGTGCTCTTTCTTCGTTCTGAAATTCATCCGAACTTTCATATTGATAGAATGAATTATTTGTATTATTATGTGTATTGGTATTGATGTGTCCCTTCGTCTGAAAATTTTTGACATTGAAACTTGTCGCAAGTTCCTGATTATTTTCATTAAACTTATTAATATAATTTAGTCCAAAATTCATAATTTTTGGGATACCTTCACCAATGTATTTTCCTGTCGATGAACTAAATTTATCAGCTTGGTTATTTCCGAATTTTTTATTGTCATCATAGCCTAACCCGATCATTCCTGTATTACTTATTATCCCATAACCCGAAATCTTTTCATTTCCCTTAAACTTATTAAACATGGCTGTACCTTCATAAAAACCATCAGTTCCGAATGCAAGCGATGATTTTCCAAATACACCATGCTTCATATTCTCCTTAAGTTTTACATTGACAGTGGTTTCTTTATTGTTGTCCTTTATGCCTGTCAACTCTTCTTTGGTGCTTTTTTTATCGTAAACCTGGATTTTATCTACCATATTGGCTCTAAGATTTTTGGTGACTAGCGTAGGATCATCACCAAAAAAAAGTTCACCATCGACCAAAACTTTTTTGACCAATTTACCTTGAGAGATTATTTTACCGTCCCGGCCCACTGTCATACCAGGCAATTTTGCCAAAAGATCTTCCACCTTATCATTTGGCTCTACTTTATAAAATGATGCGTCATATTCCAAAGTATCCCCTTTTTGTGTCATAGCTTTTCTGGCCTGGACTAAAACTTCCTCTAAGACATGTTCTCTCAAACTTAACTTGATTGATTTCAACTCAAGATTTGTAAGGGAATCTAAATGAAAATCTTCGACATAATCCGCATAACCTGGCAACGAGATGATTAATTTACCATTTAATTTTTCTTGAAAACCAATAATAAAATGTCCTTTATCATCAGTCAGTGTATACCCCTTGATTATGGAATCACGTGAATTAATGACGGTAATTGAGGCATTTTCAACCGGTTTCTGAAGTTCATCAACAACATACCCACTAACATTTCTCTGAGCATGTGAATAAAAACAACATAGGAGCAACAAAAACAACAAACTAATTTTAAAGCAACAAAATCTCATTCCATTTAGGGTTTTTAGTATTCATTTCTATTTCATGGGCGGCTAAAAAATACCCTGAAAAACCGGTCAATATTGAGCGACTTGAAGAATAATTCTCATTAAGTTTATTATTTCGAAATAATTCCTCATTGATCTTATCAATAATCTTTACCGATTCTTCAATATACTTTGGATGATTGGTAATATCAAAAACTTTTTTTAGCATATAAGCTTTGGAGGTGTCGCCATGGCATAGGCAATACTTATGTTGATAACTACGAAAAGATCTTTTTTGGTAGATCCCCTCATCAATCATCCTCAATCCCAATTGTTTCATCTCGCTATTTTCCAATATCGAGCCTGTCTTCAGAAAACAGTATCCTACACTCAATCGACCAAAACACCAGCCAAATCCTTCATCATAAAACGTACGTCCGTCCTTGGCAATAGCACAAGGGACTTTTATGACGTCTTCAAATAACAGCCGGTTCATAATTGAATCATAAATTGAATTAATCATACGATCTATCTTGACTTTTTCCACATCCCTGTATTTCAACAGCACCATTATTATCGAACACAAACCATGCGCAAGCCCGAAATTCACAACTTCTCCTCCATTTGATGCCCAAAATATTCCATATTTATCATCTCGTCTATTTAGCTCAAGAGCTTTCAGATATTTTACTATCAATTCATGCCTTCTGGAAGAATCACTATATAATGTTACCATTAGTCCATTTGCACCATATAAAAGATCGAAATTACCTTGATCAAGATAAGTATCTAGCGTCCTTATTAACATAGACTCTATGTTTTCAAAGTCTTCAATTTTAGATTCCCATTTCATGTATTTAACAATCCAATGGATAGAAGCAAGACCATTATGAAGATTTAATGTAGGTTTATCTAAATTATTATAAGTTGATACACTACTTAAAAATACCTGATGTGATTTGACTTGTGCCTCTCGCATACCAAAAACTTCTGAAAGTAGACAAAGACCCAAATCCCCACTTAAAAGGCCAAATTTGCATTCTTTTTTAACATCATAATTGTCTAATGTCTCAAGGAGGTGATGATAGAATAGTTTACGATACTTCTTGTTCGATTTTACCATTTTTTGCGCAATATGAAGTATAATATTTATTCAATAAATAGTAAAGGACGAGCTCCTTTTTCCTTCCATCAATAACAAATATGCGATTAATGTGCATATGTATTATTGAAAAAATGACAGATAGCCTTTTCTCTTTTTCATATAAATCCAATAAACCACTAAGTTTATATACTGTTGAATCATAATATGATCGGTATCGTCTCTCGTGTTGATGATAATTAAAAAGAACGGTTTCGATAGTCTTTTTATATTCTCTAAATTTAAGATCAAGCGCTATTTTTGTTTTCTTTCCTATGGCGTATTCTCGCATAAAATTATCCGAAATAGACCTCAGAAAATCGGTTTGATCCGATATATTCAAATGAAACATTTTAAAAATATACTGCATGAAATTAATTGCACACATCCATCTTTCAGTTTTTTGTATATTTTCTAAAATAAATATACTATCTCGCCAAAAAAACTGCTCCACCAACTCTATTGACCACTCTCCATACCGTTCGATCTCTCTTTCATATCCGACTAATTCTAACTTCCAAATAATACTTTCTTCAATCATAGGATTGATAATTCGATAAAATGCTGAAATAAAATTTCCCAAAGACTGTTTGTCCCTTAAACGAAATCTCAATCGAAGATGGAAATCCGGATCGCGATATCTGATAAAAAAAAATTCATCAATAATGTTTTCGGAGTAAAACTTTTGATAGAAAGAAAGGATGTGATTGTATAAAAATTGGTCTAAATAATTGGGGCCTGAATAAATTTTAAAACACACCCATTCTTCTCCTGGATAAAATAATCTCTTCTTTTTTATCATTTCACTGAAAATAGCCTCAACTCTTAGTTTTAAAATAGTAAACTTTTACGTTTTTCTTCCTCGGAGTCAACAACAATCCAAATTTTAAAAGGTCTTTCTTTATCTCAGTAATAGATTGATTATTAATAAAGAAATCGAAATACTCACCGGACTCAATTGCAGTTTTATTGTAAATAATGGTATTTAGACGAAATGACAGTAAATTCACCAATGAGTTAATCTCGCTATTCTTTAAATAGTCGAAATTATTCGAAACCATAGTTCCCCATTTACCCTTATTAACATTTTGATGCAGCTTTTTCTTATCAAGCAGCTCAAGGTCGTAAACAATTCTTTCTGTGTCCACAATGACCTCTCTCAACGCAAGTGACGCTAACACCTTTGATTTAATAGTATTCAAAAATTCGGCTTTATTGAATCCATTGGCAGCATCCTTGCTATCGTTAATTTTGTCGTTATATAATAAACTGAAATATCTACCATTTAATAAAGAGTCTTCAAGTTCGATTAAATATTCACTTTCGTCGTTAATTAATGGTCTTAAGATTCCTTTCAAAGTCTTACTAGTATTTAAATAACTTCTGTTGAGAATATTAGGCGTAAAATAACGCTCATCTTCCTCATTTGCTGTACATAGAACAAAACTATCAGCCATATCAATTTTCAGCATACCATAAAGCTGATCATTTATTTCAGATTTAACATTTGCATCTGGTTTAGGTTCAGAAATTGACTTATTATTGAAAATTTGCTTAATTTTTCTATTGCTAAAACTTCCATAAATACCTTTGTGAAGTATACTATCTTTTTTATTTAAAAAATATATTTGAGGAAGATCGTAAGTAGATTGGTATCTCGAATTTAAAGGAACTTTAAAATATTCATGAAATCTACTTAAAGAATCACTCATTAAGGTTATTTCTTGAGAAAAATAGCTCTTCAAAAAAGTTAAGCTGGTGGGCTTCTCGTTCGTTACTGCAATAAATTTAATATGTTTGTCATTATTTAATTTAGCCAGACTATCCAAATTGAGTGCTGCAGTGAGGCTATTCGAATTTGTTGAATTCCAAAATAAAATTACCTTATCAACCGTATTAAAATCCAACACCTTGTTACTTGAATCCATTGATATCAATTCCTGATAAGGTACTTTTGGGACAACTGGCTCATCGTGCTGAGCCTGTGCCACATAACCCAGTAAATTCAACACTATGAAAACAAAATATAATTTAATGTTAGAAGCCAAATCAACAAATTTTAATATTTGATTAATTAAAAAAAGCTAAGGTGTATAGATATACACCTTAGCTTTTAAAAACCTAATTCCACTCTAGCTCACCGTCAGGTTTACGAGTAACAGTAACTGTACAAAGCCTGCACGAAGTATCACCCATAACTACGTGAGTACCATTAGTGTCTTTTTCCGCGGCAAGACCACCATTTAAGTTGTCCATTTCGGAATCAATCATGGAGTCGATCAAATTGAGATTTAATTTTAATTTGTTCATAATTATAAATTTGGTTATTCAGTAAAACATTTACTTACAAACTAAGATAACAAAAATTTTAACATTATCACAATAAATTAAAATTAAATTCGATATTATATATCTCCTTTGTTACAAAACAACTATTATTAAGATACTCCATCAAATATAGATCTTGAGTTATAGCACATTTTAAAACAATAGATAGGCTCAAATTATTTAATAAGTTAAGGACAAGTCGATCAGTATTCTCACTTAAAATAAAATAATCAGAAAAACCACTTTGAATTAAAAATTTTTTAACATCAGACACATCTTTTCCTTTAAAAAACCCTTTCCTAATAAGTAATGTTTTGGGCACAAGAACGATATTTCGATAAGTAAGCCTCGGAAAAGAACCCCATTTTTTCAAAAATGGATCGATAGGAATATCAAATTTTGTATGACGATATTGCAATCCAACAAGCGCTAAAAAGCGGTAAATTGGTAAGCTATCACTTTTCATGAAGTTGTGTGCATTAGTAATAATCGGTATTACTATCTTATTAATTTTCTTAGAAAAAAGAATTACTTTATTGTTTTCCACTTTCACATAAAGATCGCTCAGTTTAATCACGTTTTCGGCATCAGCACTATGATTAGAATGTAATAATATTTCGTTTTTTTCTATTGATCTACGCAGGACGACATTACCTGTTTTAGCATTTGGAATATGCAAAATTTCGGCATAAATAGCATCATTAATCTTTTTCTCCTTTTGGTTGCAATCTTGCATAATTTCAATTAGTTCATTATCCAGATAATTGAATCGACCTAAAATTGTATTTGGACTTGCTGATATGATACCATTGAATAAAAAAGAATCTCCACTATCCTCATCTATTATTTTTTCGAGCAGATATCCTAATGACTGATTACTCAATAAATCTTTATCTTCTTTAAAAATTGAAATATCTAGATCTGTGAGACATATCGTACTTTCATTTCTTAATTTTGCACTCAAAAATTTCTCCAATAAAAAGGGATCCATTTCTTCTTTCCGCTCAAATTTAGAATCGGAAAAAAAATCCAAAAAGATATTTTCTCCTATTTGATTTGGTAAGTTATTATTAATAATGTTTATTCCTAAATCTCTATCCATAATCTGTAATATGGAAATAGATTTATTTTTAAATCTATTTCCATAAATTTCAAGAAATCTACTCAAAGGACTTTTCGAAACATTATTTAATCCTCTTAAGAAAAGCGCTATATCAGGTAAATATGCTAATATATCTTTTGAGACCTTATTTTTGACTAATCCCTTTTTTACATCAACGTGAAAAAATGTACTGTCAGGATTAATAACTGGAAATTGCTCCTTGATATACTCCTCGATGAGAAATAGTTTATCAACACTTAATTCTCCAATATCTAAATTAAGCGAACCAATGCTATTTGAAATTTTAATCAGAGAATCAAAAAATATTTCTTTTTCTAATTTTTGCTTTTCAAGCTTTGAGATGAAAGTAGCTAAAAAATGAGGATCAGTGGCAGAAGGAAATAAATCATTGACTATTACGCCTGAATTGACTAAATCTAAAATATAATCTTCGGACTCGCCACCTTCATATCCTTCATTGACAAGCCAATCAAATAATTCCCCAAACTTTCGCTTTGAAGATAAGAACTGAATAATATCTTTGATAACTGTATTTTCATCAAGAATAAATTGCCTGGCTCTCAGTTTATCATTTTTCGTATCTATTTTCAGTTCATTATAACGAATCTCCCCTCCCATTGATGACAGTGTGGGATTAAGATAGAATGTAGAACTTTTCATTACGTTTTCTAAAGAAACGATATAATTATAGATGGCAAAAAACACGCCGATGTCTAATCTAAAAAAAACCTTACTGGCAAATTTATCAGTAAATTCAACTTCAGTTTTATCATCAAAATCAAATACGGAAATACCTGAAAATAGGCCATATGGTGTAGCTCTGCTGCACATTCGAATAGCATATTTGAATAATGTTCTTTTGGCCCTTTCGTCTTTTAATAGATCTATGATCGTACGATTTTTTATCAACCTAAACCATTTTGGATTCGCAATATAGATTGCACACTTAAAGAACTTTTGCCCCCACAGCTTTATCAACGCCTCCTCTGGATTATCATGCAATTCTTTTAATTGGGAAAGAGGGAATACGGGGCTTCTAGCCATTAATTTTTGAATTTCCATAAAACTAATTATATTGATAATCTGAAGAAAAGCTTAATTAATTCACTATATTTATCAGGCAAAAGATCATATCTTAAACTCATTAAATCTTCAATATTAAATTTTTTATAATTATTAATTCGGTTATAAAAAGGGAAGTTAAAGGTATATATATAATAGATTAATACTCCAATTGCCCATCTTTCGTTAACAATAGAATAATTGGTGAAGTCATCCAAATCCGGGTCAATAAATTCAGGTGTCGTAAAAATAGAACCTCCAGAGGTAAATTCGTAAATATTCAAATCAAGTATAATAGGTTCAATTTTACCTTTTACTTTTTTAAAGCCGATATTATTGATGTTTACATCCTTATGTAAAATATCATCCGAGTGCATAACATTGTACGAATGGATCAAACTATCAATAAATGCCAACAAGTCTTGTTGGTTGGCATGCAAATATGTAATTGTATTAAAAAAGTCGGTATTATGAACAAAATCCGTGATAACCATCACTCTTTTGACAACAGAGCCAAAATCGGAAATTTCTTCTCCTATTATAAAATCATGATGTGTTAACATATTACTATTTCTGCTACGACAGATATTGAGCAACTGTTCATCATCCATGAGAGTCACCTTATCAGGAACTTCCAATACTTTGATGAAAAGATAACTGTCTTGATAGGGGATTTTGTAACAAGTAGAATTTGGAGTGGATTTGTACCAATATTTTTTAAGATCCAAATTTGACACCTGCTCACTAAATCCCGTTAACGATCTATAGTTTAATCCCATCTGACAAAATCAAGTTTAAAATTGATGTTTTTTTTACGATTTTAATTTTGTTAATTAAAGACCTCTCGTCTTCATCTAACTTAGTAGACAATGAAATACTATAGGGGGAATACACTGTTCGAATAGATTGTTGAATCCATTTCCCATCCCTATAAACAAAAATACTATCGGACTCTTGAAAGTATTTTCTCTTTTCCAAAACTTCAATATCAAAATAAGCTGAATTGCGCGCTGTCACCTTTACATCCGTAATCACCGTACTCGTATAAGGACAATAACTTGTCAGTACTAAGATTAACGACATAAACAAAAAGATAATGACATTACCATACTTTACTAAAAATGGTGGCTTCTTATTTATCTTTTTTTTAAGCTCTTGAGAAAATACCTCTTCATTAAAATTTACACTCATTATAAATTTAATTCCATTTGGTTTTTGACTAGTTCGAAATACTCTCCATTCGATTGTAACAGTTCAAAATGACTTCCTTGCTCTACAATTCCCCCATCTTTCAACACTACGATATGATCTGCATTTTTCACAGTGCTTAATCTATGTGCTATGACGACCACTGTCCTATCCACAGCAAAGTTTTCAAGACGTTCAATAATTACGTTTTCATTTTTAGAATCGAGCGCGTTTGTAGCTTCATCTAAAAAGATATAATTAGGCAATTTGTAGATCGCCCTAGCTAGAAAAATTCTTTGTTTTTGCCCCTGGCTAAGCTTATTTCCGGTTGCACCTAGCATTGTTTTAACTCCAAATATTTGAGACTCTACAAACTCTTCAAGATTCGCCAGCCAAATAGCATATTTTAACCTTTCTTGGTCTACTGCTACACTACTCATTGCAATATTATACTCAATAGTATCCGAGAATATTGCACTTTCTTGCATAACTACACCACAGGAGTTTCTCCAGCTAACAAAATTAATATCTGCTAAATCCTGTCCTTCCACAGTAATTTGACCATCAGTGGGAGAAAAGAATCGTAGAAGTAATTTAAGTAAAGTTGTTTTCCCACTTCCGCTCATACCTACAATCGCAGTCGTCTTTCCCTTTTGAAATTCCACTGAAATATCCTTTAGAGCCACATTCCCGTTGCTATAGTTGAAGTTTACATGATTAAGTTCTATACTACCACTGACAAGTTGATCCCGATACAAAACTTCGTCACTTTGTTCATCCGAAGTATCATATATTTCAGAAATCCGCTCCAAGCTAATCTTTGCATCCTGTAGATTATAAATGAAATTAAATAACTGTTCTATTGGACTATTGACCATTCCCACTATATATTGTATTGCCATCATCTCACCAATACTTATTTCACCCTTAATGACCATATAGACGCTAATAAAAGTTATAAAAATATTTTTAAGCTTATTGATAGAAGTTCCACCAGATGACTGTAATTGTGTCAATTTCAGGTTCTCGATTTTAAAATCTAATAACTTAGCCTGAATTATTTCATATTTTTCACGTCTAGAAATTTCTGCATTGTTCAATTTTATCTCGTTTACATGAGTAATCATCTCTAACAAGTAAGTTTGGCTCTCACCTTCTAAAGAAAATCTTTTAAAATCCAGCGTTTTTCGCCTATTGATAAACAATAAGATCCATTTAATATAAATAAATGTAAAAACAAAAAAGACAACCGTTATAGCTGTATTATAAGTCGCTAGCACAAATCCGAAAATCAAAACATTCAGCACAGAAAATACTGTATTTAAAGCAGGTCCTGTGATAAATGATTCTATCCTTTTCTGATCTGAGATTCGCTGTAAAAAATCGCCAGAAGTTTTGGTTTCAAAGTAGGAGATTGGAAGCCTAATAATTTTACCGACAAAATTTACTAAAATCTTAACATTCATAATTGAACTGATATACAGCAACAACCATGATCGCAAAAAACCAATAACCGTTTCCCCCACGAATAGCATCAATTGAGCAATCAATACTATGTACACAAAATTTATATCTTTGAAATCAATACCATAATCAACCAAAGACTTTGTGAGAAATGGCGTGATAAATTGTATACATATTATTAAAACGATCCCTAAAAATAATTGAAATACTAATGTTTTATTCTTAAATAATTCAATAATTATACTTTTGAAAGTTATAATATTTGCTTTTTTTTCATCCTTTTGAGAAAAAAAAGAATCAGTTGGCTCAAGCATCAAACAATAACCTAATTCTCTTTCACTATGATTAATCCACTCTTCTACAAATATTTTTTTTTTATATTTTACATGACCCAACTGCGGATCGGAGATATAGAATACATTATCTTTAATTTTATAAAGCACAACAAAATGGTTTTGCTTCCAATGCAGTATACAGGGCAGAGAAACCTCCGTTAACTGCTCGGCTGTTACTTTCAAACCAGTGGTATCAAATCCGAGTTTATTCGCTGCATTCGAAATACTACGCATCGAAATCCCTCTTCCGGATGATGAACATAAGTTGCGGAGAGTATTAATTAAAATATTTTTGCCATAGTAATCACAAATAATTTTTAAACAAGATGGACCACAATCCATTTTATCATGCTGTTTATAGATAGGAAATTTTTTACGGATTTTTAACATGAAATTTTAGTGTTTATAACATATTTTGAGATTTTCAATTCAGAAACACATGAAAGAAGTTCCGTTAAATAAAGATCACTTAATATAGTTTGAAGATTAATCCGAGAGATTTCAATCCCAACGTTGGTATCTAATTTTTTTAAAATTTCGAAATTACAATCACCATCATTAGAAAGATCACGATCAAAAAAAAGGTTGTAAAAAAAATCATACTTCGCTTTGTCAATGTTTATAAAAAACTGACTTCTACATAATGCAATCAATTCTCTAATTTTAGCCATATACACGACATTCATTTTGTCCGTAAAACAAGGGTTGTAAAGAAAAAAACTCAATATTTCGTCAATTTTTCTTTCAAGAACTTCTTTACATCTTTGTCTTTGGATACCAATCCGTGCTATAAAACTAATTTTTAATAGATATATGCAAATTTCTAAGCAGCTACCAAACTTTATCTCTTTTCGTATAACACCGTCTAAAAATTGTCGTAATATGTTTAAAAAAACATATTTCAATGGTTCTTTTTTATATTTATTGATATACCTATTTTCAAGTCTTAGTTGTAGGTAAGAAATTTGTCCAAATAAATCAGGGAGTTTACGATAGGTATCATAAACATTAGGCTTATTAATGGAATAAAGAAAATCATCAATTTGATCAAGCTCCAGAACTTGATTATTTTTTTTTAAGATATGTTGATTTAAAAGTTCCATCGACCAAAAAATTCCCCCCAATCCATTTGAAAAGGAAAAATTATCGACATCTATTAAATTATTTAGAATCAAGTTTACTTTCCCTAATATACTACCAGCATCATGATTAGCCTCAAATATGTGATTTAATAGCTGGCCGGAGAGACCGTTTAATATGAATAAATCTGTATTTTTTTTCATAAAACATATATTGGTGAACTGAAGGAGATATCAATTAAATGCTGGTCAACGCCTTTAATGAAAGGCGAGAAATCGTCGCCATCCATTAATAATACTTTGGCAAAAGTATTTGCAATTTCTAATTTTTCGGTATTATGTTGTAAAAGTTCATAATCAAGATAAAATGAGAGCTGCTTTAGAAAGAAAATATCCAATTTTTTTTCAATATTTCTTCCATTCCGGGTGATATTCAATTTGTCTTTTAATATAAATGAGACCAATTCACCTGGATCAATTATAATGAGATTAGAGAAGTATATAATTCTATCATATTTAGCTGATATTGCGTTAAAATCCAGGACACAATTCTCTTCACCAATAAAATCTACCTTCTTAATTAAGGAATGGCATTCTTGAATGCAATATATTTCTATATCAATATACTTATGTATGTATTTACAGAAAACTTCTAAATTATCAATATTATTAGCTGCATTTTCATTTAAAATTATTGCAAAAGAATGAAATACAGACCTTTGTTTGTTTAAGTAGTTTTTCTTTTGCTGTATTTTTTCAACCACAATCGAACTACATGTTGAATGGTCAATATCTTCAAAAGATTGAAACCAAGGAGCATAATGCTTAAACATAGTTTTATCAAAGTATCTTTGACTTTTGCTTTCGCCTGTATAGTGTAATATGGCTTTTTCCCCCCATTCTTTGATATCACTACTTACCCAAGAAAAATCTAGTTCCTTATGAATTTGTACTGAGCGATTGAATTTCCACAAATTCCAAAGTAAACTCCACATGTCTGCGCACCAGGACTGTATTTTCTTTTTATTATTGGCGGAATTGTTAAATTCTTCCAAAACCAAATACAATTGTTCCGAATTTTCCTCAATTTTAGCCCAAAAATCAGCATTTAAATTTTTTAAAATATATTGAGCACCTCCTGCTTTATGATCATTCTCAAAGATTATATCAGGTTCAATTCCTACTATACCTGCCATTTCATTCAGTACATCCATGGAAGAAGAATTAATTATATATTCAGTTCCTAAATAAGCTCTAGTATCTGAAAGATAATTTATATCGTTAGTATAAACGTCCTCAATATATGGTAGTCTATTAAAGAGTAAATCTGAATCATGATAAAATATCACTTCATTTTCTAAGGATCTATTATTTAAATAATGTTGCTTTATCAAGTTTGGCCTAATCGACGAGATATATTTTTTTGTTTTTCTTTTATCTGAATAAAAATAGAAGCTAGCTTTAGCTAAATATTTACGCTGTAGCGATAAAAATTCTTCACTAACTCCCATTTCCTGATCATATCCCACAAGAATATGAATATTGTTTTTTTCAACTTTCAAATAATCGAGGTTATCAATTAATAATTCTAATTGCCATGTAAAATAAAACTCGTCCGGTTGCGCCGAGAGATAAATCATATTATTATGGTTTATTATAATGTTTACAAATAAAAATACATAATTTTATTAAAAGAACAACATACAACAGCTTTATTACAATTATTTATATAAATAAACGACACCAATACACCTGAAACAAAAAACACTTTTTTTAAGATAGTAATTAAATTTAAAAAACAATAATCGTGTATTTAAATTTTATCTTTAGAAT
This sequence comes from Sphingobacterium sp., assembly GCA_031277685.1. Taxonomy (GTDB): domain Bacteria; phylum Bacteroidota; class Bacteroidia; order Sphingobacteriales; family Sphingobacteriaceae; genus Sphingobacterium. The sequence goes on along the minus strand of JAITLV010000299.1, from coordinate 1,938 downwards.
TTCGAGATATTTTAAGTTCACTTGTAAAGTATGCTAACATCCTTTTCATGTGCTGCCATCCAAATCAGATTGAACGGATGTAGATCTGTCATAAAACGTTTCTTTTCCTTTCTTATGTAGGGAAGAGATCTCTTCCAATGATTATTTTCAATGCATTCAACTATTTTAAAAATTGACTCGGTGATATTTTGAACATTAATTTTCACATACGATCTAGGGTCAATTAATAATTCAATATTGGTACAACCATCATAAAAGCAAAGTGTTTCAGTTATAATTGGATCTATTAGCTTCTCTGTGAAATATCCATTTTCGAAGCTATTTTCACAAGCAAAATGATATTTATATTTCCATAAGCCTTCATATTTATCGGGTAAAAAACCCTTATAATTTTTCAGCAAATCAAAAAAAAGGCCGTTCACTTTATAGCCATAAATATCTAGTCCCTGCTCAAAAACCTTATCTAAACCATAAATGAACTTTAATCTCTTTTGATGTCCAATAAGGCCAGAAAGCTCACTAGTGATAGTTGAAAGTATTTCCGTTTTTTTAATATTGATAGTTGATCCATTTGTCAAATCAACCGATGCACTCAATCCTTTGGGAAAAAAAGGAAAATGCAGATGCGTGCTTAATACTTTAGAGGTTGGATGTTTTTTCGCCCAAGATGAAACTGTCGGCTCGGTCATAAACGTTATCGCACTTTTTTCTTTATATCCTCTATTTATCGTATCTATATGCGGATAGGTGAAAATTATCATTTTATCATAACTATCGTCAACTACAAATTCTAAATCTTTCCACGTTTTCCCCCCAAATAAATATCTTTTAGATAATTTTGCTAAAAGATCTATATCAGGCCTTGCAAAGGTTGTTAATCTAATTTTCATATTACATATCGAGATTTGTTTTAATAATTACTTCATTATTATACATCAATAACACTCACTTTAATAATAAATTTGATATCTCAAAAAAAGGAACAAGCGACATAATAGGTTTACATTTTTTCCAATATAGAAATAAAAATTAAATTCACCCAACATTAAAACAAAATATTTAACCATCAAAATTACTCGATATGTCAAAAACTTATTTCTTATAAAATACACTTTACTAAATTTTTAAGGGCAAAAAAATAAGTAACCTCCGTAATCTTCATTCAATTAAGAATTCATAAAAACACAAAAAAGCCACATCTTACGACGTGGCCTTAAATAAACATATGATTCACTTTGGTCAGCTTTTGGAATGACCTAGCTGACCACTAATTATTGAATACTATTTATACGAATTGATTGATTTGGAAACTTTCCAGTTGTTACCCTCACGTACCAAAGTAACCAGATCAGTCTTGGTGAAATTTTCAAATTTCAAGGTCACTTTAGCAACCATATAATCGGCCGACTCTTCGATAATGTCGCTGCTTACTGTACAGTTTAGTTTCTCTCCCTTTTGCTTTTTAAAGAATTTGACCAGCTCGTCGCGGCTATTTGTAGTTGAATTAACCTTCTGGCTAAAATCTTCAGCAAATAATTGCTCCACCCCTGCTGATTCGCCTTCGGTCGTTACAGCAACATAATGCTCTAGTGCCAGGTCTGCTGTAGAAAGGTTAACGTTTGCTTTCTCTGATTTCGATGCAGGTTTGTCAGCTGCCATAGCGAAAGTAGATATTGCGATTAAGGTTGCTACTGCGAATGTTTTTACTAGCGTTTTCATAATGTCTTTATTTTATTGTGTTAGTTGTTTTCATCCAAATAATTTGTTCCTTATCGGTGATGAAGCTATCATGAGCATTTCTAGCTATGCTCATGATGGTTGTTCTTATTTGTTGACTCAAAACTACGACACAATACGCCCCTAGCCTATCAGCTTTAGACCAACTATCTGGAAAACTCGGTGAATGGCGGGAATGAGGAGGTGAAAAGACAAGGCCTC
>JAITLV010000289.1 GCA_031277685.1 Sphingobacterium sp. | reverse complement strand
ATTTTTCAACGCTTTATAAATGTTAGCAGTAAATTATTAATAATAAGAAATCAAACAAGAGGGAAGGTATTCTACGTAAGAACACATTAAATTAACATATCGCCACAATGGCGATGATGTAAATGAAAATGATGTACGTAAGTATAGACCATGTTTGTATTAATAACCGGAAGCAAATGTATAGTAAATTAATGGGAAATACAAAATATCAATTTAAAAAGTTTAAAGATCTGCGTTATGACGATTTTAAATCGCTAAAATTTCTGTCTGTTTTCTATAAAGTTTGAAACATAGGCTGGCAACTATTGGAAATTTCCTTATTTTTAGGGCATGAACCCTTTTTTAGTTTGATCTTGTTCCGGATGGAAAGCGATGGCGTTGAGCGATAGGTACGATATTGTTCTGTTGCTATTGTCGAATACAGGAGGGATGAATAGGGGTGGATATGGTATGGGAAAATAATCTATAGAGATGAAAAGGATCGTATTTATTTTAATAGTTTGGGTTAGATGTTCGACTAGTGCTACCGTTGCTCAGGAAAAACCTGCTTCCACTTTAGACATTCGTATTTTGGAGTCTATTGCCGAAACCAGAACTGAGCCCCAGACACAGACTTTCAAAGTCCTTTCTGACATAAATAATTATGTGCAGGTTGCGGTACCCGTTGGTTTATTGGTTGCGGGGGCAATCAATAATGATAAAGCAATGCGTCAAAATGCGCTTTATGTGGCGAGCAGCACTGCGGTGACCGCATTAGTTAATGTAGGAATAAAGCATTTGATCAAAAGGAGCCGTCCGTTTAAAAAATATCCAAATTTTATAGCTATTCGCACAGCCGGTGGCTATTCATTTCCTTCTGGTCATACTTCTTCTGCTTTTGCGACAGCCTCTTCTTTGTCACGTGCTTATTCAAAATGGTATGTGGTCGCACCTTCATTACTTTGGGCTACTGGTGTTGGTTACTCTAGAATGTACCTTGGAGTGCATTACCCTTCAGACGTAGTAGCTGGTGCGTTATTGGGCGCGGGATCTGCTTTTGCATTAGATGGATTGAGAAAATAAAATAGCAATAAGTTTAAATGAATAATTGATGCAAGTTATTAAAATATTAGTTGTAGGATGTGGTAATATGGGCGCTTCCCATGCGAAAGCTTATCATGATCTGGATGGATTTGAGATCGTGGGTTTGGTTGCTAGGGGAGATAGTAAAAGGAAGCTCAATGCAGAGTTAGGTTCCGAATATGCGCTTTTTGAATCTTATGAGGAGGCATTGGAGCAAACAAAACCTGATGCTGTCTGCATAGCGACTTATCCGGATACACATAAAGAGTATGCCATTAAGGCTTTTGAATCAGGGGCTCATGTTTTTATCGAGAAACCTCTGGCAGAAGACGTTTCCTCGGCAGAAGAGGTGGTGCAAGCTGCTATAAAATATAATAAAAAGCTCGTGGTAGGGTATATTTTACGTTATCATCCTTCCTGGATTAAGTTTATTGAGATTTCGAAGACTATGGGAAAACCCTTGGTTATGCGTATGAACCTCAATCAACAGAGCCATGGCTACATGTGGGATGTGCATCGTAATCTGATGTCGAGTCTGAGTCCGATCGTTGATTGTGGTGTTCATTACATTGACGTAATGTGTCAAATGGTAGGCGCTAAACCAATACGTGTTTCGGCAATAGGGGCTAGGCTTACTGATGATATTCCAAATTGGAACTATAATTATGGTCAACTACAGTTGCATTTCGAGGACGGTTCCGTAGGCTGGTATGAAGCGGGCTGGGGACCTATGGTGAGTCAAAATGCATTTTTTGTGAAAGATGTTTTCGGTCCCCATGGTTCAGTATCAATTGTCGCTGACAAAGCAAGCAACGAAGGTAAATCTGATTCTGTAGCTGCACATACGCAAACCGAAAGTCTAAGGGTGCATTATGCTGATTTAGACCTAAATAATGAATTTGTTAGAAAAGATGAATGGATTAACTTGTCGGATGAACCAGATCATCAGGAGCTGTGTAATCGGGAGCAACGATTCTTTCAGCAGGCAATTCTAACGGATATAGATCTGACTTCTTCGATGGAAGATGCTCTTAACAGTTTACGTATAGCCCTTGCTTGTGATGAGGCGGTAAAGACAAAACAAACTGTGTTGCTGTAATCGCTTTTCATGCAGGTTTTTTTTAAATTTTTGGTGCTTTTGCTAAAAATTGAGGGAACAAAAAACAATTAAATAAAAAATATAACCGAAGGATAGACTTTTTGGTCTATCTTTTGTTATTTAGCTACATATTTATCATTCTTATGAAGAATTTATTCAAAGTAGCGTTGTTGTTCGGCTTGTCCATTTCTGTAGTACATGGACAGGATAAACAATGGCAGATGGAGTTGGTGTTTAAAGGTGAGATTTCGCCTGAAAAGTTTGAAAATGAGATTCCCGAATTTGCAAAAGAGTTCTATGAGCCTTTTCTGAAAGGGAAAATGGCGTATAAGAATGTAGAAATCTTAGCTGATGCCAATTATTCTTCCGTTGTTGTGAACCAAAAGGAACATGCTATTCTGAATCGGAAATTAGCGAAAACATATTCTTTTTCAGCTGGCGACGATATTGTCACAGCTGAGTCTTACCATCCGTCTTATAAAGTTGTTAGCAATAAACTGAAGGAATCGGAAGGCCCTTATGTTTGGATGCAGGATTTAGGGGAAATAGAGAATGTTGCCGGGGTCACCTGTAAAAAAGCAAAATTGTTTATCAAAAATCAGGCAGACTCAGCAGAAGCAACTGTATGGTATTCTGAAGCAGTGCCAACTTATTATATGACTGCTTTTTCGTTTGTGAACGATCTTCCGGGAGCAGTGCTTAAATTGTCGTTAGGTTCAAATGCTGATTTAGGTTTCGAGACAACTAAGCTATCTAATGTGCCAGCTGCAGAGGGATTTAAATTGCCTCAGGATATTAAAGTGGTTGACATATCAGGGAGTGGTCATACAGAAGAGGGGGAAGATGTAAGCCTGTTTGAGGATACTTTTCCATTGGATAGGTCTCTTAAATGGGTCATGGTGAAAGACAAGGATACGAATGATGAATATTATGGGATAAAACGTACGACAGGAGAGGAGGTTCTTCCCTGTTCACTTTTCTCCCTGGCTTATTTTAATGATCAGGTAGCGATTGTTTCGGACAAGGATAACTACTTCTGGCTATTGGATAAGAAGGGGAATAAAGTAAATAAGACCGGATTTGATTGGTTGACTCCAGCAACGGAGCGATTGGCTATTTTTCAAAAAGATGGAAATTTTGGATTGGCTACACAAGATGGAAAGATCTTACTCGATAAGAAAGAAAATATAAGTAAGTTTTTAAATAATTATTTGTTGTTCTCTGAAGATGGTAAAATAGGTTTGCTGGATGAGAATGGGAAGATTGTTGTCCAGCCTAAGCTCCTATTTTTGGATGTCGATAGCGCTGGTAAAGTTTTAGTACGGGATAAAGAAGGAGAGGAGACTAGAACGTTGGAACTTGATTCCTTTATAAAAGAATATGTAAAGTGATTTAGGTTTTATGAAATAGACTATACTACAATATCATCATAAAAAAAGCATTCAATCTATATCAATTGAATGCTTTTTTTATGATGTCTATTTCTTTTATATTCTGGTTAAGGAATATTCAGAAATTTATGTGTCTGTAGGGAAATGTCCCATTTTGGGTTTTCTTTGACATAGTCAATAATAGACGGAGTCATTTCTTTGGATTTGGACCATTCAGGCTGAAGGTATAATCTGCAATCAGGACCAACCAACTGTGCATACTCTTCCCCCCAGGCGAAGTCGCTTTTATTGAAAACAATTACCTTGAGCTCACCGGCGGCATCGAGGACGTCTTTTCTTGGAGCCTTGAATTTTTTTGGAGAAAGACATATCCAATCCCATTCGCCACTTAATGGATACGCTCCTGATGTTTCAATAAAAGTTTTTATGCCCGCAGCATGGAGACCTTTTGTAAGGTAATCCAAATTATAGATCAATGGTTCACCGCCTGTGATCACAACCGTCTTAGCAGGATATTTTTTTGCATTTTCAATAATTGAATCTGCAGCTGTAAGTGGATGGATAGACGCATCCCAGCTTTCTTTTACATCGCACCAGTGGCAACCAACATCGCAACCACCCAATCTGATGAAATAAGCAGCAGTCCCGGTGTGGTACCCTTCCCCTTGGATGGTGTAAAACTCTTCCATCAAGGGTAATTGTGTTCCGTCTTCTGGTACTTGATTCGACATAGTTAAAATTTGAGTCTGCAAAGGTAGTAAATAAATAATGATATGCTCAATTTGTCTTATTGTTTTCGGTAGGATTCGTGTCATTTTTATCAGATTGAAAATTGAAGGACAGTTTTGGAATTTTACAGAACTCGTGTTTTTGCTGCTTAATTTTTGAATCTGCTGTTAACCGGAAGGAAGGATAGCTGAAAAGGGACAAGAGATCATAAAAAATCTGTTATTAACAGATTTTTTGCTAAATTTGTTTCATAATTTATTTATTGAAAACATAAGTGTAATAACATAATTGTACATGTTGTTTTGTGTTTTCTATTTTTTAACAATATAAAGATCATAGTTGTAAATGATTAAAATTACACTACCCGATGGTTCCGTTAGAGAATATCAAAAAGGAATCACTGCAGCAGAAATTGCCTTGTCAATTTCTGAAGGTTTAGCAAGAAATGTCCTTGCTGCTGAGGTGAATGGTGAAGTATGGGATTCTGCCCGTGCCATTGAAGAAGATGCTAGCGTTAAACTGTTGACCTGGAATGATACAAAAGGAAAATCTACTTTTTGGCATTCTTCAGCTCACTTGTTGGCTGAGGCCTTGGAAGTTTTGTATCCTGGAATTAAGTTTGGGATTGGTCCGGCAATTGAGACCGGGTTTTACTACGATGTGGATTTTGGTGATCGCGAATTTTCTTCGGATGACTTTAAAGCCATTGAGGATAAAATGTTGGAGCTGGCTAAACGTAAGGAAATATTTGAGCGTAAGGCAGTTTCTAAGTCGGATGCTCTGGCCTATTTTACCGAAAAAGGGGATGAGTATAAACTGGATTTAATCAAAGATTTGGAGGATGGAAAGATTACTTTCTATACGCAAGGAGAATTTACGGATTTATGTCGTGGCCCTCATATTCCAAATACAGGTTTTATCAAAGCAATAAAATTGACTAACGTAGCTGGTGCGTATTGGAGAGGTGATGAGTCTCGCAAACAGTTAACCCGTATTTACGGCGTAACGTTTCCTAAAGCATCGGAGCTAACTGAATATTTGAAGTTTATTGAAGAGGCAAAAAAACGCGACCACCGTAAGTTGGGTAAAGAGTTGGAGCTTTTTGCATTCTCTGAGAAAGTTGGAGCAGGTTTACCTTTATGGTTACCAAAAGGAGCGGCTTTACGTCAAAAACTGATTGATTTTCTACAAAAAGCACAGTTGAATTCGGGGTACGAGCCTGTAGTCACTCCCCATATTGGACATAAGCAATTGTATGTGACTTCTGGTCACTATGAAAAATATGGTGCGGATTCATTTCAACCGATCAAAACACCGATTGAAGGTGAAGAGTTTCTGTTGAAACCAATGAATTGCCCACATCACTGTGAGATTTATAAGGTGAAACCGCGTTCTTATAAAGATTTACCTGTTCGTTTTGCCGAATTTGGTACAGTATATCGTTACGAGCAATCGGGTGAGCTACATGGTTTAACTCGTGTGCGTGGCTTTACCCAAGATGATGCGCACTTGTTCTGTCGTCCGGATCAGGTCAAAGATGAGTTCAAAAAAGTAATTGACTTGGTGCTTTATGTATTTGGTGCTTTAGGGTTTAATGATTATACTGCACAGGTATCGTTGCGTGATCCTGAAAATCGCACCAAGTATATTGGGACTGATGAAAATTGGGCATTAGCTGAATCAGCAATTATAGAGGCTGCGGAAGAAAAAGGATTACCAACTGTGGTTGAATATGGCGAAGCTGCTTTCTATGGTCCAAAATTGGATTTCATGGTGAAGGATGCCCTGGGGCGTAAATGGCAGTTAGGTACCATTCAGGTTGACTATAATCTACCAGAACGTTTTGAATTAGAGTATACTGGTAGTGACAATATGAAGCATCGCCCAGTAATGATTCACCGTGCACCATTCGGATCTTTGGAGCGTTTTGTAGCCGTATTGATCGAACATTGTGCTGGGCAATTTCCGTTATGGCTTGCACCAGAGCAATTTATCGTCTTGCCGGTGTCAGAAAAATACGAAGAATATGCTCAAAATGTTTTGAATTCGCTAAATAATTCCGATATTCGCGGACTGATAGACTTACGTGACGAGAAGGTGGGCAGAAAAATCAGAGACGCCGAAGTGAAAAAGCTTCCTTATATGTTGATTGTAGGGGAAAAAGAGGTGGAGAATGGCACAGTTTCTGTACGTAAACATGGCTCGGTAGAATTAGGATCTATGACTGCCGACGAATTTAGAGATATATTAATTAAGGAAATAACCGTTTAATTTTTAAACATTTGGCATTAAAAAGACCCGGTGGTCCAAGACCACCAATGAGAAAGAAAGAACCAGATCACCGCATT
>JAITLV010000231.1 GCA_031277685.1 Sphingobacterium sp. | reverse complement strand
AGTGCCCGGTAGCGCAAGAGCCGATGGTTAAAAACCTGGATAATCGTCGATCGCGCAGCGTAAACCCAATGGAGCATCCAGGCAATGAAGTAAGCATACAGCACGAGCAGGCCCACGGTAGCCCCGATAAAAAAGAAGGTATTCGGCCTGTGCCAACGGGCCGACAGATGATCGATGGCGCTCCCCATATTGATCCAAATGGCGTAAAGCAGAATACCCAAACTGTATACGCCTATTTTCAAACTTTTATTCCTTTTTGTAACCATAGCAATAAAAGTAATCTTTACTTTATTCAAAATCAGCATAATAGATAAAAACAGCAAGCAAATAGATAATTATATAAACTTGTAGTTATCACCGCTTTGGCTTAGATACAACTGAAAACAGAAAGTACGGTACAGAATGTACAGAACCTTACACATTCTGTAAATCTCCCACAAAGAGACCTTGACAGCGATTTAAATAGCATTTTTCTTTGTAGTTCATTCAAAAAAGCGAACTTGATTATGAAAAATTCCTTTGATACCGCTGGAGTTATCCGCTTCCAGCAGGCCCTATTATCGGCTCCCCAAGACTTCCGAGCGCTGCAGATCCAACGCGTCAGGCTTGATTTTAAAAACTTTCTGTGCGAGCATTTTGACTTTAACGAAAGACAGCTCCGGCAGATCAGCCAGCTATCGCCCGAGTTTACTGCACGCATGAGTGCGGTCATTGCCTCTAGCTGGGGCCTGGGCCTGCCCATCCCCTTTCGAAAAGAGAAACGGCTTACAGATGAAGATGCCAAGGATATTATCCTGTCTACAACCACGGGCAATCTGTCTTTTACAGTAGGTATCTGGATCAGGTACCGTTCAGCGCGAGCCGATTGCCTGCGCAGCGAACCGGAGTTCGTTGGCGGTAATTTCGAGCGGCTCTGGACTTTCCAGCGTACGGATGCTTATTAGGCCAAAATCGTATGAGGAAAAGTCCGTTTCATATTGCGCCATTTCTCGCCATACGCGGCATCCAGCCCATCAGCACACGCAGTAAGCCCGACTTTGTGCGGTATCCGCTGCAGGCTGTCCCTTGGGAGCTGATCCACCTGCCCGATTGCCGTATTGCCCTGCAGTCGCGTCCCTGTCTTGGCGTCCATATCCAGCTCGTTGAAATCAGCAGCACAGCGGCGATGCATATTCCCTATTCGGTGGCTGTACCCTGTTGTAGCCTCGTGGTACTCTTTGAAGGCGAGTTAGCACTGTACGGGCAGGCGCAGCACCTGTTCAGTATACCCAGCACCAGTATCTGCCTGGGCTATCATCCTGCCGGCGAATACCTGCTTCAGTTTCCTGCAGGCGAGCATCGATTTATGCTCATCAGCATTGACCAGGAATGGCCTTGCGACCTGAAAATGCATTTTCCGGCTTTTGCCGAGCTGCTTTCGGTCTGGCTCAGTGCCAGCCCTGCCGCCATTTTCTTGCCCTACATCCCCCTGTCGAAAGCTGTGTGCGCCCTCTTGGACAAAATACGGTTCAGTCCAATCCGGAAGTTCAAAGATTCCCTCGCTGTACTGTGCGCTTTCGAGCAGTGCATCACGCGGTATCACAAGCAATTGTCCCGACAGCGGCAGGCCACTAACAGCAGGCTTGCTGCTGCGGGGCAGTCCCTGCAAGATTACCTGTTGCGCAATTACAACGACGACCTGGCGCTGCGCATCTGCGTCATTTGTAGGCAGTTTGGCTGGACCAAAAGCCAGCTCTCCCGTATTGCCGCGGTACAGCTCAAAAAAAGCATCCGTCAATATATTGGCGAGAGCCGGCTCGACCGCGCCTGCCTGCTGCTGCGGAAAAGTACGCTCAGCATTGTCGCCATTTCATTGGAAACCGGCTATACCGACCCCGACTACTTTAGCAAGTTATTCAAGCGGAAAATAGGCCTTTCTCCGACAGATTACCGCAACAAGGAAGCCTAGCCGCTTTAGACTGTTACTGGACAAAATGCAGTTGGCCTTCTAAAAAAATAGATTACTAGGCCGCCAAAACTACAGGTCGTTGGCTATTTGCCGCACTAACTTTGCTAAACAAACTAAAAACTAAAGTATGAAGACAAGACATTACCGCCGAAAATTTGCCCTGTTCCCGCGATGCCGGTGAGTGGCAAGGTCAACCAGGAAATCCATCGGTCTCCGGCCGAAGGGCTCCGCAGCAAACAAACATAAACCACAACAACACAAACAAGCTTATGGAAAAGCGCATCACAGTATCGGTACATCAACAGGAGCAGCCGGCGAGCTTCAGCAAACGCGGTGGTTTAATCCGCCGGATTGCGCGCTCGATCTATCGCCGTCTGCCTGATGTGATCATCTATGGTTATGCATTTCTATACATGTATACGGGCTGGGCCAAGTTTATGAACATGGCAACTTTCATCAGAGGTAATAGCAAGATCCCCTATCTGGGCGCTTACGCGAAACTGATTGGCTACGGTATTCCAACGTTGGAGATTGTGCTGGCTATCCTGCTGATTGTGCCTGTATATCGGATTAGGCGCTATGCACTGTGGGCATCAACCCTATTGATGGGGGTATTTACCCTCTACCTAAGTTTGATGGTCCGGTTTGCAGACAAAAAGCTCTGTCACTGTGGTGGTGTGATCGAATCTATGGGCTGGAAAACGCATATCGTCTTTAATCTTATTTGGCTGATTGCGGGACTCTTTGCCCTTGTAAGAATACAAGTTATACATTTTAAAATCCAAAAAAATGGAAAAATTTAAAAAATTAGGACAAGTGCTATTTGGAGTAGCACTCCTAGGCTGCGCAGTTATGACGCAGTCGTTTACTCAAAAAGCGGTTAAAACAACTAGATTCGCTGGAGAGGTTTACGTAAATGGGTCATCTTCGGGAGACTATGAAAAATTAGCATCTCCGGGTGATTATGATTCAAACAATTGCGAGCAAACAAGCGAAGAGAACTGTGCTTGGCGACGGACCAGCACAGCGGGAACTGTTCCAGACAGCTTTGACGCCACAACAGCATCATCACTTCATGCCGCCGGCTTAATTGAGCCTATGAATAATGATAAAGGAATTTATGTTAGGTAGCAAAAATAAAGGGGAGTTCGCTCCCCTTTAACTATTCATTCAAAGAATCGCTGATCATTTTGATTAATGCATTTCTGTTCCGCTCAGTTTGCGGATTGGGTGGGTTCATAACCACTACATCATCATTTTTGCTAATAAGGATCATCGTTGGGTAAGAACCTATTTCATAATAGCGAATGATCGGATGTTTATCATTTTGTCCGCCAGTCCATAGTTTTACATCGGTTTTATCGGTATACTCCCCTTTTTGCAATGAGTTCAACCAATTTTCTCTTTTCTTATCGATCGAGATACTGACATATTTAAAATTGGGATTATTTTTGAAATGCTCTTTTACAGGTTCCATATTTTTATGTAATGCCAGGCATCCCCTGCATCCGGTAAACCAAAAATCCAAGAGGACCACCTTCCCTTTCAAATCAGCATTGGTAACCATTTTCCTGTTCTCATCTTCCAATTTAAACTGAAATGACTTTTTACGTGTTGTTCGCTTCTGTCTTAAATCGATGACGTACTGCCTGAAATCCTCATTTTTCAGATTTCCGATTAAACTAGTGAGATACATATCATCCAAATACTCTTTCGTACCACGCATCAACAAAGACGAAAATGCGACCTGATCATACAAATTTCCCTTATAGCGTTCCGAAATAAGCAGATCAGCAAGAGCCACGTTCGGGATTATCCGACGGCCTAGCAGAGTCATGCTTTGAAAAAGATCAGTAAATGCCTTATACGCCAAGAATCTCGGATACTCATTCGATTCCCCCCTATAGCTTTTCGGATCGCCATAAGATAGTTCATCTGTATAATATTGATTGTAGTACTTTGCCACATATGTTCGTACGTTGTCAGGACTGAAATCAACCCACCAGTTAATCCTATTGATTTCATTCCATTTAGTACTTCCAATAAAATCATAATAGACCGTGTTCGCGGTCATCGTATCAAGAACCTGAGCGTATGAAGCAACCAATCTTTTAGCTTCCAGGCATGCGTTCAGGTTCATTGACCTATAGGCGCTCAAATATTCATTGATCTGCTTTTCCGTAGTTTTCTTGTCAAAAGAGCCGAAACTATTTTTTAGGGCAATAAGTCTATCGCTCAGTTTCTTTTTTAATCTAAAGAGTTCCAGCTGACAGTCGAGAGAAGATTTTTGTCCTCCTGAAAAAGTCACTCCAGCTTGAGACAGCTGCAACCCTACGGGGATATCCGCTTTCAAACTTAAAATATTTCCAATATTTCCCAGTATCCTATAGTCTTCGGATATATCTTTCGAATAATTCTTGGGCAGACGAAAAAATGCATAAAATGTAGCAGGCAAACTATCGAGCTGTATTTGAAACCGTCCATGCTTTACTTTCACCATTACCTCTTCCCCTTTTCCATACAAATTCTCCTGATCAACAAAATTGGTGGCATACCGAAAAAGCAGCGAATCGACCTTTAATTGCCTATCTATTTGACCATTAATCGTTAACTTTTGTGCGAAAAGTGCTGTTCCAAAGGCAAAGAACAACACAAACAATATTTTAAATTTTAACATTATCGTATATTTTGAATTATTCCACTTCTATTTATTTCATCCTGGGGTATATTGAATACATAACCGGGCGTATTAGGTTCAAGCCTATAGACGGCATCTCCTAGTTTGCGCGATAATACGATTCCTTTTCCCTCTTTGTTGAGACGTTTGATATCGTCCCAGCGCAAGCAACGCCATACCAATTCTTTTCGTCGTTCTTGGAGTACAAATTGTAAAGCCGACTGTTGATCGGCAAAAGCCACATGATTATATGTTCCCGTCTTATAGCGATTTAACAGCAATCGCTGCATCGATACTGAAGCTTGACCGAGTTCGCCCCGCCTCACTAGGCACTCGATCTTATTGAGCAGAACTTCGTCTACGGCAAAGCCATTGAAAGGTGTTAATCCGGTTCCATTATAGCCACGCTTTACAGTATACTTTCCGCCATTGTTAATGAAATAAATCGATAAGCGGAGATCATCTGGAGCATACATTTTGATGAGCGTACTGTCCACAAAAACCGTCTGGCTACTATTGATCTGACCAGAATTTCGGTACACGTCGGTTGCACCATACATGATGAGTTCATCATTTGTCTTAGTAAATGGGGTATTGGAAGTTTTCGAAATCTTATTGTAATCGATCAACTTATCATAGCGACTTAAGAGACTATCCGCATACTGCTCCGCTTGATCGTACTCTCTCCGATACAAATGAATCCTTGACAGCAGTGCAAAGGCTGCCAGTTTGGTTGCCCTATTCCGCTCGAGTAAGGGTGTATCATAAGCAAGATATGTGAGGGCCTTTTTGAGGTCATCAAAAATAAAATCGTAGCAATCGCTCACCGTAGCCCGTTGTGCCGAATAGTCAATTGAGGGGTCTTTTCGAATTGGCACCCCAAGATCAGTATGCTGCGTCTGGGCATCAAATGGTACCGAGAAGTTTTTTACCAGATCATAATAGGCCTTTGCCCTATGAAAAAGTGCCTGACCATAAATATCTCGTAACTCAACCTTTACGGAACCCTCCTTAAACTGTTTATCAATCTCGCTGATGATATTATTGACATAGAAAACACTTTTATAAGGCGCATTCCAGTCATTAATCTCTAGCTCGCCTCCAAAGATATCCTTGGCCCATATATACGAATTGCGTTCTGTCGCTGTTAACGAAGCCAGCCAATCCTTTTCCGTGCTGATGTAATATTCATCAGCAGCCAATTGTGGAAGTACCGCAGTTACGCCAACTTGTTCCGAATTGTCCAATAAGCGCTGGAAATCTTCCACCTGTTCGGGTGTTAAAATATTACTATTGGGTATTTCTTCGAGAAATCCTTTCGAGCAAGCAGTTACAACTGCTAGCAGGAAGACTGATAAAATATATTTTCTCATCTTGTTAAAAGTTAAATTTCAAACCAAGTGTAGTTTCAAAAGGAGCTGGATAACCCGTTAAGAAATTAGGATCCAGTCCCTTGTTGTTTGCTTTCCATAAAAGACCAATATTGGAGCAGTATAAATAGAGATTCAGTCTCGAATTTTGGTACTTAGTAAAGGGTGCGAAGACATAAGAAACCCGAATATCCTGTACACGCAGTTGATCCCCCTTAATAACTAATGCGTCCGAATTTTGGTAAAAACTCTCTCGGTTTATATTGGCTGGATAGACAAATGCCGGAACGTTTGTACGGTTTTCGTCACCAGCATTCTGCCAGCGCTGGTCATAGTCAGCAAACCGATATTCCCCACCGATAAGACCATTGGAATTAAAGGAATTAGGTCTTTTGAGGTAATACCCCAGTTTATAAACGATATTGAATGAAAACTCCCAGTTTCGTAATGAGACAGTATTTCTGAGACTGCCAAATTTCGTCGGAAGCCGAGATCCCATAAAATTGATACTTTGCCTGTCATTACTGTTTAAAATCGTACTGTACGCGTCGGTAATCCCATGATCGACTATCCCCAAAGGGTTACCCTCCGCATTAAGACCTTTAAATCGGTATAGCACCAATGTATTAATGGGATATCCTTCTATGGGAACAATGCCCGTGCTGGAAACAATGTCCTTATTAGCTCCGGGAACCCTATAATAGCTTGTTACTTTATCTTTGACCTGATTAAAAATAAGATCTGTTCTTACCTGAATTGCTTTCTTTTCAAACCAATTAAACCAAAGTTGAACATCAACACCAGAAGTCGATGTTCGTGCTACATTTCCATAGAATTCTACCACTCCCACTTGTGGCGCAACAGGGCTCTGTCCCATCAAGTCTTTGCCATTTTTTTGAAAATATTCAAGCGTGCCACCTACTCTATTTTTCATCAGACTGATATCTACACCAACATTTATATTCTGTACCCGTTCCCAACGAAGCGAACTGTTTGGCGGGTTTAAAATGATATCCATGGGTTTTCCCCACAAATTCGTATTTCTATAGAGTTTTGATGTAAGATAAGCGGTAGTACTTTTATCGACATTACCGTTGTACCCATAGGTAGCTCGCAGTTTTAAATAATCGATTTTATCGCTTTTAAGAAACTGTTGAAACCCATAAGAAGCCCCTAAAGACCAAAGCGGAACACCCCTTTGGTTTGCTGAGACGCCGAAAATATTTGATTCATCCTTACGTATACTACCCGTTATGGTCAGATTGTCCCGATAGGAATAAGAAAATAAGCCATACCAAGAACGGTTATTGTCCTGTTGCCGGATACGGCTTCCTCCTTTGCTGATCATGGAATACCCGCCATTGTGGTAAAGTGGAAAAGAATTGAAAATATCCACTTCTGAATAACTTTCCAGTTTTGGGTTATAGCCATACAAATATCCGGGGCTGTCAAACAGGCTTTTATCTTTACGCCACTCCATTCCGATTAGACCACTAATCCGATGCTGTGTGCCTACACGTTCGTCCCAGTCGAGCTGTATGCGTCCATAGTGAGACTGCATCCTTGTCTCACTTGCATCTAAAATATCCCCCAAAGGAATCGGTCGCACAACAGTTTTATTGACGAGATCAACCTGCGAGAATTGATTGATCAAATTGCGCGTATAGAAGGATCGCTGATCATATAAGGTGCTGTTGTCGATCCAATTGTTGCTCGTCATATAATCAGCTGCAACTTTAAACGAACGATATATTTTGGAGCGGACACCGAGTTGAAAACGGAGTTGCTGGTCCACATTCTGGTATCGTGTTAAACCATCTTGAACCTCCTCCAAAGGACGATATTTCCAGTCCAACAAGTAGCCATTTCCGACGGTATCTGTATAAGCCCTTCTTAACGTACTCATCGTAGAGGCTTCAAGTGCGCGTCCATTATCTCCCAGTCTTTCATAAGGATACAAAGGATTATAACCGTATGCATTACTTTCTTTACTGCTATTTTTCACATACCATAGATCGGAACTTACTTGCAGATAGTCTTTTATCAAGTTCCACTGATTGTTGTTGCGAATAGTTAAACGCGTATTATCTGCTGTTACGCTTTCACTTAACGAACGGTCATAAGCCAAAGAAATGAGACTTTTCACCCGATCAGAACCGGCCGTTATACTAAGCTGCTGCTGATTTTGAATTTTATTACGATAGAAGTATTTTGTGAGCTCGTCGCGTACATCATGCGCTCTATACCCATCAATTTCAGCTTTAGCCACGTCCTGGTCTAAATCTCCGGACCTTACTCTTTCCAGGAGGCTAACAACTGGTGAAATATTTTTATATCCCGTATTGATGTCTTTGTCGTAATAGCCCCTTTGGAAAAGATCGATTTCAGCATCAATAAATTCACTTGAGCTAAGCTGTTTTTGGTAAAACAAATTAGGCTTTTTGGCGATCAGGAAATTTGAAGTAAAATCAATTGTCGTTCCCGTTTTACCCTTCTTTGTTGTAAGGACAATGACGCCGTTTCCGGATCGAACACCCCAAATTGATGCTGCTGTTGCATCTTTTAACACGGTGACGCTCTCTATATCATTGGGATTGATGTTATCAAGATCACCCTCAAAAGGAAAATTATCGACTACAATAAGCGGACGCGTATTGGAAAATAGCGTACTGCGCCCTCTTATGCTGAGCCTATCAGGATTACCCGCATTTTTATCGAGCAACAAACCATTGGTGACACCATCCAACCTCGCTAATATATTCGTCGCGGGATTGCGCTGCAAGGTTTTACTATCCACCTGCACAAAACTTCCCGTCGCCCGTTCCTTCGGAATTTTTTGGTACCCTGTAGAGACTACTTCCACCTCATCCAATTGATTCTCTATCGGTATCAATTTCACTTGCAATGATACCCCAGCAACATAAGTCAGTTCTAATCGCCTGAAACCCATGTGGGAAAATGAGACCGTGCCTTTAGATTTTGAAACTGATAACGAAAAAGAGCCATCATTTCTGGACGAAGCCCTACCCTTTTCACCTTGCACTTGGATAGACACCCCTTGGATTGGTTTTCCATCGATTGATGATATGACTGTTCCGCGGATAGCTAGTGGCTCATCTGCCCCACTGTCCCTGCGGGGCGTCTGAGCCGATAAACTAAACATATGAAACATAAGAGCTAATAAGATAAATGCTCTTATGTTCTTCAATGCCTTAAAAAAACAAGTTAAATACGATTGAAAAAC
>JAITLV010000116.1 GCA_031277685.1 Sphingobacterium sp. | reverse complement strand
CAATTGAAGGGCAAACTGCTTGTGCTTGATTTTTGGTCAACGACCTGCGCAAGCTGTATATTTCAGCAAGAAGAAATTGAATTTTTCAAAAAATCATTTGCCAGTGATATTGCTGTTGTGATGGTCAACCCGTTGAAAACCAAAGATAAATATGATAGAATACAACGTTTTTATCAAAGGTACTATAAAGGCAAGCCGGGCAAGCATCTTAATACGATTATTCTCGATGGTTCATTGCAGAGTATGTTTCGGTTTATGGGCTATCCACATTATGTATGGATCAATAAATATGAATATGTCCAGACCCAAACTTTCCGGAATCTGCTTGATCGAAACTATGTCGCACCATTTATTGACATGCAACCATGAGAATATTACTTACATGTGTTGCTATTGGTGTAGCATATATCGCAACAGCACAACAGATACTCAAAGGAAGGGTAGTAGATAGTATGGGAAAAGGGGTTTCGGATGTCTCCCTCAAAATCGTGACCGATCAGCGAACCACAATCTCTAATGCGGAAGGCTACTTCGAAATCGGGGTAAAAAATAGTAATGGCCAGTTGATCGCCTCACACATACGCTATCAAACCAGCACTGTAACGTTCAATATTCAAAAACTTCCTTTGACGATCCAACTCATTCCGAAAGAAAATAAATTGGATGAAGTGGGAATCTATCACACGGGATACCAAGCAATCCCTAAAGAAAGAAGCACCGGAAGTTTTGCAAAGATGGGACAGAAAGAGCTTGGGTCTCGAGTCTCCGGAAATATCATGACTCGAATAGAGGGGCTCCTGCCTGGATTATACCAAGATAAACGAGATGTAGGCAATCAACTTTATAAATTTAATATCAGAGGACTGAATAGCTTTACATCGGCAATGTCGGGCCCTTTGATTGTGCTGGATAATTTTCCTTTTGAGGGTTCTCTGGATTTGATAAATCCTGAGGATATCGAATCGGTTACAGTCCTGCGTGATGCAGCGGCGGCTTCGATCTGGGGTGCACGAGCGGGAAATGGCGTGATTGTACTCACCTCTAAAAAGGGAAAACAGGGCCAGACGACCATTGATGTTAAAGTTAATACACTGGCAACAGCCAGACCTGATCTATATTACCAAAAGGTGATGAGTTCATCAGATTTTATTGATGTTGAAAGTTTTCTGTTTGAAAACGGTTACTACAATGCCGCACTGAACAACGTCAGTAGCAGAACGAAAGTATTTTCTCCAGTTGTCTTTACCCTGGATAAGATGCAAAAGGGATTGATTAGTGCGGCCGAAGGTGAACTCTATATCGCTTCCCTACGAGATAGAGATTACAGAAAGGATCTGAATAAATACCTGTATCGAACTGCAGTGGAACAACAGATGAATATCGCCATTTCATCGGGTAATGCACAGCAGTCAAATAGATTGTCCGTGAGTGCCAATCTACGACAGGGAGAGAAGGTCGGAACTTCTGGACAGCGGATCACGATAAAAAATAACTACGATTTTAGGTTAAGTCCTAAGGTCGAAATCAATACTGCTTTAAGTTATACTTTTTCAAAAGAGCTAACACGACCGCGCGTACCCGGATACCCCATTAATCCCGGTGGTGGTAAAGCTAATCTGTATCCCTATGCAGAGCTAGTTGATCCAAATGGTAAGTTTTTAGCGATACCCAACGGCTATAATATGCGCTATATCGATACGGTGGCAAGTGAAGGCCTGCTGGATTGGTCGTATAAACCACTTGAAGATTGGCAATCTTCCAAAGGGACATCGCCTGTGCAGAACCTATTGGGGAGCTTCTCTTTGCAATATAGACCGCTCAAAACATTGACTTTAAACCTGAACTATAGTGTTGAAAAAGAAACAGGCAATTCGGTTTTAGCCTACGGTGCGGAAAGTTACTTTGTTCGCGACCTCGTAAACCGTTTTACACAATTGACCCCAGATGGGGTTCTCCGGAATTTTCCAGAAGGTGAAATTCAGAACCATGGTACTTCATCGATGACCAGTCATCGGGGAAGAGCGACCATAGCATTCAATCGTCGGGGTGGTACAGACCATGAAATCAATGTATTTGCAGGAGCGGAAATCAGCAATACACGAAGTAATTCTACGAGTTTCGCATATTATGGATACAATAGAAGTACCGGTACTACTACGGCGATAGATCATAGCAAAGCCTATCCATTAATCCTGGGCGGAACAGCTTTCTTTCCCAACAGTAGTGGAATATCTTCCTCCGTCCGTCGCTTTGTTTCATTTTTTGCAAATGGAGCCTATACCTATCAAGACAAGTATACCGTGTCTTTATCTGCGAGAAGAGATGCTTCAAACCAATTTGGAGTAAAAACAAATGATCTATGGAAGCCACTTTGGTCGGCTGGGATAGCCTGGAATATAAAAAAGGAGAGTTTTCTGAGAAATGAAGATTTTGTTGATCAACTAAAAATCAGGGGTACCTACGGTAGCGCTGGTAATTCCGGAGGGCGACTTAGTACATTACCGGTGCTTAAATATTCTACAGTAACGGATATGTGGCAGGGATTACCATTTGCTATCGTATCTAGTTTGCCAAATGAGCGAATGAAATGGGAAACAGTCAATACGTTGAATCTGGGGATAGATGTAGGTCTTTTTAAGAAAATGCAACTAAATGTGGATTGGTACACGAAGGAATCGGTAGACTTGATCGCTCCGGATGATATTGATCCAACTACCGGTTTTTATAGTATCAACCGCAATATTGGGAAAATTAGTGGCAAGGGAATGGATATGATGCTTTCTTTAAAGGATATTGGCAATAAAGTTAGATGGTCGGTAGACCTTTCCATTTCGGCAGTTAAAAACATAGTCAAAAGCTACAAGGGAATAGGATCGAGTAGTTATTATTACGCTTCAAGTGGTGGTAAGGTTTTAGCTCCAACAACTGGCAGGGAACTTTACCCGCTCTTTGCCTACCGTTTTGAAGGGCTGGATCCTGCAAATGGTGATCCACAAGGCTGGTTCCAAGGAAATGTATCAAAGGATTATAATAGCTTATTAACAGACTCTCTGCAAAATTTAAAGTATTACGGAAGCGCCCTGCCAAAGATATTTGGCAATTTCAGACATTCTTTTACTTACGGTAATTGGAATCTTTCCTTCAATATCGTTTACCGCTTGGGACACCATTTTCTAGCTGAAACGATAAGATATACCGATCTTTTTAATTCCTGGAGCTCACATAGTGACTTTGAAAAAAGATGGCAGAAAGCAGGTGATGAGCGGTTTACGACAGTTCCCTCCATGCGCTATCCTGCCAGCACACAACGTGACAATTTCTACGCTGTTTCGGAAGCGAATATTCATCCGGCCGACAATGTCCGTTTACAGGATCTTCAACTGCAATACCTTTTTAAAAATCCATTTGGCAAGGTTCGAAATATTGGAGTGTATGCCACCTTTTCGAATATTGGGATCATTTGGCGATCCAATAAAATAGGTCGGGATCCGGAAGTAGGTAATATGCCGATACCGTTTTCCACAGCACTAGGATGTACAATTCAATTTTAACCCATTATGAAAAATAGCAGTTTAATACCATATTTCGTGACGCTAAGTCTCCTATTAACAGGATGCAGCAAATATTTAGATGAAAAGCCTGATTCAAATTTGGCCTATCCGGAAAGTGCGACGGATCTTTTCGCCTTGATGAACGATGTAATGACCATCAATGGTGGCTTTACAGGTTTGATTGAAATGGGGGATGACGATTATATTTTACCGGAAGAAACATACAATGAGCAGTCGACATTCTATCAGGATATCTACACTTGGCAACCGAAGCAACAATACGAGGTAGCTGATATCTCCCTTCAATGGTTGTCTGCCTATAAGCCTATTACTTATGCTAATATCATCGAAGAATCATTGGTGCGAATCAAAAACATAAAAGATTCTGATCGAAAAATTCTAAAAGGTGATGCCTGCTTTATTAAAGGATTCGCTTACAGTACCTTGTGTCAGGTGTTTTCCGAACCTTATGTGGCTGGGCAAGATAATAATGGCTTGGGGGTCGTCTGGCGGGACTCTTCAGATCCGAACAGCGTGTCTAAAAGACTTACAGTGAAGGAGAGTTATAACAAAACTATCGCTTTACTCCAGGAAGCTGCAGGTCTTCTGCCTGAACATGTTAAGGATCTTACAAAACCCTCTAAGGTAGCTGCTTTATGCCTTCTTTCGAGGATATATCTGTATATGCAGGATTATGAGCACGCCCTACAATATGCGGATTTGGCGCTAGCTATCGACGATAAGCTGATAAAATATTCAGAGATCGATGGAAGTAAACCTTTTCCGTTTGCGGTATTCAACCAAGAGACAATTTATTTGGCTTATGTTCCAAATGCAATTACTACGATTCAATATTATGCGGATGTACCACCAGAGGTTTATAACCTGTATCAGGATGATGATCTTCGGAAGCAATTGTTTTTCTTTGAAAAGGCACCGGGCCATATTGGCTTTAGAGGTAATTATGCCGGAATGGAAGTTGGAAGTTTTATTGGCCCTACTGTTGGAGAACTTTATTTAATCAAGGCTGAATGCCTGATCAGAATGGGAAACCGATCAACCGGGCTCGAAGTGATAGGACATCTTTTAGAAAATAGATGGAAAAGTGATGAGAGCGGGGTAAGTACTTTCCGATTGCCAGATTTTTCAAATAATGATGCGGCGCTAAGATTTGTACTGGAGGAAAGACGAAAAGAACTAATTTTTAGGGGAGCACGTTGGTCTGATTTACGAAGATTGAACCTTGATCCTAACTATGCGATTACCCTAAAAAGGCAATTTAAAATAAATGGTGATTTGAGCGTGTTTACATTGCCGCCTGGGGACAAAAGATATACCTATTGTTTACCGGAGGAAGTTATTCGTCAAAGCGGTGTCCCACAAACTTTAAGGTAATAAAAGCAAGGCTGGCGTAAGAGGATACTTACGCCAGCCTTGCTATAGATTAAACTATTTGAGTCTAAATGACAGCACTGTTGAATTAGTGGTCAAAGACGAATTTGCAGAAGAAATTTCGCTATTAATCGGATTACCGTCGGCTGAATTTGCACTCAGATCCGGTTGCCCACTACCATTGTCTGGAGCCAGAATGTGACAGGTGATTTGTGCAGTTGTGCCACATGGTTTGCTGGGTGACGGAGACGGAGAGTAATTACTGGCAACTAGCGCCTGCGCAGGCGTTGTTCCTGTAAAATACCAATCCTTGTATTCAATATGCTTAGCTGATACTTCTTCTTTCTTTTCCATTGCATTCACCGCAAATGCGATACCTAGTATTAAACTTAATGCCGATGCAACGGTAATTAAACTTCTTTTAATAATCTTTTTTGAAATCATGGTTGTGGTCTTTTTTATTAAAAAAAGGTTGCCTCAAAAAACTTTAGTTAATTAAACATTTATGGGTTGTCTTTTAGCAGACCTCGCTGGCCGACTTTGCATCCCGATACGCAGCCGACCCTTTCCCAGATAGTCCTCTCAGATTATCCGGGTATTTCGGGAACAACGCCCCTTTACAGTTGTGCGACCTTCGGTGTACAACTCTCTTTTGGGCGAAGGCAATTCGATCTGGTAAAATATCCAGCTCAAGCGGGTCTTTAACCTGCTTACAGACCAAAGCCATTGGCATAAACAGCAGATGTACCTGCGTCCGCAGGGACGGGTACAGCTTTCCGATCCAGCGGAAAAGGGCTGTCATCGTATTCAATATTTGGTACATCCTGTTCATACAACTTTGTCTTACCTGATCCATTTGTCTGTCCTCAGCGGCGCAACTTGGGCGCGGCCTAGCCACCGGGCTTTTATTATTTCTTCGTTTTTATCCCGCTAACTTTTTCGTCGGTAACTTATTCCAAAGTTCGGGTGTAAAAAGCAGGTCGACTTGGCCGAATCTGGAGCGTAGTATATACAGGTTTAGAATAATGGAAGCGTATAGCAATAAAAAATCCCCTTGGGAGGGGATGCTACGGTTAATTGTTCAGAGGAATTGTAGTGGCTTCTTGGATAATTTCGTCTATGAATGCGAGATATTGCTTTTCGTTTTCAAAAACTGGAGTAATTTTGCGATCTATTCGATAAAGGATATGATCGCGTATGGTAGCTTCGTCAAAAGCGGAACAGATAATGACATACTTATGGGTCAGGTCAATCGTCGAAAGGAGCTTATTCACCTCGAAGTAATCACCACCACTGCTCAAAATCAGGATTTCGGCTTTCGCCGCAGACAGTTCCAACGTTTCTTCACGAATTTCTATTAAACGAGGATGTTTGGTGAGCGTTGTGACGATATTCACCTTTGGGAGATTGTTTATTTGCCATGCCACATAGCTATACTGCTTTTTAACGGCTAATGGCTGCCTTGGTGAATCCACCTTTTTCGCATGGGACAAAAGGTAATAAATCATAGCCCTTGGAGAATAAGTTCTGCAAACAGCATTTGCTGCCCGGAGAACCTCTTCGTCAAGACGATAATTTTCAGGGAAAACGGAGGCCGCCATTTCGATAAAAGTATGTAGCGGGCCATATTTCCAGGCCCTATATTTACCACAGACCTTTCTCCCAATAGTTGTGTTCTTGTCAAGTGGTTTACCTTTAAAATTTTTCCAGATCTTATGGATAAATATCCAGGCTTTTTGATTAAATGTTTTCATGGTTTTAGCTTACATTAATTAATTCAACAATAATGGTTTATGGGTACTCATTGGCAATTCTTCCTAAAAAACACTGTAGCCGTCATGCCCGTTTTCCTTTTAAAAAAGCGGGCAAAGCTGCTTGGTGAAGCATAGCCCATTTCATAGGCTATGGTATCGGTGTGCATACCATCCAGGATATACTTCTTGGCGAGCTCCAGCATAAATGCTATCTTCAGCTCTTGGGGGCTTAGCCCATAATAACTATGGATAAGTTGATGCAGATAGTCCATACTGATTCCGAGCTGCCAAGCAATATCATCCAGTTTAAAATCCTGCCCATTTTCGGCCACAGTCTGCTTAATGATAGCATGGGCTTCTTTGGCTTTTAACTGGGATTCCGAAATCTTTTCATATTCTTCAAAGATCTTTTCCTTCGATAGATTGATCAGCTTCTTGATCCCCCAGAGGATATTGACCTCCGTGTCGAGGTCGCCTTTTTTGATTTTGGCCATAATGGCCTTCATCAGAAAAATAGTTATGGTTCCTATACGAAAATCGATACTGCAGCATGTATTTGGATCTTTCTGCCGGTAAGCAGCTATCAATGGCTG